>JAAVDN010000031.1 GCA_014801785.1 Bacteroides sp. | reverse complement strand
CGCGAAATCGCCCGCCTGCTCCAGGCCGAACTGACAGCCCGCGGCCTCGACGCCCGCCTCCTCGTCCCCGAAACCACCGACATCTCGCTAACCGAGCGAGCCCGACGCGCAAACCAGCTATGCGCCATCCACGGAAACGCCAACGTAATCCTCATCTCCCTCCACACCAACGCCGCCGGCAACGGCCAGTGGATGAAAGCCCGCGGATGGAGCGCCTACACATCCCCCGGCAACACCAAGGCAGACCGCCTCGCCGAAAACCTCTACACCCAAGCCATCAATCATCTTCCCCCCGGAACCCTCATCCGCACAGACCTCACCGACGGAGACCGCGACTATGAAGCCCGCTTCACCATCCTCACAGCCACCCGCTGTCCCGCAGTCCTCACCGAGAACCTCTTCCATGACAACCGCGACGACCTCGCCTACCTCAAGTCCCCCGCCGGCAAAAGAGCCATCACCCTCCTCCACGCCGACGCCATCACCGACTACATCCGCTCCCGATGAAGCGAAGGCCGGAGCGCGAATAGGGGTTAGAGGGCTTCCAGCCCTCGTCGCGGTCGTCCCGCCCCGACCGCCTGAATAGAGCTGAGTCCGGAAGCCCGAAGCCCCCAGGCGACTCAAGGAAACAGACCCTCGAAAATCCGGACAGCAGCCTCGTTAAGAGAAACATCGTTCTCCTGCGCATAGCGCTCCAGGTTCGCCTTCGCCCGCGCCGAAATCCCGAAAGCAACCTTACACTCCCGGTCTGCGATCTTCTTGCGCCCCGCCCCACGACGCGCACCTCCGCGCTGCCGCTTCGACGCCACCTGACCCTCGCTCTCTGCGACATTAACAAATTCAGATTCCATAATTCAAATAAAAAAACTATCTTTGCAAAACAATCCGACAGCCTCCCTCCCGACCGCCATCGGGAGGGAGGGGAGATCAGAGAATCGTTATCTTTATGACCCTCGTTTTAAATCTCCAGACTTTTTCAAGGTAATTTCGATTGTTACCATGGTTCTTGAAATCTGTCGGATTGTTTTTCTTCCCTTTTCCAGGCGGAAGAATTATCCCTTGTGACCTCTCATCGATCACACTACAAAGATAGTGAATTTATTTGAATTATGCAAGTGTTTTTCAAATAAATTCATTATTTTTTTTATGCTCAACCGAAAAAATTTCATCTTTCCAGTCCTCCTCGGAATACTGACGATAGCTTCCTGCCGAAGCCATAAACCGGCCGTCAATCCTGTCCAGGCAATCCCCGTCGAAAACACTGACAACACCCGCCTCATCCATATCGAAACCATCGATACGGTATTCATCGAACTACCGCCGCAGACAGCCGAGCGAACGACCCCGGCAAAGACCTCCCACCTTGAGACCACCTACGCCGAAAGCGATGCCCGCATAAACGACGACGGCACACTCACCCACACCCTCCGGAACAAACCAACCCCCATACCCATCCCCCTCACCAACACCCGCGACTCCATAATCCACGACCGCATGACCGAAAAGCCAATCCCCGTCGAAATCCCCGTCCCTGTAGAAAAGGAACTCACAACCTGGCAAAAAACCCGCCTCGCCACATGGCCCTACCTACTGACAGCCCTTACCGCGAGCCTCCTCTGGTCCCTCCGAAAACCCCTCCTCACCCTTGCCCGACGCCTCATATGAGACCACACACATGAGACCACACACAACAGCAGAGGAATGAATGATTAATTTTCCAAGTTCACAACGAGCGACCCCTCCGAGAGGATAGGTCGCTACATCTTTATCCACTCATCAAGACCCATCCATTCATTCCCCGGCCAGTCATACCCCTGTTCCTCCCCAAAAGCACCAAAGCAATGCTAAAGATATTGATAAACGATAGATATTTTGCACCGAAATATAAATAACACATTGATAATCAACGCTAAAATTTTCTATAGTGGAATCGTGGGAGAGAGCCGTCGTGGAAGCGGCTCTCTCTTTTTTGTATCAATGAGTTAGCGGCTTTTTAGGTTATAATATGTTGGTTTTTAAAGTATTGTAAAATAAGGCTGAATATCAAATGAGGGTAAATGATGTCGAGCGACGTCTATTAAAGATATGGTTTTTCAGTTCCGTTTTCAGTTCCAAGTCCTGTTTTAGTTCCGTTTTCAGTTCCGCTTTTAGTTCCAAGATGGTGTCTCTGGCTCCGGGTGTGTCGGCAGCGCAGCTGTCGCGGGAGGTGCGCCGGTGCCTGAATGATCCGGATCTGATGTTCCGGCGGTTCCGCTATAACGCGCCGGCTGCGCCCCGGGTTGCCCGTTGATGGGTGGAGAGGGCAACCCGGGGAGGGATGTGCATATTCCAATCTCTTAGCGATTAGCTGGGCCGATTTATTTCTGATTGGTGGAGTTTGTATCGGGCGCAGAGTTGGCATCGGCGGCGATGAGGTCGAGTAAGGCGGGAAGGGCTTCTGAGGTAGGGATATTTTTAATCACCAGTTCCTTGCCTCGGTAGAGGGAGACACGTCCTGGGCCGGCGCCGACATAGCCGTAGTCAGCATCGGCCATCTCGCCGGGACCGTTGACGATACATCCCATTACACCTATTTTGAGGTGTGTCAGATGTGAGGTCGCCTTTTTGACTTCCGCCAGTGTCTGCTGAAGGTCGAAGAGGGTGCGCCCGCAGCTGGGGCATGATATATATTCGGTTCGGGAGATACGCAGACGGGCTGCCTGCAGGATGCCGAGTTCAAGATTAGCCAATGTGTCGCGGTTGAAGGCGGGGGCGTCGACTTCGATTGCAGAGAGATAACCGTTGAGGAGGAGATAGCCGAAATCAGCGCCTGCCTGCGCCTGGAGTGTCTCCAGGTCGGAGGTCTCGTAACTCATGCGTCCTATAATCGGAGCGCGTCCTCCGGCTTGCTGATAGCGGTCGATCCAGGAGGCTATTTCCGCCGGAGCATTTATATGACGGGAGGTAAGGATGATGGGGGAGAGGTCGGCCACCTCATAGGCGGTCGGATCAGAGGAGGCATCGACACGCCGCCACTCTTCGGGCCATTGCTCCAGATCAATCCCCTGCACGCTCCAGGGTGTGCCAGGGAACGATGAGGAACGGTATCGAGAGCCGGCCTCGCATGGGACGGAAGGTTCCGGGATAGGGGAGTGGTCGGCACGTCGCGCGATATGGTCGCGCAAGAGTGCAGCTACCGGTATCTCCTTTTCCGGATCCTCGCTGAGGGAAACGCGAATAGTATCGCCTAGTCCTTCCGCCAGCAGAGCGCCGATTCCGACAGCGCTCTTGATGCGTCCGTCCTCGCCGTCACCGGCTTCGGTCACTCCCAGATGCAGAGGAAAATCCATACCTTCCTTATCCATCTCGCTGACGAGCAGACGGACCGTCTCGGTCATTACGACCGTATTGGAGGCTTTGATGGAGAGGACCACATTCCGGAACCCTTCTCTGACGCATATACGCAGGAACTCCATCATCGATTCTACCATTCCGGCCGGAGTGTCGCCATAGCGGCTCATGATACGGTCGGAGAGCGACCCATGGTTGACCCCCAGGCGGATACAGACTCCGCGTTCCGCACAGAGGCGCAGGAAGGGCACCAGAGCTTCGTCGATTTTGCGCAGTTCGTCGGCATATTCCTCATCGGTAAATTCCAGTTTGACGAAAGTGCGCGCCGCATCGACGAAATTTCCCGGGTTGATACGCACTTTCTCGCAGTGGCGCGCGGCTTCGAAGGCGGCATTAGGATTGAAGTGGACATCCGCCACGAGCGGGACATCACAACCCATCTCGTCGAGACGCGAGCGTATGGCCCCCATATTGGCGGCTTCGCGCACCCCCTGCGTTGTCAGTCTGACAATCTCTCCCCCCGCATCGGCGATACGCTTCGCCTGAAGGGCCGAACCTTCGGTATCGAGAGTCGAGGTGTTGGTCATTGACTGAATGCGCACCGGATTTTCACCACCGATGCCTATCTTGCCCACACGGGCTTCGCCGCTGAGGCGGCGCTTGTAATTATATTTCATTTAGCGATTAGAGGATTTTTAATGAGAGTCCGTCGTAAGCCAGACGGACGTGAGGCGGGAGGTTAGCCTCGCGGTCAGCATGGCGTCCCATAGAATGAGCGATATGTGTCAGATAGGTCATCGAAGGCTTTACTTCATCAATTAGAGCCAGTGCCTCTTCCAGATTCAGATGGGAGAAATGGGGAGCTTCGCGCAGGGCGTTGAGGATAAGGAGCTGGAGCCCCTCCAGTTTCCATTTCTCTTCTTCGGGTATGGTTTTGGCATCGGTGACGTAGGCGAACTCCCCGATGCGGAAACCGAGTATAGGGAGCTTGGCGTGCATGACCCTGACGGGGAGGATATGGATTCCATCGATTTCGAATCCTTCGTCGCCGATTTCATGGACATCGAATTGAGGAACTCCGGGATAGGGATGGGGTTTGAAGCAGTAGTCAAGCCGGCGTTCGAGGTCGGCATGGACATTAGGCTCCATATATAGCCTGATATGGTCACCCCCCTTTTCGAGCGGCCGCAGATCGTCGAGACCTCCGACATGGTCGTAATGGGAATGGGTTATCAGTATGGCGTCGAGATGGTCGATATTGTGTCTGAGCATCTGCTGGCGGAAATCGGGCCCCGGATCGATGAGGAAGCGTTTACCGCGGATTTCTACAAGGACAGAGGCGCGGGTACGCCGGTCTCGTGGGTCTTCCGAACGACATACCGCGCAATGACACCCTATTTCGGGAACCCCTTTTGAGGTTCCGGATCCCAGAATAGTTACGCGAGTCGACATATCGACATATTGCACCTCCGGTTCCAGCACGACATTGAAATTCTCCGCTACGCGCTTCTTGACAAGGTCTGCCAGCCCGATAACGTCTGCGACCGAGGCGTCGCCGGTATTGGCTATGACCAGACACTGTCCGGGCCATACCTGCGCACCTCCGATGCGTTCTCCTTTCAGTCCGGAATGCTCGATGAGCCATCCGGCGGGAAGCTTGACCATCTCTTTTCCATCCTTCTCCTTGATTTCATGTCGGGGGATTTCCGGATGCAGTCCTTCAATCTCCTGCTCGAAATAATAGCGGTCCAGGACAGGATTCTTGAAGAAACTTCCGGCCGAACCAATCTCAGAAGGGTCCGGAAGTTTGGAGTTACGGATTGCGAGAACCTCTTCTGCCACCTCTTTCGGGGATGGCTGGCGTCCGAGTCTTTCGGTCAGATTTTTCAGCGGGCCGTAGTCGAGCGATTGGGCGACGTCAGAGCGACGGAGCAGGAAGCTTACTCGCAGAACGAAGTATCGTCCGCGCCATTCGGTCTTGAAGCGGGATGTGCGATAGGCGAAGCCGCAGTCGGCGGCAGGGATTGTCACGACCTTTCCGGTCAGCGTATCGAAGCATTCTACCGAGAAAATGCGGTCTCCGGCTTCTACGCCATACGCGCCTACATTCTGCACCGGGGAGGCGCCGACCTCACCCGGGATTCCGGCGAGGTTTTCGAGTCCTGCGAGACCTTCGTCGAGGGTGAAGCGGACCAGGTCTGTCCATTTCTCACCAGCTCCGGCAATCACGAAAATTCGTTGCGGATCTGATCCGTAGATCTTTATTCCGCGGATTGCGGAATGGAGGATTAGTCCCGGGAATTTATCAACGAAGAGGAGGTTCGAGCCTCCTCCGATATGCAGGGCCTCATTCGAGCGGTATTCTTCGGAGCGGAAGATACGGATGAGGTCGTTTACGTTGTCATATTCAGCGAAGAGGGATGCGGAGGCCGGTAGGCCGAAGGTGGTCAGGGAAGAGAGGTCTTTATCTTTTTGAAAATCTATCATCTTTATTTTGCTTTGCGCGGGTTCTGGGCTGATTTTTCGGGGTTTCCGGGCTGCTTGCTTTTTCGGGGCTGCTTGGTTTTTTTGAGCTGTTTGCTTTTTTTGGCCCGCAAGCGGGCCACACTTAGACAAATTCTGCTTGGAAAGCGGGCTGCTTTTTGGGGAGGCTGCCTTTTTTGGGGGCGGCTCTCTTTTTTGGGGAGCGGGCTGCTTTTTGGGAAGGGGCTATTTTCGGAAATCTACCAGCAAGCCGTCGATGAATCGCAGATAGGTTCCGTCCGGGTATTGCCAGAGATCGATCGTAGAGGAATAGTCGCGTCCGGCTGTCGCGTCGGATGGACTGCCTAATGAAAGGCGGCATTCCTCTTTTGTCATCCCCGGGATGAGCCCTCGGCGCCGTATAGCCTGCCAATGGGCTTCGGAAATACGGGGATAGAGGAGACGCGGGTCAGAGAGCGAGAAAACCTTCTCCATCGGTCTGCTTTCGGATGAGGAATCGTTGAAGCCCATGAAGTAGAAGCGGGGACGGGAAAGGGAATCGGTGGTCCAGACCCGCATCGGGAATCGAGCGTCACCCGGGGTGACCGAATCGACAGTAAGCGGCATAAACTTCAGGGTTTCGAGGCGTGTGGAATTTTCGTCATAGACCAGAGGCGAGAGGCTCCATAGCTTACGTCCGCGCAAAAGGGAGTCTGTTTGGGAGATCATTTTCATGTCGCGCAGCATCGGCAGCCGGTCGGAGAGGACCATCTCACCGGCGGATTCTGCCGGACGGGATGTGTTGAGCAGGAAGCGTCCGCCGTCACAGTTTTCGAGAACGATGGCGCAGTTGCGGGAGGCGTCAGGCATCACAATTTCCGAGACGCCGGCGAAAGTCAGTATGTCTCCCCCCTTGAGAATTGAACGCGTTCCGGAAACCGGCTGGAGGATATATTCTATCCTTTGGTCGGCAACGGAGAAACGTTTCCCTTTCTCCCATAGCGCAAGGGGTGTAGGCGTTACCCGGCTCATAAGTATCTCCTCTTTCGAGGGCGCGAGCTCGCGCAGGTCGGCCTTAGTCGGTTCTATGCGCTTTGTCGATTCAATCCCGGTGAAGCAGGATTGGAGCGCGACTAAGCATATTGCTGCGGCGGCTGTATTCAGCGCCCGACGTGTGATATGAGCTCTTGAAACTTTGTATGTTGGAAAGATCAGCATTGCAATGCTAAGATAATAAAAAACGGGGAGGTAGAGGTCATAAAAATGGAATAAAAGGGTATCGAGACTAAAAAAGGAGGGGCATAGGAGTCGGAAAAGTAGAAAAATAAGAAGGATTGAAAAAAAGTTGTTGGAAAATTTGGTGGGAGAGGATAAAAGTATTAACTTTGCACTCGCAAAACGGAGGAAGCGCCACGGCGCCGAGATCGTAAAAAGCGAAATGGCGGGATAGCTCAGTTGGTTAGAGCGTCGGATTCATAACCCGGAGGTCTCGAGTTCAATTCTCGATCCCGCTACAAAAGAGGTCAGCTCATTGAGCTGACCTCTTTTCTTATTCTCTCTTTTCCCTATAATCTCTTTTTCTCGGATTCTTTGTTTATTTTCTCTCAAGGAATTCGATGAGGGCTAATATAATGGAGCCGAGGCCCGGAAAATTCTTCCGGGCCTCGGCTCCATTTTGGGGGTTTGACTTTACGGGGATGATGGCCCGCGAGCGGGCCACACTTTGACAAATCCGGGGCTCAGTTGGATACTATTCCAGATGGCGGCGGAGGGCTTCGGCGGCCATACGCCGGCTGACGTTTGCCGGTCCTTCTTCTTCGATTGCTCCCTCCAGGCTTCTGAGTATGGCCTCCGGAGAGGGGAGGCGTTTGAGAAGGCGGAAAGCGAGCATATCGGCTTCTTCGCGCGAACGGAGGTCAGAGGCCAAGGCGAGAGCCTCCTCAGGGCTGATCTCTGATGGGTCAAAGAGGAAACAGGCGAGCAGACGCGATTCGCGGACGTCGCGGTCTGCCCAAAGCCAGAAAGCCCGGGCACGCCGTTCCTCTCCGCTGAGAGCGGAGAGGGTGTCGGCGATATGGCGAATCTGCGGAATCTGCAGGCCGAAAATCATCTTGTGGGGGAGTCCACCTTTGCGCAACACGTCGGCCGTCAGTCCGTCGCGGAAAGCGAAAAACTCCTTCTTTATTTCCGGATACATTCAGGAATCCTTTATCAACGAATGTCGCAATTCTTTATAAAGTTGCAATTATAAAGAATTGCTGAGATTCTATATAAGATTGCAAGTATCTATAAAGATATGATTCTCTATATAGATATAAAATTGCGATTTTCCGGCAGATGTTTTATAAAGTAGAGAAATCGCGGCTCAGGCGCAGCATCTGTTCCGGATATGATTCCGTATAGTCGAGGCGGATATCTATAATCTCACCTTTGTCGTTGAACTGCGGGACCAGAACCGGGTTGACGAAACCGCGATAGGGGGGGATGTCAAGCTTGGCGTAGCGGTCGAGCACCTGCTTGTGGAGCTTGGGATCGACTTTGACGCCGTATGTCTCGACAAGCTGGCGACCTGCTTCGTAGTCACCTTCCGACTTGATACGCTGAATCTCCTTCAGCAACTGACCGAACAGATCGCGGAGCTTGGCGTAGTCATTGATCTTGACGAAAGTCTTTCCGTTCTTGCTGACGAGCTCGACAACCTTATCCTTCTTACCCTTCTCCAGAGCCCAGGCGGCGATCAGTTGGCGATTGCGCATGTGAGCCTCCTCCACATCCTTTCCCGGTTCGATACGGTTGAGCTGAGTCATAAGGCCGTTAAGCATATACTTGTAGTATTCTGCCTGATAAGCCTTAGGATTATCCAGAATACCAAGTTCGAGCAGTTTGGGATCGGCCAGATAATAGAGGGCGAAAAGGTCGGCGCGAGCTTCTTCAAGCGTCGAGCCATGTTCCTTGAGCGCGTCGGGGTCGGTTCCGGGCAGAAGCTGTCCAGAAGCATGTCCCAGACACTCGTGAAGGTCCGTATGGAGCATATCGGTAATATACAGATACTCGTCCATCATCTTCGCGGTCGGTTTGTCGATTACGAACTCCTCGTTGAAACCGTTTCCGATCGAGGCCATAGCGTATGCTTCGGTGATGTTTTCCAGAGTGACGGATTTGGAACCATGCTGAGCGCGGATCCAGTCTGCGTTCGGCAGGTTGATACCGATAGCGCATGCCGGGTATGCGTCTCCGGCGAGCTGGACGGCATTGATAACCTTGGCCGAGACACCTTTGACGTTAGGCTTGCGGAACTTCGGATCGATCGGAGAATGGTCTTCGAACCATTGGGCGTTTGAGGATATGGTCTCCGTGCGCGCCGAGGCATCGCGGTTCTTGAAATTGACGTATGACTCCCAGGAGCCGGTCATTCCCAGCGGGTCGTTGTAAGACTCTATGAAACCGTTGACGAAATCGACATCCGACTTAGTGTCTTCGGCCCACTGGATCGAATACTGGTCGAAGAGACGCAGGTCGCCGGTGATATAATAGTCGATAAGTGAGGTTATATATTCCTTCTGCGCATCGTTCTCGGCCACACCTTTCGCCAGGTCGAGCCAGTATATAATCTTTGCAATCGCCGGGCCGTAGAGTCCGTTGAGATGGTAGACCTCCTCGACAATTTTACCGTCCTTCTTGGCCATACGGGCGTTCAGGCCGTATGAGATGGGGGTCGGGTCGGAAGGATCCTTGATTGCGGCGTAGTATGCCTCGACCTCTTCCTGCGTCAGATTGCCGTCATACATATTGACGGCCGAGCTCTTGACGACATCCACCGAGCTATCCTGGTTGACCTTCTTCGGCATGAAATCCGGATCGAAGACAATCTGCTCCAGTAGCGCCATCATATCGGAACATTTTCCCGAGGCGCACCCCTGGCAATTCTTCTGCAACTGGTCGCGGAAGAACTCGCGGGAAAATTCGGGGATGAACTTGTCGTTGGAGTAATGATGATGTATTCCGTTTCCGAACCACACCTGCTTCAGATATTTCTCGAAAGCGCGGAACTGCGGGTCGTTCCGGTCGCCGTCATAGTTGGAGTAAATCTTCTCCAGGGCCTTGCGCAATTTGAGATTGTATGCGCCGTTCTGGTCCCAGATAATGTCTCGTCCCGCCTGGGCAGCCTGGGAGAGATAATAGACCATCTTCTTCTGGTCGAGGGAGAGGTCATTGAACCCCGGGACTTCGTAACGCAGAACCTCGATATCGGCGAAGCGGTCTACATGATAGTTGAAATTCTTATCCTCGGCAGCCTGGAGCGAGGCGGCGGTCAGGATTCCGGAGGCGAGTCCTCCGCAGATAATCGTTTTTAATGTCATTTTCGGTTATTGGGTATTTTGGGAATTTCAGGAATTTCAGTCGACCTGGAGCACCAGCCCCTTCAGATACTCACCCTCGGGATGGGATATGTCGATCGGATGGTCAGCAGGCTGGGTCAGCTGATGGAGGATGCGCACCTTTCGCCCCGACTGGGCGGCGGCCGTGAAGACAGCCAGGCGGAACATCTCACGGGTGACGACCTGCGAGCAGCTGAATGTGAACAGGATTCCCCCCGGGCGAATCTTCTCGAAGGCGCGCGCGTTGAGGCGGCGGTATCCCATCAGTCCATTCTTGAGCGCGCTCCGATGCTTGGCGAAAGCCGGAGGGTCGAGGATAATAAGGTCGTATTCATCCTTTTCCATTTCGGCCAGGAATTTGAAAGCATCGACGGCGAAAGTGCGATGACGCGTGTCGTCAGGGAAATTGAGCGCTATATTGGCGTCGGTCAGCTGAGCCGCCTTAGCCGAGGAGTCGACCGAGTCGACACTCTTCGCCCCGCCGCGCATGGCGTAGACGGAAAACCCTCCCGTATAGCAGAACATATTCAGCACATTGCGCCCCGCCGCGTATTTCTGCAACAGCGCCCTGTTCTCTCGCTGGTCAACGAAAAAGCCCGTCTTCTGCCCCCGCAGCCAGTCGATATTGAAACTCAGACCATTCTCGACAGCAATATTGCCATCGTAGGATCCGATTAGGTATTCATTTTCCGGATCGAGATGGGCCTTATAGGGAAGTGTCGTCTCCGATTTGTAGTAGACATTCTTGAGGCGAGCCTCCGGAAGACGAGTGAGAGCCTCTGCGATAGCGTTGCGGGCGAAGTGCATCCCCGGGGAGTGGGCCTGGACAACTGCCGTCTGTCCATAGATATCGACAACCAATCCCGGGAGGAAATCCCCCTCGCCGTGGACAAGGCGGAAACAGTCGTTATCCTCCCTGATAAGTCCCAGCGTCTTGCGCAGACTGAAAGCGTTCAGCAGTCGCTTGTAATAGAAATCCTCCGGCAGATCACTCACACCGAACTCCAGGATTCTGACTGCAATGGAGCCAATCTGATAGTGGCCCACACCAAGCACTCTTCCGTCCTGGGCCTCGACGACACAAAGGTCTCCCTCCTCGATAGAGTCAGGCAGACGCCCGATAGCACCCGAGAAGACCCAGGGGTGATGACGCAGAAGGGAGTCCTCCTTCCCCTTCTTCAATATGATTTTATGCATTGAGCGATTCAAAATTATAGGCATGATATACAGAGACTCGCCTGCCTTCACCGTTTATTTGACGAAGAGGCGGAAAATATCCATTCCGTTGGCATAGAGAAGGAGAGCTAACAGAAGCACCATTCCCGCCTGCTGGGCATATTCAAGGAATTTCTGCGGCAA
The DNA here is from genome assembly GCA_014801785.1 of Bacteroides sp. Lineage (GTDB taxonomy): Bacteria > Bacteroidota > Bacteroidia > Bacteroidales > Muribaculaceae > Lepagella. Next base: position 20,377 of record JAAVDN010000031.1, on the reverse strand, counting down.
CGGACGGCGAATTATTATCTCGATGACGAGGAAGAGAATATGCCCTCCGTCGAGCGCCGGGATAGGCAGGAAGTTCATGAACGCCAGAGCGACAGAAAGGAAAGCCGCGATGTTCCAGAACGCTATCCAGTCCCATTTCTCGGGGAAGATAGCGCCGATGGATCCGAAACCTCCGACACTCTTGGCTCCCTCCTTGGTGAAGACCAGCTTCATGGATGAGGCGTAGGCCGTCATGCGGTCAACTCCCATCTTGATTCCGCGCGGTATGGAGGAGAAGAGATTGTAATGAATCTCTTTCGTATCGAAGAACTTCGAAGGATCTATTTCCAGACCGACACCCATTTTTGCATTCTCATTGAGCTTGACGGGGAGGGTCAGCGTGTCGGTAGTCTGGCCGTTCTGTCGCTCGACTGTCAGCTGAATCTCTTTTCCGGCCCGAGAGGGGAGGGCCTCCAGGAAGAGATCGAGCGGGACGGCGTCAAGGGAATCGACCCGCAACACCCTGTCTCCCTCTTTGACCCCGCCGCGGGCAGCCCCTTCTCCGGGAACTACCTGCGTGATGACAGTCGGCAGACGATAGGCCATCATAGCGTAGGCCGGAGCCGTGTCGCTCTTCGCCTCTTCATCGAGGCGGAAGATGAGATCTTTCGGAATCGGGAGGACTACCGTGTCACCATCGCGAAGGAGAGTGACCTCGCGGGCCTGCAGGATGCGCATCCGGTCAGTGGCCGGAGAATCGGGCGCCTCGCCGTCGATGAGGAGGATACGGTCGCCGTTGCGGAACCCGGCCTTGCGCGCCTCCCCGCTGTAGACCATACCCATCTCCGCCTTATCGAGCGGAATATATTTCTCTCCCGTCGCATACACTATTCCTGCATATATGAGAATAGCCAGAAGGAAATTGAAAAGCACTCCGGCAATCATGATCAGCAGACGTTGCCACGCGGGCTTGGAGCGGAACTCCCAGGGTTGTGCCGGCTGCTTGAGCTGTTCGGTATCCATCGACTCGTCGATCATACCAGCGATTTTACAGTAGCCTCCCAAAGGAAGCCAGCCGATGCCGTAGAGAGTGTGGCTCCACATACGGCGCCACCATGATTCCCCCTTCTCCTTATCATATTCAGCCCTCTGCCGGTCGATAGCCAGGCGAAACTCTTTGTTATACTCCTCCTTCAACCGGTCGAGCTTCTCCTTGGCCGCTACCTTTTCGGAATGCTCCTTAAGTTTGGAATAATTTTGTTCCGCCTCGTAGTAGGCTGAGACCGCTTTTTCGAAACGCATATCGGCCTCATACTCTTCCTTACCCTCGTCAGAAAGGAATTTTGTCTTGTTAAGCACCGATATATGCTTCCCCGGTTTCCATTTGAAGAGCGAGAAGCGCGGGTTGAAGAAGAGATAGAATTTCTCATTCCGGACTCCGAAGATACGGGCGAAAAGGAAATGACCGAACTCGTGAATGATTATCAAGATCATGAGCGCCAGCACCAGCTGGGCGCCCTTGATGAGGAAATGTTCCATTTGTTATGTTGTGTGGATATTCGGAATTATCATGTAAGGGAGCGGAGGGCGGGGAGAATCTCCTCTGCCCTGCGACGGGCGCGGGAGTTGGCGTCTACCAGGGAGTCGAGCGACTCGACCTCTTCACGACCGATACTCTCCATCGTCCGGCGTGCCAGCTCCGGCATAGCGACGAACGGTAGCTCCCCCCGCAGGAATGAGGCGACAGCAATCTCGTTGGCAGCGTTCAGTATGCAGGGCATGGTGCCTCCCTCGGCGATGGCCTCGAAGGCCAGGCGCAGAAGAGGGAAACGCTCCATGTCGGGGCGTTCGAAAGTCAGCGATGCGTATTGCTCCAACGTCAGACGCGGGCGAGGAGAGGGGAGACGGACCGGATAGGATAGGGCGTGGGCAATAGGAAGGTGCATGTCAGGCACCCCTAACTGGGCCTTCACCGACCCGTCGCGGAACTGCACCATCGAATGAACGATCGACTGAGGATGGACTGCAACCTCGATATCCTCCGGGGCAACATCGAAAAGCCAGCGGGCCTCCATCATCTCGAATCCCTTGTTCATCAGCGAAGCCGAATCGACAGTCACCTTCGCTCCCATATCCCAGTTGGGATGGCGCAGGGCGTCGGCGGCGGTGACATGTTCGAGTTGCGCGGCGCTGAAAGTGCGGAACGGACCTCCGCTCGCTGTCAGTATAATCTTCTCGACGCTGTCGGCGCTCTCCCCTTCGAGACATTGGAATATTGCCGAATGTTCGCTGTCTATAGGGAGTATCGAGCGGCAGGAGCCTCCTAACATACGGGCAATCAGTTCTCCGCCGACGACGAGCGTCTCCTTGTTGGCCAAAGCAATCCGTTTACCGGCGCGTATGGCCTCGATAGTCGGGAGCAGACCCGAGTATCCGACAAGGGCGATGACCGTCATGTCGGCCTGAGGCAGAGCGGCGGCGGCCGCGACCATCTCGCTTCCCCCGGCCGTCTCCACGCCTGATCCCTCCAGCGCTTCGCGAAGAGAGGGCAGAAGTGATTCGTCGGCGATTACAGCCAGACGCGGACGGAATTTCAGCGCCTGTTCGGCCAGCAGACGCCAGTTGCGTCCCGCCGTCAGGGCGACGATAGAGAAACGATCCGGATTTTCCGAAACGATGTCGAGGGTTTGGGTGCCGATGCTCCCTGTCGAGCCTAAAAGGGATATGTTGGTCATGAAGCGTTGTTTTTGAAAGCTCCGGAGTCAGGTTGCGGCAGGAACCGCGCCGGAGCGAGAGGTTCGCCGTTGTGAAACAGCTGAATGGAAATGAGATGGGCGGCAGTGCCGGTCGAACGGGCAGGAAGGGCGATGGCCTCGCCCCCGGCGACCAGCGTTCCCTGGTCGACCAAAGGAGAGCCAAGCCGCGAATACCGGCTCAGGAAACCGTTGGAATGCTGAATCCAGATGATATAACCACGCTCGCGCGTCGAGCGGGCAACCCCGACAACCCTCCCTTCGGCCACACTGCAAACCGTACCCTCCCCCGCCATAAGCAGCGAAGCCGTCAGCGACTCCTCGGGCGAGGAGAAAGCCCCCGTAGTCACGGGAAAATGGAAAATCATCCCCTCGGCGTCCAGCGGCGCCAGAACAGTCGAATTGAAACGGTCGCGCTTGCCGATTGAAGCTACAAACCGCTCTTCATTCTCCGAAGGCATAAGCAACATCGAGTCCAGATCCTGGGCCGGAAGCTCCTGACGCGTGGTGTCGATACGCGCCGGTTCACGGTCAGGATCGAGGACCATCCGCAGATTCTCCATGTATAGCCGGTTCGCCTCCAGACGTTCGGCAATTGAGTCAAGGCGCAGGGCCGCCATTTCATAGGCCGCCCGCTGCTCCTTGCGCATATATCCCGGCATCATCTGCCGCATCGGCGTCAGCCATACCAGCGAGGCTCCGGCCCCCATCAGCAGCAACGCCACCCCCGCTCCCGCAAGCGCGAGCTTCCAGGGGCGCCACAGCCAGGAGCCCCGGCGCTCAAGACGGGATTCGTCTGTAATCGTGATCCGGTAAAGGGTTCGCCTGTTCATTCCAATTGCGAAATTACTCAAATCCCCTCATAATAACAAATTGTTAAAAAATTGTTTCGCTTTCAACCATCGCAGGGATGCAACGTTAGAGTGATAAAATCGATTCTGGAAAACGATTCAAAACATATATTAACTAAATTTAAAACACTCACGACTATGAAAGCATCTCGACTTCTCACTCTGGCCGCTCTTCTCAGTGGCGCCACCGCTCTTCCGGCAGTTGCCCAGGACACCATTTTCGCAGCGGAGACTGTCTCTGTAACCGAATACAACTGCGATGATGTCAACCGTTATTATTCCTCATGGCGCGATAACTGGTTCATTCAGTTAGGTGCAGGTATCAACCAGCCCTTCGTCGAACAGGGGATTGGAACAGGCAGTTCCGACCTCCACACCGTTGACCGCCACAAAATGACTGTTGAATATAACTTCGGCGTCGGCCGCTGGATCTCTCCCTATTTGGGTCTGCGCCTGAACGCCTTGGGAGGTGCCCTTCATTGGGACAATCCCGCACAGGCAGGTCAGAACGGATGGTCGAAGGCCTATCATGCCAATCTGAATTTTGAATTGATGTGGGATATGTGTAACTCGATTGCCGGTGTCAATCCCAACCGTCCGGTCAGTGTCATCCCGTTCGTCGGTCTCGGCGGCGATCTGACATGGAAGATCCGTGGCAACGGCGTCCACGGCTACGCTCCCGCCTCCAACGTATATAAAGAGGAGCTCTTCACTCCGCGCACCCGCAACTGGACACTTCCTGTCAGCGCCGGTATCCAGTTCCGCTTCCGTCTTTGCAAGTATGTCGATTTCTTTGCCGAGGCCCGCGCCGCCTTCTACGGCGACAACTGGAACTCCTGTGCTGTCGGCAAGTCGATAGAAGCCAATGTCTCCGCTCTCGGCGGCTTCAATATCAATATCGGCGGACGCCAGTGGGGCGAATATAACGAGTGCGCTTCCGCATCCCAGATCGCTTCGCTGAACAACCAGGTCAACGACCTTCGCGGCGAACTCCTCGCCACTTCGCAGGCTCTCGCAGCCGCTCAGGCAGCCGCCCAGGCCGTTCCGACCAAGACTACCGTGCAGACCGATTGTCCCGACGCAGCTCTTCTCTCGACCGTACGCTTCAAGATCAACTCCGCTATCATTTCTCCTGAAGAGGAAGTGAATGTCTACAACATGGCGCAGTGGCTTAAGGATAATCCGACCCAGAAGATCACCGTTGTCGGTTACGCTGACAAGGACACCGGCACCGCCGACTACAACATGAGTCTCTCGAAGAAGCGCGCCCAGGCCGTAGCCGATATGCTGACGAAGAAATACGGTATCTCCGCTGACCGTCTCAACGTCAAGTTCGACGGCTCTTCCGTCCAGCCCTACGACACCAACAACTGGAACCGTATTGTCATCTTCACCGACAAGTAAACAGCTGCTTAACGACATAACCATAAAACCTATATAACTAAAACAGGAGGAGGCGCATCCACACGCCTCCTCCTGTTTCATCGTTTGTCGGTTCGCTTATTTCGGGGGCGCAATTTATTGCGCCCGTTCGACTGGGAGTGCTTTATTATCATGGGCGCAATTTATTGCGCCCGCGTATATGTTTAAATTTAGCAGACTATTTATTCAAACTGATGTTGCTTCAAAGTCATTGACTTTGAGGTGTCTCTTTGATGCTTTGTGGATTATTCGTAACTTTGCAGGATGGCTTGTAGCATTGAATATATTGATTATATCTGTGAAATTCTCGCTCCACTGGGGGAAGTCCGTTACCGAAAGATGATGGGCGATTATGTCATATATGTAAATGACAAATGTGTTATCACAGCTTGTGATAACTGCGCTTATATAAAAAAGTTAAAGTGCATAGAAAATCTTATGACTGGTTCGGAAACGGGTTATCCCTATGCTGGCGCAAAGGAATGTTATATCATTGACTTCTCTGAGCAACATAGAGTTCGTAAGATCATTTCTATTCTTTGGGAAGAATTACCATTCCCTAAAAAGAAGAAATAGCGTCTTTTCTCTCAAAACCTTAAAGAGAAGTCCATAACTTGCTGAAAAAGGTCAGCAAGTTATTTGAGTTTTAGGATACGGGAGGGGAGCCGGGTAGTGGCGCAATTTATTGCGCCACTACATGGGGACGTTTTCTGTCGCGATGCGGCGTTTCGTCGGTATGTGTTGCGTAGGGATAAAAAGAAAGTAGAAGAGAAAGACGGGCTAAGTGCCTGATTCTCTTCTACTTGTGCTTGGGAGCCGCGAGTGGGACTCGAACCCACGACCTTTTCGTTACGAATGGGAATGACACGTTGGTAAGATTCTAAGGGTTAATGATTTAGATGATTTTTGATTTTATTAATATTGCTTGTGTATAACACTTGCTATGAATGTATTTTGTGTTCTGTCATGGGTGATGGTTCTTTGAATGTTGGTCTGCGACTGTTGTCACTTGAATAATTATTAATAATACTATTTTGTTGTATATTATTTAGGGGATGTATTGTTGATTGGATATTATTATAGTGCATTGTTGACTGTATATTATTATTTGACGGTATATATTATATGGTGATGGGGGTGCTGATATGGGGTTATATTTTAGGTCTTAGCAGTCCGATTACTTCGGCAATCTGAAGTACGTCTTCGGCGGGAATGGAGTAGTCCTTATATTTAGGGGTGAAGCTATGGAGGATGATGGCGCCATCAGTTTCACCGGCAATCTCCTTTAGTAGCGCGCCCTCCTTCGAGTCAATGACACAGACCTTACCGATAGGCGGATTAAGGCGATCGTTGATAATCCGGCACATCACTATGTCATCGTCGAGGAAATTCGGTTCCATCGAATCTCCATTGATTCTGATAGTGAAATCATAGTATTGGTTTCGCATAAAAGAATCGAGATCATGAAACTTATTATTCCATTCGCCTTCTGAGATACCATCCATAAATCCGGCGGAGGCCTGCGCTTCGATGTGCGGATGCTGGGATGAGTCAGGTTTCTCCATCACACCCTCACCGGTCAACAGCCATTCCTCATTTATATAGTCGGAGTAGGCCGCAGCGAATCTACGGAGAAAGCCGTCGGTGAGATATTTCCCTCCTTTAAGAGCTACAGACAGGTGAGTTTTTGCCATTCCTATTGCGTCAGCTATATCCTGCTGTTTGTGTATCTGTCCTTTATCTTTCAAATACTCAACAGCTTGTGTGAGTCTATTTAAATATATATCCTTTTCCATCATAACGAATTATGGGTCGTTGGAGTCAGCGGGATTTTATGAGCCGCATTTCGCCGGATTGGTTTACGATATATCCCAATACAGTATATATATTTATTATGTCGGAGAGGGCTACTTCAAAGGGAGCATGGATTAGAGAGCCGTCCTCGTATTTGTCGGTATTGGTTGAATAAAGCAGGAGTGTTTGGTCGTTTCGATTAATTTTCTGGAGTCTTTTGGTAATCCGGTATTCCGATGTTTCGATGACATAATTTCGTCCCGGGACGAGAAGATGTCTTTCGAGAACCCTTCTGACAGCAAGAATACAACCGCTTGGATATTCGACCATAGAGTCGCCCACATGTCGGATAGCCGCCGTTTCGCGTGCGTCGAACCATCCCCCCGGTTGAATATACCCGACCAGGTCTCCCTCATCGGATGCCGACACCGTCCCGTTATACCCACCCGTTGTTTCCACATCATAAAACGGGATGAGCCGTTCTTTATCCATCTCTTTATTTCTTTCTAAGTCGTCAATCTCCGGCGTCGATAAGGCGCCGTCGGTCAGCATCTCGCCTTCACCCGTCAGCAGCCAAGCTTTGTTTATCATAGGAGCAATTTTAGTAAACTTGTTTATAAACTCTTGCGATGGTTTGTCCGCATTGACTATTTGAGACAATGAGCTTTTGTTGGTATATCCTAACTTGTCTCCCACTTCTGTTTGTGTCTTGACGATTCCCTGACTAATGAGCCAACTTATCGCTCTTTTTATTCTCCTATCTTTATTTGCTTTATTTTCAGCCATAGAGCAGACGTTCAGCATCTCTCCTTCTCCATATAGAAGCCAGTCGCGATTGAGATCAGGAAACGCATTCATCATTTTAATCAATGAATCTGACCCTATGCTTTTGCGAATGCTACCGATGTAGCCGTTGCTTAGACCAGTAATTTCCTCGAATTTTTTCTTATTAAGGCCCTTTAACTTAATAAAGCGACTAAGCCTTTCTTTTACAGACTCTTTCATCTTTTATTATTTAGACTAATTTTAAATAACAGATATGCACCGAATTTATTCGCCAAAATTTTGGATATTTCGGTGCATTGCTCTATCTTTGCATCGTCATTCACAGAAAGCCTATTTTCCGGGAATGGCAGAGGGTGGTCGGCTCAGCTGGGCCGACATTCACAATCACCAATTGCAAAGTTAGCCGATTGCCCTCAATTATTCAAGTATTGAAAACGAAAGTTGAGAATATAATGAGATTATCAAGAGCCCAAATAAGAGCCATGTTACCGGGTCAGACGCTTATTGTCCGGTGTGACTCGCTGAAAGAGTGGGACTCCGCACGCAGGATTGTCTACAATGTAAAGAAGGAAAAACCGCGTGGGGATGGATATAGTTATGAGGTCAATCAAAGCAAGTTAGATCTTTCGATAAGCGTCACGCTGGTTCCGGGTGTCGTACAGACTCAGACCGAGGAGCCTGAAAAAGGAGGCACGAAGTTATGAGGGTAGTGACGATACAGCACGATGATCCGGTGACGCTGGATATGTCGATGATATTGAAGCAGCATAAGGTTGTCTTCTCGAAGAGTGTGGCCGCGCGTCTTGTAGGGGGCAGGGCGCGTCTTCTGAAGCTGATTACCGAGGGGCGTATAGAAGTCGAGAAGCCGACGAACAGACAGAACGGCAAATGGTTCTGTGACGCCGGCGATGTCATCAGATATATGGCCATAAGAGTATAAAGAGTTAAGAGTGTTAAGGTTACGAGATTAGGTTGATTATAACTACTTCTACTTTTTTTGCTATGGTCAATTGCATAGATTTGTGTTAACTATCGTTTGGATTTCATTCAGACGGGGATGCCTCCAGTGGGATTAAGTGCCATCCCTTATCTCCGTCTGCGGGGCGTAAGCCCGTGAGGGTCTGCGGTCCGGTTTTTATGAGTCTTTCATTTGCTAATTTAGTAGGTTGGCCGTCCCATCCGGGAGGACAGGGCGGCACAAGGAGGATGCGGCGTGACACCTGCATCCTTCACCAAGCGAAACATAACCGCCAAAACAAACAGAGATTATGACACAGACAGAACAGATAAAGACACCGAATCCGGAGGTCGCCATAGAGGCTCTGGAGGTGAGAGTTGCCGAGCTGGAGTCTCAGCTGGCCAACGCACAGAAGGAAGGGGATAAATACAGAAAGCTATGGCTCGCAGAGATTGAGCAGCGTGAGCTTTACCGCACCGCGCTGATCATGATAGAGAACATGGCGAAGATTTCACAGAAAATCTAACAGGAGGTCACGACTATGAGCATATTCAGAAAACCATCCGAGCTTGAGGCCAAGCCGGGGATAGTCGCGATGATCTACGGTTCTCCGGGTTCCGGCAAATCTACTCTCGCCTGTTCGGCGCCCAATGCCGTCATGATAGACACGGACGGCGGAGTCATGCGCATCAATGGCGCTCATCAGATACCGACTCTCCAGGTCAAATGCTGGGAGGAGATATTGACGGCGATGAACGAGGTCCGGACTACTCCGGAAATAGAATCGGTCATCATAGACACTGTCGGCAAGATGCTCGCCTTCATGGAGGATTATATAAAGCGCAGCGCGACGGGGCGTCGTATCGAACTGAACGCCGACGGGAGTCTGAGCCTGAAGGGGTATGGGAAGCGTAAACAGATGTTCATTGATTTCATCAAGGGGATAACCATGCTTGGGAAGAATGTCATCTTTGTCGGCCACGACAGGGAAGAGACCCGCGGCAATGAGACGGTTATCCGTCCGGAGGTCGGAGGTTCATCAACCAATGATCTGATGCGAGAGTTGGACCTTGTCGGCTATATACAGATGAACGGTAACGAGCGGACGATAAGTTTCACTCCGACCGATAAGTATTACGCAAAGAACACCTGCGACATGCCGGGCGTCATAACGATTCCGGTTCTTATCAACGACAGGAAGGAGATTATCGGCGACAACCGTTTCTTCGGGGATGTCATTGAAGCCTATCGGCGCCGTGTCAGCGAGAATATAGAGAACAACAGGCGTCTCGAAGAATTGAAAGGGCTGATGGAGGCTAATATTGCCGATATCGGGACGGCGGAGGATGCCAACAGGGTTGTGGACTGGGTTCAGGGTCTTAAGCATATCTACAACTCGAAGGCTATTGCCGGGCGCATGATAGCCGATAAGGCACGCGAGCTCGGGCTGACGTTTGACAAGGCAACGAAAAAATATATCGATGGCGGTACCCAAGATTGATTACAAGATTTACCCGTCATTGCTGATTGCTTATCAGAACCTCCTCGACTACGAACAGATAGCCGAGGAGCCCTGGAACCAGGCCTTGACGCCCGATGAGGTCTATCTGAATCTCGAATGCGAGCTGATAGACGCCGTCAACAGGGCGAAGGGGCCGACCGGGGAGGCGGCAGCTATCGGAACAGCATTCAACGAGGTTGTAGATTGTCTTATCGAGAACCGCGGATCGAACAATCCGGAGATAAAGATTATGTCGGTACCGGGTCCCACGGTCGAAGAGACTGTCATCCGCGCCGAATATGCCGGTTACAACTTCACATTCGATGTTGAGTTGTGTCGGAATACGGCCAGAGTCTTCAAGGGGTCACTTCCTCAATATCTGGTATCGGCCACGATGGAGACGGCTTACGGCACGGTCGAGTTCTACGGATATATCGACGAGTGGGTCGGCAACCTGATGTATGACATCAAGACGACGGGCAATTATAAATGGCCGAAGTTCGAGAAGGGGTGGCAGAGGCATGTTTATCCGTGGTGCGCCATAGAATCGGGTCTGACTACGGAGATAGAGAGCTTCACCTACTATATCATCGAATGGTCCAAAGCGAAGACAGGTCCTCTTAGGGCTAAGGCTATCTTTCAGGAGACATACAGCTATGATCACCGTCAGTCAACCGACAAGCTGCTCGCACACACAGAAAGTTTCATCTGCTGGCTTGAGGCCCGTCGCAAGATGGGGCTTATCCAGGACAAAAAAATCTTCGGAGGTACAAATCCCGATGGATGGTCCGGGGTGGCGGTGGATCGTCAGCGAGTAAAGGATTTATTATTCAACACGGAAAATAAAACAGAGAACTGAGATGGCATATAAGATTACGGGGAGGATACTTCTTGTCGGTCAGACGGAGTCGCTGACCTCGAAGAACGGCAAGATATATCAGAAACGGGATTTGGTCATCACTACGATGAAATATGACCCTTATACGGGTCAACCGGAGGAAGATCAGGGCAACACGCCGCGGTTTACCTTCTTTGGAGAGCGCTGTCAGTCGATTGATGGATTCTCGACAGGAGACACAGTCTGCGTGACGTTCGATATCGGGGGGCGCTCATGGGAGAAAGATGGCGTGAAGATGTATATGACAGACGTCAGGCCGATAAGGGTTGACAAGGTTCAGAATCCGGGTGTGTCGGCATCAACTTCCTTTGGTCAGCCGCAGATGACATCACCTTTCCCGGGACCCGCTCCACAGGCTCCGGCAGGCGCACCGTTCGGCCAGTCCTCTTTCGGGCAGCCGCAGATGACATCTCCCGTTTCTCATCCGGCGATTCCTCCGGCCGGCGATGATTTACCATTCTAAATTCAATAAAATATGGATAGCATAAAGAAATATGACCGTCAGGTCATAGAGGGGCAGCCTCCGAGCAAGAGCAATACCTATAAGGTCATTATCGTCGGGGAGCATTACAGACTTGGCAAGACAAAGGCAACCAAGAAGTATGAGGAAAACTTTTTCATGCAATGTTCTCTCCGCGGAATGATGATCAGCAGGAGATTCAGGCTTAAGGTTGATGTCTACAACACATCAGACAGACCGGATCTCGACAACGCACTGAAGATAGTTCTTGACTGTCTTCAGGCGAGCGGGTCGATAAAAAATGACAGGTTATGCGCAGAGATTCATGCGCGCAAGCTGATTGACCGAAATCGTCCGCGTATAGAGTTCGAGATCGAGGAGATATTCTGATAAGATGAGAAGTCTTCCGAACAACATGGTCTCGGAACTCTGCCGGTATCTTCCCCTGTTGCTTGATAATCTGAATAAGGATGCGCTGGAACGGAACCTGCGACTAAAGAACGCAGTGCGTCTCCTGAAGCATCAGACTCTTCCCAGACTTGAAAGGATAAATAAAGAGAAAGGAGTTTAGATATGAGCAACAACAATACATTCATTTTCAATCTCGATTGGTATGCCGTTCTATCGGAATACCCTGCGGAGGTCAGGTTCGAGGTGTACGAAGCCATAATGAGGTATGCTGCTTCGGGGACACTGCCGAATCTGAAACCGTTGGCAAAGATGGCATTTTCCTTTATCAAGAAAGAGATGGATTATAACCGGGAGCGTTACGAGACAACGGTCGAGAAGCGCCGAAGCGCCGGAAAGAGAAGCGCCGAGGTTAGGAGTCAGCAAATGTCAGCAAATCCAACAAATGTTGAAGGTGTTGAACAAAATCAACATGTGTTGACAAAACCAACAGATGTCAACAAAATCAACACATGTCAACAAAAGGAACAAGTGTCAACAAATCCAACTCATAATTATAATGATAATGTAAATGATAATGAGTTGTCTTCGACAACAACGCGCGTGCGCGTGGATGGTGGGGCTGCTGATGCTGATTTCAATACTGACGAATCTTTTATCAGAAATTTTTTCGCCGACAGGGTTGCGGTAGAGGCCTTCTGCATGCACAATAAGCTTTCGCCGGATGATTTCCGGCGAATTGCAGACGAGATTCTGACAGAATGGCGTCTGTCAGGCCAGAGTCATGCAACTGAGAAAGAAGCGCGTCTGCATCTGCTTAATCAGTCGAGAATAAAAATCAGAAACAGAAACAATGGAGCCATACAGGAAGATAGATACTCGAAACGGCGCGGAGTTGATTCAGACGCTCTTGGGCCGGAGGATTTCACAGGGGAGGTTTAATGTCTCTATGCCGGTTGAAGAATTGACGGAGGCTTTATGGTCGGCCTATCAGGCTGAGGTCATGTTGCGGGATGCTAAGCCGATAAATGACGAGGAGACGTTCAGTCATCTCCGTCAGGCTGCCGAATGGCTTGCTAATGGCAATGGAAAATTCGGATTGATGTTGCAGGGGTTATACGGCAACGGGAAGACAACGTTGATGCTGGCTATCTGTCATCTGGTTAATTATCTTTATGCCAGTCCGAATCGTGATGAACGGTATGAGTTTATGATAGCGGATGCACGGAAAATATCCCGCCTCGGATCGCAGAAAGATTCGGAGACGATATATCGAACGATGTGTCAGACGCCGTTGCTGGCCATTGACGACCTGGGGGAGGAACCGGCGGAGATACTCAATTACGGAATGGTTCTCACTCCGGTCAAGGATCTGCTGTTGGAGCGCTATCGCGCCCGTCGGCTGACTATTGTGACGACGAATCTTGTCAACAGCGAGAAGAATCCTCAGTTGCGTGAACGTTACGGGCAACGGATGGTAGACCGTTTTCGGGAGATGATGCAGATAATTGTGTTTCGCAATGCCTCTTACCGGGGTTTGACAGGAAGGAGGCCGTCATGACTGAAAATCAGCTTATCAGAGATATCTTCGATATGAATTATGATGATATTGTCTCCCAGCTTGAGGAATCGATAGAGATTGACGGCGGGATACAGGACATGATGTATGAGTCGGAGACGATGATACTTGAGGTTGAATGGAAGGTTGATTGCCGAATCCATAAGTATCCGGAGACCAGGGAGGCACCTGCTGAAATGGTAGTGAGTAATCTTGAGACCTCGGCCCCCATGATCCACAGGGGAGAATATCTTGATGAAGTCTCGGAGGAATGGTATGAACTGCCTCATGAGATATTGTCCGAACTTGAGGAACGTCTTGAAGATCCTTTTCTGGCGCAGGTCGAACTGTTATGTTCGGATTAAGTAATAATAACATCAAATATCAATAAATGAGAAATATATGATTAAGAGATATAATAGTCGGTTGCTGATTCCGGAGGGAATGAAATTGTTAGGGGCGCGCACCGATGCTGTGATAAAGGTAATAGTGGTGATAGCTATCATAATCGGCTGTCTACTGCTTCTTGACGAAGCTCCGAATCTGAGTATTGGACGTTTTATCGCTCAGAAGAGCGCGGCGTTACTGATACTTATTACTTCACGCCGGATATGGGTCTCCAAACGTTTCGGGCTATGAATGAGGGGGTTGTGTCACTATCCGCGGGGTTGCAGTCCGGGTTGACTTCCGGTCTTACCGTAGCCGGCCGGACAGCAGACAGGAGTCTGTATCGAACGAGGTCCGCAGCTGAAGTGGAGAGAGAGTTCTCCGATGAAGAGTTCTTTCGGTTTGTCTATCTGCCGGCTGTTTTAGCGTCGCTGGTGTGGGACTATGTAGATACGGTACTTGATTTAGGAACGATGCTTAGGGTTGATGAGCTGAAAGGGTTGAGTAGGGTTATCCGGCAACTTCGCGACCAGTTTCGTCAGAAAAGGATGAAGAAAATACTGGCGTTCGTCGGGGATATGCACGGGAAAGGGGAGCAGGTGAAGACCTGTTGCGCTCTGGTACAGCAGGAACAGGATTACGGGATGCGTGTCGAAGAGGCCGTCAAGGGGACGATGAAGTATCACCTCTCCGCGATAGGAAAGCTCATCACTCAGGCTGACTCTGAGCTTGAGGGAGACTGGAGAGATCTTGCTGTTGCGGCTGCTCAGGCAATAGTAGTATCAGAAGGTTTTTTGCGCTATTCAGAGCAGGTTGTCAACAAGGAATGGATTCGGCGGGGGTGTTGGACACGACTACCCCAGGAGCTAAATCTGCTGAGAATATCACTTCCTCATTATCTCGGCGATCTGAGAGATCCGGAGGGAAAGCTGATTAATCGTCTGCATAAGATGGGTAATGAGCTTGCGGGAGCTATCGGTAAGCTTAAGACAACAAGAATCCGGGATTATGAGAATTAAAACCGTATCAATGATGAGAAAAGGTAAGATATATATTTCACTCCCTATCACAGGACAGCTGGAGAGTGCGAGACAGAAAGCTGAAGCAATGGCTCATAAGTTGTCCCGCGAGGGTTGGGAGCCGATTAATCCCTTCGATGTATATGCCGGAAAGAATCCGACATACGAGGATTATCTCTGTTACGACATACGGGTTCTGATGCGATGTGACGCTGTGCTGTTCTGTACAGGATGGGAAGGATCTCTCGGATGTTGTATCGAACATGATATAGCAACCCGCTACAATCAGTTTCGTCCCGGAAGTTTCAAGATATATTATGAATGAAATCGATAACGACTCCCAGTCGCTGTTTATAGGACTTGGACTCAGGATCTCTGAAGAAGAGGAAGAGTTTTATCGCAAGACGCTTCGTGAGGTTAAGGTTTTCATGGAACGGATGTGTGAGAACGGAGTGCAGCCTATGGATTGGGAAGACAGGAAGAGTATCTACGAATAAAAAAACAGGAGGGGCAGGTATGAGTGCCCCTCCACAAATGAGATGTAATGAATAAGTTTATAAATGACGATGCAAAGATAACAGATTTTTCTTATCCATACAAGCAACCTTGGTTGATTGAACGCTATCGCTATAAAGCGGGCCGCAGGATTATGTGCTACATCGATTATGTTGTTACGCCTTCCGGATTTTATTGGGATGTCTATACCGGAAGACCATGCGATCCGAATACCATTCGCCGCCGGTTCAGTTCTTTCAGCAGAGCGGACAGGTATGCTAAAACTCTTCTAGGTTACGGCACAACGCGCTTGGAAAGAATTTATGATACTGCGGGGGGGGGGGGGAGATAAGGACTCCAATCTGTTATCCGAGTCTATAACTGATAACCAAAAGAAACAGAAAAAAATGAAAACCGACAATTTTTTAGCGATAAAGAAGATTATTATCGAACGCGCTAAGCAAGCTAAAGCTTGTACTCCTGAATACGCACGGGCCTACAAATCCGAGACTCTACCCGAGCTGATGCAAGTTATCAAGGATAATTTTAACTGGTGTTGCAGCAGTGGCACCATTGACACCGAGCTTATTCTGCAATATCGTGATGAGTTCGCGGAGTATGATATCTTCGCCAATATTGATGTAACCCACGGATTTCTGTTATGCGGCAACGCCACGGTTAAAGCATGCGGCAACGCCACGGTTAAAGCATACGGCAACGCCACGGTTAAAGCATACGGCAACGCCACGGTCGAAGCATACGGCAACGCCACGGTCGAAGCATACGGCAACGCCACGGTCGAAGCATGCGGCAACGCCACGGTTAAAGCATACGACAACGCCACGGTTAAAGCATACGACAACGCCACGGTCGAAGCATACGGCAACGCCTACTGTATGTCTTATTCTGTAATCGAGTGTAAGCTTTCGGATAGAGCTATTCACCGTGTTGTCAGCACGAACACTATATACTATAGCGATGATGAGCTTAAATTCGAGAAAAGAAGCTAAATATTAATTATGGCAACCAATATATTTAGGGGTAAAGCTATCTATCAGCCAACAGGTAAAGCTGCTGAATATTCTCCCTGGGCCTGTAACTTTTTTACCGGGTGCTCAAATGACTGCGAGTATTGCTACTGCAAGCGAGGAGTCATGAGATGTAATTGGAGTAACGCACCCAAACTGAAGAAATATTTTAAGGATGAACATCACGCCCTTTTAGTATTTCTCAGAGAATTAAAGCGTAATAAAGATGCACTCAAGGATGCAGGGCTGTTATTTAGCTTTACCACAGATCCAATGCTCGTCGAAACATTATATCTAACGATCTGTGCCACTGAGATAGCGCTGGAATATGATATTCCGGTTAAGATTCTAACTAAACGCGCAGACTGGCTTGATTCAGACTTTAGGTTATACATAGAGGAAGTTCCATTATGGAAAACCAAGCGACACCTGGTAGCTTTCGGCTTTACTCTAACCGGTTTTGATGAAAAAGAACCTGGAGCTTCTCTTACGGATGAGCGAATAGATGCCATGCGAGAACTTCACGATTTAGGTTTTAGAACCTTTGCAAGCATCGAACCGATACTTACTCCGGCTATGTCTCGGAATATGATGGCAGCGACCCGTGATTTTTGCGACCTTTACATGATTGGACTGATTTCCGGAAAGGATAAAGATTTTTATAATAGGTCTCATCTAACTCTATTTTGCAGATGGCTCTTGACACGAGATCCTGGATATTTCAGGGTTTATCTCAAGGATTCATTTCTTGATTACTTTGATATTCCACGCGAGAACCTCTGTGGAAACTTCGTGAGTAGAGATTATAATATATGAATTTGTCCTCGCAGATAGAAGTGAAAGGTAATATTTATGATACTCCGGAACTTATTAATCATAAAAAAGATAACTTATGGCAATAGTAAGAATCTCTATTAATGATAATGGCGAGCATTGGCACAAACGGATATGGCTATTTGGTATTCCTTTATATCATAGGCACGACTATACTAAAGGAGAATCAAATAGAACTATCGGATTCAATGCAATGCCCTATAACCCAATAGATATTGATGATGAATATGAAGAATGACATCGCACAAGACCCGCGAGAGTGCAAGCATTATGATGCAGACGGCACTTTGTGTGACAGGAACAAGCATAAAGCAGAAGTTGACGGCACATATTGGGTATATCCTTGCCGACTATTTCACGGATACCATTGCCCCGACTTCACCCCTAAAACCGAAAGACAATGAAAGTAGAAGACCTAAGACCTATGATGGAGGTGCGAAACAAAATCTCTCGCAATAGAGGAACTGTGAAGTGCTTTGCGTCTCCTGACCTCGTAGAAGTGCGCGTATATCGTGGTAATGCCAATTCCTACACAACTCTATGGAAAATCAGCAATGTTGAACCGATAACAAAATAAGGAATGACAGTAAAGCAACTGATTGAAGAACTCTCCAAATATCCGCAGGATATGGAGGTTGTGGTAGAACATCAAAAGTGCCAAATAGGGACTCTCGGAATCTATATGATTTTTGAGGCAGAGCCTGATGTACTTGAAACGAACTATGGCTTCTATAAAGACAACGTATTAATGATTAGAGTCAAATGACCACCCCGATAATCAATCCCGCCAAGCTGGCGGAGGAGCAGAGAGGCGATAAAAGCTGAGTATATTAGAGTAAAAGAAGCCGAAGAAAAATGGGAAGGTTTCTTTGGTCCCGAAGGTCATGACGATTGGTATGACTATGGCTCTTGCTTTGGTGAGAGAATCATGTTGGAACAACTTTTCGGCAAAGAAATGTTTGAGGAGGAAAAATAATGTTATCAGACTTTTATCCTTTATTTATTCTTATTATTGCAGCTCCATTAGCTTTCATAATAAGTGGTATTATTGTAACGACAATTAATCATTTTAAGAATAAGAAATGAAAACAAGACTAACCGTAGAAGAGTCCGCCCGATTGATAAAATTGGGCGTTGACCCGAAGATGGCGAGTATGTGTATGCTATACTTTGCCGAAGGTGATACCAGCGAACCCATCCCATCTTGGGAAGTCTGGAAAGGTTGTGGCAAACTACTTTGCAATATTTTTGATGAAGTTGAGAACGTTGAGTGCAAGATAGTTCCGATAGACTCTGATTACGACCAATCAAGCAAGGAGGAAACTCCGATATTCACCCTTGCCGACATTCTGAGTATTCTGCCGAAAGAAATAAACGATTATCATCTGAACATAGAAGCATCAGAGCAAGGATATGAAGCTTGTTATACGCTTTGGGATTATGAAGTTGAAGCATATCTCTTTATGGGAGCAACAGAATCTCCCGAACTCATAGACGCGCTCAATCAGTTGCTCATGTGGTGTCTGGAGCAAAAAATCATCAAACAAAACAAAGACTGATATGAAAGAACTAAAAATCAAAGCAACGACTGAACAAGAGTTCAGAGAGTAAGCCTACGAAATCGCCAGCAGTGTAAACACCGCCGAGGAACTTGCTGAGTTTATCAACTTCATAAGCAACACACCGCTTGACTACGGTACGGTGGTCTATGCTCAATGTGCCGCTATGCTTGCCGCACAGCACGTAATGAATATTAGCGAGCAAGGGGGGGGTATTACAGGTTTTCAAGCAGGATTCATCGGTTGGGAAATGATAAAGCAATTCATAAGTGTAGGCGATTGCGGTCTATCAATCGTAGATTGGGAGAATATGCTTTATCCTCAGTATGAGGAAAGGTTTGAAAAGACCATATCTCGCGGAATCTTTGAGGAATTGAAGAAGAAAGCCAGGAAAAGACTTGCCGAGGCCGATGAAGGTGAACGGATATATGGTCATTCCTCCATACATCCTGAGGTTCGTAAACATATGGAGTCTATCGTAAACGGAGTTGTGCCGTTCGGATATGTGATAAAGGAGGACTAATATGGCTTATGTATGTGTTGACCCTGATGGACAAGAGTTGATTTTTAGAAATAAACCTTATAGATGTGATGACCGATATTGGGCTTTTAGTTACTATGGAACAAGAGATCGTTTCGCGATTGGGCTTCCTCCCGGTTCAATAGCCAAACTTATAGGCAGGGAGTTGTCATGGAAGGACGAGGCTATAGAACTTAAAGACTGAGAGATATGAAAGCAAAACTTAGAGGAACAACAGGTGCATACTTTGATGTAGTTGAAGTCAATGCAATCCTTGTCAAAGATTCCATCCCGTTCATGCGATACTATGCGGATGATGAGGGTACAATCTATAAAGAAACTGTACTTGAATTTCTTCCCGGAGAATTAAAGGAAGTGACGATTGAGGGCTGGGTCTGCCGTGACGGGTATGATGGAGATGTAAAAGATTCGATTCTTCATCTATATCTAAAGGACGAACCGTTCCCCGATAACGATAGGCCGGAGAGAATAAGTAGCGTACAAATGTGGAGAGGTGCAAACGGGCTGCATCTGCCATCCGAGATGTACCCCAAAGTCACTTGGGATTCCGAACCAAAACGAGTAAAGATAATCATAACACCGATTGAAGAATGAAAAGATATGACATTTCAAGAGCGCATAGATAAGACAGAGAAATGCCACAACTTTCTGCAAGGCATCGACTTGGTGTTGGGTACCCTTTTAGAAACACGATTCCCTTCATGGGAAATCCGCACCGCCAAAAGTCATGTGAAAAAAGCCATGACTGAACTTGAAAGAGATATTGAAAAACTAAAAATAATGAAGAATGAAAAATAAACTAAACCTCGCCCTCGTGGCATTCGCCGCAGTGATGATATTCTGCGGTTTCAAGTATAGCAACCGCGAGGGTAACGAGATACCCTCTGACGGCCAGCAGATGGAGATACTGCATTTCCACGGCCACACATACGTGTGCTATCGGTTCTATGAGAAAGGCCGTATACGTCTCTACGATGCTGGCTACGGCGGAGCATCCATCGTCCACGACCCCGACTGCCGGTGCGGGAAAGGAGGTGGAAGATGAACGAAACCTACTATAAAAGCGAGGATTGGCTCAACGGGTTTGAATCTCCTTCAACTGGAAGCATCGTGTGTTACGACGGATGGCGGGATTATTCCGATGGT
>JAAVDN010000030.1 GCA_014801785.1 Bacteroides sp. | reverse complement strand
CTTATTGAACCATCTTGAACGACGTTGAAAGAAAATCGAACCGTGTGTCCCTCTGACCGAGACTCAAATGCGGTACAAAATTAATAAGAACGTGGTCGGAATAAAAGAGGTCTAACCCTGGAATTGTTAAGGACAATTAATTGGAATATTGGCTATTAGCCTCAATCTTCTTGAATGTGATAAGTGGCTGTTTTGGGCTGAAAAACTCCATGTGGAATCCATAGAGAACGTCTCACACTACTGCTAAGTCCCCGTACCACAAGAAATGTTAACAGTCGGGCGGCTAACATTTCTTGTGGTACGGGAGCTTACATTTATTCCCGTAATGTTTGAGGGTGTCGCGGGAATTTGTTAAATTTGTTGGCAAATATTCACAAACAGAAGTCGCTTTGACTTCACTAACCTATCATAGTTTATGGCAACGACAAGCAATCCCGCCTTAAAAGCCACAGCGCCTACCGAATCGCTGCGCGACAAAGCCTGGGCACGCTGGCTCGCACTCGGCCTCCTGGCCTTCGCGATGTTCTGCTCATACGTCTTCATGGACGTCCTCTCACCAATCAAAGACCTTCTGCAGTCAACACGCGGTTGGGACTCCACAGCTTTCGGAACAATGCAGGGTTCCGAGACATTCCTTAATGTATTTATTTTCTTCCTCATTTTCGCCGGTATCATCCTCGACAAAATGGGGGTCCGATTCACGGCGATTCTATCCGGCGCCGTAATGCTTGTCGGAGCTGTCATCAACTGGTATGCGCTGACTGACGCATTTATCGGCAGCTCGCTTGACGTATGGTTTACCAACCATCTTAACTATATCCCCATCTTTGATCAGCTCGGCGTCTCCCCCTTCTATGAAGGGATGCCCGCCTCCGCCAAGCTTTCCGCTGTCGGATTCATGATTTTCGGTTGTGGTGTCGAGATGGCGGGAATTACCGTCAGCCGTGGCATAGTCAAATGGTTCAAAGGACGCGAAATGGCTCTCGCTATGGGTTCCGAAATGGCTCTTGCCCGTCTTGGCGTCGCTACCTGTATGATATTCTCCCCGATGTTCGCTGAAATGGGAGGAACCGTCAACGTCAGCCGCTCGGTTGCCTTTGGTGTCGTTCTCCTCATGATCGCCCTCATAATGTTCATTGTCTATTTCTTCATGGACAAGAAACTTGATGCAGAGACCGGTGAGGCTGAAGAAAAGGATGACCCCTTCAAAATCTCCGACCTGGGCAAAATTCTCTCAAGTCTCGGATTCTGGCTTGTCGCCCTCCTTTGCGTCCTCTATTACTCCGCAATCTTCCCCTTCCAGAAGTATGCCGTAAACATGCTTCAGTGTAACATCGAATTCTCTCCGTTGGCTCCCGATTCTTTCTGGAACAATGACTCAGTGACCTATATCCAGTATGTCATTATGCTGGTTGTCGCAGCAACTGCTTTTGCCGGTAACTTTGCAAAACAAAAAGCGATGAAGTTCCTGCTCTTCGCGGTTTCTGTAGTGTCGCTCGTTATCTATTGCTGGATGGGATACATGAAGCAGAGTGCCGGAGCCATATTCGCCGTATTCCCTCTCCTGGCGGTCGGCATCACCCCGATTCTCGGAAAATTTGTCGACTTCAAGGGTAAGGCTGCATCGATGCTCGTTCTGGGTTCTCTCCTGCTCATTGCCTGTCATCTCACTTTTGCCTTCATACTGCCTCAGTTCAAGGGAAATGCTATCGGAGGAGTAATCGTAGCCTATATCACCATTCTTGTCCTGGGCGCAAGCTTCTCTCTGGTTCCCGCATCCCTCTGGCCCTCCGTGCCGAAACTCGTTGACAGCAAAATCATCGGTTCCGCATACGCCGTTATATTCTGGATTCAGAATATCGGTCTATGGCTTTTCCCGATGCTTATCGGAAAAGTCCTGACCTCCACCAATACCGATATCGAAGCTGAACTCGCTGCCGGCACCATTACCCCCGAGGTCGCTTCCGTCAGCTATAATTACACCTGGGCTCTTGTCATGCTCGCCGGACTCGGAGTTGCCGCTCTTCTCATCGGTCTTTATCTGAAAATTGTCGATAAGAAGAAACATCTCGGTCTGGAACTCCCCAACGTCCAGCCCAACGAAGGTGTCGAGACTGCAGAAGTCCTTGATGCCGAACTGTAAGGTAGCAGCAGCTCTAATCTGATTTACAAAATAAGCGCGACTCTTTTACGGGTCGCGCTTATTTTGTAAATCAGATTAGAGCCTCAGACCTCGAATGTCATCCCGTCAACAATAGAATTTCCGGGCAAACACAGCATGGTTGCCAATGCCGATATATCCTCTGCATAATCCGCAGACACAATCTTATTGATGGTTGCATGAAGCGAGAGATGTATATCGTCCAATTCATCTTCCGAAAAGCCCGTTTCGCCAAAAATAATTATACGGCACACATAATCCGAAACGTAAGGAAAACATTCGCGGTGCCGTTTCCATAGAGGCAGAATCAAAGGGGCCTTCTCGATATCGACCATTAGAATATCTATGTCCCGCCAGGCCTTTACAATATCATTAAACATTCTTTCTATCCTTTGGCCGGGAATCTGAGAGTCTGTGCCCTCCGCGACCCTTCCAGGGAGATCGCTCTTCCCGTCAAGAGAATAAAAACGAATCCCTCCATCAGTAGAAAATCTTTCTCTCTGACCTGAGTCATCACTTATAACAGCAACTTTACTGCCGCTCCTGACGAACAGTTTGGCAATCTCATAGACCCACGGATTAGAACTTGCCAAAAGGACACGTTTTGGAGGAAAGGGGAATTGCAATCCGGTCCTTCTACTCCCTGCGGTTCCGGCTGCGTGATACCGACGCTGTGCCGTTCCGTTTCGGAGTTCTTCCATCTTCTTTTCAAGATAATTGTCTGCCATTCCGCAAAGTTATAAATTTTACGACAGCACATCAACGAAAAAGGGGGATTTCTCCGTTATAAATATATGATGAAGATTATAGATTATCTAAAAAGAGGATTTATATATATCACGCTGCTGGTCTCCCTTATTGTCGGAGGCGAGACGATTCTGCTCGCCATCGCTCAGAAAGCGCAGGGTGAGATCGTCTCTCAAAAGGAGGCGAAACGCATTGCACGCCTTTTTTTCAATGATGCTTACAGCAAAGTGTGTGACGATCCGGAGTATGTCTATAACGGCAAGCGACTGACGACTGACCGCCTCTTCACTCCCTTCTATGTCTTCAATTCTCCTGAAGGGGGATTCGTCATAATCTCTGCAGACAATAAAGCGTTTCCTATACTGGGGTATTCCCTGTCGCGCCCCGGCTTTCCGAAAAGCGGACCGGGAGAGGAAGAACTCATTTTACTCCGCAATTTCGCTCGCGATATAGAATTGATACGTTTTGACTCGCGCTATCCGACGGAGGCGGCTGCCGCATGGGAAACAATTCCTCAGACAATCCACGAAATCCTCTATTCGGACGCCATCCTCGCGCCGGACTTCGTCAGACACAGACCTGATGACAGTTCCCTATGGGTAATGCGCGGTCGAGCTGTTGAATTTCCTTACGAATGGCCAAAGACCGATGAGGAAATCCGCATCGAGCGCGAACTCGCGGAAGAGGCCGAAAAAGAGGAGGAGCCCTTTGCCTTCCATGAAGAATTCATCCAGTGGATTGCCGAGACACGAGCAGCTCGCGAGATGGAGCTTGAAGAGCGTCTTCACCCTACGCGCCCGATAGTGAAAAGTCTTGGGGGAGCCCATTTCACCATTGAGTCGCCTACTCCTGTCAGCATTGTCAATATCTATAATGCAGAGGGAGCGCTTGTCAAACGTATATATTTCCCTGACGCTACCTCTCTCGCCATGGATATAAGCAATCTTCCCAGGGGTTTCTATTTTGCCCATCTTCTTTCTTCCGGAAATGCGCCATACGGAATCCGTCTATGGAGATAACTGACTTTTTTTCTTTTTTTGACAATATAAGGATATGAACAACAGCAAACGTCTGATTTTAGCCCTGTTTATCTTTTTTCTCTCCATTATCGCGGTGGTCGCGGTCATCGTCATGCGTAAGAATGACCATGCGCCTATAGCCTGGTGGGAATATGTCGATATTCTATCTATCTTTCTGGCTTCCTTCGCCTTTCTCGTCTCCTCGCTATATAATGGGAAGCTTCCGGCGGTCAGCCGCAAGCTGGCTATATGCTCGCGTGTCCTCATTATCTTCGCATTCCTTTGGGATATTGTCGCATACCTAATAATCTTCAAGTGATGGAGTGGTTGCGGAGTGTGCTTTTCGAGCCCTCGGCCATGCAGGCGCTCGTTATCCTCTCCCTCATTATTGCCTTGGGTCTCGGACTGGCGAAATGGCAGTTCAAAGGGGTATCCCTCGGAGTCACCTGGGTTTTCTTTGTCGGGATTCTTGCCGGGCACTTCGGTCTTAAAATAGACCATCAGATGCTGGTTTTCGCAGAAAGCTTCGGTCTGGTCCTGTTTGTCTATGAATTAGGTCTCAAGGTCGGTCCGGGCTTCTTCAGTTCCTTCCGTCAGGGAGGAATAATGCTCAACGGTATTGGTCTGATGCTCGTTTTCTTAGGGACGGTCACAGCCATTCTGCTGAGTCTTCTGCTCAGTATTCCTATGTCGGATATGGTCGGCATCCTGAGCGGAGCGACAACCAACACTCCGGCCCTCGGAGCTGCCCAGCAGGCTCTCTCGCAACTCGGTCTCTCAGTCAACGGGGCCGCCCTTAGTTGTGCGGTCACCTATCCTTTAGGCGTCATAGGTGTTATTCTCGCCTTCATAGTCCTCAGAAAAATCGCTGTCAGAGAGACCGACATACAGGATGGTAGCCATGAGGATGACAACCAGACCTTCATCGCCGCCTTCAGTGTGCAGAATCCGGCTATCTTCGGCAAAAGCGTACGGGAAGCTGCAAGTTTCATAGTGCCTAAGTTCGTCATATCGCGTCTTTGGCGCCAGGGGGATGTGACAATTCCCGGTCCGGAAACCATATTGCAACACGATGACCGACTTTTAGTTGTCACAACGGAGAAAGACCTTCCCTCCCTTACCGCTCTGTTCGGTTCTCAGGAGGAAAAAGATTGGAACACAGGTCATATAGACTGGAATGCCATTGATTCCTCGCTTATCTCCCGCCATATAGTTGTCAGCAAACCGGAACTGAACGGGCGTCGGCTCGGTTCCCTGAAATTGCGCAATAGTTACGGCATAAACATCACGCGAGTCGTTCGCAGCGGCGTGACCCTTCTTGCCTCTCCATCTCTCATCCTGCAACTTGGAGACCGTCTGACAGTTGTCGGCGAACAGAAATCGATAGAACAGGTCGCGAAAGTTGTCGGAAATTCGACAACGACTCTCAAAGATCCCAATATGGGAGCAATTTTCATTGGTATAGTCCTGGGTTTGTTACTCGGATCGGTGCCTATAATGATTCCCGGCATCTCTGTGCCGGTGCGTCTCGGACTTGCCGGAGGACCCATCATAGTCGGGATTCTTATCGGCCGATTCGGTCCGCAGTTTCATCTGGTGACTTACACTACCCGAAGCGCTAACCTGATGCTTCGAGGAATAGGTCTCTCCCTTTTCCTTGGCTGTCTGGGTCTTGAATCGGGAGAACATTTCATGCAGACCATTCTCCGGGGCGACGGGTTGCTATGGATTGGAACAGGATTTCTCATAACCTTCCTGCCTATTCTTATAATGGCTCCGATAGCGATGCGAATCTACAGGCTCGATTTTGGTCTGACTTGCGGTGTGCTAAGCGGCGCTATGGCCAATCCAATGGCCCTGAACTACGCCAACAGCACTCTGCCCGGTGACAATCCCGCGATCGGCTACGCTACGGTCTATCCCCTGGCAATGTTCTCACGCGTCGTCATCGCCCAGATTCTTGTCCTCCTATTCGCCTGATGAAACAGTATGGAACTGTATGGAACATTTCCTGTTGACCGGAATTTTTTTTAGAAATCATTGGCTGTTATGATTTCTTTCATTAATTTTGCACGCGAAATGGTTGCCCACTTTTTTGCCTGTTGATCGATAGATCGCCAGGCAGACCGGGCATCAAAAGGGAATGAGGTGTGATTCCTCAACAGTACCCGCTGCTGTAATTTCCATTGACTCCAATCAATTGCTGATTGGAGCCAAGACTTGAATAATTATTCGAGTCTTTTTGTTTTCCGCATTACGTCACTGGATGCTATCTCCGGGAAGGCGCGGAAAACCGGAATAAGTCAGAAGACCTACCGTTTCTTCGTCAGTAATAATGCCCCGGGATATGGGTTTCCTTACTATAGATGAGATTCGTCGTTCTTCCGATGTTTCTTAATTCTTTTTGGAAAAAGTTTTCAATCCCGTTTGCATCTTTACCGACGACTGCAATCGGGATTTATCTTTAACCAAAAAGTTATAAAATGAAACTTCATCTTGCGGCAATCCTTACTGCCTCCTTCTTTACTGCAGCCTCAATGGCCGCTGAAGAGAGTCTCATCACTCTCGACCTTACAAAATCTACCACTCCACTGAGCTTCAACGAGCAGACAGGAGCATGGACCGGAACTTACGATGACGATGAGGAATCCATCGAAAGCCAATGTTTCTCGTTTGTCCATAACTCAATGGCCGACTATAATACATGGTGGGGCTTCACTGCCTCCAACTCGGCCGACAACAGTTCCCGTACGGACTACATCACTTACCAGTTCAGCAATATGGCCAAAGGTGGCATCGAGCTTAACGAGAACGGGACTGTCGCACTTGATGACTTCGGCGCTCCTGTCGTCAATCCGGAGGTGCCCTATCTGGTAGCCTACTACAGCTCTTTCATGTCTCGCAGACCTGTCGATATGACCTTCAACCGCGAAGGGTCTTTCGAAGCTGTCGAAGTCTATATTAACCTCAACTCATACACATACTACAGCGTGGAAGACGGATATTATCCTGCCCGCCCTTTCACGAACTCGGATGCCCTTACTCTCACCATTCACGGTGTAGCTCCTGACGGCTCTGAAAAGGAAGTGGTCGTCACCCCGGCCTCTTATTCTAACGGTGACCTGACCATCAATCGCGGATGGCGTCGCGTAGACCTTTCTTCTTTAGGAACTATCGATGAGCTTTATTTCACGATGGACTCAACGGATACCGGTTCCTGGGGTCCCAATACTCCCCTTTACTTCTGCATGGACAAACTGACTGTCCGCGAAACGACCATGACCGGTATTGAGGCTCCTGTTGCGGCAGAACGGATCAACTATGACAGAGAATCCAAGAATGTAACGGTTGAAGGTGCAGGATTCGCTCAGCTTTTGACCGCTTCAGGAGAGGTACTGCTCTCTACTGATGAATCCTCGTTCAATATTTCTGCATTCCCCGCAGGCGTTTATATTGTTCGCACTCCGCATTCCTCCCTCAAAATAGCCAAATAATTACCGATATTGACTGCAGCGTGTTTTATAAAGGAAGGAGCGGATAATCGTCATGAGGATTATCCGCTCCTTAATATTTTAATAGATAGCTCTATTACTCTAATTACTTTGTCAGATACTGCGATGAGATCGACTGGTTGTTGTGAATGCGACGGATGGTGTCGGCGAAGAGGCGTGCGACAGGAAGGACAACAGCTTTATGGTTATCCTTGCCGTAAGGGATGGAGTCAGTGAACACAATCTCAGTCAGACCGGATTCAAGAACTCGCGCTGTCGCAGGGTCAGACATGACAGGATGGCTGCACAAAGCGCGGACAGACTTGGCGCCGAAGGAGAGAAGAAGATCGGCAGCTTTGGTGATTGTGCCGGCAGTATCAACGATATCATCCAGCAGAATGACATTCTTACCCTCAACATCACCGATAACGGTCATCTTTTCGACAACATTCGCTTTAGCACGCTGCTTGTGGCAGAGGACGAGAGGCACGTCGAAATACTTCGCGTAGGAGTTAGCGCGCTTAGCGCCGCCGACATCCGGCGAAGCGATGACCATATCCTCAAGATGGAGACTCTGGATATAGGGAATGAAGATGGAGGATGCGTAGAGATGATCTACGGGGACATTGAAGAAGCCCTGAATCTGATCTGCGTGGAGGTCCATCGTAATCAGACGATCAATACCGGCGACACTCAGAAGGTCAGCGACAAGCTTGGCTGCAATTGATACTCTGGGTTTGTCCTTACGATCCTGGCGTGCCCATCCGAAATAAGGAATGACAGCGACGATAGTGGCCGCAGAAGCACGTTTCGCTGCGTCAATCATCAGAAGCAGCTCCATCAGGTTGTCGGTGTTAGGGAATGTAGACTGAACGAGATAGACCTCGGCGCCACGGATGGATTCGTCGAAGCAGACCTCGAACTCTCCGTCGGCAAAACGGTCTACGTGGATTTTGCCGAGTTCAATCCCAAGATCCTTGCAGATGGCCTCGCCAAGATAATGGCTGCCGGTGCCTGCGAAGACTTTGATTGGGGGCAGATTATTGCTCATAGAGTTGTTTGATTAATCAATTAGAACTATGATGTTCCGCGGTAGCCCCGCCATTCTTTCCTCAATCAAGCGGGTCCGATAAGCGTTGCGGGGTTTCCGTTGGCAAATTTACTTATTATTTCTCTAATTGACGAATAATAAATGGTTAAAATTTGAGTATCAGCGCCCCTCGCCCTTCGATATCCAGGGAGACAGGAGTATCGGGACGAAGCTCTAACTCATATTTCTCCCCGCTGAGCAGTTCTGTTGCCTTTACCTCCCCGATCGGGAGAGTGGCCATTCCAAACGCCAGTTCGGGTACTGATACCTCGACATGACGCTTCTCTGAAGCGAAGTTGACGATGATTAGAAGACGCTCCGTCTTTGTATATCGCAGAAAAGCGAAGTTGCGGTGTGGATCGAAATGACGGTTCTGCAGATTGACATACATAAGATCAAAAAATGCACCTTCGCGTATAGCGGTCTCTCGGTTGCAGAGGGTCAGAACGCGCTGATAGACTCCGCGTAGCCATTTCTCCTGTGACGTCAGATTCCTTTCCGAGGGGCGACCGTTGTCATACCATCGGCGAAGAGTCGAACAGCTCCAGTAATCGAAAATGGTGGTCCGGTCGTTATAACCTGCGAAACCTTCGTTTTCCGTTGCAGATTCCCCGAGTTCCTGGCCGTAATACAGCATGAACGGGCCTCGCGAAATCATGGAACTGACAACGAGCGCCGGAAGTACCTTCGACGGATCGCCGGCGTAAGCGCGGGAGCCGTAGCGCACCTCATCGTGGTTCTCCAGGAAATTTAGCATCGAATCTCCGATACCGTCTACAGTCTGCCACGCATCAGTCAGTCGGGCTGCCGAGTGATTGTGGATATCTATGTCAACCAGGGTGTCGTAAAGATTCACCTTATCATAGAGATAGTCAAAACATCCATAGTCGAGGAATGGACGATATTGTCCGACATCATATATCTCGCCGATAAACAGGAGCGAGGGATAATCCTTCTTCACTTGAGGAATTACCCAATGCCAGAACGGGAGCGGAACCATAAACACCATGTCGCAACGGAACCCATCAATCCCTTTCGAGGCCCAGAAGCGAAGAATATGGAGCATCTTGAGCCAGGTATCGGGAACCGGATTGAAATGATCGCTCCAATCGCCGTAGTCATGACCGTAATTGAGCTTCACGGTCTCATACCAGTCAGTCTCGCCGCAAAAGGCTGTGAAGCAGTCATTACCTGTAGCCTTGGCCGGAAACTCGAAATAGGGTTCCGTCCCTTCCTTGTCAAGAGGAATCGAGGGAGAAAAGAGCTGATTGGTGATATAATAATAGTTATTGTTCGGAGAAAACTGCTTGGTTGTGTCATCCTCTGCCCCGAAATCTTTTATTCCGGCCGGCGCGACATCCGAATGATAGCGGCGTGCAGTATGATTGGGCACAAAATCGATGAGAACTTTCATTCCTGCGTCATGAATACGCCGGACACACTCCTCGAACTCCTCCATCCTGGTTTCAGGATTCTCTGCCAGAGCCGGATCGACATCGTAATAGTCCTTTATCGCATACGGAGAACCGGCCTCTCCTTTGACGACATTCGGATTGTCTTTCTCGATTCCGTATTTCGTGAAGTCGCTCTTAGTAGCGTGTTCGATGACACCGGTCAGCCATAGGCAATTGACTCCAAGGTCTTTCAGTTCTTTCAGAAGAGCGCCCTTGAGATCATTGAATTTACCGGAGCCATTGATTTCAAGTGTCCCCCACGGTTGACACTTATCGTTTGTATTGGTGAATATGCGTGGAAATAGCTGATAAATTATCAGTTTCTCCCTTTCTGAAGACTTTTTCACCTCTTTTCCCTTCTTTTCATTTACATTTGACGCCTTCTTTACAGGCGGTTGTTTCTTAACCATCTTAAATTCATTTTATTATTGATAAGTTTATAATACGCCTACACTTCACTGAGTCTGTTTGAGATACCGCTCCAGCACTCTGCTGGCCGCCGCATAACCGATTTCAACAGCCCGGTCAAGTTTCGACATATCGAAGGTCGAGAACTCTCCAAGTTCGACAGGCTGAATCATGTAGTCGCAGAGATTGATATCCTGTAGAGTATTGGACTTGGACATCATCTGATAACTTCTTATAGCAGTTGCTATAAGGGTATCGCGAGGGGTATAATTTCTATTTAGCGGCGAACAGTTCGACCCGAAAAGGACTGAGCAATGCTTGCGTATCGCCCAGGCGGGAAGATTGCGGAGCACTCCTCCATCGACATAATGCACTCCGTTGATCGTCACCGGAGGAAAGACTATAGGAATACTGCATGAAGCAACCACACGGGGGACTATCTCTCCTTTGGCCCAGCCTACGGATTTCGCATGATCGAAGTCAGTAGCGCAGATGACAGTCGGAATGCGCATCTCCTCCAGATTGCGGATCGGCAACCATTCCTCAAGCATACGCGCAAACTTATTCATCTTAAAAAGAGCCTTACGGGGGAGCATCATGTCGGTGAATTGACCGAATTTGGTGCCGGCGAAACACTCTTTTATCTGAGCCGAATCAAGCCCGGCCCCCCATAAGACGGCTGCTATCGACCCGGCGGATACACCCGATATTATACGTGGCTTCACTTCGTATTGCTCGAATGCCCGTATGACTCCGACATGCGAGAATCCACGCGCACCTCCACCTCCGAAAGCGATACCGACAGTCTCCTCCCGGCTTGGAAGAACACCTGAGATAAGACTCTCTATTTTGGTTATCTTCAATATCGAATTTACATTTAAATCCATTTCTCTCAGATTTTTGGCACAATATCGGACGACAGTTCCGATTCCTTTATCATATTTATTTCCTCAACCTCCTCCTGTTCCTCCGGCTCTTCCGGATCCCGAAGCTCGATTGCGGACGCATCCTCCGATTCTTCCGATTCCTCTCCATCCAAGGGAGCGGACTCCTTCTTTTTCCTGAATGGACGCAGAAAGGAAAGGAGATTGTCGAAATCGCGCCTGACGACAAGACCTATCCCCTGTGTCGTCAGGGCCTGTCGCAGATAATAGTTCTGATCGTTGAAACGGTTGTAAGCCTTCAGACGCAGATTGCCGCTCTTATTAAGGAGATACTCGATGTCGAAATCTCCAATGAACTGGGTCGACTGGCTGGAGGTTCCTCGGTCGCGGTAACCAAAGTTTCCATTTATCAGCAGACGGTTGTCAAGCAACCGCGAACTAAGTGCCAAATCAACCTCCATATCCGAAAAATCCCCTTTCTCACTGCGTATGGAGGGCGCGACACTGACAAGATCCGTCATTCGGGACAGCATATTGCTTAACTGCGATGAAAGAGTCGATGAGGCGACTGAGGTTAGCTCAGAACCTGTCGATGAGCCGGCCCCGGTGTATTCCGGAGTATAGAATCGGTTGAGGGCAAGAAGATAGATTATCTGCCGACTCATCATATCCTCCGTTGAGATAAGGCTCTTAACCTTACGTTCCACATCCGAAGTCAGGGTCGGCAACTCTATATCGAAAGTTATATCCGGATTAGTCATCCTGCCGGCAACGTTCAGCACGGCCTCAACAGGCACATTGGTGCGGTTCAACTCCCGGTCATTGGCAAAGCTCTGGTCAAGATCTGTCAGAGAAGTGTTTACCCGGTAGGTCGCGGATATATTGAGATCGGCGGCAAGAGGATCGCCGTTGAAGGCTATCGACGATCCGGGACGGATTGTGAAATCCTTCAGAATGATATCCTGAAGTGTGAAATTATAGATTCCGTCATCCAGGGTGTACTTTCCATACATCCGAAGATCGCTGGTCGCTGAATTGTAGGTCATCTGCAGCGGACCCTCCCCGTGACATGTTATTTTGTCTCCTCCTTCCGGATCCATGACCAGCGTTACGGTTGCAAGCGGGGTGACGGTAGCCCGGAAATCAAGCATTACCTGTGTTTCGGAGCCTCCTGCTTCCTCGCGCTTCTTAAGGAAGCGGCGTAGAAAGGAGGGGGTGCTGTCAACCACCTCCGCCAGTTGCCGCTCCTTGCGTTTGTCGGTGAATGTTAAAAAACTGAACTCTTCGGCCGACTCGCGGTCGCTCAGGACAAAGGCAAAGGTCGATCCGTCATTGGTCGTCATGTCTACATCTACGGATACAAGTCCCGGACGCCCTGTCAGCAAACCGGTCCCCGTCCCGTAAATTGTTCCGTACCAATCCGGATTGTCATTAGGACCAATATCATAACATAGGAGGTTGGATGCGTCCAGGAGTCGGAATTCAAACTCAGGATCATGGAAATAACGGTGGCGAAGCTCTCCGCTTAACAGAGCGCTGTTTCCATTGCGGTCATACAGTCGGAACGAGGGGATGCTAATGCGTCCCCGATCCATGAATACCGAATCGGAGCCGGCGTAAACCACATTTGTAGAAAGCAATCTCAACGCGATCGTGTCAGCGAACAGTCTTCCCGTCAGGTCTATATCGGAGAAGGTTCCGAAAAGCTTGGCTTTTCCTGAGGCACGCCCGCGCAAATCGGTTGCGAAAGCAGAGACAAACGGAGACATGAAACCTACATCTATTCGATCTGCATCAATATCAAAGCTCAGAGAATCACGCCCAATCCATATTCCACCATCTATATTGGCTTTACGCCCGTCAGGATTCGCAACATCAGCGCCGATAGTGACCTTCTTTTCCGAAGCTATGAAACGCGAACGAAGTTCCGCGTCTCCCAGGACCGAACCGTTATAACTGAGCGAAGCAACCGAAAATCCGTTGGTGGTCAGCACCGGTTCCTTCGAGAGTAACGCTCGTCCGACGGCCTGTCCGGTCGCAATACCTCCGAAAGTCACATAATTGATATTCAAAACCTCGAATATCGCCCCGACATCTATTCCGGCCAAATCTACCTTAAGCATATCTTCTTCCGAGGCCGAGGCTACTCCATCGATGCTCAGAAACTGTTTGCCGGAATGGATATACAGGTGTTCGACGGTTGCTTTGTTATCCTTCCAACCAATGATACCGCGTTCGATTTGCCAGGGTCTTCCCTTCAAATCCAGGCGCGAGGGCAATAGAGTCACTCCGGCGCGAAAGGCGCGGGTCAATGGATCGCGGTCGAGATGAGCGTTTAATCCGAGTGTGCCGTGAAGAAGAGCCTGAGGGTCTCCTCGATTGAAGCCGGCATCGCAATATATGCTACCTTCACGCGCAAGAACCTGCAGTTCAATATCCATATCCCCTTTCTTGGCCGGATAATGGGTAAATGCGTCAAGACCGACAGTTCCATCCTTTCTGTTTAGAACCGCATCAAATCTCGTGCGTTCTATAAGTTTGTCTCGCCCTTGCTGGATGTATGGAAATTCCGCACTTACCTCTGCCTCTCCGCTGATTGAACTGAAGAAGCCGTTGACTTTTCCCTCTCCGAGCGGGAAAAGAGGAAGACGGAAAAATTCATAAATCTCCGGCGAGGCCTTGAGTGTAAGGGAAAGTTCCGCCTCAAGCTCCTCCCCCTGATTTGTCTCTCTTACGTCAGGGCGCGTCTCATCAGCATACAGAGGAAGGGTCTGGGCAAGAAGTTCGCGGAAAGCATTTACCACCCCTTTATAATCGACTGCGGAAGCGGAAGATTTCATTCCGGTCATCTTCTCCATCTCCCCTTTTCCGGTCTTCATTTTCATTCCCTTTACCATCAGCGACAGATCGGCCCAGTCTGAAAGGAGTTCTATATGACGGCGTCCCGGTTCCGGCTCAGTAGATGTCAGACGCATGATATCGAGGGCCACCCCTTCTCCTTTCTGAGGATGGGAGAAGCGGGTATTATAAAACATGGCGTAGCCTGTCATCCGCTCCGGTTCGAGACCTTCAACGCGAGCCATCAGACGGGTAGAAAATTCATATCCCTCATATTTCTTTAACACTCTGAAGGCTGACGGAACTATTCGTTCTACATTTAAATTCATCTCCAGCTCAGGAGATTCTCCATGATTGTCAAGGACTCCGGCGAGTCGCAGTGTCAGATCCGGGTCGTCAGAGTCTACAGAGAGCCTCGTCATCTTATTTCTATTACTGACTTCGACTCTAATGTCTGACAGATGATTGCCCATTATTTCAGCGTATGTGCTCGTAATAGAGCCCTCTCCTTCCGGAATCCCTTTTCCTACAAGAAAATCTGCATTTCCCTCAATGGCTATCTTTCCGATTTTGTCTGTGGATAGGAGCCGACCGACATCGAAGTCTTCCGTACCTAAATTAGCCTGTAGGTGAAAAGGTTCTGAAACGAGTTTTCCTGATGCGTCATTTCTTCGGCTTCCTCTACCGTTTATCTTTCCCTCAAAATCAACGGCTCCACAGTCTGTCGCCAAACTTCCCTCTACCTCATACTCCTGTCTCCCGGAATCACCCCGACCGCTCACCTCAACATCAATCTTGCCGGCAGAGTTAACCACACGGGCGATCTTTGGATCGTTGAGCCAAGGCAACGTGTTGACGAAGTGAGCCTCAGTTGTCAGTTGCATCCTCTTGATCTCCATTTTCATCTGCCCGGGATTCATCGGATTCTCGACTGAGCCTTGAACAACAAGATTTGTCGACTGCTCGGACGAAGAAATCGACAGTCTGTCAAGATTTGCGTTTTTCAAATTACCACTGACCGCAACATCAAGTTTCCAGGGAGTGTTTAAGTCGCGGAGAGAAGGGAGTAGCGAAGAGAAATCAGAAGGAGTGATCGTCGCATCAGATATTTGAAGTAAGTGATTACCCGTCTCGAATCCTTTTACAAGGCTCTTCCCCTCCGTCATACGCAAGGGAAGAGCCGACAGGGTTATGCGGCTCCCGGGAGTCTCAAGAAGAAAATCTGAAAGGGTGAGCGACGTCGAGTCGTAATCTGCGCGGAACCGGAGGTTATTGACTTTAAGCCCCGGCTGAAGAGTAAAATTCAGTCGAGAGACCTCGGCCCGCACGCTATTGTCAGAGAGAAAAGGGAATCGCATATCAGCATCGAGAGAGGTCATGAGGAGACGATTGAAGTCAAGACGGCCCTCGGCAGAGGGAGGTGTCCATGAACGTATGAACGAAATCCGGGAACCTCTGATAGTAGCGCGTCGGATGACAAGCTGGAAATGCGTCGGAGCCTTCTTCTTATCCTTTGGCTTTAAAGCCTCTATCAGAAAATCGATATTTAACTTTCCATCTTGCTGCGCCTGTTCCACCCTTCCATCAAGACCTACTATCTCAACATACGAGATATCAAATATACCTTCCGTAATCAGTCTCCATATATCTATGCCGGCGCCTACGGAGGCAATTCTGATACACGGGTCCTTTCCCCTGTCAGCCAGAGAGACCTCTTTTAGCTGGATTTCAGAAAAAGGGAGAATCATCAGCTTACCAATCTTCAGTTCCCCACCCAGCAAAACAGAAAGCTCCTTCTCTGCCGAACGTGCAACCTTATTCTGAAACCATGGCAACGACACCAATCCATACACTCCGAGATAGATGCCGGCTATGGTCAGCAGAGTGGCGAACACCACGCTTCTGACCGTGCGATATGTATGTCGGATGATTCTGCTGGCCAAGGGTCCTTTCTTTTGGAGAATAATTAGCCTACAAATTTACGGATTTATTTTCAGATTTAAGAGGTGATAGTTTCATATTTAGGGGAGTATTTTGTAATTTTGCGTTCCTGACCCCGTTTATTAAGTGTCACGTATATTCCATATATGATGAACGAAAAAGAAACCGTCAAGAAAGAACCGCTCATACTGGCCATTGAGTCCTCCTGTGATGACACGAGCGCAGCCGTCCTTCGAGGCGATCTCCTGCTGTCGAATGTCATATCGAGTCAGGAGGTCCACGCCGCTTACGGAGGCGTGGTGCCCGAGCTGGCCTCACGCGCCCACCAGCAGAATATCGTTCCCACAGTCAGCGAGGCTCTGCGCCGTGCCGGTATAACCCCACGCGATCTGGACGCTATAGCCTTCACTCGCGGTCCCGGTCTGTTGGGATCCCTCGTTGTCGGCACTTCATTCGCAAAGGGTCTCGCCGTCGGATTGGGTATTCCCCTCATCGATGTCAATCATCTTCACGGACATGTCCTCTCGCATTTCATTCGCAGGCAGAAAGAAGAGGAAGTCCCTGACTTTCCTTTCATCTGCCTGCTGGTATCGGGAGGAAACTCTCAGATAATCCTCGTCCGCTCCGCCTCGGATATGGAGATTCTCGGCCAGACAATAGATGATGCGGCAGGAGAAGCTTTTGACAAATGCGCAAAAGTGATGGGACTCCCCTATCCCGGCGGCCCGCATATCGACCGTCTCGCAGCCGAAGGAAACGCTGAAGCGTTTAAATTCGCCAAGCCCCATATACCGGGTCTCGACTATTCCTTCAGCGGTCTCAAGACTTCTTTCTTATACACTCTGCGCGATGAGTTAGAGCGCGATCCAGAATTTATAGTCAAACGAAAAGCCGATCTGGCGGCCTCTCTTCAAAAGACAATTATTGATATTCTCCTCTCCAAACTGAAGATAGCACTTGATCAACATCCGGAGGTGAAACAGATTGCTATAGGAGGCGGTGTCTCGGCTAACTCCGGTTTCCGGCGCGCTGTAGAGGAGTTTGCAAGCCACAGAGGTCTGCGGGCTTGGATACCGGAACGAATCTTCACAACCGACAACGCCGCAATGGTAGGAGTCGCCGGGCTATTCCGATATCGGGATAAGCAATTCTGCGATATCTCCCTCCCTCCATATTCAAGAGTGGAAATATAATCCGCGCGATTTACGCCGCAATCTGCCCCACGCCTACCCCTCAGCATTTCCCGTGGAACAGCATCCAAGACCAATACTTCCCTGAAATCCGATGATGATGGAAAAAGCCAACACTAAAAATAACCCAGCAGAGAAAAAGGATCATACCGAGATCCGGCATATCGTCATATACGGCTATACCCGCAAAGAGCTTGCGGGTATAATCCGTCATTTCGAACAACATCTGCCGGAGTATGTCCGCATTTCAATCGACAACTCGAACCTGGTGACAAAAGTAACGCTGACCGGGGTTCATTCCGGAGTCGAACTCCTGAGATTCAAGATGAACAAGTTCCACGCCGACCTTCGAGAAATCTTCAACGAAGATATGGTCTCGCCGGCCGACCGCAGTGTGGCACAAGTTCTGGGAGAATTGTTGGCTGAACGGGAACTGACCGTCAGTTGCGCCGAGAGCTGCACCGGAGGGAACCTTGCCCACCGCATCACGCAGATACCGGGGTCGAGTTCCTATTTCCTGGGCAGCGTGGTCAGCTATAGCAATGATGTGAAGGCCGACGTGCTTAATGTAGAACGGGCCCTGATCTCCAACCACGGCGCTGTCAGCCGTCCCGTGGTCGAAGGGATGGCCAAGGGGGTTTCCGCCCTGATGCGGTCAGACTGTGCGATCGCGACCTCGGGAATCGCCGGCCCCGATGGAGGGACGAAATACAAACCTGTCGGGACGGTATGGTTCTGCGTCAAATATCTTGACAAGATCGTTTCAGAATGTATCCATTTCCAGGGAGATCGCAACACTGTCATAGAAAGCGCGACCAACCACGCGATGATTATGCTCATCAACCTTTTGCGTAACACCTACGTCGAACAGGAAGACCTCAACGACGAATAAGAACCCGTTATCGGCGTCACCATCTAATGCTGCAAGGGAACTTGCTGATTGAGCGTCGCGATATACGCGCTTTATATCGCAGATTTATTTATTTTTACCAGCAACTTATTTGGTAAACTCGCGGATTATCACTATCTTTGCACCCGATTCGCGGCACCTCCTGAAAAGCGCGGGGCAAGGATGCAACCCCTCGCGATATGAGAACTGAGATGGCGGCCCGGATCCGAGAGTCTTTCCAAAAATTTCGCTCGGCATTCTCACCATGCGGATGGGGTTCGGAAAAACTCAGAAATTAAAGAACTTATTTTTAATAGAGTAGCAACAGCCATGTCAAAGATTTGTCAAATCACAGGCAAAAAAGCTTCGGTTGGCAACAACGTTTCCCACTCCAAGCGTCGCACCAAAAGAAAATTCAACGTAAACCTCCACACCAAGAAGTTCTACTGGGTAGAACAGGATATGTGGATTGAGCTGACTCTCAGCGCTCACGCTCTCCGCACTATCAACAAAATCGGTCTCAACGCCGCCCTCAAGCGCGCCGAGGCTGAAGGAAACCTGGACTTCAAGAAACTGACCATCGTTTCCCTCTGATTCCAAAAGCCCTGACAGGCTTCCGAATCTCCCCAAATTTCTTTTGTTAAACGCTTCCCGAAAAGGAAATTAAAAGACACCAACCAAAATGGCAAAGAAAGCAAAAGGCAACAGAGTGCAGGTCATTCTGGAATGCACCGAGCACAAAGCAAGCGGTATGCCCGGTATGTCCCGATACATAACCACAAAGAACCGTAAGAACACTCCGGGTCGTATGGAGCTCAAAAAATACAACCCGATCCTCAAAAAAGTGACTGTTCACAAAGAAATCAAATAAGCATCCTTCTGAACTATGGCAAAAAAAACCGTCGCGTCGCTTCAAAAAGGTGAAGGACGTACATATAGCAAAGTTATCAAAATGGAGCGTAGCCCCAAGACCGGTGCTTACGTCTTCAAAGAGGAGATGGTCCCGAACGACGCTGTTCAGGCTGCCCTCAAATAAGATGAAATCTTATTCATTTAT
Organism: Bacteroides sp.; assembly: GCA_014801785.1. Classification (GTDB taxonomy): domain Bacteria; phylum Bacteroidota; class Bacteroidia; order Bacteroidales; family Muribaculaceae; genus Lepagella. The sequence continues at coordinate 2,363 of JAAVDN010000030.1, read as the reverse complement.
CGCAGATTTTCATCTATCGATATCCAAAAGCCGGATTCCGCTTTTTGCGGGCTCCGGCTTTTTTGATGTCACATTTTTTTTTACTAACTTTGGATTGAAGTCAACACGCCGACGTTGATAAGCAAATAGACGTATCAGTACTAATTCGGACTTGACTTTATTAATTAAACATTGCCGATTATATGTATGGTTTCTTTCGCGTGGCAGCCGCTATCCCTTCTGTCACCCTCGCCGACCCAAAGTCTAATTCCAAAGAGATACAACGTCTCATTAGCATCGCCGCAAACGATTATGGGGCCGATATTGTCGTTTTTCCGGAACTTTCGCTGACAGGATATTCCTGCGCCGACCTTTTCAATCAATCGATACTCCTCGATGCCGCAGAACAGGAACTAAAAAATATAGAACGACACTGCGTCAATCTGAAAATAGCTGCCGTCGTCGGGTGTCCGCTGAGATTCAATGATAGGTTATATAACTGCGCGGTCTTCTGCCTCCCGACAGGGATTGCGGCTATAACAGCAAAGACATATCTCCCCAACTACAACGAGTTCTACGAAAAAAGATGGTTCGCATCAGGCGCGGAGATTCCGAAGGATTCCATTTTTAAATTCTCCGTCAGACAAGAATCAGAATTGCATTCCGAAAACCCATTATTCTTCTCCACTCCATCTGTTAGAATAGGCACAAATATCATTGTCAGTTATAAAGGAGTCAATATCGGCGCGGAAATATGCGAAGACCTGTGGGTACCGACTCCTCCCTCGACCGCAATGGCAATCGAAGGAGCAGACCTTATTGTCAATCTTTCCGCAACCGATGAAGTCTTGGGCAAACACGCCTATCTGATGAAGCTTCTCTCAGCCCACAGCGCAGCTTTACGTTGCGCATACGCGTATTCCTCCGCAGGCTGGGGCGAATCCTCTACAGATCTTGTGTTTTCCGGAAATGCAATAATCTTTGAAGACGGCGCCCTACTCGCGGAGTCCGAACGATTCCTTATGCAGCCCCAGATTGTCGCGGCTGACATCGATATCGAGCGCCTACGCAATGACCGCCGCAGATTTTCCAGTTTCGGCGACCAACGTTCCCCCATCTTATCCTGCATTCATATCCCGGAAACGAAAACCGGTTCTGATAAAATTCTGACGCCACACGCAGAGAAACAACAGGATAATCTTCTGCGTCGCGTCGACCCGACTCCGTTTGTACCTTCTGACTCCGGACGTTTGCGCGAACACTGTTCGGAAATCATTTCCATACAATCCTGGGGACTGGCCAGACGTATCAAGGCCATAGGGAATGGCAAACTGATTATTGGAATCTCAGGAGGACTGGACTCCACTCTGGCACTCCTGGTGGCAGCCAACACCTGCGATTTGATGGGAAAATCACGTCAAGACATTGTTGGCGTCACTATGCCCGGTTTCGGCACCACAACCAGAACTCATTCCAACGCAACGATTCTAATGGAAAAACTGGGAATCGATGCGCGCGAGATTTCCATTGACAAAGCTGTCCGACAGCATTTCGAAGATATCGGCCAGAATCCGCAGACTCATGACGCAACATACGAAAACTCCCAGGCCAGGGAGAGAACCCAGATTCTGATGGATCTCGCAAACAAAGAGGGAGGAATAGTGGTCGGCACCGGAGATCTCTCTGAACTGGCCCTCGGATGGTGTACATACAACGGCGACCAGATGTCGATGTATGGCGTCAACACTTCCATTCCCAAGACTTTGGTCAAGTATCTTGTCGGATGGTTCGCTTCAGAGGCCTTCGATGAGGAGACCCGGAAGGTGCTTGAGGATATTATCGCGACCCCTATTTCTCCCGAACTGATTCCGGCTGCCGGAAATGCCGACACCATTGAACAAAAGACAGAAGATCTTGTCGGTCCATACGAACTCCATGATTTTTTCCTCTTCCACACCCTGCGCAATTCTTTCGGACCGGAAAAGATCCTCTTTCTCGCCCGCAATGCTTTCGCAGAAAAATACAGCGAAGAGACACTGCGCCACTGGCTCGACAACTTCTACCGTCGTTTCTTTAACCAGCAGTTCAAACGCTCCTGCATGCCCGACGGACCAAAAGTCGGTAGTGTATGCCTCTCTCCGCGCGGTGACTGGCGAATGCCCTCCGATGCCTCATCGATTCTTTGGCGTAGTTTGTTGAAGTAAGTATCTCTCAGAAATAAATCAATACAATTGATTTTTTATTTTGAGCTCTAAAACAGGTCTCTCGCTTGTCCCTTCAGTCTTGTCGTTCAGTCGCTTAGCCCGCTAAGCTCCTTCTCTCCGCGCCTGAATTGACTGCGCGATAGCCCTGTTTTAGATGCTCATTTATTTCTGAGAGCTACT
>JAAVDN010000029.1 GCA_014801785.1 Bacteroides sp. | reverse complement strand
GGACACTAAAGACGTTCCGTTTCATTTTTTCTTAATGATTTTAATTCAACACTGGATTTGGTGGTCTGGCATTGAAACGATTAATGATTAAGTTGAGTTGAGACGGATAAAAGACTAATGCAGACAGATATAAGACAATTGTGATAGAAGACATTCTAACGACATTGAGTGTCGCAGAATCTATTTGATACAATGAAAAACGGAGCGATTTATATATGTGTTAATCAGAGATTTATAGGCATATTTGCTACCAAACAGCTAACCAAAAGTGTCTGAAGTAAAAAGGGTAGCAAAAATGTGTCTTTAAAATGTCTCAAATTGACCGACTTATGTCTATTTAACAATTTGATTATTAGTTTATTAATATATTATTTGCTACCCTTTTGCTACCCATTTGCCCTTTTCCAAAAAGGGTAGCGTGTGGGTAGCGAAATATGGTCTGAGATGGGTCTGATGTTAGCTGATTTATGTCCGGGAAGTGGTTGGTAAGGACATAAAAAAACCTCAGAACTTATTGAAAGTCTGAGGTTTGACTTGATTTGTCTGACTTGCGTCTGACAAGGTTGCGGAAAGACAGGGATTCGAACCCTGGGTACCCGTAAGGGTACAACGGTTTTCGAGACCGTCCCGATCGACCACTCCGGCATCTTTCCCTTTCAGTTGGCAAAGTTAGTAAGTTTTTTTGATTTATGCAAATCCCAATTCCTATTTTTCCATGATAATGACTCATAGGTGTGATGTGAGCTGGAGCTAAGAGCCGCTTTCTTTTATATGGTCTCCCCCCTCTCATCCCTCTCGCAGAAAATATTAATCCTTAAGACCCGTTTTCTATATGATGAACAGAAAACGTCCCCTTAACTTTACCTCCGCAGCTTCCGCCATCGAAAAACAGAAGGGGCTGCTACAACTTGAATACGAGGAGGAGAAGCAGGCCTTCAACCGTATTACCGACCGAATGGGACTCCAACGTCTTGTTCAAAGGGGAAACGCTTGGTTTCCAATCCGTATCGGGCGTTCATACTATAATTCCCTCAATCAACGGGTTGTCGAAATCCATCGGCTCTATTCCACAGACGGTTCACCACTGGAGGAGGAGCTGGAGGAGGATTCCCATAATTTTGAATTCGGTAAACCGATCGCTTTCTTTACCGTCCCCTCCGAAGAGGAGGGAGGAGTGAAGAGGGGTCCATTAAGACGTAGCGACCGGGCACAGGAAAATAATGGAAAGCAAAATATTCGATTCACCGGTACCGTCTCATACGTAGATGGAAACCGGATGGTATGCGCCATTCCGGATTCTGCATCCCTCTCCGACCTGGAGGGGATTCGTTCGGGTGTGATGTTATCTTTCGACGAGACTTCATACCGGGTGATGATGAATGCCCTCGATTACACGCTCAACGCCAAGGGGAGACTCGGCTATCTCAGGGATCTGTTTTACAATCCTCAGCAGAAGGCGGAACGTCTTAGCTTCGAGCCACTCGGATTCAGGTATCTGAACGCTGTGCAGGAGAAGGGAGTCAACGAGGTGTTGCGCGCAAAGGATGTAGCCGTTGTGCATGGCCCCCCGGGAACGGGAAAGACAACGACTCTCGTTGAAGCGATATATGAGACGCTGCGCCGCGAGAAGCAGGTGTTGGTCTGCGCCCAAAGCAACATGGCGGTCGACTGGATATGCGAAAAACTCGTCGACCGGGGAATACACGTCCTCAGAATCGGCAATCCCTCGCGTGTCAACGACAAGATGCTTTCCTTCACATACGAACGGCGTTTCGCTGACCATCCGGACTATCCCGACCTTTGGAGGCTGAGAAAGGATATTCGCGATCTGCGCTCCATGCGGCGACGAGCCGACAACTGGCATCAGAAGATGGACCGGCTGACCTCGCGCGCAACCGAGCTTGAAATTCGTATCAACAATGATTTGTTCAATTCAGCCCACGTCATTGCTTCGACACTCGTCGGTAGCGCGGCGCGTCAGTTGGAGGGGATGCGCTTCTCTACTCTTTTCATCGATGAGGCGGCGCAGGCGCTCGAAGCCGCAGCCTGGATTCCTATCCGGCGCGCGGGTAGAGTGATTCTGGCCGGAGACCATTGTCAGCTCCCGGCTACTGTCAAAAGCTACGAGGCTATGCGGCGGGGACTGGGGCGCTCCTTGATGGAGCGGATTGTCGATAATCATCCCGAGACCGTCACTCTTCTGACAACCCAATACCGGATGAACCGCGATATTATGGGGTTCCCGGGCAGATGGTTCTACGACGGACGGATGTCGGCCGCGCCGGAAGTGGCGGAACGCCGTATCCTCGAAAATGATATTGCTGTCGAATGGCTCGATACTTCCGAGATTCGGCTGGAACAGGAAAGGGAGGATCCGGAATCGGTCGACCAGGACGCTTACGAGGAGAGTCTGACAAATGACGGGTTCGGACGAATTAACCGCGACGAGGCGTTGCTGACCTTGCTCGCGCTCCAAAGCTACATCAGCCGTATAGGTCGCGAGAGATTCGAAGAGGAAAGGTTGGATGTCGGCGTCATATCGCCTTACAGGGCGCAGACCCAATATCTGAAACGGTTGTTGAAATGCGTCGAATTTTTCCGACCTATTCGCAATCAGATTACAGTCGCGACTGTCGATGGCTTCCAGGGTCAGGAACGCGATATAATAGTAATATCAATGGTCAGGAGCAACGAGAGGGGGGAGATCGGTTTTCTGAGTGACCTCAGACGGATGAATGTAGCGATGACGCGCGCCCGGATGAAATTGCTTATCGTCGGTAATCTGCCGACACTCTGCCGACACCCTTTCTACCGCGAACTCCACGATTATATTGAAAATCTTGAACAATGAAAACTTCCATAATCTCCCTATCTATTCTTGGCGTCTCACTTCTTCCGGCCGCCACCGCCTCGGCACAGCTTATTGATCCGGGTATGCCGGAACATCTTTTCACTCTCGGGGTACGCGCCGGGCTGAACACCTCGAATCTGAATATAAATAAGGATATCTTCAACGGGTGGAATGTCAATTCCTGGGGAACGGGGTTTGAGCTGGGTGTGGTTGCGAATATAAACCTGCGGAATTTCCTTACTCTCCAGCCCGGGTTCTTCTACGAGTCTCGCTCCGGCAATTATGCCTACGATTCGGAGTTCATCACCTACTGGGGTGCGGGAGCGCAGGAGATGCCCGTATTCGAGAATATAACACAGTTAGGCCATTATCGGAACTATCATTTTACAGTGCCGGTGATGGTACAGTTCCGGCTTGCTCTGGCGCCGGGGGTGACATGGAGTGTCGAAGCGGGCCCCTATTTCTCCTGGCTCCTCCATTCAAAGCATGGCGACACTATTCTCTATCAGGAGGAGAGTTACCCGGGAGTGGTCGGAGCTCTGCTGGAGGCGGAGCCGAACCGTTATGATTTCGGTTTTCAGTTCGGAACGGGAATCCATTGTCTGAGATATCTCTATTTAGGTGTCCACTACAAGGCGGGAGCCCGCAATGTGTGGAACCGCGAGGCTCTGGGAGGACGCCATAAGATATGGAGCGTTACTGCCGGAATTGATTTCTGAGGAACGGCAAGACCTCGGTCGGGGGGAGGAAAAGGGTCTGCGGATCGCGGCGGTGCCAGGTCAGCTGTTTTTTGGCGTATACCCGGGTGTTCTTCGCCATTCGGGCCAGAGCGAACTCCATATCCCATTCTCCATCTATGACGCGGAACATCTCCTTTAAACCGACTGTGTTCAGGGAGTTGAGGTGACGCAGGTGGCTGACGCTCCTGGCCTCGTCGAGCAGTCCGGCGTCGGCCATTGCTATTACGCGCCTGTTGATGCGCGAGAAAAGTTCCTCGCGGGGAAGGTCAAGGACTATTTTTATTATCTCGAAATCCCGCGCGACGCGGTGTCCTCCCAATAGGGAGGAATATGGTTGTCGCGCGACGCGTGTGATCTCGACGGCATGGAAGAGTCGCTTGAGGTTTGACATATCGGCACCGGCGCAATACTGTGGATCCAGGCGCAATGCCTCCTCGCGCAACCAGTCGTCGCCGTTCCGGCGCCACTCCTCTGCAAGGGCGCCACGAACCTCTTCCGGAACTGTGGGTAGAGCGTCGATACCGTGGCAGAGAGCATCGATATAGAGCATCGAGCCTCCGCAGACAACGACATCCTCCTGCCCCTCTTTCCATAAACGGCGTGCGACAGAAAGGGCCTGTTCCTCGAACAAGGCTGCCGAATAATAGGATTCGAGAGATAGAAATTCAAGGAGGTGGTGAGGGATTCCACCGCGCTCCGCGAGGGTGGGGACGGCGGTGGATATGGGTATGCCGCGATAGACCTGGCGCGAATCGGCCGAGATAATCTCCGTATGCCGTTCCGTCGCCAGTTCTACAGCAAGGGCCGACTTCCCTGAGGCAGTCGGCCCGGTTATGACTATGAGTCGTTTTTTCAAAATCAGTTCTTCTCCTGAGCCACTATGCGGCAGATGTTGACGATTACGTCGCGTGCCTTCTCAAGCGACGGCACAGGGATATATTCGTAACGGCCGTGGAAGTTCTCTCCGCCCGCGAAGATGTTGGGACAAGGGAGCCCCTTGAAGCTGAGCTGGGCTCCGTCCGTGCCTCCGCGTATCGGCTGCACTTTCGGCTCGACACCGGCCTCGCGCATTGCCTGCTCGGCAATCTCGATGATATGGTAGACGGGTTCGATCTTCTCGCGCATGTTGTAATACTGATCCTTGATCTCTACCTCGCAGCAACCGGGGAACTCCATATTGAGCTTGCGCGAGAGATGCGCGAGCTCGCGTTTGCGCGACTCGAAGCGGTCGCGGTCATGGTCGCGGATGATATAGGTCAGAACGGTCTGCTCGACTGTCCCCTGAATGCCGACAAGATGATAGAATCCTTCGTAACCCTCGGTGTGTTCCGGTGTCTCCCAGCGGGGAAGCATCTGGATAAACTGGTTGGCGACGCGAATGGAGTTGACCATTTTGTGCTTGGCGGTGCCGGGATGGACATTGCGTCCCTTGATGGTCACTTTTGCTCCGGCTGCGTTGAAGTTCTCGAACTCAAGTTCGCCGACGGCACCTCCGTCCATAGTGTAGGCGAACTCGGCGCCGAACTGAGCGACATCGAATTTATGAGCCCCCTGCCCTATCTCCTCATCGGGGTTGAAGGCTATGCGGATCTTGCCGTGGGGAATTTCGGGATGAGCCTGCAGATACTCTACAGCTCCCAGTATCTCGGCGATTCCGGCCTTGTCATCGGCGCCAAGAAGGGTCGTGCCGTCAGTGACGATGAGATCCTGCCCGAGATAGTTGAGGATCTCAGGAAACTCTTCGGGTGAAAGGGTGATCTCCTGCTCGGCGTTGAGAAGAATAGGTTTGCCGTCATATTTCTCGACAATGCGGGGTTTGACATGACGTCCCGACATGTCAGGGGCGGTGTCGAGATGGGCGATGAAGCCTATGACAGGAGCGGAAGTTTCGATATTGGCAGGAAGAGAGGCCATCAGATAGCCGTTGTCGTCAAGGGTTATCTCCTCCAGTCCCATCTCCTCAAGGACTCCCTTGAGATAACGGGCGAACTCCATCTGTCCGGGAGTCGAAGGGGTCATGTTGGTCGTGTCGTCGCTCTGAGTGTCGAATCGGACGAGATCGAGGAAGCGTTCGGTAAGATTCATGGCAGTTGTATGTTGTGTTCTTACCCCCCGCCTTTTTAATCGCTGATTAGCTCCTGAACGGGGGGAACGTCTATTATTCCACAAATTTAATCATAATTTTCGGTTGTTAAGCCCTCTTTTTTTGTAAATTTGCATTTAAGACCCTATACTAAGACCCTATCCCATAAGAAATATTATATATGGCCAACAGCAATAACCGTTCGCGACGTGGCTCGGCACGTCGTCGTCCTTCATACACCACCGGTGCCGCCCGTCGCCGCAACAGACGTCAGCTCCTGGTTCTTTTCCTTTTTTTGGGTGTCATCCTCGCCGGATATGCCTTTTCCAGATGCCGCGAGCAACACATAAATGATGTGGCCGTTCCGGGGCATTACCCTGATCTGGAACGGGTAATGGGTGCCCCGGCCTCTTCGGTGGAGAAGGATTACGAGGGGTTCCGACTTAGTTTCAATCCGCAGAACAAGACTCCGGACTGGGTGGCTTGGGAATTGCTGGGTGTGGAGACTGACGGTCCTTTCAGCCGGGGAAATAAGTTCCATCAGGACCGGGAGATGTTCGGTTGTCCCGACACTAAGGATTACAGCAATTCCGGCTACGACCGCGGACACCTTTGCCCGGCCGCCGACCAGAAATGGAGCTCGAAGGCTATGAGCGACTGTTTCTATATGACCAATATGGCGCCGCAGGTCCATGAGCTGAACGCCGGAGCTTGGAAGACGTTGGAGGAGAAGGAGAGGATATGGGCGCAACGGGATTCGGCGATAATCATTGTCGCAGGTCCGGTATATTCCGCCGCCGACAACAAACGTATCGGGCAAGCGGGTGTGCGTGTCCCGGGTGGTTTTTTCAAGTGTCTTCTCGCCCCGTATGCTCCGCAACCGCGTGCTATCGCGTTCGTCTACGACAACGCGCGATGCCCGGGTAATATGTCGTCATACGCCTGCTCGGTAGATGAAGTGGAGGAGCTGACCGGGTTTGATTTCTTTTCCTCTCTCCCCGATGAGATCGAGGATAAAGTCGAGAGTGTGTATTCTTTCACTGAATGGAACCAATGAACAGATCTTTGTCTGACGGCTCGACGGTAGCCGCTGTATCAACTCCCGCCGGCTCCGGCGGGATTGCCGTTATCCGCATATCAGGCCCGGAGGCTTTCCGCATTGCAGGCGTTCTATGGAAAGGGAAGGCTCTCGATTCCATACCTTCCCATTCAGTCAGGTTAGGCACTCTGACTGACGAATCCGGAGAAGCTCTCGACCAGGTTGTGGCGACCGTTTACCGCGCTCCGAACTCTTACACAGGGGAGGACACCGTGGAATTAAGCCTCCACGGTTCTCCCTGGCTGCAACGACGGGCTCTGGTCGCTCTGGTCGCGGCGGGGGCTGAACCGGCTCCGGCGGGTGAGTTCACGAGACGCGCCTTCCTCAACGGACGTCTTGACCTGGCGCAGGTCGAGGGAGTGGCCGACTTGATTGCTGCCGATTCCCGCGCGTCGGCAAGAGTCGCCCTGCGTCAGGTGTCGGGAAGTTTCTCCTCTCGTCTGACAGAGATGAGGGAACGACTTGTGGAACTGGCATCGCTGTTGGAACTGGAGCTTGATTTTTCGGAGGAGGATGTGGAGTTTGCTGACCGTAAGGCGTTGAGAAGTGAGGCCGAAGAGTTACGTCAGGATATACGACGACTTGCTGACAGCTATCGTAGAGGACGTATATACAAGGAGGGACTCCCTGTCGCACTCGCAGGTGTGCCGAACGCCGGGAAATCTTCCCTACTTAATATTTTGCTGGAGGAAGAGAAAGCTCTGGTCACCGATATTCCTGGAACAACGCGCGACATCATAGAGGACACCGTTGAAATTGATGGTCTTCTGATGCGTTTCTTCGATACCGCTGGTTTGCACACCACCGACGACCCCGTGGAAAGGCTCGGTATCGACCGGGCTCGCGACCGTATCCGACGGGCGGCTGCCGTGCTTTGGCTCATTGACCCGACACAGCCCCTGGAACCTCAGCTCAAAGAGATGAGGGAGACTGACATAGGGGCGGCGCGCCTTATACCTGTGTTAACCAAAGAGGATATCAACACTCCCCTCTCCCCATCCGATGCGCGGAAAGGATTGGATGAAAAAGAATCTTTGCGGCTTCATGAAATTTTGCAAAAGCAAGAATCTTTGGATGAAGAAGAATCTTTACAGCTTCATGAAATTTTGCAACGAGCGATAAGCATATCTTCGCGCACAGGAGCAGGCATCGAGAGACTGCGTCACGAATTGAGAGCAATTCCGGGAGACGAAGAGAATCCGGGAGAAACCCTCGTCAGCAATCTTCGACATTACCGCGAACTGACTGAAGCACTCCCCTATCTCGACCGTCTACTTGATGGCCTTGACACCTCCCTACCCACTGACCTTCTCGCCATGGAACTCCGCGGCGCCATCCGCCACCTATCCGCCATCCTAGGAACCATCGACAACGAAACCCTGCTCTCCACCATCTTCTCCCGTTTCTGCATAGGCAAGTAATTGATTGATTACCAATGATTTATATTGATAGTAATTGACTGTTACTGAGCGATAAAACTTAATACATTGCCTCATATTGCCTTGCTTTAAGAGGTATTCGGCTATTTTCAATTCAATAACGCCTAATGCTGATAACTGTCAGTGTTAGGCGTTTTTATGCACCATTTTGTACGGATTCTGTACGACAGCGACTCACCACCCCTCGCGTCAACAAGGTAGTGAAGAATTAAATCCGACATTATAATTATGCCGGACTAAAATAAAGAACGCCTCTCAAGTATGCTGCCAAAGAGGCGCTTGAGAGGCTTGTTATCTTATGAGGTTCATTTTCCTTACAAAAGAGGTCGTACAGCGAAATGCACGACCTCTTTTTTCCCTTTTTAGAGTGTTGGCATTGAGCCTATAGTCAATACCGGCACTATTTGTATCTACAAAGGTACTACTTTTTCTTTACTAAACAAAACTTTTTGCGAAAAAGTTTCTCACCCCCTATGAAGATCCTTAAAACCACTGATATTAAGAAGTATATTACGTACATCTTCATTAACTCCGTATTTCGTTATAAGGTCATCTATCTCCTTCAATAGTTCCAAGTATCTCTTGTTTGATATTTGTTTTAACATATACAAGATGACTCGCACCGCACCATTAAGATTTTGATTGTCTGCAATACCTTTCATCATTGCAGGACCTTTTCTTATTGATTTCTCAGGAGTGAAATCGTAAAGAACATTGCTATGGGCGCATACATTTCGTATGTTCTTTATCACTTCTAAATAGCTTTCCAGTGTTACCAAAGTTCTTATTCCGAACTCTGTTGCAATTTTCTTCTTGATATTCTCATCTCGAATAGTCTTGAATAAATGAAACACCTCTCCAAGAGTCATATATTCGATAGTTTTCCAAGCCGGAGCATATTCATCATCAGGATAATGTGAATGATGTAATCGAAGTGTGGCATTTTTATCCCGTATCGCTTTGTATCCTCCATCCTCATAGTGCTTTACCTGCTTATTTAATACAACACTATTATCCGCGAACCAAGAGGGAATACCAACATATTCATTGGACACCAAGTAGGTTACTTTTGTCCTAAATGATATTTCAATTCTACTTAATGCCCTAAGCAATAAACTTCTCAGATAGAAATCAAAGTAATATAATTTTACAGCACTGTCAAATTTTGTTTCAGGTACAAATTCATGAGTCCTGTTATCTTTTTTCGGATATGACTTCTCAAAAGGAAACCAATAATACCCTAACCGATAATAACCGATATCGTATAGCACTTCTTTCGCTTTTTCGACATTGGAGATTACCATTCCTCTTTCTGAGAGTAATTTTATCTGTTCATCTAATGTAATGGCTTTTCGTCCCATAGTGACTGCAAAGGTACGAAAAATATTGAATCTTTATGTCTTTTCCACTGCTTTTAACGCGCGATAACTTCACCGTCAATTCATGGGTAAAGCGGTTCGAGACCTAAAGTATAAAAGGTCTGGAAACACGACCTGGCCGAGGGCGCAAGCCAATCATGGACTGTGTATATGAGGAAGCCGTACGAATTGCCATAGAGAACTACAGACAAAGTGTGATGAAAGAGAAAGAGGCATGGCAACAATCCTCTGGCAAGGAGGCCAGCGAGAGTACCTTCAGAGCTTTTTATCCGCATTGGCGCGAGATATAGAGGTATAAGGAAACGTCTAAAGGAAAACCCTCGCCACAGCTCTATGTGTATAAGACCGAGAAGCTGTAAATCTCGAACAACTGTAATTTGCCGGCACTATTATCTACTTCGGCTGTCAGTGTTAGGCGTTTTTTTTGCACCATTTTGTACGGATTCCGTACGACAGGAACTCATTTCACCCCTCGCGTCAACAAGGTGGTGAAGAAAGTTGCAGGGCACGATACGTAGTGATACGCCACGATACGATTATGAACGAAATTAACATGTATGATATGAGTAGCAACATTAGAATTGAAAGAATCTGTGGAGTGAGGAAGCACTATCCTACTGCGGTGAGCAAGGGCGCGGAATGGTGTTTAAAGGTCTAAGCCGGGCACATACACGCGAGCCATTCAAGAAATGGCTAAAAGATGCCAGAATCAAGAAAAAAATAACCTTCCACGGCCTCCGCCACACCTACGCCACTCTGTTGATTAGCAACGGCACCGACATCTACACCGTCAGCAAAATGCTTACGCACAAAAACGTGGCTAACACTCAGATCTACGCCGACGTAGTTAATCAGAAAAAACGAGATGCCGCCGACTCAATCACCCTGAAATAACTTATGGATTTTACTAATGCGTCTAAGATACTCGAAGATGAGCGATAAGCAGAGTACCGATTCAGTGGATGATTACTTGGAGTTTAACGACTCACTCGAAAACTTCGAGGAAGCCTACTGCGGAGAATGGGATAGCGAAGAAGACTTCGCCCGGCATATCGTCGAGGAGTGCTACAATCTTGAAAAGATGATGGGTAGCCTTGCCAACTACTTCGACTACGAAGTCTTTGCAAGAGAGCTGTTCAACTGGGACTACAACATGAGAGCAAACGGTCACGTTTTCCGCCGAATCTGCCCCCTTTCCTCCTTCTCCCCCCTTTAAGGGTCGCCCTCCGGGGCGGCTCTTTTCGTTTACTTGAAATAAGTTTACTTGAAATAATAGGATAAGGTCAGATATACTCCTTGCATAAAGGATTTCTTAGGATAAAATTGGCTGAATGAAACACCTTTATAAGAAGATGTCTTCGTTGACTATATATGTCAAAATTTGACATCGTATAACCAGCACTTATTCCGTAAGGTCCTACGTTTACATAAATTCCAACTCGTAAATCCATTGCACATCATTGACCTTTGCTCGTGCTTATTTTTTTATATTCAGTTTCAGGCCAATTTGTTGTATTATCAATATAAACACTATGGTACGGAATGTTTATCATTAATCCTGATCGGCATAAACGCCTAAATATGCATCTCTAATTTTAAGCGCAGGGCTTTTCAGTACTATTGAAGGACGCAGATAAATATTCCAAGGTTTCTCATCATCACTTGAAATGTGCCAATTCGAGCCGGAAGCATAGCCATTAACATAGTAATTGCCCCATCCTCCGATTCCACCACCAACGCCTAAATACGGAAATATCATATAATGATAAGCCAAATTTACTTGCCATGTATCAGAAGATGTTAGCAATCCCGAAAGGGAAGCTCTGTGATGCGTCAAATCTTCAAATTGACGAGCATGTATAGTAGTGCATAGAGCAATGAGTACAAATATTATAGTTGCCAATCTTTTCATAACAGAATTTTTCTGCAAAGTTACGCATTTTCGTGATTTTAAGTATCTTTTCGGCTACATTATTATATCAATAACTTCGTGGCAAAGTTAGTTTTGCCATGCCTAATATCGCTTATAACATATCGCTTAAAGGCTACGTCGGAGGTCGGGACTTCGACCGCTTAGAATCAAGAGCTTTTCCGAAAGGAAAGGCTCTTTATCAGTGTTTTAATCTTTCTTTAGGAGACTTTCAGATTCAACAAACAAGGTATATCCGTTTTTGTTCTTAAACTTACTTACCAGGATACCTCTATCCAACATCATCACTTCCTCTCCTTCATTCAAAATAGCAACTTCTCCATTTACTACCATATTATCGATGCTGGATAAGTCATTCGCATTGGCATATTCTATAAGACGGTCAAATCCATCCCGAGTAGTTGTGGCAAATGTCTGTTTTTTTGCCACATATAAATTGGCTCCTGCCGGGAAAGGTGAGGATTCCTCTGAATAATACGTATTTTGACTTTGGCGTTCTACGGGATGATAGACATACCTATTAATATAAACTGGAGTAGAGCTATTCATTAAGAAAGCCATTTCTCCCATCTCATCTATTTTATTTATAGACTCTTGGAATACGGAAGCATGAAATTCTGGCTTGACGCTATTGTTGCTGAACTCATTGAAGATGTCGTTAATGGTAGTGCAACGAATATATGAATCGCTCTCGTTTGTCTTAATGTTACTTACGAGCTGATTCTCACTGTTGAAGAAGAAGTATTGGTTATGTGGTGGATTACCAACTTTAGCTATAATTACTGAAGAAGCACTTGGCTCGAAATTTTTAATCCTCTCCTTGAACGCCCTTCTCAACTTGATAATATGAGAAAGGACATTTGTAAGTTCTTTATATCTTTCTAACTGTTTCCCATTAAGGCAACCCACTTTCGTTTTAGTTTCTCCTTCAGGAAAAAGAGCTTCCAAGGAACTTTCAGTTTCACGATAAACATTATAAGCATTGGCTAATTCAATAGACAACTTAACAGCTACTGAATCGTAACGAACTTCCTTAACAGTATCAACAAAAAGTGCATATTCCCATTTTTGTGCGTCACCTTGAGTTTGTACTTCGAGAATCTCACTGACAATATTTTTTCTCGCCACCCGATTCTTTACAGATTCGGGAGTACAACTGCCAAATATGGTAGAAATAATAGCTAAAGCAACGGCTACTAAGGAAATTTGTGAGTGTTTCATAGTGCAAAATTACTAAAAATTTATGACATTTCGCGTCTTTTCCACCACTTTTAACGTGCGGTAACTTCGTGGTGTAATTCGCAATACACCATGCCTAAAACAACTTACAACATATCGCTCAAAGGGTACGTCGGAGGTCTTGACTTCGACCGCTCAAAGGTTGACAAGGAACTTGCCAAGAACGAGGGTAAGGAGATAAATGTGCTTATCGACAGCCTCGGTGGTTCACTCGCCACCGGCTTGTCTATCTCCGCCGCCTTCAAGAATCACGGCAAGGTCAATGTGTATTTCGTCGGACTCAATGCTTCCGCCGCAACCATCGCTTCGCTCGGCGCAGCTCATATCGCAATTGGCACAGGAGTATGTGCCTTGATTGTAAATATGCGTTGGAAGACAGTTTAGTAGTGATTTCTTCATCAACAAATCATAAAGTAAATATATCATCCTACTTTTGGCTATTATATGATATGATGAAGCAAGTGACTATTCAAGTTTTAACCAACACATAATAACAAGACAACAGTGAATAAATCCCGGGGTTAAATTGTCTATATTGGTGATAAAATATTTTAATTCCACTTTTTATACATCTAAAAATGACAGAGATGCCCCCGCGATTGAGGAGCTTTGCTCACCCTACCAGGGACAAAATGATTATCTGGAGTACAGTAGTTACCGGATGCGGCATTATGGCTCTGCTTGGCAGACATGTTGCCATTTACCGTTTTGGCACTGACGAATTTACCGACAATGTCCTTTTTGCCGTGTTCTTTATTCTTCTCATTGGTTTATACGTTAGTATTCAACCCGTATTTGAAGCCATCTTTAAAAGATTGTTTCCTCAGAGTGCTTCTGCTGTTGTAGTTGCAGAGATGCCGAATGGTGAACATATTGCTGTTCCGGCGAATGATGAATCAGTTGGGATGATGCAAAGTAGTTCATGGAAGTTCATGAACTGACTAAACTGCATCATAACGTACGAGCATGGGCTATTGACCCCACAGCGTCTTTCAATGCCGTACAGTTACGGAGTGATCATCTGTCGAAAGTTAGCAGACCGTAATCCAGGCAAAAACAGAATCCCGTTACTCTCGGCTGACGCGATAGACCAACTGTTCGCCCACTACAAACGATACGGCAACATCAACCTCAACATCATCAAAGAGAATAGAAGAAATAAAGAATAACGCTCAAATATTTTAGCGGATAACACTGACATCTCAGTCGGAGTTATCCGCTTTTTTTAACTTTTGCGTTGACGTGTCAGTTCGATAGCTTCTTTGCCGGAAATACTATCTATGCAGATACGAACGATACAGACCGCTTTTAGAAACTTTGCAATCTCTTCTTCCGGATCAATTCCCGGACTGTATTTGTCACACAAAAGTTGCAAGGCTTTACGTCGCACCGCCTCGTCTTCAACTATTTCAGCTTTGCCGAATACGATTACACTGCGAAAGTATGAAGTAAATTCGTCAGGAACCACATCGTCTTTTTCAACAATGCACATCGAACACTTGGGGTTGCGGATAATGCTGTCTATTTTATGACCTTGACGGGCGCAGTGAACATATATTACAGTCCCATCATACACATAGTTTACAGGTACGGCGTATGGGTAGTTGTCATCTCCGCTCACCGCCCATACGGCATATTTCCCAATTGTAAGTATCCGGCGTGATTCAATGTCAGGCAATTCCTGCTTGAATCGTCTCATTTTTCTTTCCATTTCAGCCCATTACTTTTAGTCCAATAATTGAGAGAATCAGAGTTGTTATGAAAAAGATTCTCCAGAAAGTGGCAGGCTCGTTAAAAAACAGTATGCCCACCAAGACCGCACCCACCGCTCCGATACCAGTCCAAACAGGATAGACCGTACCGATTGGAAGCCTCTCGGCTGCTTTGGTCATTAAAAACATACTGAGTCCTAATGCACATAGAAAACCAAGCCACCATAGTGCCAATTCCTGACCTGTAGAGGTCTTCGTCTTGCCGAGGCAGAACGTAAACCCTACTTCCATAAGCCCGGCTAAAACCAGAATAATCCAAGACATAGATTTTATCTAACCTTTATGAGGGCTGCAGCAATACCCGGCGTCTCCTTCTTAGGCAGTGCAAAATTAACAATTTTAAGTAGAATATCAAAAGGAGCGATAAGTAGACAATCTTTGCCTTTTCATTTCAACGACTGAATATAATTGTCAGCTTCTTCTCTTGAATGAAAACGAATTATGGTTTTATCGAAGTTTTTCAAATTATTTTCAATTTCAGGAACAACGTTACGAGGGAAATCCTTAATCCATTGTAGAAATTCGGGATCAAGTTCATCGTCCACCCACGGCATATCGACACGTTCCTTACCAAGTCGTGACTTGGCTCCCTCGACGCACACCTCCAACGGTATGTCGAAAAAGAACACAGTATCGCAATGAGCGAGACGCTTGGAAAGTGTTCGCGCATAATTACCGTCGATAATCCATTCATCTTCGATTACGAGTTTGTCTAACTGTCTGTCAAACTCTTCACGTCCGATTACCGTACGGTCAGCCCGATGCCAAATCATGTCAAGATAATGCAGCGGCAATCCGGTCTTCGCAGCAAACTTGCGGGCAAATGTACTCTTGCCCGCACCGGGACAGCCGATTATAACAATTCGGTTCATATTTGTATCAGGATTCTACCCACCAATCCAAAGTTTGCTTGAAGTCTGATATCAATCGCTTAAAGTCATAATTGAGTTTCTTTTTCCGCTGTGCGATTCTATCAACCACAGTTAAGAAATATCCACTCATCACCCGTTTTTGTTCTTTATCCGACAGGAAACTGAATGACTTCTCAAATACAATGGTAGCATAAATCAATCCGGTGCGCCTACTCAATGGTCCGATTTGGTAACGTGGGCGTAAGAACAATCCTTCTTCATCAATCTCCTTCTCTGAGTACATAGTAAGTAACCTGGTATAATAATCAGAATACCGGAGTTTAAGTGATTCGTCCGCAATAATGTAATTTGTCTTACAATGGAAATCATCGTAAAAACTCATCGCAGTATTGATTTCAATCTTACGGAGGGTATCATTGCCATAAAGCGCAGATTGTAATTTTTCTTCCAAACGGGGATTTAGAGTGTTCGTAATACTATCCAAAACAGCTCGGCTGTTTGGATAGCAGTTGTCAAGCGTGCGAACAATCTCAAT
>JAAVDN010000028.1 GCA_014801785.1 Bacteroides sp. | reverse complement strand
GCTTGTTCACGAATTGTACACCCGGCAACCTCACAATGTTCACAATTCTGCCGGATAGGGGTATTACAAAAATCGCTGAAACTGTCTTAGTTTCAGCGATCTGCGGCATTCTGCCGTTTTGTTAAGTGACCCCGGTGAGGCTCGAACTCACGACCCAATGATTAAGAGTCATTTGCTCTACCAACTGAGCTACGGAGTCATTGCATCGGGTTTGTTTCCCTTTTGCGTTTGCAAAGTTAGGACATTTTTTTGATATGACCAAATATTTCAGTAAAAATTTTCAAATTTTTTTGAGCGATTTTGATCGAGCATCTTTTCGACTTTCTTTTCAATCGTGGCATCAAGTCAATCGTGGCATCAAGTTAATCGTGGCATTATCCGGAAGAATATGGGTAGTAAGGATGAGAGGACGGAGGTATAAGGGGTTGGGTCTTTTATGGTGGTTGGTGTATTATTGTGATTGGAGGGGTGATATATGGGGGATTTGGGAAAGTGTATATGAGGCGAAGTTGATAGGGTAGGGGACTTAAAGCAAAGCGAGGACTTAAAGCAAAGCGGGACTTTCTCCCGAAAGTCCCACTTTTGTCTTGCGAATCAATTTTTTCTACAAACCTAACATAAACGATTTCCTTGTTTGCGGGTTCCTCAGCCTCACGGCTTTTATACGGATCCCTTTCACCTAATAACACTTTTAACTAACCTACTGAATCTTTTTACCTTGTGAAGAACTAGCGGTAAGCCTGTCGCCGGTTCTTGTCTCACGCTTGAATTTATTCAGTTCAATCAAGAGTCTGATTTATTGTCAGACTGGATGGACACGTCCTTTCTCAGGACTGGGGGAGCGTCCGCTGTAGCGGAGTTCCCTTCTTCATCCACTGCAAAATTACAACCTCTGCGTGCAAATTCCAAGCGATGAAAGATTTTTATAAGGGTAAATATAAGTTATAAAAGTTATAACTTGCTTATAATCAATATATAATATATTTGGTAATATAAGCTATAATAGAGCAAAAATATTAGGATAATAACCTCTACATAATGGGTAAATCCTTGATATGTACGGCACACTTCCGATATGAGATTCGTCGGTTAACAATCTTTGTTGGTTCGGATCTTGCATTTGTTGTGTGACGGGGCCTTAGATGGTCAGTACGTCTTCCTCGAATTTATCGCGGATAATTGCCCTATTGCGCATTCGGTTTCGGTAAGCATATACCGTCGAGACGCTGTAATGCAGTATCTGGGCGAGACGAGTGCTTTCGCTGACTCCGAGCCGAACGAAAGCATAGATGCGTAATTCCGGTGTCAGTGGCTGCCCTTTATGCCATTCAATCTTCGCGTCGTCACGTAATAGCTTGTTCAGCTCTTCGACGAAAGTTGGATATAGGTCGAGGAAGGCCGAGTCGAATATACGGTATATATCATCATCCTGACCTTCGAGGAAGCGTCCGGATTTAACCATCTTTTTCAGTTCGTCGGCCTGACCGGCCGAGAGTTTGCGGTCAACGAGTGAGGTTAGCGAATTGAGTCTGTCGGCATAACTCGAACACATTGCGACAAAATTCCCGATATATGAATCCTGGAGACGTGAGCTTGTCTTGAGTTTGTTTGCTATTTCATGTGCCTCGCGGCGTTGTCGGTACAGGAAAAAGAGGGAGACACAGGTCAGAATAAGGAAAAAACAGGCGATTGAGAGATAGAGGGTCAGTCGGAAATTGGCTGTTGACATTTGCTGACGGTATGCTTCATCAATAGAAGGGACCATCGATGCCATTGCGAAAGCTCTCCACCTCACGCCTCCCTGAGTGGCGTCTTCGAGCGCAACGTTTATATATTTGTAGGCCTTGTCCAGGTCTCCATGACGATAAAGCCAGTTCGCGAGCACCGGTAGGGCAAGCCCGTCGCGCACACTGGTCTCCATATCCGCCTGGGAAGCCAATATAAGATAATATCCGGTCATTTCCGTATCCTGTTCGCGCTGGTAGGTCATTGCCATCTGGAATGTCACCATTGCGTATAACGGGTCTCGCGGTTTAAGCTTACTGACAAGGCGTTCCTGCACAACCCGGGCCTCCCGGTAGTTACCATCCGAATTGAATCGCTCACTAATAAGAAAATCCCGGAGATTGGATCCGTTGGGCAGAAGCGCTATCAGCGAATCGTCGTATGCGCGGTATTGGGCGCGTGCTTCGTTGGTGAATATGCTGGTATCGTTCAGATAGGTGATGATATATCCATAGAGAGTTCTCCCCGTGAAAAAGTAATCCTCAAGGTATTGGGGATTTACGGCAGCCCGGTCGATGGCATTGAATTCTGACTTTGCAGTTGAGAATATACCCAGTGTTGATAGCGACATCACCCTCACCAGAGCTGCACGGATACGAAGCTGCGAATCCGGAAGACTATTGGCAAGATCCACAGCGCGGTCAGCGTAGAAAAGGGAAGAGTCGGCATTGAAGATGCGGTATGCGCGGGAAATCTCCAGCGCACTCTCACACTGGCGCGGCCCTGTTTCTTTGGCCATACGGCGAGTCATCGAGTCAAGCTGTTGCTGTTTTGCCTTCTCGATTGTGTTTGAACGCTTTATAATCTTGTCCAATTTATGAAGTTCGGCGTCCAGATTGATATTTTTTGATTCCGCACCCGAGATTTGGAATGCTGTCAGCATGACAAGTAAGACCACCACGAGGCGCATGAGATGACAAGTCGGATTCATATTTATCTAATAAGGTCTGTAGCTATAACTTACTTATTTCCCGATATGCAAAAGGAAAAAACATAAAAGAATCCTTCGCTATGAGAAAAATATCTGTAAAGATACTCATTTTTTACTAACTTTGCAGGTTAAGTAGCTTTGATGTTTTAATTTTATGCCCCGGAGCCCACTACCGGCTCCGCATAAGGAAAACCGATACAAAGATGCCACGACATATTTCACAGATTTCTCAGGCACCGGCCTATGAACAATACCGTCTCAGTAACGGATTGCGTGTGGTCTCTCTTACGACGCGCTCGAGCGTATCCTATATAGGAGTCGCTATCAACGCCGGAAGTCGCGATGAAGGGGAAAATCATCATGGACTTGCTCATTTTGTGGAGCACACCATCTTCAAGGGGACGGAGCGCCGCAACTCCTGGCATATCTCCAACCGTATGGAATCTATCGGAGGTGAACTTAATGCCTACACCTCCAAGGAGACTACCGTTGTCTACACCATCGCCCCCGCAGGAGATCCGGAACGTGCGATAGAGCTTCTGGCAGACCTGATTGCGAATGCCCGATTTCCGGAAGCCGAGATTGAACGGGAGAAGGAAGTGGTCATTGAGGAGATCAAAGGGGCGCTCGACACCCCTTCCGAAATGGTGTTTGACGAATTTGAGCGACTCCTTTATCCCGATAACTCGTTAGGGCATGATATTCTCGGAACCCCCGAATCTGTATCCCGTCTGACATCGGCTGATTGCCGTAACTTCATAAATCGCTGTTACACACCCGGCGAGATGGTGCTTTTCGTTTCTGATCCCTCTGGTGCCGAACGTATTCAGCGTTTGGCCGAGAAGCACTTCGGCAGTCTTGCCAGGCCGGACAGCACGCGTCAACGGATTGTCC
Organism: Bacteroides sp.; assembly: GCA_014801785.1. GTDB lineage: Bacteria > Bacteroidota > Bacteroidia > Bacteroidales > Muribaculaceae > Lepagella. Next base: position 17,837 of record JAAVDN010000028.1, on the reverse strand, counting down.
CGGCCCTTCCTCATTCATTCAGCGAATTGCGTGACCGTCAAGGACATCAGGCTCATACCCTGATCGGCGCCCCGATGTTTTCACGTCATGATCCACGGCGCTATGCTTTGATGTTATACAACAATCTTCTGGCAGGTCCCTCAATGAATTCACGTCTGAATCAGGAGTTGCGTGAGCGTCGCGGAATGGTGTATACCGTAGAGAGCAACCTTTCGCTGTTGAGTGATGCCGGGGCCGAATATATATACTTCGGATGTGACCGCAACGCGGTTGATAAATGTATATTACTTATAGACAGGGAATTGCGGAAGCTCGCAGACAAGACGTTGTCAGCAGCGGCTCTTGACCGCATATCCCGGCAGTATTGCGGGCAGATGCTCATTGCTGCTGACAACGGGGAAGCTACCGCCATGTCGATGGGTAAGAGCCTTCTATTTTTCGATGAGGTCCATGATGCCTCCATGATTGCAGAGAGAGTTCGTGAAGTGACACCGGAACAATTCCGGGAAGTTGCCGAGCTTGTATGCGAACGTTCGGACCATCGTCTGACACTCTGTTGAAGATTAATGCGAACGTTCGGACCATCGTCTGACACTCTGTTGAAGATTTAATTGCAGAATATAATGAAGATAGCCAACATAGACTTAGGGGAGCGTCCTGTCCTTCTCGCGCCGATGGAGGATGTCACCGATGCCTCGTTTCGCCTGATGTGTCGCGAGCAAGGGGCGGCGATGGTTTATACGGAATTTGTATCAGCCGAAGCCCTTGTACGCAATATCGCTTCGACCACCCGCAAACTTGAGATAAACGACCGTGAGCGTCCCGTCGCTATACAGATATATGGTCGCGAGCCGGAGGCTATGGTCGAAGCTGCGAAAATAGTCGAGCGTGCCCGTCCGGATATCCTGGATATCAATTTCGGGTGTCCTGTCAAGAAAGTGGCGTCCAAAGGCGCCGGCGCCGGTATGTTGCGCGATATCCCTAAAATGCTGGATATCACTCGTCGTGTAGTCGATAGTGTATCCATACCTGTAACCGTCAAGACCCGTCTCGGCTGGGATTGCACCCAAAAGATAATTACCGACCTCGGACCCCGTCTTCAGGACTGCGGCATCAAGGCCCTGACTGTTCACGGGCGTACCCGTTCGCAGATGTATACCGGAGAAGCTGACTGGACCCTAATAGGAGAGCTTCGTCAGAACCCGTATATGGAGATACCGATAATAGGGAATGGAGACATCACCACCCCAGAGCAGGCTGCCCGGGCTTTCGAGACCTACGGCGTAGACGGTATAATGGTAGGGCGCGCCTCCTTCGGTGCTCCCTGGATATTCCATGACATACGCTCCTATCTCGACACAGGAAGTTACACCCCCCTCTCTTTACAGGAAAAATTCGCCATGTTGCGTCGGCAGATACGCGAGTCTGTCGACCGTATAGATGAGGTTCGCGGCATCCTTCACATACGCCGCCATCTCGCCGCCACTCCGCTCTTCAAAGGTATTCCTGATTTTCGCCAGACCCGCATAGCCCTGCTGCGCGCCTCCCGCCTTGACGAGCTTGAGGAGATTCTGCGCGATATAGAGACACGCTTCTTCTCCATGCCTCGGCAGGAGAATGAGGGGAATATCCAACTATAAACGAAATATCAATCTCATGAAGCAGACACTTACCTTTATCCTGGCGCTGTTAGTCCTCATGGGGATACACGCCGAAGACTATCAGTTGCGTGTCGGTCAATTCGACCGGCTGGTAGTCAATGACTCTATCAATGTTATTTACCGCTCATTACCTGATTCCACCGGTATAGTAGCCTTTCGTGCCGACAAATCATTTGCGGACGCCATCATCTACAATATCAACGATGGTCAATTGAAGGTAAACGTATCGACCGAATTCGTCGGACGCCAGGGACTCCCCACTGTCTATGTCTATTCCGACTTCCTGACTTCGGTCTCCAATTCCGGGTCCGGGAAAGTCAAAATCGAGAATCCGGCCCCTAATCCGAAATTCAAGGCAAACCTGATGGGAAACGGAGCGATAGAAGTCTCCGGTCTTCATTCGACTGATGTTCAGGGAAAGATTACTACGGGAAACGGTCTCATCACCCTCTCCGGACGTTGTCAGACTCTCAATCTCCAGCTCATAGGAACCGGCACCATTCAGGCTGACTGTCTTGAGGCAGACGTAGTCAAGATAAAGAGCATGGGAGGAGGCTCCATAGGGTGCTGGCCTGTCAGCAGCTTGAATGCCAACTGTCTGGGAACAACAAAAATATATTATAAAGGCGACCCTGTCATAAAGAAAAAAGGGGGAGGAAAACTTTTGGAACTTGAATGAGCGACCTTAAGGCGGCGACCGCTTCGACCATAAAATGGAACACTATTGACCGGCTGTCATCTCAGCTGGTATTTGCGGCTGTAGGTATAGTCCTGGCCAATCGTCTGGGGCGCGAGGATTTCGGTCTTGTCGGGGTTCTCGCTATCTTCCAGGCTTTCGCCATTGTCTTTGTCGATAGTGGTTTCGGAGCGGCGCTCCTGCGTCTTAAGGAAGCTACCAAAGAGGATTATTCGACTGTTTTCTGGTTCAATCTGCTTGTCTCGGTATCGCTTTATATCCTGCTCTGGTTTCTCACGCCCGGGATTGCCGCTCTCTTTCATGGGGATGCGCGTCTCATACCCCTTTCAAAGGTGATGTTCATCTCCTTCATACTCAATGGTCTGGGAATAGTCCAGACTAACCGGATGATGAAGCGAATGGATGTCCGTCCCCTGGCAATATCCAACTTTATCGGTCTTACCCTCGGGGGAGGGCTCGGGGTCTGGCTGGCGATATCGGGAGCCGGGGCCTGGGCGCTGGTGTGGCAGACGGTAGCCCAAGCCGGTATCCGCACCCTCTGTCTCTGGGTAGTAGGAGGGTGGTTCCCGACCCTTATTTTCAGCCGTCAATCCTTTTCTCGCATCTGGCGTGTCGGATTAGGAGTATTCTCTTCCTCCTTTCTGAACACCCTCTTTCTACACATCTATTCCTTCGTCATAGGTGTCGGCGGTTCTGTTCCGCAACTCGGCCTTTATACCCAGGCCGACAAATGGAGCAAGATGGGGAGTGCGGCCCTTTCCCAGACCATGACCTCCTCCTTTGTCCCGTTGCTTGCCCGCGTGCAGGATGACAGGGAAACCTTCGGACGCTATGTCCTGCGTATCAACCGATTCACAGCGTTCGTCACTTTTCCGACCATGATAGGATTTGCCGTTCTGGGCGCACCGCTATTCCATTTCCTTTTCGGTGATAAATGGAATGACGCCATCCCCCTCTTTCAGATTCTGTCCATCCGCGGCATCCCCATAGTTCTGGTCTCGGTCATGACCAATTATCTACTGGCACTCGGTTACGCCCGCTCCCTTGTTGTCGTGGAAATCATCAAGGACACTCTCACGGTTGCCGCTATCCTGGCGACCGTATGGGAAAGAGACCTCACTCTGCTTGTCTGGGGACAATTCTGGGCCTCGGTGGCGACCTGGGTGCTTGTCCTTTTGCTCGTCAGTCGTAAGACAGGATGGAGCCTACCCTTCATGCTTAGGGGAAATCTGCCGTTTTTGATTGCTGTCGCAGTGGCTGCAGTCGCAGCGTTGGTCGCATTGGCGGTCGAACCATTCATTTTCGGAGATTCTTCCAGTCCGCTTCCCTCGCTCTTTTCCGGTCCATTCAGCCCCAACCTCCACGGACTGGCCGGACTGATCGCCGGAGGAGTATGCGGAGGAGGTATCTATCTGCTCATCCTCACCCTATCGGGGTGCCATGAACCCGCCGAAGCCCTCGGTTATCTACTTAAAAAAAGAAAAAACAGGGAATAAATCAATGATTTGGGAAATAATTGAATGAGGTTTGTCGGTTTTTCCTTAAATTTGCAGGTCAATCGTATCCGGATCTTCTCCGAGTGGAGTTCAAGACCGGGCGCAGAACATCAAGAACAGTGATTTCCAAGCGTTATAACCTTATCAACAACATCGGCGGGTGGTTCGTCTTCCTGATTGCCCTCGCCACTTATTGGCTCACCCTTGAGCCCACCGCCTCCTACTGGGACTGCGGAGAATTCATCATCCAGGCCGACAAACTTGAGGTCGGCCATCCGCCGGGCAACCCCATCTTCATGCTGACGGCGCGTTTCTTCGCCAACTTCGCCCCCTCGGCTGAAAAAGTCTCCCTCATGGTCAACGCTATGAGCGGGTTGCTCAGTGCGTTGACTATTCTTCTTCTATTCTGGACCATAACCCACCTCGGACGACGTCTTCTGGTCCGCGATAACAAAAAAGGAGACATATCCCTGCCGCGTCTGATAGTTATAATGGGAGCGGGACTTGTAGGATCCCTCGCCTACTGCTGGAGCGACACGTTCTGGTTTTCGGCTGTAGAGGGTGAGGTCTACGCCTTCTCCTCATTCTGTACCGCATTGGTTTTCTGGTTGATTCTCAAATGGGAAAACAGGGCCGACGAACCCCATTCCGACAGGTATCTGATTCTGATAGCCTATATCATAGGCGTCAGTGTCGCCGTCCATCTCCTCAACCTTCTCTGTATCCCGGCCATTGTCCTGGTCTTCGTTTACCGCAGGTTCAAGAATATGAACCTGGTCAAATCCCTGATTGCACTTGCGGTCTCGTTCGCCATCATCGTATTGGTCCTCTACGGACTGGTTCCGGGATTCATCAAGGTAGCCCAGCAGTTCGAACTCTTCTTCGTCAATGACTGCCGTCTTCCTTACAACAGTGGCGCCCTTATCTACGCCCTCTGTGTCGTCGGCGTGTTTGCCTGGACTCTGAGCGCAATGGCGCGTCAGAAATCAGCCAACGCTATCCGCATCTCATTCCTCTGCGCAGTAGTACTTTCCGGAATCCTCTGGATCGGTTCCATCTGGACAGCGATTATCCTTACTTTGGGGCTTATCGGCGTTCTATGGTTCCTGTTCCGCGACCGACTCCCGGTCAGATGGCTCAATATCGCGGCCTGGTCGATGGCTGTCATCTTCATAGGCTACAGTTCCTACGCGCTCATTCTCATCCGTTCATCGGCCGACACTCCGATGAATCAGAACTCTCCGGACAACGTTTTCGATCTCGCCTCATACCTAAACCGCGAGCAGTATGGCGAGAATCCCCTCCTATATGGCGAGACCCTTAATTCATCGCCTATGAAGCAGGTCGCACGGGTATATGTCGATACACTCGGATACCGTGACGACGGATCAGCTGTAGTCATCACTACACCGACCTATACAGCCATTGTCAATCCCGGCACCCCGATGTATGCCAAGGCCGTGGCCGGCGCACAGCCCAGTTCCGAGTATGGATTTCTCTCCGGTTCGGACCAGAGCCGCAACGCAGCCCTGATAGCGCGTGGCGGTGACGCATACGTCAAGCGCGACTATAAACCCGAGACACGCATGAATCCTGAGCTCAATATGCTCTTTCCGCGTATCTACAGCCGGATGCACAGGCAGTATTATCCGACTTGGGTTGATCTTGATACCCTCGGAGGCTCCCTCGAAGAACTCCATGCCCTCGACCCTGTTTCGGGAGAGAAGGTTCCGGAATATGATACCTCCGCCATGCCTGATTACAATCAATATACCGGTCTGGCGCAGTATCCCGTCAAACGCGCATTCAAACCCGGATTCCTCCAGAATCTGAGCTACTTCTTCAATTATCAGCTCAACCACATGTACACACGTTACTTCATGTGGAACTTCGCCGGGCGCCAGAATGACCTGCTCAATCAACAGGGAGAACTTGACGCCGGAAACTGGATTTCAGGCATACCCTTCATCGACGACACCCGTCTCGGCGACCAGTCTCTCCTTCCCGATGATCTGGGGAAAGATAACCCGGGACATAATGTCTATTACATGCTTCCTCTAATACTCGGTCTTCTCGGCCTGGTATGGCAGTCCTTTGCCGGCAAGCGCGGAATAGAACAGTTCTGGGTGGTCTTCTTCCTGTTCTTCATGACCGGGGTTGCAATTGTGCTCTACCTCAACCAACCCCCCCAGCAGCCCCGTGAGCGTGATTATGCTTTCGCAGGCTCCTTCTACGCGTTTGCGATCTGGATAGGACTTGGCGTCATAGGGCTTTGGAACCTGTTGCTCCTCGGATGGAAGCGCCTTAAGATACGCAGGGGTAATCCGGCTCTCTATTGCGCCGGAGTCGCTACCCTCATGGGTATCGCCGTGCCTCTCCAGATGGTCTCCCAGACATGGGACGACCATGATCGGTCCGGACGGTATGCCGCCCGTGATTTCGCAATCAACTACCTTGAGAGTCTGGAACCCAACGCCATCGTATTCTGCAACGGAGATAACGACACCTTCCCTCTATGGTATGCTCAGGAGGTGGAGGGAATCCGTCCGGATGTCAAGATAATCAACCTCTCATATCTTAACTCCGACTGGTATGCCAACCAGATGCGTCGACAGAGCTACGATGCGCCCCCCGTCAGCTTTACCGCCACACCGGCCGATTATGCCTATGGTCGTGCTGATGTGACGCTGCTCGACCGCTCCTCATCTCCGGCCGATCTTCTGGAGTCGATTAAGGCTGTATACGGAGGCGCCGGTCGCGACCGTCTCGGTTATCCCGCTTTCCCATCCGGAATTGTCCGCATACCGGTTGATCGGGAACGTGTAGTTGCCCGCGGACTGGTAGCTCCTGAAGATACGGCGCAGATTGTCGACTATATCGAGATTGATCTCTCTCAGACGGGGTCTTACCGCCAGAAAGGTTATCTCTCTCTCGGCGAGCTGCTGATGCTTGATATCATAGCGACCAATGCCGCCGAAGGGTGGCCCCGTCCGATTTATTGGGCTATGACTGTCGGAGATGAGTATCATCTCGGCCTGACACCCTATCTTCGTTCGACCGGCATGACCCATCAGCTTGTACCGACCCTCCAGGGAGATATGCGTAGCCGCACAGACCGCGCCTATGACGTCGTCACCGGAAAATATCGTTGGGGTGGAGCTGATAGTGAAGGTAAAGCTCCATATTTCGATGAGACGGCGCGGCGGATGCTCGTGTCAGTGCGTTCCTCGATGGTTGACCTCGCGACACAGCTCCTCGCTGACGGCGACCGATGGATAGAAAGCGATCCGGATCGCGGCCGTCATTGTTACACCCAGTCGCTTCAGATCCTCAACATGATAGGAGAAAAGGTAGGTACCAAGGTTGCCCCCTATTCGCTGAGCAACGCCTTGACTATCGCCCAGCTATACTGCGAGCTCGGCGCGCAGGATGTGCTGAACGACAAGGCCCTGATAAAGCGTGGAGTGGAGATGCTGGAAGGCTTGATGGAGCGTTACGGCTCATACGTGCGCTATTCGCTCAACTCCTCCATGATCTTCGGACGACCTTCGATGACATACGAATCGCAGCTCATACCTTATCAGTATCAGCGCATCATTGACCTTTATCTCCAGTATGGAGGCGACCGTAAGAGGGTTGACGGAATCCTTTCCTCATTCGGTCTCAATGGCGCCGACCTCCAGAAATACTACGATAGTTATCGCGGAGGTGCCCCTGCCTCGGATCAGTCTTCAGATGTCAAGGGAGTCTCGATTACCGAGTTTGAAGATGAACTGGCCAAATATTGCGAGATTGCCAATGAGCTGGCCGCTCTCTCACCTGCTGATTACGCTCAGACTACCGCCGAGGAACGCCAGATCGATTCGGCTCTCTGGAGTGTTGTCGAATATTACATCGAGGCCGGCGGTTCTCTGGATACGATGGAGAAGTATGAATCGTTCCGCAAACTGGATAAGGAGCGCGCGAAGCGCCTGAGTCGCGAGGCTGATGTTCATTGAGCGCGTCCCAACTCCAGTGCGGGCGCTATACCCGCGCGGACGATTCCGTATGGATCCGCAGGAGCGAAAGGTCTATCTGACATTCGATGACGGACCTATTCCCGAGGCAACTCCCGAAATTCTGGATATCCTTGCCCGGGAGGATGTCAAGGCGACCTTCTTTATGGTCGGAGACAATGTCCGTAAATATCCCGAGATCGCCCGTAGGGTTATCGATGAAGGACACGCAGTCGGAAACCATACATTTCATCATATAAAGGCGTTGGGCATGGGAACGGCCTCTTATCGCCTGGATGTTGTCCAGGCCTCGGGCCTGATTCCCTCCCGCCTCTTCCGTCCTCCTCACGGATGGCTATGGTCCCGTCAATGGCGCGTCCTGCGCCGCGAGGGATTCCGATTGGTATATTACGACCTTGTCACACGCGACTATTCGCGAAGAATGGATGCGAGGGGAGTGGTGGAGAATGTTCGTCGCTATGCCCGTCCCGGTTCCATTATAGTGTTCCACGACTCTCTCAAGAGTATCGGAAAACTCCGTACCGCCCTTCCCGAGTCAATACGCTGGCTTAAGGAAGAGGGATATTCCTTCGGACTGCTGACGGCCGATAATGTATAACCCGGGACTGCTCTGCCGAGCTGCCCGATATCCGATTTTCAACCAAATGGAAATGACCAGTTCCTCCCTCCCTGCGACGGCACAGACCCTGAAAGAGGGGACACCGCGTCGGGTCCTTATAATCGGTGCCGGCGGATTTGCCGGTGGATTTATCGTGGATGAGGCGCTTCGGCGTGGACTTGAAGTCTGGGCCGGTGTCCGCGAATCTACATCCCGCAAGTATCTTTCTGATCCGCGAATCCGGTTCCTCAATTTCGAGTTTGATGATCCGGAACAGGTCAGCCGTACGCTGGCAGACGCGTTGCCTGCGGGAGAACGCTGGGACTGGATAGTCTATAACCTCGGCGCTACGAAGTGTCTTCGATTCTCTGATTTTTCCCGCATCAACTATCAGTATCTCAGAACCTTCACCGAAGCTTTGGAAAAAACAGGCCTCATACCTGATAAGTTTATCTATATGAGTTCCCTGTCGGCTATCGGACCCGGCGACGAAAAGAACTATACTCCTCTGACCGAGAGCATGATTCCCGGTCCGGACACACGTTACGGCGCATCGAAACTCAAGTCCGAGATGTGGCTCGCCATGTCCGGCATACCTTATATTATCCTGCGCCCGACCGGTATTTACGGTCCCCGCGACCATGATTATTTCCTGATGTTCAAGTCTATCGCCAAGGGATGGGATTTCTCTGTCGGGTTCCGTCGTCAGATGCTGACATTCCTATATGTCGAGGATTTGGCCCGCGCTGTCTTCGATGCTCTGGAGAAGGCTCCGGTCAGGGAAACATATAATCTCGCTCATCCTTCAGTGTGGACACAGAGCGAGTTCCGGCGTCTTGTCAGCAAAAAGATAGACAAGCATATCGTCATACCGATGCGGATGCCTATATTTGCTGTCCGTATGGCGTGTCGCGTCTCTGAATTTATCGGAGCGGCGACCGGAAAACCTTCGACACTCAATTCCGACAAGTTTCATATCCTTCGTCAGCGTAACTGGAGCGTAGATATATCGAAGGGGATTAAGGATTTCGGATTTTCACCTCAGGTTGATCTGCCGGAGGGGATTTCCCGTTCCGTCGAATGGTACCGCAAGGAGGGGTGGCTATGATTGCAGGGGAAACATCCTCGACAGTTTCGCCGGCCGACACATTAGGTCGGGGCTCGTTCGGAGTATTAGCGTCGGATTCAGCCGCGACCATACTTCCTGCTGACTCCATAGCCATCGATTCCCTGGCATTGGAACGTCCGGAGGAGTGGGGTCTTATGCTGGAGGCGCCGGTTAAAGCCGAACCACTCTCTCCGGTTCCGGACAGCGGGGCCTCCTGGGCAGTTGTGGCCCTGATGCTCCTGTTCTGCATCGTTGCCTTCCGCTTTCGCTCGACATCGCGGTTCCTGACCTCAATGATCGCTGACCTCACGGAAGTCAGGGAGAGAAGCAGCATCTTCGACACCACCGTTCGCGAGACCTCCATGATGACGCTCCTATGCCTGCTGACTATCTGTTCCGGAGGAATTCTGCTGGCGACTGCCGTAGGACGGTCCGGTGTCAATCCCGGCATACCGCTACTCAGCGATATGCCTCCTCTTCTCGGAACATACACCCTTTGCACAATCATTGTCGGAATCTATATGCTCTTCCTGGCCTTGGCTTACCGATTGGTCGGATATGTCTTCGGAGACCTTGTCAAGACTCGGCTTTGGGTGCAGGGATACGGGGCATCAATGTCGTTGTTAGGGCTGCTATGGCTCCCTTGCGCCTTGCTGGCAATCGCGCGTCCGGATTGGAGCGCCCCTGTGTTGCTGACGGCCGGAATAGGGTTTATTTTGGCCAAAATCACCTTTATCTTCAAAGGATTTAGAATTTTTTTCACTCGGGTTTCCTCTTGGGTCCTTTTTTTGTACTACCTTTGCAGTCTGGAAGCCGTACCCATTCTTCTCGCCTTTGCGGCAGCCACCAATTATTAATGGTTCTTTATTAATGGTTCTGAAAATGAAAATAAAGAAAGTTCTCGTTTCCCAGCCACGGCCGACCTCCGACAAGAGCCCATATTTCGATATAGCGGCAAAATACGGTATCGAGATTGTATTCCGTCCTTTTGTCAAGGTCGAGGGACTCTCCGCAAAGGAATTCCGCAGCCAGAAAATCAATCTGGCCGACTATACCGCAATCGTTTTCAACTCCAGGAACGCCGTAGACAACTTCTTCCGTCTTTGCGAGGAGACGCGTGTCAGCGTTCCCGACACTATGAAGTATTTCTGCACAACAGAGGCTATCGCCCATTACTTGCAGAAATATATCGTTTACCGCAAGCGCAAGATTTCGTTCGGCACAACCGGAAAGCTTGACGATCCGCAGTTGGTTGCCGCCATCATGCGCAACAAGAATGAGAAATTCCTTTTCCCTGTTGCCGACGTCCACAAAGAGGTCGCTCCCTATCTGAGCGACGGGACCGTCAACTGCACGAAGGCTATTATGTTCCGCACCGTCAGTGACGACCTGACCCCTGAGGAACCGCGCGACTACGATTGCATGCTTTTCTTCTCGCCGGCAGGAGTCGGAACCATGCTTAAGAACTTTCCGGAGATAGGGGAGAACGGGCAGCCTGTCGTTCTCGGCGCGCTCGGAACCGCTACCGGTAAGGCCATAACGGACGCCGGACTCCGCCTGGACATAGCGGCTCCCACACCGTCGATACCCTCCATGCCGGCCGCCTTGGAGAAATATCTTCAGGAACACCTCGACTGACCCTTCCAGTCATCAGCTCCTCTGGAAAATAGACTGCATTATAATAACATTAGCGATTCTGACATATGTCAGAATCGCTAATGTTATTATAATGCCTCAATCCTATGAACGGGTCTTCGGGCTGAAAATGAGAATAAGGTCAATTGACAAACGAGGGCAAGTTTTATCTGCTCATTTATTATTCTCAGCTACTTAGAATTTACTAACGGAAAAATTATTACTGTCAATAGTAGATTATAAGAAAAATTTATTAATTTTGCTGATGCAGACCGCAAAGCAGGAGCCCCGGTCTGGGGTACGCGAGGCGGGATGTGTAATAAGGCAGTCCGACAATAGAGAAGTCGGAAAATGTCTGAAATAAATACATAGAAAAGCGTTTATCCGCGCTGATTCTTGATTGTTGGAAATTCTCGCAAAATTTATCTCTGTCAAGGATTGAGCAACGGTAGATGCCCGTGGTATGTAGTATCTTGTATTCGGAGACCTGTCTTGTGAAAGATGGTTCCGGATACATTGATAGTATATATTAGCGTGGGCTTCTGCGTTGCCGTCCAACAGAGAAAGGCAATGCGAGAAGCCTCCGACAGAAGGACGGTAACAGATACAGATTCCTACGCTTTTTTTCGTAACCTAACCGCCTAATCCGAGGAGTCTATGAGGCTTGGTGAATGCAATGAACGGAAAATGCAGAACGGAGCACGGAAACATTGCTATAAATAAGAAGGGGAAGGAATTAGCCATTTATTTCTCCAAATCAGCTAATCTTGTGTCGGTATGCCTGTTAATGGCAATGATGGCGGGTCTTACTGCCCGAGCTCAATCTATTGCCTATGGCGACCTCTTGTTTAGTCCTATTGACGAAAACAGCGTATCGTTAATCGGTTATAATAAAGGAGTGACGGAAATTCATATACCGGATTTCGTCGACTATGAAGGCAAACAGTACGCTGTTACGGAGATATCGTCAAATCTATGTTATAATGATGAGAACCTCCTATCGGTTGAACTACCTTCTACTCTAAAAATAGTACGTTCGGGTGCGTTCAATCAATGTTTTAATCTGACCGATATCAATCTCCCCTCTGGAGTCACAAAGATTGAGAAGTCAGCTTTTAGATATTGCAGATATATTTCTGACGTGAAGTTGCCTGAAGAATTGACTTATTTAGGGGAGGAAGCTTTCTCTTGTTGTTATAAGATGATGATTCCGGATATACCTGGGAAAGTTACGTATATTGGAAAGTGGTGTTTCTATTCCTGCACCCCTAACCCTAATCTCAGTTTCCTGGATGGAGAAAGTCCCTTAGTATTGGAAGAGGATTGTTTTGAATACGCATACTTTTATGCCACCTATATTGGCCGTAATTTAGAGTGGCCTGCATCAGCTACTCCAAAGTCGATTATTGGTGATCATGTGGTTTTCGGTAAGTATGTTGATGATTTATTATGGTTTGAACCTTCCGAATATTCGGACTTATGTCAAATTGTATCGAACACCGCAGTAGTCCCCAACATAGGTAGATTTACAGAGGATCAGCTAAATGATATGCTGGTTCTTGTTCCGAATGATATGCTGTCATCTTACGAGGGGGATCGTAATTGGGGATTCTTGAAAAATTTAGGGGGTATGGGGCTGCCTTATGATGAGTATGAAGTGACTGCGGAACCGGCGGAGATGGTGATAAATGTAGGCGAGGTAGGTTCTGTAGGTGCATATACTGATTTTGATTGCGTTTCCTATCTCGGTATGAACGTCGATGCAAAGGATATTGTGGAGATGCCGGCGTTCGGAGAGGTCTTGGGTCTCAAACAGGGTACTGCCAATCTGACCATTACGTTGTATATAAACAACAAGCAGTCGGTATGTCATATAACGGTCCTTCAGCCGGCTACGAGCGTTATGTTGAACAAGACCTCCTTAGAGCTAACCAAGGGGGAAGAGGCGACCTTGATGGCGAGCGTTATGCCGATTGATGTCTCCGACGATACCATTGTCTGGTCTTCCGATGACGAGAGTGTAGCTTTGGTGGATCAGGAAGGAAGAGTGACCGCAGTCGGAGGCGGATCCTGTATGATTCGCGCAACCGCCCATAATGGTGTAGCCGGTATATGCCAGGTTCACGTGTCGGTACCCGTGGAATCTATATGGTTGACTCCGGATCAGATAGAGGCGAAAGAGGGTTCCAAGGTTAAATTGACAATAGGCTATCTACCTTCTGACGCTACGGATCGTGGCGTCGATTGGAGCACCAGCGATGCGAGGGTTGCAACCATCAGCAGTGCGGGATATGTTACCATCGTTTCGGCAGGAAGTGCGACTATCCGTGCGAACCTTCGGTCCGATGATTCCATAACGGCAAGTTGCCAAGTCATCGGTACCTCCTCGGTAACGGAGATAAAGAAGCTGTGCGATACGGATGCAAGCCTCTACTCGTTGGACGGAAAATTACTGAAAGAACATCTAAGTCTGGAGGACGTCGATAATTTGGAGAAAGGCACGTACATCATTAAATCCTCATTCGGAACGCAAATCTTAGTAGTTCCTTGAAAGTAGTCCTAAGAAATTTGGATATTGCTTTTATTGAAAGAGGCTGTGTCGTAATGAACTGCACCCCAAAAGTTAGACAAAAAACTTTTGGGGTGCAGTTCAATTTTGACACAGCCTCTTCAAGCAGATTAAACAAAATTTCCCGCTGAAATGCTTCTATGGAGAAAGTGCCAATGCCATCAAGATCCAGATTTGGGTGACGCTCATTGCAAACCTGCTGCTCATGGTGATGCAGAAAGGGCTGAAACGGCAGTGGAGCTTCTCCGGGCTTGCCACAATGGTCAGAATTACTCTTAGGTACTATGTAGACTTCTACAGTCTGTTCAATAATCCCGAAAAGGAGTGGGAAATCATGCTTTCCGAAGCCTCCGGAGCACCGCCCGAACCCTCCCTTTTTGACTAAGGGGGCTTATAAAATCATAAAGCAGACTCGAACGCAGTAGAATCAGCGTTCGAGCCATACTTTATCGCTCTATCTGAGTTTTATCGCACAGCAATAATTTGATTTGTGTGTAAGAGTCGAATCAGCCTTCTATAGCTGCGCGGATGTTGTCGACGATGTAGCGGAGGTGGTCATCGGTGACGTGCGGGCCTGAGGGGAGGCAGATTCCGGTTGCGAAGAGGGATGCGCTGACGCCATTGACATAGGCCGGCGCGTTGCGGTAGACCGGCTGGCGATGCATCGGTTTCCAGAGAGGACGGCTTTCGATGTTGGCCGCGTCCAGAATCAGGCGCAGAGCCTCGACATTGTCGTTCGGCTGACAGTCGGTAGTTGTCGAAGAAGCCGCATGTGTCACGCCTGCGGCACCGCCTACAGCTCCGCTGACCTTCTGACGATAGACCTCATCCTGCCCCTTGATGCGCAGAGAGGGGGAGAGCAGAGCTGTGCAAAGCCAGAAATTGGAATCGAAATCCGGATTCGGATTGCAGTGCATCGTTATCCCGTCAATGTCGGCTGTCAGTTCGCAATAAAGTTCCTGCAGGTGTCGATGGTGGGCTATATGCTCGTCGAGGACGGTCATCTGTCCGCGTCCGATACCGGCGCAGATATTAGACATACGGTAGTTGTAGCCTATCTTCTCATGCTGATAATATGGGTAAGCTTCGCGAGCCTGTGTCGCATAGAACAGAATCTCCTTGCGGCTCTCCTCGTCGGGGCATATAAGCGCCCCGCCGCCGGAGGTCGTTATCATCTTGTTGCCGTTAAACGACAGGACGCCATATTGCCCGAACGTTCCGAGCACCTGTCCGCGGAAGCGGGAACCAAGCCCTTCTGCGGCATCCTCAACGATAGGAATCCCATATTTATGTCCAATCTC
Source organism: Bacteroides sp. (assembly GCA_014801785.1). GTDB lineage: Bacteria > Bacteroidota > Bacteroidia > Bacteroidales > Muribaculaceae > Lepagella. The sequence goes on along the minus strand of JAAVDN010000028.1, from coordinate 2,756 downwards.
CATAATGCGGTCTATCTGATAGGGCATACCGTAAAGGGCTACCGGAATTATAGCCTTCGGCTTACGTCCCGTCTTCTCTATTCGGTCCAGAATGGCGGTTTCAAGCAACTCCGGGTCCATGTTCCAGGATTCCGGTTCTGAATCTACGAAGACGGGTGTGGCTCCTAAATATGTGACCGGATGGGAAGAGGCGCAGAAAGTGAATGACTGGACAATCACCTCATCTCCCTGTGTGACCCCGCAGGCGAGGAGTCCGAGATGGACGGCCGCGGTCCCCGCGCTCAGACAGACAACTTTTTTGTCAAGTGGCGTTTCTCCCTGTCGGTCATTGACGAACTCTTCCAGGTCTTTTTCGAATCCGTTTACGTTCGGACCTAAAGGAACTACCCAGTTGTCGGCGAATGCCTCTTCAATGAATTTCATCTCCCGGCCGCTCATGTGAGCCAGGCAGAGCAGGATGCGATCTTTCATATATATAGATGTTGTTTTTCAGTCGGATTCGGACCTTGTCTTCGTCAGATGATTTCCCCCGCATAGCGCATCCGTCGTCCGAGAACGGTTGCGAAAATCATCCGTATATCTGTGAGGAAAGAATAGTTGCGCAAGTAGAAAAGGTTGAGGCGCACCTTATCCGGAAAGATGACCTCATCGTTATATTTCTGTGGATTGTCGCAACTGGCCAGAATCTCCTCTTCATTACGGTATTTCAAGGATGCGGGTCCTGTTATGCCGGGACGCAGCCTTAGAATCTCCCTCTGTTCCCCTTGAAGCATATCAGCATATCCGGGTACATCCGGGCGAGGGCCGACGAAACTCATCTCTCCGATGGCGACATTCCAAAGTTCGGGTAATTCGTCAAGCTTCCAGCGGCGCAGGAAAGCACCGAGGGGAGTGATGCGGGCTTCCCCGGCGACCGAGACACTCCCTCCTCCATGGCCGCAACGCATTGTCCGGAACTTATATATAGTGAATAGATGCCCGTTGCGTCCAACTCTTTTCTGGCGGAAAATCACCGGTCCGTCAGGCATCCTGACCTTTATCAGTATGGCGATAATCAGCAGCAAGGGCCATAAGAGAAGTAATCCGATGATGGCAGCTGTGCGGTCAAAGATATATTTGAGGGAACTCATTTTTTATAGAATAATTTTTTCAGGACTCCGAAGAAGAGATTCTGTCCAGTAAGGATTAGCGAAATCGGGACGCTGTGTCCTTCCGCCTCACGAAACAACCTGTAATGCCATTTGACCAACTCTCCCCACCCATGATTGCTTATCGACCCCGAGCGACGTCGATAAAAGGCCATATCCCGTGGAATCAGATGACAGGCTGCGCGTTTTGACAATTGGAGCCACATCGCGTAGTCGTTGTTCTTGCGTATAGGGTATATGGATAGCTCCCCAAGTTTTTTGCGGTCATACATGACGGTCAGGCAACCTGGCCAGCAGTATGCCAGCATCCCGAGGCGTCCGATACATTTCGGACCTGAAACCCGTGAGCCTGTGGGGTTTCCTTTCTCATCTATTTCGGAGTAGGGATGATATGAGAATGAGAAACCGTTTTCGGTCATGAAGCGAATCTGGGTCTCCAGCTTTTCCGGTGTCCAGATGTCATCGCTGTCGAGGAATGCCACCCATCGTCCACGCGCCATAGCGAGTGCCGTGTTGCGCGCGACGGCGGCCCCTGAGTTGGTATCGAGAATATGAAGACGTATGCGCCTGTCGCGGTCGGCGTAGTGGCGGGCAATCTCCATGGTATTGTCAGAGGAGCAGTCGTCAACTATAATCAACTCCCAGTCTGTATAAGTCTGGGAGAGGACGCTTTCTATCGTGGCTCCGATGAAGGGGGCGGAATTGCATGAAGGGGTTATTATGCTGACGAGGGCGTCTGAATCCATGAATACTCTTTTAGGTCTTGTAGATAAACGCGTTTTCTTCCATCTTTATTTCAGAGGAAAGTCATTTGGGGTTGGCTTCAAGTAGCCAGGGGTATGGCCTTTTCTACTGGAAAAGTGCCTATTTGAGAAAGACGAGCCAGACAGCGAGTATCAGGCATAGGAAGGCTGCGAAGTGATTCCAGTGGAGAGTCTCCCCTTTGAAGAAGACAACAGTGAAGAGAGTAAAGATAACAAGTGTTATTGCTTCCTGTATGACCTTTAGCTGCATCAGGGAGAAGGGGCCTCCATTGCCGTGGAACCCTATGCGGTTGGCCGGGACCTGACAACAATATTCCAGTAGGGCGATACCCCAGGAGATGAGGATGACGATTATGAGGGGCGTGGAGTTGGTTATCCATTTGAGATCCTGCATTTTCAGGTGACCATACCAGGCGAGGGTCATGAAGATGTTTGAGATGACGAGCATCAGTATAGTGTAGAAAGCAGTCATGATGTTTTATCGATGAAGGTTCTTGATATTATCCGGAGAATAGGAGACCTGACCGGAGTGTCTGAATTATGATGCAAAGTTAGTAAAAATATAGAAAAGCTCCGGAACTGGAGGGCTCCGGAGCTTATATAACGACTAAAAATTTCGGTTTACGGCTTATTCTGTCTGAAGAGAGGTAAACTAAAGAAGTCTTATATTTATTAATTGGGAATTGAGGTTGACGGGAGGGGGAGGTGGGGGAGATGGGACGTTATCAGATTGCGTATCCGGCGAGCTGCTGCTGGAGGCGCTTGCGAGCGAAGAAGATACGGCTCTTGACGGTTCCGACCGGAAGATTGAGCTTCTCGGCGATTTCGGAATACTTGTATCCGG
>JAAVDN010000027.1 GCA_014801785.1 Bacteroides sp. | reverse complement strand
ATGGGATTTTACGCCAAGATGGAGGACAGGACTTCCGACGGACGTATAGACCTACAGGTCGAGTCTCACGACTGCATATTCATCTTCGAGTTCAAGATCGACTCTTCGGCACGCGAGGCTATGGACCAGATTCTCGAAAAGAAATACTGGCTGCGTGAAAACGCCGGAAACAGACGGATTTTCCTTATAGGCGCAAATTTCAACTCAAAGACAAGACGCCTCACCGAACCGCTCATCGAGGAAGTCCGAAAAGAATAACAGCGTCTAAAGCGTCATCATAGGTTGAAGGAGAGTGTGACGGAGTGGTTGTAACCGTCTGAGGCGGGAGTGATTGTCAGTTCGTGGTCGCGGGCCCAGGGACGTGTGAAGATATAGGCGGAGCCGGCACCGATAGCAGCTCCGGTGACGACGTCCCACCAATGATGTCGTCTGGCATAGACGCGTCCCCAGGCGGTATAGGTGGCCAGAGCGTATGCCGGTGCGCCGAATTTCCAGCCGTAGCGACGCTGAAGGAAGGCCGCAGTAGCGAAAGTGCAGGCGGAGTGGCCCGACGGGAAAGAATGATGATCCGAATAATCGGGACGCCATTCATGCACGCTGTATTTCAGTATGTAGGTCGCTCCCAACGTAGCCGCAGCCGTGAAGGCACCCTGTTTCAGACCCTCCCAGTCTTTTTCGACGAGGACACCGACGAGGGTAGCCGTAGGAAGGGCGCCAAGAATAACATCCGTAGAGATTTTCACCCCCTTTCGGGCGCCATGAACCTCGATACGCTCGCGAGCGACCACATCCGCACACCAGTTGCCGCTCAACATCATCAGAAATAAAATCGCAAAAAAAGCACGGCGCGCACCGCTAAAGGCGCGCGCCGTAAACACTTTCATATATTTATCCATCAACCTATCATTCATAGATGAGTTCAAAGTCATCAAGATACATCACACTGGAGGAGGAACCGCAGAAGAAGTCGCCGAATTTGGATGCGGAAGCAACCAGCACCAGGTAGACAGGCGCCGTCGTGCGGGCTCGGTCATTATAGACAAACGGAATATCAATCTCCTGAAGGGCACCATCGGGACCGAAAGCCTCCTTCCAGGTGACTTGTCCGTAAGCAATGACTTTATCATAATCCTCAGACGGCTTTCCATCCTCGTTGGTCGCCGACGAGGGGAAAAGCTTACGATTGGAAGGATCGGTGCGTATCTCTATCGGGGCCGTCGTCAAAGCAATATAGATCTGCCCCTGGTCAGTTCCTCCGGAAGTGATTTCGACATATCCCTCATTACCTTTCTTTACCGTCACATTACCACCGGGGCGATAATTGGCGTGGACACGAAGTTTCGTCGGGTGAGAACCGTTGAACTCCCGTCCGAGAGACAAGACACCATTGGTGCCGTCAGTACGGACATAGGAACCAATGAAAATATTTCCGGCTGCTATGACACCGACAGCGGAAGTGGAGGCAAGGCGCGCCGAATATGATCCCGAAGCCTTCATGTCTCCGCTCTTGTCGAGAACCGTCTTATTGGCAGTTGCCGAACCCTCGTTTCCGCTACCCCAGAAACTTGCGCTCTTATCACCTACGGACCAGGGCAATGTCACGTTTCGCGTTCCGAGCATCGTAGAGGCGGAATAGGTTGACCATTCCTCCATCGAGGCGTTGGGAATCGTGAAAATGCTCTCCGTGTTGAAATACATCGATTGAGAAACGAACTCCCCGCAGAGAGCCTGATATTCGTATCTGGTTCCGGGTTTGAGGCCGGAGACCGTTACGGAACATTTCTTTCCGGCGGCGCGGGAGAGGGACAACGGGACAGTAGTCCATGCCGAGGAGCCGCTCTCACGATAGCGTATGGAGACATCCGAGACATTATCATCAACAATAGTCGCGCTCAGAGTCGCGCTACGCGCTCCGACGGCCAGCTTGTCATCTTCCAAAGAGAGGTCATCCACCACAATCGGATCCTCAATGACCACAGCCTCTTCGCCGACAGCTATACGCAAATCCTGCGAACGATGCTTGCCATCGCCGTCAGTAGCCGTCAGACGTATGATATATTCGGTATTGCGGGCCGGAAGAGAGTTGAGATACTGCTCGGAGAAATAAAGATATGAAAGCTGACGTGTCACTCCATCATATCCCTCCACATCGGTCACCTGCTTATCCCACGATATACCGGCGCTGTTGAGGCGCGCCACCATCGCATCGTCACAGTTCTTAAGGTCTATCTGCTGAGCAGGAAGATTGAGGCTCTCCATATCGACACATTCCACGGTGAAGGAACTGATTTCGCGGAAAGCGATAATCTTGACAACTTTATCTCCGGAGAATTGCCCTGGCTCGCCGACTATCTGATGAGTGATATCGAAATCCACACCCTCGATGGAAGGAGCCGCGAAGATAGCTACCGTATCGCGAATCAGAGTTTCGCGCTCGTCAATGGTGATGGTGATATATCCGCCGCCGGCGGGATCATTATCCTCCGGATTATAAGTAAAATTAATGACATACTCGAACGCCGACTTGACATTTTTTATAGTCTGCACCTTGGTGAAAGGCTTGTTCTCCAGGTTGCGTCCGGTCACTGTCACCTTAAGTTCCGATTCGCGGACTCCGTCGGCTCCGTAAGGCATCATGAAATAACCCTTCGCGTCGCGGTAGTTATCGGGAGTGAAATCCAGGGAGCCGGTAGACGACTCTACCTTTATATTGAAATCCTTGATCAATTCAGCATTCACGCCCTCCGGATTAACCGAGGTGACGACATTGACAATGGGGCATCGGAGCTCGACAGCATTGACACCGGGATTGATCTGGAAAGGCTGGTAACCACGGAAGAAACGCTTGTCGAAAGAAGCAGGAACAGAGTCACCGGTCCAGGCTTCGGCAACATAACGCCCGGTTCGCAACGTCTCCTGCTGGGGAAGGGAGGAGAGACCTTCATATTTGCGGATAAGACCTTTGTCGCCGGAGATATAGACCACACATTTCTCTGCCAGGTCATCGTCAGAGAGCTGGGCGCGGGTCACATCGGAATTGATGACCAGGTTCATCCTCAGCGTTCCCTCCTCTTCAGCGAAGGGCTGCTCCATCGAGCATGAAACAGTCGCGAGGCCGAAGAGAGCCGCAATCGCTGCAACGAACGGATATTTAATGAATTTTTTCATGACTGAGGAGTATTAATTGGTATGAAGACGGAGGGTTGCGGTAGAAGTTCCGTTGCTGTCGCCGACCGTCAGTTCGAAGTCATGATCTCCCTCGCCGAGGACGCCGAGAAGAGGCATGAAGCCGGTGATATTGAAAACCACATTCTTCATTCCGCCAACCTTGACAGGGAGGCCGAGATTACGGAGAGGTTCTTCAAGAGCGCCGGGATTGACGAGATCGAGTTCGTCAGAGAGGCCCACTCCCATCAGCTCGTCAGCATTCAATTTTTCGGACTTGATCTTGACCTTGAACTCGGTGATACCACTATCGGCCGAAGAAGTGACGTTCAGCACGCAATATATATCCGAAGTCACTTCATTGACCTTATCGAGATCAACAGCCACAAGGCCGGAATCTTTCTCAGGCTTTGCGGAAGTTATCTGCGGCGCGCTTCCCGGAGTCACGATAGGATCTTCCGGGTCAAGTCCCGGATCGGGATCCTGACCTCCGCCCTGTGTCGGGCGCTTATCATCTTCTAAAATCGGATCATCTCCGCCGCCATCGACAGTCTGGTTCATGTTGACTTCCTCGATTGATGTATCGACGATAATGTTTCCGGAGATATGCCCCGGATCGTCGTCATCTATTCCGTGCATACGGAATGTAATGCGGTAATGGTTTCCGGGAGCGACATCTTCATGGGTACGGGTCTCTATTATACGGTCTCCGTCGACAGTGCCGCTGAAAGTGGCGGCCAAGGTCTGCGACTGATTGACGTAACGGAAATAGGCCGAGCGGGTCTCGGTTCCGGTAAAGGTCATGACGCCGGTGTCACCCACCTTTACCTCTACCTTCGAATCCTGGCTCATGACGCTCGCCAAAGTCGCATGGAATACGATTGTGACGCGTATATTGGCAAGCTTGGCCACTATCGGGTCTACCTCATCCGTAATCTTGTTCTCCTCGATAGCGAATGTGGATTCCCCATAATAGTAAGGCTCCTCCCAGGCTGCGGTCTTGTTGGCGCCATGATGGGCATAAACCTTGTAGTCGCCGACGGGCAGTGTCAGGACCTCCGGCATATCGGCGTAACGGTATTCAGCTTCAGGGGCGCGGGAGCCGTTGCGGGTGATGACGACCTGGAAATCATCCGTCGTCGGCACATCCGCACGAGTCTTCGTCTCATTTCCTTCCGTATTGGTCAGCGTAGGAGCGAGACAACTTGTCTTGAGCATTCCTTGTGTCTCAACTCCATTTAAGAAGGGCTCCTCCATGGAGCAACCGCTCAGCAGGCAGGCCGCTCCAAGGGGAAGAAGAATTCCTTTATATAGTTTCATGAGGGGATTCAATAATTAAGTTTGACATTGTCAACAGTGAGGACCGACCCGGTAGCCACGGCATGATACTCATTGGCGGAGATTGTATGGTTGCCGACTGCACCGAATCCTTCATTGAGTTCGGAACCACTGGGGATATGAATCGGAGCGACGGTGCTCTTGGAGCTCTTGAACTCGATGCGGATACGAGCCACCTTTCGACCGAACGCATAGGCCGGGAAAGTAATTGTGCGGGTCGTCATATTCGCCTGGGTTACAAGATCCATGCTTCTCGAAGCAATCTGGGTGCCTGCGCCATCCAGAAGAATGACCGATACAACACCTGTATCCGTTCCCTCGGGCTGATACTTATAGTCGAAGCTCAAAGACTTGGGTCGCGAAGTGAAGGGGATTCCGGAGACGCGGGTGGAGCCGGTTGTGGAATCGAAGGTGTAGGAGCCAAGGAAGAGCTCTCCGGCGACCTTCTCATCATCGGCGAAGGAGGCGGCGTTGGTGCAGTAGTTGGTCGATCCGGCGACTCCACCCGTGCGGTCGGGGGTCACACCGTTGGAACTGTATCCTACATTGCGGATAATCGCCTGTCCATTCTCGACGTAGGTCGACGGCACTATGAACCAGGTATTTTTGTTGGCTGCATTCTCATTAGCCGTCTTGGGATTGATAGTCGCCCACGAGGAGGGAACCTGACGGTCGATTGACGAGCTGTTATGGTATGTCACCGGCCAACCCTGGTAGGGACCTCCGACCTGAAGATTTTCGATATGCAGGCGCTCCGTCTGAGAGAAATCACCATTCTCTATCTGGGCTGCCGCTTCGGTTCGGAATGTCAGCAGATTTTCAGAGGGGACACCTCCGGGTCTGGTTGTCAGGCAATAATTGACGGTGTATTCCGTATCCGGGGTCAGTCCATTGATTGTGAAGAATCCGTTTTGGGCGTCAAGGGTTAAAACCGAAGTATCTTCGCGGTCAATGAGCGACCCGTTAAGATAGATGTTCATGCCGTTGACGATAGTCGGAATCTGGGAAGCGTCGGCGCAATCTACCTTCACGCGGGCGTATGTAGAGAACGCGTCGGCAGTCAGAGTGTATTGCGGTTCGATAACGGATATGGTGAAATCATCACCGCGTTGTTCGCCGTTGAAGAACATTTTCATCGGCAGCGGAGAAGTCTCGGCGTCACACACACGTATATGGAAGATATAGGTGCGCTCGACGAAGGAACGGGTGCGGGTCGATTCCTCGACGCTTACCACGTCACACTCTTTGAAGACACCCGAGCGGCAACGGTTCTTGAACGAGATGCTCTCCTGAGGATGGAGACCGTTGTAGGTGACGGTGACAGTAGCGTCTACAGTCGGGGTCTGCGTGATGGCGGAACCAGGATACTGATAGAGCGCGGATCCTCCGAGCACTTCAAGCACTATCGGGCGCGTAGTCAGCGGCAATGTTACAGGGGCGCTGACGCGTCCGAAGCGATCCTTGACCTTGACAGAAATCTCGAAATTTCCTTCCGGCAAATAGCGCGGCAGGTCGGTCACATTGATGATTGCCATCTCCGCGGGATTCTTGAATAGGCCGGGAGCGGTAATACCGAAGTTTTCAAGCTGGGTCTGCAATTCGGCCGGAGCGTTGACCAGCTCCACCTCGCGACCGAAGGGAGGCGTGAAATCTCCTGCAATGGTCAACAGAACAGATTCGATACCACCTTTGCAAATGGTCTCGAATTTAAGAGGATTCTCAGCCGTATGTCCCGAAAGAGCCTCGACAGCCACGCCATCGGTGAATCCTTCGGCAGTCAGAATCGGACCCTCGGAAGTGAATAGCTCGTCAGACAGGGAGATCGTGACATTCTCTTTCTGGAGCGTATCGTCGAAAATGATTGTCAGCTGGGCCGATCCGACAGGATCGGCATTGACGTCGAAAGTTATATGGTAGTGATGTCTTGGGCGCGCATTGAAGCGGGTTACCTCCGCTGCAGGCGAACGATCTGTCAGCGCAGCGCCGCCAGGCATCTGGGCCGCCAGGTCGAGCACCACCTCTCCCGGGGCGAGGAAGGCCGGACGGGTCTCTCCTTTATAGAAGGTGACATAAGCCTCCCCCTTTGTATGGGCCGAGATGCGGTAGTCAGGGAAATAGTTTCGGAAAGCGTCAGTATATTCGATGCTGACCATCGAGTTGGCAAGCTGAGCCGTCACGCTGACCTCCGTCTCGCGCCCTTCGAGGACGCTAAGCTGCGTTTCGCCGAGAAAATATGGTTTGTCGAAACCGCATTCATGAAGATTACCGTAGGAAGCGGTCAGTGTGTATGTTCCGACATCGAAACCCGCTTCGGAATTGAACTCGGTAAGTGTATTCCATCGTTGCACACGGTCAGTGTCCATATCGCGGAGCTCGATTGCGAAGTCTGCGACGTCAGGGGCAACCAGTTCGGGAGCACCCGCACGCACGTTCGCGGCGGCATCCGTCACATCGGCTGACGCATCGAGATGGAGGTTGATACCTCCCCTTTCCTTGCCGACCCAGGGATTGTCGTCGCTGCAGGACGCAAGTCCCGCGACAGCCAGAGCCAGCAGCAAGGTCTCTTTACAATGTTTCATATTGCAGATTTTAATTAGAGTATCATAGAAAAGTTCCTCGGTCAGTATGACCCCGCCCACAGAAAAGAGAGCCTACGGAACCGACTGCAAAGTTATACAGGATATTCCTAACATCCTTGAAAATTTTATAAAATTTGCCACAATTGGGACAAATCCACCAATTTTAACCTAATTTTCCAAAAGATTTCGGGTCATTTCTTCGCATTTATGCCCAATTAATACCTCCCGCAAGACTTCTTACGAGGAGATACGTTGTCTATTCAACGATAAATTATTAATTTTGCCGATGCGGAACGGGACTTCCACTCCCCTCCCCCTTTGATATGAGACAATTCCCGCTGATTATCTTCCTCCTGACGCTGTCGCTTCTCGCGGCCGCGATTCCGGCGTATTCCCAGACAGAAACCGCTCAAGCGGAGACAATAGAGAATTTCGAGGAGGAGATAGAACCCGTGGTCTTCGTCCCGAAAGGTCAATGGGTTACCGGAATATCGGTTTCCTACTCCCAGTCAAACCAGAAGGACTATCAGTTCCTTGTCATAGAGAATATGCGCGGCAACACCTATACGTTCAATATTGCGCCTATGCTGGTCTATATGGTGGCTAATGATATGGGTGTCGGAGGTAAATTCGGTTATTCCCGGTCGCTGACCAAGCTGGAGAACGCCGATTTCGTGCTCAACTCGGAAAACAGCTACTCGGTTGATCATCTCTACCGCCTGGCCCATAATTACTATGGGATGGCCGTCTTGCGTAACTATTTCTCCCTGGGTAATTCCCTCCGCTTCGGAATCGTCAACGAGGTCCAGCTACAGGTCGGCGGAGGACAGAGCAAGATAATGACCGGTATGGGGGAGACTCTGAGCGGCACCTACGAGCGCAACACCAACCTCAAAATCGGCCTCGCGCCCGGCTTGGTCATGTTTCTCAACAACTATTCCGCCCTGGAGGTCAATGTCGGCGTCCTGGGTTTCTCTTATACCCACACGACCGCTTTCAAAGACCAGATTTACGAATCCCACCGGAAGAGCAAATCGGCGAACTTCAAGATCAATCTCTTCTCTATCACATTCGGAGTCGGTTTTTATCTTTAAGTCGCAGATTATCAGTGTAATCAGTCGTTGAAAATAAGAATTTGTCAGAAGGGGGAAGATATAAATTGGTCAAAAAGGGGAAAGGGTTCAATCAGCGGGTAAGGGGACAGCATTTTGAAGATTATATGAAGAGATACCTCTCGATATTGACTCTGGTCATGACCGCGACCTTGACAGGCGCGGGCTCCGCCGCTATTGCGGCGACGCCGGACCCTGACCGCCCGCAAGGGCGCGAGGAACGCGATTCCCTGACCCGCAAAGAGAAGATGGCTCTGGAGCTGATCGAGAGCGTCAACCAACTGAGCCGCACTGCCAGCCGTCTGTCAGAAACGGCCCTGGAGCTCATTAACAGAGACAATCCTCCGCGAGAAAACCATTCCCGCGAAACAAACTCCCGCGAAGTTAAAACAGAAGGAGCAAGCGCAACAAAGAGTTCCACACCCCTTTCACCCGATTCACTTGAGCTCAGGGAACGGGCACTCGCCGAAAGAGAACGGCTCGTAGCTCAGAAGGAGGCAAACCTCGATGCGGAGATTGGAGACTACATCATCCGCAAATGGGGCTCGGAAGCTGTTCCGGATTCGGTCAAAGATGGTATCGAGACGGAGCCTCCGGCCGAACCGGAACGCCATATACGCGAAGAGGTGACGACAACGTCGCAAGGCGTAGTCCGCAAGAGCGATTTCCCTGCACCCGAAGACCGGAAAGTCATCTTTCGTGGAGACACCCTCAATATGGTTCTGAGAGAACGCAACTTCGGACGCTTCGACCGAAAGCTGTTCAATTATCTCGCAGTCCCGCGCGGGATATGGAAAGCATCGCTGACGGCAAGCTACGGTGAATTATCGACACAGGATATGGAGATGCTCGACCTGGTCAGCAATATCAACCTGGGGGGATATATCTTCTCAATCAAACCTGCCATCAGCTACTTCATCCGCGACAATATTGCGATCGGCTGTCGACTGGCCTACACCCGAGGCCACGGATATGTCGACGGTTTCAACGTCGATATAGACGAGGATATGAATTTCTCGCTCAATGATATCGACTATCAGTCGGAGTCTTATCGCGCCGGAATAACACTGACCAGATACCTCGGACTTTCGCCACGCAGCCGCTTCCACCTTACCAATGAGGTCGAGCTGGCGTTCGCATCGGGAAACAACGATTTTCAGCGTCCGTTCAACGGTCAGCTAAAAAAGACCCACACGACGACAATGAGTGTCGGAGTAACCTATTCGCCGGGTGTATCTGTCCAGATCATGAGAAACGTCTGTTTCGACCTCTCCTTCGGCGTATTCGGTTTCCAGCTCAAAAGCGAGCGCCAGAGCGTCGATGGTGTCGATATGGGACGGCGGACCACGAGCGGCGCCAATTTCCGCTTCAACATTTTCAATCTAAGCTTCGGTATCGGTGTTACGGTTTAATCATCTTTGGGTCTTCACCCTGTCGCTCATATTCCTTCTCTCCTCCTGCATAAAGAACGATCTCCCCTACCCCCGCATTCCGCAAGCCATCCGGGAGATTGCCTGCATCGGAGAGGAGAGTCCGGCTATAATCGATTCCGTCAACTCGACGGTCACTCTGCGCCTTCTGGAGACGACGGATATCCGCAATGTGCGTTTCGCCTCTATCCTGACCTCCCCTGACGCGCAATGCCGTCCCAACCTGCTTGAGGGAAGCTACGACCTGTCGCATCCGCTGGTCGTCACCCTATCTCTATATCAGGATTATCCCTGGATTATCAAGGCTGAGCAGACTATCGAACGCTATCTGACCGTCGAAGGACAGATAGGGACCTCGACAATAGATGATGTGGCCCACCGCGTGATTGTCAAGGTTCCGGAATCGGCCAACCTGACAAAACTGCAGCTGACATCCATCAAGCTCGGGCCGGAGGGGATAACGACAATGGTTCCTGACCTGCAGCCGGGAGAGATAAATCTTTCAGAACCGTTTACAATCGATGTCTCCTACCACGGCCAGACGGAAGTCTGGACGATTTTCGCCGAACGCACCGAACAACTGGTCACCACCGTCGCCGCCGATGCATGGAGCGAAGTGGCTTGGATTTACGGAAGCGGTCCGGCCGACGGCGCCAACACTTTTGAATGGCGTCTCGAAACGGATCCCACCTGGAATGTAGTGCCGGAAGCGGATATCGTCAAGGAGGATGGAAATTTCCATGTATGCCTGAAGAACCTGACTCCGCTGACCGACTACCGTGTACGCGCTGTCAGCGGAGAGGAGGTCGGCAACGAACTGACTTTCACCACCCAAGCAACCGAACAACTCCCGGATGCCGACTTCAATCTATGGCATAAACAGGGCAATATCTGGTATCCATATCCCGAAGGGGGCCCTGATTTCTGGGATACGGGAAATAAAGGTGCCTCCACGCTCGGAGAGAGTAATGTCGTTCCTTCCGACTATGTCCCGGCCGGACTCTCCGGACAATCAGCCAAGCTTCAGACTCTTTTCGTCGGGGTTTTCGGAATAGGAAAACTGGCCGCCGGCTCTATATATACAGGTCGCTTCGACAAAATCGACGGCACGAATGGAATCCTTGATTTCGGGCGCCCCTGGGAACTGAGGCCTACACGCCTGAAAGGTTATTTCGACTACACGACGGCTCCCATCAACTACGCCTCGACAGAATACGCCTACCTGAAGGATCGACCCGACTCCTGCCATATATATATAGCGCTGACAGACTGGAGCGCTCCCTATCAGATCCGCACCAATCCCAAAAACCGCCAGCTCTTCGACCCGAACTCTGCGGAGGTCATCGGCTACGGCGAACTGATATGCGGAGAGACAACGGGAGGATACCGCGAGTTCACCATCGACATCTCCTACCGCTCGACAAGCCGACGGCCGCGCTACATACAGATAACGGCAGCCGCCTCGAAATATGGAGATTTCTTCACCGGAGGTACCGGAGCGGTTCTATATGTCGATGATTTCTCGCTCGACTATGGATATTGATTATCCGGGACGCGCCGGAAAAGCTGTTTTCGGTGCGTCTCGTTATACGAAAAGGAGGTGTCGGCTGTTATATTCATAAGCGGGGGCGGTCTCACGCTGCCTAACCAATAAAACCGCAGAACCAATAAATCAGAATTAAAGAGACTATGTTTTCCGGAATTGTTGAAGGGATGGGGGAAGTAGTCGGCTTGGAGCGCGAAGGCACAAACGTGACCTTCACATTGCGCTGTCCTTTCGCCGATGAACTCCACATCGACCAATCTCTGGCCCATAACGGGGTCTGCCTCACAATAGTAGCCTTAGGGGATGACAACACATATAAGGTCACAGCCATCGATGAAACTCTCCGTCGGTCGAACCTCGGAGACCTCCGCGAAGGAGACCGCATCAACCTCGAACGGAGCATGCCTGTCGGCGGCCGCCTCGACGGTCATATTGTCCAGGGACACGTCGATACGACAGCGGAATGTATCGACCTGAAAGAGGAAGACGGGAGCTGGCGATACACCTTCCGCCATATCTTTGAACCGGAACTGGCCCGCAAGGGTTATATGACCGTAGACAAAGGGTCTGTGACAGTCAACGGAGTATCGCTGACAGTCTGCGATCCGACCAACGACACTTTCAGCGTCGCCATTATCCCCTACACTCACGACCATACCAATTTCGCCGATATACGCATCGGTTCGAAGGTGAACCTCGAATTCGACATCCTCGGGAAATATCTGGCTCGACTCGCCTCAATCTGAACTCCTCTGACCGGACTTCGGATTTTCCCGACCGGACTCCATAGGATTCCCCGAAAAAAATCCCATTGAAAACCAAAATCAAGCGCATTTATGAAAACAAAGCTAATGACTCTCGCGCTGGCACTGAGCGCCTTCTGCGCCCCGGCCTACGCCCTCGATATCAAAGACCTCCTTTCGGGATCCACTGGAGAGACAATCGGGAACATAATAGAAGGTGTGTTCACCAAATCCGACCTTGAAGTCAAAGACCTTGCCGGAACATGGCAGTCTACCGGGTCGGCCGTCACTTTCAAATCCGAGAACTTCCTGCAGAAGGCCGGAGGTATCGCCGGTGCAGCCGCCATCGAGAGCAAGCTCGATCCCTATTTCGAGAAATACGGACTGATCGGCTCGACTCTTGAAGTGGCTGAGGACGGAACCTTCTCCCTTAAAGTCAAGAAGCTGACCCTGAAGGGAACGATCACCAAGGGAGACGGCGTATTCGAATTTAATTTCCAGGCTTTCGGCAAAGTCGGGCTCGGTAATATGACCGCCTACGTCGAGAAATCCCCTTCGAGCCTCAACGTCATGTTTGACGCCTCGAAGCTCAAGACCCTGGTCAGCACTATCGCTACCTTCAGCGGAATGCAGCTGGCAAAGACAGCCTCCTCCATTCTCGACAGCTACGATGGAGCCTGCATAGGTTTCAAGATGAAATCTATCGGCGCCGCCCCGGCATCTCAGAATGGAGAGACAACTCCCTCCGCAACCGAAGGTTCGGCTGAATCAGCCACATCGAAAGGAACCGAACTCCTCCGTTCCATCCTCGGCGGAAAAAAATAACAATGTATGCTTCATTTTCCGGAGCATATCGCGGGTCAGCCTCCCGTAAAAGGAGGAGTTGACCGACAGTGGGCCATCATCGGCGCCAATGGCGCCGGGAAGGCCCGCTTTGCGCTTAGAATGAGGGAACTTTCGGATGAAGACTCGGTGATGCTCAGTCCGGTAGCCAATCGCGTGCCCTCTATTCCGGGACCGGGATTGACCAAGTTGCTGTCTGAACTCGGAAAGCGTCCGGAACTGGCGCGAAAAGTGGCGGAAATATGGAGCCGTTCCTTTCCAGAAAGCGGAATGGTGATGACCAGAGGGGGAAATATCCGTTTCCGGAGCAGTTCAGGCAGCGGAACCTTTGGTCCCTCCCGACTAAGCCGAGGAGAGAAGACTGCCGCCTACTTCCTTTGCGGCGTCTCCCTCGCCCCGCCTGACTCCCTAATTTTCATCGACTCTCCCTCCCTTTTCCTCCATCCCTCCGCTGTCGCGCCCCTGTGGGACTCCCTGACGGAATTGCGCGCCGACTGCCGTTTCTTCTTCATCACCTCAGACCCGGTCTTCCTCTCTGCCCGCCAGGGAATGCGGACAATATGGGTCCGCCGTTATATAAGGGAACCGGAAGCCTGGGACTACACATTGGTCGAAGGTGAGGAATATGCCGATGAACTGATGCTGGAGTTGCTCGGGAGCCGCCGCTCGGTGCTCTTCATCGAGGGAGACGCCACCCACAGCATCGATGCCCGTCTCTACGGCGCTCTATTTCCCGAATATCATGTCCGTCCCGTCGGGAGCTGCAATAAGGTTATTGAGGCGACACGCACCTTCTCCTCGATGCGCTCCATACATCATCTGGAGAGCCACGGACTCGTAGACCGCGACCGACGGAGCGATACGGAAGTGGATTATCTGCGTGCCAAGGGGGTGATGGTCCCGGAGGTCGCTGAAGTAGAGAATATTTTCCTGACGGAAGGGGTGCTGGAGAATATGGCGCGTATCCGCAAAGTCAATCCTGCGAAAGTTGTCAAAGAGACACGCCGTTTTGTCATCGATGCTTTCCGCCAGATGGCGGAGGCGCAGGCTCTCCAGCATGTCCGCCACAGGATGAAACGCGATGTAGAAAGAAAAATAGATGCCCGCTTCACCTGCATAACCGCCCTCGAACTCCACATCAAAGGACTCATCAACACCCTCCGCCCCCGCGACCATTATCAGCAACTCCTGACTCTGTTCAGACGGATGATCCAAAGCGGTGACTATCCTGCAATCCTTAAGGTATTCAACCATAAACCGCTCCTGACCCAAAGTCCGGCATACCGTCTGCTCGGATATTCCTCCCCGGGGGCATACGTCGAAGGGGTCATCGCCACTCTTCGTTCCGGAGGCCGGCAACGCGAGGAGATCGCAGCCCTGCGGGATGCAATAAGGACTTTGTTCAACCCGCAGAAATCCATATCTCCCCCACCCCTTCAATCCCCTGTTCAGTCAGCACCCTCTTCCGACCGTTTCCATGACAGAAAAAAGGGGAAACGGCGCAAGACTGCCGGAAAATCAGAACATTCCATCCCCCGCGACGTTCTATCCTTTAGAAAAACAAACGATAGAAAATCCAAACGAAAGAAAAGATAAAAACTCCCCTATATGGCAAAGAAACTCGCTATCCTCCGCAACGACCCCTGGCTCGACCCATACGCCGAAGCTATCGAGGGGCGTCATCAGGACGTTATCCGCAAATACGCCGAACTGACAAGCAATACCGACGGCTCGCTGACAGCATTCGCCAACGCATACAAATATTTCGGTCTCCACCACCTTGATAACGGAGGCTGGATTTTCCGCGAGTATGCGCCCAACGCCACGGGAATATGGCTCATCGGCGACTTCTCCGACTGGAAGGAGACAGACAAATACCGTCTGACATATATCGGAGGGGGTGTCTGGGAACTTCGCCTCAACGAGGAGAGCCTCAAGGATGGAGATCTCTACAAGATGTTCGTCACCTGGGACGGCGGCCAGGGGGAACGTATCCCCGCATACGCCGAAAGAGTGGTGCAGGATGAGCAGACAAAGATTTTCAGCGCCCAGGTCTACGCGCCCAAGAAACCATACATATTCAAAATCAGGCAGTTCACTCCCGATGTGCGTCCCCTGCTGATATACGAATGCCATATAGGAATGGCCCAGCAGGAGGAGAAGGTCGGAAGCTACGAGGAATTCCGGACGAAGATTCTTCCGCGTATCGCTGCCGACGGCTATAACGCCATTCAGATAATGGCAATCCAGGAGCATCCCTACTACGGCTCCTTCGGGTATCATGTCTCCAGTTTCTACGCCCCCTCCTCGCGCTTCGGAACTCCCGATGACCTGAAACGTCTGATCGATGATGCCCATGAACGAGGAATAGCCGTCATAATGGATATTGTCCATTCCCATGCCGTCAAAAACGAGGTGGAGGGTCTCGGGCGCCTCGACGGGTCTTACGACCTCTATTTCTATGGCGACGGGCGTCGCGAACATCCGGCCTGGGACTCCCTCCTTTTCGACTACGGAAAGAACTCCGTAATCCATTTCCTTCTCTCCAACTGCAAATATTGGCTGGAGGAATTCAAGTTCGACGGTTTCCGTTTCGATGGCGTGACCTCGATGCTCTATTATGATCATGGGCTCGGGAAAGCCTTCGGAAGTTATGCCGACTATTACGACGGCAATCAGGATACCAACGCGCTGACATACCTGACGCTGGCCAATATCCTTATCCACGAAGTCAACCCTCAGGCGATAACCATTGCCGAGGAGATGAGCGGTATGCCGGGGCTGGCCTTACCTTTCGCCGACGGTGGCATCGGTTTCGACTATCGGATGGCGATGGGTGTCCCCGACTATTGGATCAAGATGATAAAGGAGAAGAAGGATGAGGAGTGGCATCCGACATCCATTTTCTGGGAACTGACCAACCGACGCGCCGATGAAAAGACAATCTCCTACTGCGAGAGTCACGACCAGGCTCTGGTCGGCGACAAAACCATAATCTTCCGCCTGATAGATAAGGAGATGTACTGGCACATGATGGTCAACGACGACAATTTCACCGTAGAGCGCGGAATCGCCCTCCACAAAATGATACGCCTCGTCACGCTCGCCACCATCAACGGCGGATACCTCAATTTCATGGGTAACGAGTTCGGCCATCCGGAATGGATCGATTTCCCGCGCGAGGGGAACGGCTGGAGCTACAAATATGCTCGCCGCCAGTGGGACCTCGTTGACCGCGAGGATCTTAAATACAGGTTCCTCAATGCCTTCGACAACGCAATGATTGAGATTGTCTCCCGCCACTATAATTTCCAGGACACTCCGGTCGAGAAACTATGGGAGAAGGATGATGACCAGGTGTTGGCATTCCGGCGTGGCGACCTTATTTTCGTATTCAACTGGAACCCCACCCGCTCCTTCACCGACTACGGCTTCCTGGCTCCGGCCGGCGAATACGAGGTTATTCTCGACTCCGATTCCCCGGTCTTCGGAGGTCACGGATTGATTGACGACAAAGTGCACCATTTCACTCTCGCCGATCCTCTGTATGCTCCCTCGGGGAAAGGATGGCTCAAGATGTATCTGCCGGCGCGCACGGCCCAGGTGTTGCGTGTGGTTAAGCCAGCTCCGAAGACACACCGCGCTTCGACAAAGAAGAGTGAGGGGAAGTCACCAGCCGCAATGAAGAAAGGGGCTTCCGGGAAAGGTAATATACACTCTAAGTCATCGGGTAAAAATCATAAATGAATAAGGAATCAAAAATAGTCATCGCTATCGACGGCTTCTCCTCCTCGGGGAAGTCGACGATGGCGAAAGCCCTTGCTTCGCGCATAGGGTATGTATATGTAGATAGCGGCGCGATGTATCGTGCCGTCACTCTCTACGCCCTCCGGCACGGTCTGGCCTCGGCGACCTCCGGGGTCGAGGCCACGCGTCTCGTCGAGGCCCTACCGTCGATTCTGATAGAGTTTGCCGTCCAGCCTGACGGTTCGCAACATACGCTCCTTAACGGTGAGGATGTGGAACGTGAAATCCGCGGAATGGAGGTCAGCGGGATGGTGAGCCCTGTATCGGTTATCCCGGCCGTCAGACACCGCCTCGTCGCCCTCCAGCAGGAGTATGGTCGCGCAAAAGGTATAGTTATGGATGGCCGCGATATAGGAACCACTGTCTTTCCGGACGCCGAGATGAAGGTATTCGTCGATGCTTCCCCGGAAGTTCGAGCGCGCCGGCGTCTAAAAGAACTGACGGAAAAAGGGATTCCTACAACCTACGAGGAGGTTCTTGCCAATGTCCGTGAAAGAGACCATATCGATTCGACACGCGAGGAATCGCCGTTACGCAAGGCCGATGATGCTTTTGTGCTTAACAATGATAATCTGAGTCTCGATGAGCAGTTGCAGGTTCTCATCGACCTCTACCGGAAGATAACAGCGAAATGAAAGTAGAGATAGATTCCGATTCCGGCTTCTGCTTCGGTGTGGTCACAGCTATCAACAAGGCTGAGGAGGAGTTGTCGAAGTCCGGAGCGCTCCATTGCCTGGGAGATATCGTTCATAACGCGCGGGAGGTCGAACGTCTGGAGAAGAAGGGACTGGAGACCATCACGCATGACCGTCTGGCGTCGCTGAGAGGCGGTAAGGTATTACTCCGCGCCCACGGGGAACCGCCGGCGACCTACGAGACTGCACGCCGTAACGGTATCGAGATCATAGACGCGACCTGCCCGGTTGTCCTGCAGCTGCAGCGTCGGATAAAGCAGGCTTTCGACCAATCGCGCACGTTGGAGAATCCCCCTCTCATCCTTATTTATGGAAAGTTAGGTCATGCGGAGGTCAACGGCCTGGTAGGTCAGACAGAGGGGGAGGCTGTCGTGATTCAGGATTTGGGAGACCTTGACCGTGTCGACCTTGACCGCGATATCCTCCTTTATTCGCAGACAACAAAATCGCTGGAGGGTTTCCGCGAAGTTGTAGCTGAAATAAAGAGACGTAAGCACCGCGGCTCATTTGAATATTTTGATACTATCTGCCGCCAGGTCGCCAACCGGATGCAGAAGATAAAGGAGTTTGCAATGAGCCATGACGTTGTGCTCTTCGTTTCCGGAGCGAAATCGAGCAACGGCAAGGTTCTCTATTCCGGTTGTCTTGACGTTAATCCGCACACGCATCTTGTCACGGACGCCGACGGTCTGCAACCCGAATGGTTTGCAGGTGCCGAGAGTGTAGGGGTCTGTGGAGCGACCTCGACTCCGAGCTGGCTGATGAGTGAAGTGGCCCGTCGCGTCGAACAAATAACCGACTCCATCCATCCACAACCCTAAAACATGTATTCTAAGTGAATACTACACTAAGACCGTGTCCCAAAAGACATGTTACGGCCAGGCGGCATATTCCGGAAGTTACTTCCCTTTCTGGCTGCCCGATAAAGGCCGGATAGGGAATTGGGGGTGTTTTAACTATAAAAAAAACATTAACCCTTTTCCGAAGAAAGTCACCTATGGTCTCGCAGAACCTTCGCAATTTTGACCTTTTGCCTCAGTCGCTTATTCCGCTAACCTCTTTCGCCTGCAAGGACAAACTCGCTCGTTTCTGCGACCCGGCTGTTAACATTTATTGTTGGACACGGTCTTAAACTTAAAACAAATCTTCCGAAATCTCTCCTTATGCTAAAAATCATTCAAAGCTAAACAATCTTTAAGTATCCCAAATCTTCACTAACTCCGATGTACGGAATCAGTAAAGCATAAAACAAGCTAACATATAGTAAATAAAATAAAAAAATGTTAATAAAATATAATAAGTTAAAACCTTTAATAAATTTATATATCTTTGCATTAAATTAATATCAGAGCTGATAAAAATAAATAAGCGTATAAAATGCGGCTATCGTGCCGGCCAATCATATACGGACAGAGCCAGCTAAGCAGGCTTAGCCTACTGGACGACAAAACCGATTGGACAAGTGAGAGCAAGTTCTATTGCTCATGATTTAAAATCAACATATATCGTTTTATTTTTGTCAGCCACTTAAAGCGAGTGTCTCATTTCTTCTTGAATGAAGTAATGAAATGAAAAGAGAAAAAAATCAGTATAATCACAACTCATAAAAATACTATAAATGTATAAATACAGTATCTATAATAATATAGTCATATTAGACGATGGGACTAAGGTACTTTATAATTCTATGTCTCATGCGATTTTGAAGCTAAAGGAAAACTTACCACCATCGATAACCAGCTTACCCACCAAAATAAAAGAGGAATTCGTTAAAAATGGCGTAATAGTCGACAACCATATCAATGAATATGAAATAGTATTAAAAAGAATAAAGGAAAATTTAATAACCAATAAGTATTTTAATTTAATTATAAATCCTACTTTAAATTGCAATTGTAGATGCTGGTACTGCATTGAAAAACATCCTCAGTCTAAGATGTCCGAGGAGACAATATCTCAAGTAAAATCTCTTGTCTTAAAGATATTGTCTACCGTCCAAGGTATAGTTCTCTCTTTTTTTGGAGGAGAACCATTTTTAGAATTTCAAGACATAGTTTCTCCACTAATGCAATGGGCAAATGACTTATGTATTAGTCATAATAAGAGACTATCATTCGTCTTCACTTCTAACAGCCTCCTTTTAAACCAAACCATTCTCAATACTCTTTCAAAATATGATAATATAAGTTTTCAAATAACATTAGATGGAAACAGAGAAAAACATAATAAAGTCAGGAAATTACCAAATGGAGATTCATATCTACGAATCATAAATAACATTAAAGAACTGACGTCCCTAGGCATTAATGTTTTACTCCGATTGAATATTACTCATGATAATATTCATTCAATCCAAGAAATAGCGGAGGAATTTGTATCATTTTCAACAAAAGCGAAACATCATATAACACTCACATGCCAACAAGTATGGCAAGACGTATCTAACGGGAAACTGTATACCCAATTCTTTGATATCTATAAACGATTTGCAGAAATAGGTATATATCCAAATGATATGAGTCTTGACTTTGTGACGGGAAGTTGCTATGCGGATAAGTTAAATGACGTACTCGTCAACTACAACGGTGATCTCTATAAATGCACAGCCTTAGAATACAATGGGAATGACCATATCGGAAATATTAATACTCACGATACTCTTGAACTTCTATCTAAGAATTTTAAGGAATTTGTTAAATCTAAAACCTCCAATACTAATTGTCAATCATGTCGAGTCTTCCCATTATGCACAAAAGGATGTTATAAATATATTATGATCAATAAGGAAAATTGTCTTTACCCTACAGATAAAGACAAAGACTTATTAGTAAAAAATAATTTAGAGTTAATCGCTTTTTTAAATTATATTAAAATTTTAAAACAACATACTTGATTAAATATAATAATAGATTTTTCATACGATATCTGATTCTAGTACATAGAAAAAATTTGCGCATAAGATATAATAAACACATCTAAAAAACTATTTAAATTTATGTCAATATTTAATTATCAATCAAATATACCCTAATTTCAAGAATATTTTGGTGCTTTTTGTGTAATTCGTCCAAAAATATTCTCAAAATAATTGACACATAAATTTAACCAGTTTCTAAGGATTAATAACACAACATCACAGTAATATATCGATTAAATATAAACCGCATAATTTAAATTATCATGAAATACTGTTTAATTATATTGCTAACCATTCTCAATACCACCTTAACATGTGCAGCAAATTCTGAAAAATTTGCACAAGTATTTTCAAAGTTCTGCACCAACCCTGATGGGCAGATGATACCAACTGATGCAGCTAGAGAGTCCTTGGAGCAGGTCGGGATAAATCTTCCATCATTCGAGGGATCTGGATGGATCAGTAAATATGTAGCGGGAACAGCATGGGTGAAACCCATGCAAGATTTTATTAATGACGTAACTTCTGACCTACCCCATGAAGCATTACAATTAGCGGCTATAAATGGAATGAATACATTTCTAATCTATGCAGATCGCTCTTCCAATCTATTCAATTCGAAAGAAGAGGAGTTAGCAATCTCCGGGCAGGTTAAAGTATTGATAATATGGCAAACCACTTTCCTGGGGGTTGCATCTGCATTCTACGGTACTATAGATGCAACCGAATTCAAATATATCTCTGGAGGTAATCTTTCCAGCACCTATTTTGGCGTTACTCTTCAACCCATGCCAAAGAATGTATTCGAATTCATGATGGAAGCCGGAACCATATAATAGCTATAAATCACCCATACAAATTAACTATTTAAAATGACAGAAGACTTAAAAAGATTCATTTCGAATCTACCGGAATTCATTCTTCCAGATGAGACCGCAGTCTCGATTCTCGGAGGACAGGAGTCTCCAGACCTCTTAGACATAGGATGCGTCACTATTGACGGAGTAATTTGCGGTAGTATGAACAATCGGTGCACCACAAATCGAGAGTGTGGAGACAACTATAAGTGCTTCGTAGACTACTTTGACTGCCATATCAACCATCGCTCAGTACAAATTGTCTGCCCGCCCTCAAAATCATAGGGGCACTCTTTTCCCTCAAATAAATCAAATAGCAACCCACCCTATCGTGAGAACGCCTTTTGATTGATTCTATAATTATATTTCCCAGATGTTGCTATCATAGAACTACATCTGGGAAATATAATTAACCTATATTTATTATATTCTTCTTCAAGCTTCTCATGACACGAACTGACAGACTTAAGACTTTGGCTATGGTCGCGGCTTTCGGAGCGGCGGCGCTGACAGCCTCAGCGCAGGAAACAAAGAACGATTCCGTAAAGATTGCGCAGAAGGTGGTCGAAACGACAGACTCTATTGATGCGACGACTAAGATGCTCGATAACGTCACTGTTTCCGCCGATGCTCCGATGCAGGTCAAGGATATGCTTGTCGTGCGCCCAAGCGCCGCCGACGTCAAGGCCTCCTCCACGGCCATAAGCCTCTTCCAGAAACTCCCCCTCCCCGGACTCGAAGCCAACCCGATCACCCGCGCCCTCTCCGTCGATGGCGGCTCCCCTTATATCCTCATCAACGGCGTTCCCTCAACCCTAAACGACCTAAACGCCCTCCAGCCTAAGGAGATAGACAAAATTGAATATTCCCGCATAACCCCGATCCGATACGCCTCTAACGGCAACGTCGGCTTCCTGAGCATCACCCTAAAGCAACGAACCGACGGCGGCGACGTCTATCTTTGGGGACGCAGCGCCGTCAACACAGTTTTCGTCAACGCCGACCTCCGCGCCTCATACCATCAGCAGGCCTCTCAGTTCACAGTCTCTTACTCCCCCTCCTGGCGAAATTACCTGCATGCCTACGACTCCAAAGTCTCCAGCTATATCGGGCATGACTTCCGTGTCGATCTCACATCCACGGACCGCAACCCCTTCAACTACCACTATCACACGATGGCGTTCAAATACGACTACGCGCCCAACATCAAGACACTCTTCACAGCGACCTTCCGCGCTAATCCCACCTACTACGGAAACCGCGCTATCGGCCATACCTTCGATTCGGTCACCGGCGAATACGATATCCGCATCCATACGAAAGACACCGACTTCTCCCCCTCCCTTGACCTCTTCTTCCGACACGACTTCAACGACAATAATAGTCTGGAAGCCCAGATAGTCGGCACTATCCACCGGGATCACTACCGACGCGAGAACGAATACTTCTATCCCGACGGCCTCGAACAGATATATGCCACAAACGCCGAAAGCCGACGTAACTCCTTGATTACCGAAGTCAGCTATATACATGCCTTCCATGACGGAACACAACTCTCCGGAGGATTTCAGAACACCCTCTCAGACAGCCATAACAAATATCTCTATACAGGATACCGCGCCAAGCTGACGGAAAACAACAACTATATCTATATTCGCGCCGCCCGCAATTTCGGACCGTTATATCTTTCGCTCGGAACAGGACTGAAGATGTACTGGATGAACAACGCAGCATACAAACATCATTATATCCAGAACCTCAGCACCCTGCAGGCCAACTGGCGCATTTCAAAGAAATGGAACCTCAGTGGAGCTTTCACTTTCGTACCCTCAATCCCATCCCTATCCTCCCTTACCGATTATCCCCAGCAGGTCTCTCCATATCTCATCTCAAATGGAGCGGCAGACCTCAAAGGATCCCGGTCGGTTTACTTCCAGATCATGCCTTCATATCAATATGGCAAGGTTATGGTAGCCGCCCGATTCGCATACAACAACGTTACCCATCCTGTCATAGATGATATCCGTTATATCGGTAATCACCTCTTCCTTTCACAAAGCATCAACGCCCGCCACAGCCGCAATATGTGGGGAGATCTCTCTTTCCGTCTCAGCGGGGTCGCCGGATTCGGAGCCAATATCAATCTTGGGCTGACACATTACGAAACCGCCGCAACTGACTGGACCGACAGGCTGACAAGCTTCAACGGAAGTTTCACCTTATGGTGGAACCACGGTCCGGTGACACTCTCCTACTGGCGCAAGATTCCCGGAAAATATATGAGCGGACACTATGTCGGCAAAGATGAGAATGGAGACGCTCTCCAGATCGAATACACCCCCGACAAGCACTGGACTATCGGCGCCAGCTGGATGTATATGTTCGACACCAAGGGCACGCGATATCCGAGCTGGAACTATTCATCGGTCAACCCGACAGTCAGCGACCGATATATAAAGGACAACGGAAACATGATTGTGCTTTCCGTCACCTACAACACCAATTTCGGAGCAATCTTCCGCACGGCACGCCGCAACCTCAACAACTCCGACAACGAATCCTCGTTGCTCAAACTCTAAGCTCCCTAACGCGCCAATACGAGCACATAAGTAGCTGCTAAAAATAAAGCGATATATGTTGATTTTGAATCTTGAACAATAAAACGCGCCTCTCGCTTGTCCAATCGGACTTGTCGTTCAGTCGCTTAGCCCGCTAAGCTCCTTCCCTCCGCATCCGATTGGCCGGCGCGATAGCCGCGTTTTATATGCTCATTT
>JAAVDN010000026.1 GCA_014801785.1 Bacteroides sp. | reverse complement strand
CCTCCAATAAAATAGTTACCTGTCCGGTCCGACATTTTTTTAGATTCCATGAAATCTACGATGGCTGACGGAAAATCAGATCTGTCGTACATTACACGACCACGGTAATAATGGGCCAGACCCAGCTTCTCAGCATCTCCTTCGCGTCCGTAGTAATCTACCGCCTCGTTGATGATGCTGTCGTTCGAAAGATCCAGGTAGTTTTTGTCGCGGGCCTGCGTCAGCAACAGGGCGTAGAGGGCGCGGTCGCCGCCGCGAAGGCGCGAGGCGTCGATGGAGTCGAGAATCTGCAACGACGAATCGGGACGCGCATCCATCAGAGTCTCAGCTCGTTCCAGACGGGCGCGATCGACTCCGCCGCCACATCCGGCAACCAGTAACGTCAGAAAAAGAAGGAAAACAAACTGCAAAATTCTGTTCATAAATCGCTATTTTCCGTTTCTTCCGTATTCCTGAAGGATCCGGTATTCTCCGATTCCGTTTCTTCCTCCGGCACCTCCTCAGGCGAGACTTCCTCTTCCCCTTCCGGCACCTCCTCAGGCGAGACTTCCGGAACACTCTCCTCCTCCTCAGCAGCTCCCAGAACATCTGCTTCGGTTTTTTCGATGCTTGCCTGCTGCTGGAACCGGAAATAATCCTCAAAGGAGCGCCCTTCGCGAAGCAACAGCTCGAAGTTGGGCTGCGATATGACGATCGTCCGCACTTCCTGAGGCAGCTGAAGGTCGGAACGCGACATCACCTCGCGGTAATGCTCAACCTGAGAGAGATTCGCAAAACCTTTGACCACCAACAGCCCTATCTCACCGAAACTCATCTGCTCCAGATCGAAATCCTTGACCACAAACGAACCGAAGTTGAAACGCGCCACTTCATACAGCAGCTCATTGGCATTCACCTCCTCGCGGGGGAATGCAAAGACGATATACTGTGGCGAAGAGGGATCATTCTCGAAATTGGCAGGTTGTCCGGAAGAATCCATAGGTGCGTCGGAATCGCTAAGGCGCATCTCCCATATCATACCGCGCGAATTGGCGAGACCCGCCTGGGGAGTGCGTCCGGCGGCAAGCCCCTTGACTATGGCGCCGGCCATGTCGGTCATATCGGTGTCCGGCCATCGGCGCAACAGCTCCTCCAAACGCTCTCGGAAGAGGGTATAATCCTTCTCCGTCAGATATGACAACGCATCTATAAAGACGAACTTAGGAAGAATCGGAGAGAGCGGGTAATCCTCCTCGAAGCGTTTCACGAGTGCGTGCAGATCCGCGTTGCGGTTCTCCAGATAATCCCCGTAAGCTTCAGCGTAGAGGGATTCCTGGACCTCATGCATCCGGCGCAGGTTATCGAAATATGAGGGATCGGCCATCGCCTTGGCGTATGTTGATTCAGGGAACTCCTCCAGAATCTTACGGCGCCACTCCTCAGCCTGTTCCGGATGATTCTGCCGGACCTCCATCAGATAAAGATTATAGTAGACCTCCAGCCGATAGATATTATCCGGGAAACGGCGCTCCAGGGTCAGGAACTCGTCGCGCGCGGCAGCGAAATCCTCCAGTTTGTCCTTAAGGATGACACCCATATTGTAAAGCCCCTCCTGAACCACATCTTCCGCAGTCTTTATCTGCTCGGGCGTCGAGGGAATCTGGGCGAGATAATACTCCGCATTATGGGGGTCGGAGGCGGGATCGACGGCCGGCACACTGTCATTCGGCACACTCTCCCCCTCCCCATCCCCGGCAGAGTCGGCCGACTCCTCGGCGGAGTCGAAGGAGAAGGAGGTCTTGTTGCGGCGGCGCCAGTCATCCTCCAGACGACGCGATCCCCAGCGGCGCTGGAACTCGTTCTTACCCTGGTTCTTGCTCATGGTGTTGTAGAAATACCATGATTTGTCGGTATTCATCTGAAAACCGGTTGTCGGAGTCTGCTGAGCCATCTTATCGTTGGCATCCTTGTTCTTTTCCAGATACTCCTCGCGCGCGGCGGCCTCGGCCTCCTCCTTCTCCCTTTTCGTCAGTTCGTCGGCAAGTCTCTGGCAGACCTCAAGCTTCTCTTCGTCGCTGAGACGCGATAGATCGAGCAGGGAATCCTGCAGCTCGACATTGCCTGCATATAGCGCCAGCTCATCGAGCACATCCGAACGGCGGCGGAGCGTCTGATAGCCGGGATATGACTCCGGAAGCAAGGGAAGACTCTCCGAATAACAGGGTTGCGCCTTGACATATTTATGGTCATCGAAATAGAGATTGCCCAGCGCGACGTTGGCGAGCGCCTTGTCGATACCGTTACGGGTCGATTTCTCGACGGCAAGACGGTAATTCTCCTCCGCGGCGGCGGTATCGCGACGCGAAAGATATAGATTCCCTATGGCGTAATATATCTGGTCGAGATATTCATTGTTACGCTGGTATCGGGCCATATTGCGCAAAGCCTTCACCTCCCCGCGGATATCGGTTCCGGAAAAGACCTCTGACTGTTTGATGCGTGCGTTGAATTTGGTCCGGTATGCGGTCGAAGCTCCGCTACCGGCTTTCTTGAAAGCCTCATACGCCTTCTCCTTCTCTCCGAGCTGGACATATACCTGCCCTAAAAGGAACCACAGACGGTTCTTCTGGGAACCGGAGGCGGAGGCCGCGGCCCTACGCAACGGTTCGACGGCCTCCTGCCATCGCCCGGCGCGTGTCAGCCAGTCGGCCATCGTCAGCGCGTAAAGGTCGCGGAGGGAACCGGAGGTCAGCTCTTTCTCCTTGATATGGACGAGGATATTCTCCGCCTCGTAGAGCCAGTCGAGGGCGCAGTAGCATCGCGCCTGCCATATACGGGCCTCGACGGTGGTGGACGCAAGCCAGGTGAAATGTTTGGAGACGTAGAGGAATGTGGAGGCGGCGCCGAGAAAGTCGCCGCTGTAGAACTGGGCGCGCCCCATCGTCATCCAGGCGTTATGGAGAAAGGGATTGAACTCCTCGCGGGCCCGGAAGGCCTTCTCCTTTGCCGACCCGCTTTTCTTCACCGGTTTCTTCTTGATGGAATGGAGCTGAATCGATTTCTGCATCTTCTCGATTGTCCGCGCGAAATCGCCCGAGGGCTGAGGGAGTTTCTGGTCACCGCGGGCCTCGGCGGGATGGGTCATGACCATACGGGTGTAGTCATCCTCATAACTCTTTTCCATAGCCTGGAGCTGTTCGACATAATGCTCGTGGCCATTGAAATAGACGTTATAGCGGGTCGTGAAGGCCTGCCAGTTACGCGATATAGGGGTGTTCTTCTTCGTCCCGCACCCCACAAGGAGCAGGAGGGAGGCAAGGAGAGGAATCAGCGCTGTCGGATATGCAGAAATACGTCTCATAAGAGTTAAACGCACGCAAGGCTCAAAAATTGAAAGGGACGGCGCCGGATTTGGGGCGCCGTCCCTTTAGACAATAGTTTTTATCGGTCAACTCTCCTTCGCGGGGAGCGCATCGTTATCGGAAAATCAGAGGGAGCCGAGGTTGAAGTTAGCGAACTCCAGGTCGTCGGCAGCCTTCTCCTTCATGGAAGGTTTGAGGCGGATAGCTTCGCGCAGGTTGCTGAGAACCATGGACTCGTTGTTGGTGCGGGCTCCGAGGACAGCGAGCAGATAGTAGGTTGTCGCGTCCTTGTCGGCTACGGCGTCAAGAGTAGACTTGGCGGCGGAGTAGTCGTTGGAAAGGATCTGTGCGAGACCGGCATTGTTGGTCTTGGCGTTGCCGAAAGCGGCGCGGGCCTTGTTGACCTCACCCTGGGTCAGATAATAAGTTCCGAGAGCGGGACCGGCTTCGGGAACACCTGCGGCACCGCCGAGGAGTTCTCCGGCCTTGGCATAGTTGCCCTCAAGCAGGTTGACGAGACCGAGGTTCATCTCTACCTCCTTGTTGTTCGGAGCCAGGGAAGCGGCCTGGGAGAAAGCCTGCTTGGCTGCCTCGTAGTTGCCGAGCTCGTATGCGGTCATACCGAGGTTGTTGAAAGTGCGGTAATCCTTGGGATAGAGTTCGCAGGCTTTCTTGTAGATTGCGAGACGGCGGGTCTTGTCGTTGGTGAGCGTAGCGAGGTAGAGGAGCTCGTCGGCGTTGAGGGCCTTCGGGTCGGTGTCGAAGAGCTGGTTCATCTCGGCGTCGCTCTTGCCGATGACATTGATAGTGGCGACTACCTTCGAGTAGCGGAGGGCCGGGAGAATCTGGTCAGCGAGTTCGTCGAAGACAGAAGCGAGATGGCGAAGCTCGCGCTCGCGCTCCTCGGGATCCTTATACATCTTCAGAACGCTGAGGATAAGCTCCTTGTCCTGGATATTGCTCTTCTCGACGAGAGACTGGAAGCCCTCCCAGTCCTCGGGAGTGAAGCTGGAGGTCAGCTCGCCGAACTCGGTGATTTTATCCTTCTTGAGCTGTTTCTCCATGTAGTTGACGGTGTTCTGCTCGCGATGCTCGGCGAGCTCGGTGTTGAACTCCAGGGAGCCGTCGGGAGAAGCGTATGAATGGATGGTGATTCCGGCGATCTCTTTGTCGGGGGCGGCGTTGGCCTCCTTCAGCTGCTTGTTGAGGTCGATGTAGTCGCTCTTGTCAGTCTGGTTGGCGCGGATGTTGGCCTGGTTGATGAGGAATTTGATTTCGGCGGCGTAGGTCTCCTTGATAATTCTCTCGTAGTTGCTCTTCGACTGGGCCGGGGTGACGGTGGCGGCGGAAGCGAGGGTGGAAGTTGCGATGACACCGTTTCCTACCTTCACACGGGGGAGGGTGTAGAGCTTGCCGTTCTGGTCAACGGCGAAATCGAGGAAGAGTTCGGACTCATCCATTCCGGGTTCGTAGGCGACGTTGAAGGGGATAGTGACCGTTCCGCCGTTCTGATAGGAGATGACCTGGCCGTTGGCGCGGACATTCTCTCCCTGGACTGTCACAGGCTGACCGTTGGCAGACCCGTTGCTCCAGGTCAGGACGGGAGTGGCGGTGACCTTCGCGTTCTTCTGCATGAACTTGGCCGGGATATTGCCGGTAATGGTCGCGGGAACATTTTCGCCGACTGTCTCAAGGGGTGTCGGATTGGTGGAGAAGTAGTCGGAGCTGAATTGTCCGAGTTTCTTGGAACATCCGCCAAGAACCATCATGGCGGCTCCCAAGGAAAGGAAGACCAGTTGTTTTTTCATAATGCGAATATAGTTTTTTTGGAATTTCGGTTAAGACCCCTTTATCCCCCTCGGTCAAGACCCCTTTATCCCCGCGTCGGGCTCCGGCGCGTTTCAAAGCGTAAAAATAAGCATTTATATTCAATTGACAATAAGGATGGGGGATATTTCTTGCTTATTATCATAAGGCGCCCTGCTCTATAAGGGTCGCGACACGCTCGATGATGGCATCCTCCTCGTTTTTATCGGGATGGAAGCCGGCCTTCATATTCATTCCGAAGAAACGTCCGAAGGTCTGCCAGAAGCCGGCCCGGAAACTGCCGAGGAAAGCCTTGACGATCGAATAGGAGCTCTGGTCGGTCTCGCGGTTGATGAGCTTAAGCAGAACCTTTCCCTGATTGCGGGTCATCTTCTGCATCGCCGGCTTATATTGGGCGAATATCTCCTTCTCAAGACGCGACAGATGTTTCTCGCGCTCTTTCTTGTCGGGTATCGTCTGGACATATTCGTAGGTCTCGCAGAGGGTGGTGAAAGCGAGTTTGGCATACGGCAGGGTCTTGCGGACATCGCGGACTGTGCGCCAATAAAATTCCTCCTGCTTCTTATTCTTGAATTTCATCGGGGGGAAGACGGTGACATCGCGCAGGACTGTCATCGTCACCTCCTCACCTTCCTCATCGGTGAAACGGTAACGGGCCGTGACATACTGCACTTTCAGACGCGGCGCAGCGCTCCCCGCATCCTCGTCGGCGCGGAGAGAGAGGGGACTGCAGAGAATCAGCAGCGTCAGCAGCAGCGGTATGTATCGTCCGGTTCGCAAGATCGTTTCCTTTATTTTCAAGTAGCTTCCTTTATTTTCAGCTATAAGATCAGGGCGGGGAGGGCAGATGGCCCGAGGCGGGAGATCCATTCCCAGAAAGTCATCCCGGGGTCTATCCCGCGCCTCAGCTCCTCTCCTATTCTGCGGAGATGTTCCCTCTCATCGGGGGGAAGGGAGCGGAGAGTTTCGAGGGCTTCGGGGAATCCGAGTATTTTCAGAATCAGGGAATGGATATTCTCGCCGAGACGGGCGAGGGTATCTCCGGGGGCCGAGCGGATAATTCGTTCGAGGTCGGGGAGGAGTAGGGAATGATATGGAGTGCGGCCGCAGAGCGCTTCGAGCGCGCCGAGGTGTTGCCGCGGCCAGTCGCCGTGTGAAGAGACGAGGGCATCCTCCGGGGAGAGGCGTTTGGCGGCGGAGGTACCTCCGCAGATAGGGACGCTGAGACGGACGCCCGCGACACCCCCGATACCGGTCCGCGACCATTGACGACATCCTCCGCGCTCCACGCATCCTGTCCGGCGGTTGGCTATCCGGCGCGCCTCTCTGTCGGATGCTCCTCCGAGCAGTTCCTCAAGCCAGACAGAATACCAGCAGGCCGGAGCCAGATAGGGAACACTCACTTCCATCCTTTCCGTTCCGCCTCCTTCTTGTCGGGATTGGCGTCGCGCAGTATGCGGTTCCAACGGATCTTGCCGTCGGTCAGGGAGCGCTCCTCGTCGAAAGAGGCGAGGATGAGCATCGGAGTGCCGACGATATGGTCTTCCGGAACCAGACCCCAGTAACGGGAGTCGAGACTGCGGTCGCGGTTGTCTCCCATCATCCAGTAATAATCCATGCGGAAGGTGTAATAGTCGCTCTGCTCTCCGTTGATATATATTTTTCCGTCGCGGACCTGGAGGTCGTTTCCTTCGTATGTCCTTATGGCGCGCTCATAGATGGGGAGATTGTCAAGGGTCAGATGAAGTGTCGAACCGCGTTTGGGAATCCATATCTCTCCCATGTCGGGACGGGTCCATCCATATCCGGCGCCCAAGGGGAAGACACCTCCGAGGTCATAGAGGCCACTCTCGCTCTCGCGCTGAAGAGGTCCGTTGACCTGCGGCCAGCTCTCGACAATTTTCTTTGCCTCCGCCGTCAGCGGAACATCATAGAAGCGGAAGCCGAGGTTCTCCACCTCGACGGGGGCCTCCCCGTGGTCATCGGCGCGCACCCCTATCTCCTGCCATTGCTCGCGCGGGATGACTCCGGAAACGGGTATGATATAGTTGAACTGCACATTGTCGGCGTCGGCGATAGCGGTTCCATTGATGAAGATGGTGTCGCCGCTGATGCGCAGGCGTTCGCCGGGAAGGGCTATAGCGCGTTTGACATAATTCTCGCGCCGGTCAACGGGGCGGACGAGCAACTTGCCGAAAATCTGCGGGTTCTGCTCGATATAGGCTTTGGGATCGGCCGCACCCTGGCGCCGCAGTTCATAGCAGATCTGATAATAGTCAGGGTTGGAGATTTTTTCCGGCACGGTGTCCCCCTGGGGGAAGTTGAAGACGACTATATCGCCGCGCTCTATCGAGCGCAACCCCGGAAGACGATGGTAGCTCAGCTGGGGATTATCGATATAGCTCTTGGTGTTGAAGAAAGGGAGGGTGTGCTGCGCCAGGGGGAAATGGAGCGGGGTCTGTGGTACACGCGGACCGTAGAGAGCCTTGTTGACCCAGAGGAAGTCTCCGACCAGCAGCGATTTCTCAAGCGAGGAGGAGGGTATCTTGTAGTTCTGACCGATAAAGGCGAAGATCATGTAGACAAGCACGAGCGCGTAGATGATGGCATCGAGCCAGGACATGAGGGTGCGCCCCACACCCGGTTTTAGTTTCTTCCACCAGGTGAAGGGGATATAGGTCGTCAGATATATATCTATGAGGAGGAGCCAGATGAGCCCCAGCCAGGGGTTTCCCATCCAGATGACCCATAGGAAAAAGAGAACCGAGACGATTCCGAAGCGCAGCCAGCGCGTTGTCTTGACTCTGGCAAGGCGCTCGCGTAGCGTCCCTCCCTCCTGACGGAGAGGTTCGGGGCTGTTTGCGGGATGATCGGATTTGTAGGCTTTGTTGTAGTCCATACTTATTCTAACGGGCTATCATCCGCAAAATTATATCTGAAAACATCCTCGATGGTGTAGAGCCCCTTGCGCCCGGCGAGCCATTCGGCGGCAATGACGGCACCCAGGGCAAAACCTCGGCGCGAATGGGCGCTGTGGGTG
Source organism: Bacteroides sp. (assembly GCA_014801785.1). Taxonomy (GTDB): domain Bacteria; phylum Bacteroidota; class Bacteroidia; order Bacteroidales; family Muribaculaceae; genus Lepagella. The sequence goes on along the minus strand of JAAVDN010000026.1, from coordinate 12,700 downwards.
ATGGTGATGCTGTCCTGCGGAGAGTCCCAGGTGATGCTGTGGATTCCCGGCACCTCCCCCTCGCGGCGGTAGAGGACGGGGAGGATATGCTCTTCCGCCATTTTTTCCAAATCCCCGGGAATAGCTTTCCCCTCCTCGCCGGCATCCTGCCAGGAGAGGGTCCGCGAGTCAGCCTCGATGAGGTCTTCGGCCAGGGTGACGGCTGTGCCGGAGGGGTGGTCGAGTTTATGGATATGATGGACTTCGGTCAGCACAGGATTATACTGCGGTTCGCCGGCCATGATGCGGGCCAGATAACGGTTGACGGCGCGGAAGATATTGACTCCGACCGAGAAATTGGAGCTCCAGAGGAGTGTGCCCTCGCCGTTGCGGGCCTTGCGTTCCATGATAGGGAGGGAATCCTTCCATCCGGTCGTGCCGCAGACGACCGGAACACCGGCCGCGAAACAGCGCTCCACATTCTCCGGCTCTGCCGAGGGTATGGAGAAATCGATGGCCACATCGGCCTCGCGGAACTGCGGGGAATCGAATTTCTCTGTTTCTGCGGCATCGATGACGCAACATATCTCATGACCGCGAGAGAGCGCCGCCTCCTCGATCATCTTTCCCATCTTCCCATATCCTACTATCGCTATCTTCATTTTCTTTATTTCTTTCGCGCTTTCTAAAAGCACTTTTTCTCAAATCTAATCTTTTCCTCTTTCTTCTATCTCATCTCCTCTTCTCTCCTCCTTCTCTCCTCCTTCTCTCCTCTTTCAGGTCTCAGCCCTCTCTCAGAATCCGAACCCGATGTTGTCGATAGTCAGGGCTATCCCCTCGGTTCCTATGAAAGGTTCGCCGCAGCTGCTGGAGGCCATGACAAGGACATGAGTCGGCGTAGCATCGGCCGCATCCCACCCGATCTCATGGACAGGGACGAGCTTCCCTTTGGAATTATAGGCGTAATAGGCCTTCTGGCCGTCGAGAAGCCCCTGCCAGCTTTTGAAGTCAGGGCGTTTGGTGATGTCGCCGTAATTGATTGTCAGCTGATGACCTTTTGTCCAGGGTATGCTCCTCGAATAGCGCTCGCGTCCGGTTCCGACGCGCTTGGCGTAGATATTCCCTTTTTCATCCTCCCAACGTCTCTGGAGCAGGACATACACCTCCGCGTTATCGCGTCCCTGCAGGGTCTTGACGGATCCGAGGCCCGTAGCCTTGACACGGGTATTGCTCTTGGGCATCTCGACGGAATAGTCGAAGACGAGGGCCTTGGGGCGCTTGGTGTATGGCATCCCCATAGCCATCTTGGAGAAAGGGGTCTTTGTGGAGGAGATAGGTTCGACAATCTGCCCCAGAAAGATCGTGCCCTGGACAATGACATCCATATTGACGACCCCCAGCACCTTGAGATGCTCCATCTTGCATTCCATACGGCAGGCGCGGTTACCACTGACCGTTGTCGGCCCGACGGCATCGACCCCTTTCACTATGCCGGCGACCTTGGCGTAGACATTGGAGGTGGCCCAGGGGGAGCCGCCGAGGTTGCTGTATGGCTTGTTGTATCCGGCAATGGTCCGATCGGGTCCTATCTCGTAGGCGGTCTTGACCTTTCCTCCCAGCAGTTTGGACTCTTTGACCTGACGGGTCACCCACTTGGAGAAATCGCCGTATGGAATCGGCTCCACACGCAGCGCGGAGGCCGTTCCGCAGAGGAGCAACCCCGCGAGAAGGGAGCTTATGCACTTGCTTATCTGGTTCATGACGCAAAATTAAAACCTTTTCCCTTTTCGAGCAAATATTTTTGTCGCGCCCTCGCCGCGGTATGTATGCTCACCGTATGTAGGCCCGTTGCCGCAGACCGACAAACTCCGGACTGTTTCAAAATTATTACTAATGTTAAGAATCCGTTAAAAGAGCGGGGTCTGCAAAACATCTTTCGTGAACCCGACGTTATACAGACAAAGAACAGAAATTCGTTTCATGATGTTAGGTTAGTTAAAGAGTATTATGGAAAACACGACAACGGCTGCTGTGAAGCAGCCGTTGTCGTATCCGCAAATATCCTCCCTCTTTCCTTTTTTTTGTACCTTTGCGAACTAAGAATCAATAATCATGCCTAAAGATCAGACCATACTTTTTCATTCTACTATCTTCGGCCCTATCCATAGCCGTCGCCTCGGCGTATCCTTAGGGGTCAACCTGATGCCCTCCGACGGCAAGATATGCTCCTTCGACTGCCTCTACTGCGAGGCAGGGTTCAACGCCCAGGGGGCCGGAAAGAAGGGACTCCCCTCCCGCGACAAGGTGCGGCGTGACCTGGAGACGAAACTCGCCGATATGTGGCAGAAGCAGGAGCCGCTCGATGTCATCACCTTCTCCGGAAACGGGGAGCCGACCCTTCATCCGGAGTTCCCGGGGATCATTGACGATGTTCTGGAGCTTCGGGACCGTTTTTATCCTGACGCGAAGGTGTCGGTGCTGTCCAACTCGACGCGCATCTTCGATCCGGCGGTGGCCGACGCGCTCGACAAGGTTGACAACAATATTCTGAAACTCGACTCGGCGGTCGAGGAGACGATGAGGATTATCGACCGGCCGAATGACCCGGCGTTTACAGTCGAACGCCTTGTCGAAGGGCTGAAACGCTTCTCGGGGAGGGGGATTATCCAGACTATGCTTCTGCGCGGCGAGCATGATGGAAAGAATATCGACAATACTACTCCCGAAGAGCTCGAAGCGTTGCTGGACGCCTACCGCCGTATAGAACCGAAAGAGGTGATGCTCTATTCTATCGACCGCACCACTCCCGAGGAGCGTCTGCGGAAGGTGGAGCAGGAGGAGCTGGACCGTATCTCGGAATGGTTCCGCAACCGGGGGGTTCCGGTCCAGAGCCGTTTCTGACCGCATTCTTCAACCAACCCCACATTTCAACCCACACTACATTTATGACCAGTGTTTCTTTTTCCGGCTCCGACGAGGAGCCGAGGGAGCGGACAGTTGTTCCGGCGCCTCTGAGGAGGGGCGACCTTATAGCGCTGCTTGCACCGGCATCGGCGGTGAGCGCCGACTATTGCGCCGGCGCGGCGCGACGTCTGGAGGAGGCGGGATTCAGGGTGCGCCTCTACCCTTCCTGCGGTGGTGTCAGCGGCTCCTATTCCGCTCCGGAGGAGCAGAGACGGGGCGAACTCCTCGATGCGCTCGACGATGAGGAAGTGAAGGGGATTCTCTGCGCGCGCGGAGGTTACGGGTGTGTGCAGTTGCTTGAATCCCTCTCCCCTTTCCGTCCTGAATGGCGGAAATGGATCATAGGGTTCTCCGATGTGTCGGCCCTCCATGCCTGGGCGCAGTCATGCGGAATGGCCTCCCTTCATGCGCCGATGGCGAAACATCTGGCCACCTATCCTTTCACCGATCCCTCCTCGCGCGACTGGCTCGCGGCGCTGACGACCGGGAGACAGCCGGAGATAGAATATCCCACTTCCCCTTTCTCGCGGGGCGGTAAAGCGCGCGGACGCCTGATCGGAGGTAATCTGGCAGTTCTGAACGGGCTGGCGGCCACTCCCTTCGATATACTCGGACTCCCGCTCCGCGAACCGGCGATTCTATTCTTAGAGGATATTTCGGAGGCGGTCTACGCTGTCGAGCGAATGTTGTGGCGTCTTAAGTTGCAGGGGGTCCTGGAAGCGCTGAAAGGGCTTGTCATAGGGCAGTTCACGGAGTATCGCCCCGACCGCAATTTCTCCTCGATGGAGGAGATGATCTCGACGCGTCTGAGGGAATGGAATATAGATATCCCGACGGCATTCGGTTTTCCGACGGGGCACACGGAGGAGAACCGCCCGTTGCTATTAGGCGCCGAAGCAGAGCTGATCGTCGGTGAGGAACTGACGACACTCAAGCCCGCATAAAATTCTCCGACCCGCAAAAACAAAAAGTGGTAAAAATAAATAAGAGCGCCTTTAGCGGGGCGCTCTTATTTATTTTTCCAGTATTCCCTGAAAGGGTTTTAGACAGGGTTTTATTCCTTGTATTTCTTCATGATTACGGCAGCGTTATGTCCGCCGAAACCGAAGGTGTTGCTGAGGACGGCGTTTATTTCGCGCTCCTTGGCTTTGTTGAAGGTAAAGTCGAGATTATAGTCTACCTTCGGATCATTGTCTCCCTCCTCATGATTGATAGTCGGGGGGACAATATTGTCGTTTATGGCCTTGATGCTCAGGAGGGCCTCCAGGGCTCCTGCTGCTCCGAGGAGATGTCCTGTCATGGACTTGGTCGAGCTGAGGCTCATCTTGTATGCGTGGTCGCCGAAGACCTCCTTGATAGCCTGGGCCTCGCTGATGTCACCGACAGGAGTTGAAGTTCCGTGGAGATTGATATAGTCGATATCCTCGGGCTTCATTCCGGCATCGCGGAGAGCGTTCTCCATGACGAGACGCGCTCCGAGACCTTCGGGATGGGTCGCGGTGATATGATATGCGTCAGCGCTCATTCCGCCGCCTACGATTTCGGCGTAGATGTGTGCACCGCGGGCTTTGGCGTGTTCGAGCTCCTCGAGGACGAGTGCTGCGGCGCCTTCGCCGATGACGAAACCGTCGCGGGAGCCGCTGAATGGACGGGAGGCCCCTTTGGGATCGTCGTTACGGGTCGAGAGGGCTTTCATGGAGTTGAAACCTCCGACGCCTGCCGGATAGACGGCGGCTTCGGCACCTCCGGCAACGATGGCGTCAGCCATACCGAGACGGACGTAGTTGAAGGCGTCTATAAGAGCGTTGTTGCTCGAAGCGCAGGCGGAGACGGTTCCGAAGTTGGGACCGCGGAAGCCGTGGTCAATGGAGATATGACCGGCGGCGATATCGGCGATCATCTTCGGAATGAAGAACGGATTGTATTTCGGGCCTTGGTCGGCATGCTGCGCGTAGTAGCCGGCTTCCTCCTCGAAAGTGTGGAGACCACCGATACCGGCGGCGAAGATAACGCCTACACGGTTCTTGTCAACTCCCTCTCCCTCCAGTCCTGCATCCTCGATGGCCTGATTGGCCGCAACAAGGGCATACATAGCGTAAAGGTCCAGAGTGCGGGCCTTCTTACGGTCGAAATGCTGCGACGGGTCGAAATCCTTGACCTCGCAGGCAAACTGGGTCTTGAACTTTGACGCATCGAAATGAGTGATGGGGCCGGCCCCGCTCACTCCATTCTTGGCATTCTCCCATGTGGTCTCGACATCATTCCCTATCGGGGTCAGCGCGCCGAGGCCTGTAACTACTACTCTTTTCAATTCCATTGATGACGGGATTGGTTAAAAGGCCGTCCGGGTCCGAATGGAGCCCTGCGTCCGGCTCGGATTGATTGACAGACCCCCGGACGACGATGGTCGCCCGGGAATCCATTGGTCGCTTGTCCGGGTGTCCGGAAGAGATCTCGTTTACTTGTGAGACTCGATGTATTCGATAGCGTCCCCTACGGTCGTGATCTTTTCTGCGTCCTCATCGGGGATGGTGATGCCGAACTCCTTCTCGAACTCCATGATGAGCTCGACGGTGTCCAGCGAGTCAGCGCCCAGATCCTTGCTGAACTCAGCGTTGGGCGTTACTTCTGCTTCGTCGACGGTCAGCTTGTCTACGATGATCTCTTTGACTTTCTGTTCAATCTCGGACATAATACTTCGAATTTTGGACCGGAATCGCACCCTACCGGGGCGCTTCTCGCTCCAGGTGAATGATTAGTTTCTGATTTTCAAGAATGCAAAGTAAATCAATTATTTTCAATTTCTGAAATATTCACTCCCTTTTTGCACATTTTTTTCAATAATGTGCCGTTTCATCCCTCTTTTCACCCTCCCGCAACCCCGTTTTTCCCTTTTTCGACCCCCCGGGCGTTCCTGACAAGCCCTTCGAGACGGGCGCGACGGAGGGGGCTGCGGCGGAAGCGCAGGCGGAAACTATCCTCATCCATCATCAGCACTTCCGCAGGGGGTGTCGCCGCTATCTCAGGACGGGGTTGAAGGTGCGGAAGGATGCGCAGGCCGGAACGTCCGGCGTTCAGGGGACAGACGCGCACACAGCGGTCACACCCGAAGAGGGTGGCGCGTCCGGCCGGGGTCGCCATGACGCGGAGCATCTCCTCTTCCCAGGGACCGCGATGTTCGATGGTCAGATAGCTGAGGCAACGGCGGGCGTCGATCAGGCCGTCGCGCAGGGCGTCCCCGGGACAGGCCTCCTCACAGCGGCGACATTCCGCGCAGGCGAATCTCCATTTCTCTCCTCGCTTCTCTCTCTCTTCCTCTTCGCTCTCCTCTTCGCTCTCCTCGCTCTCCTCTGAGGGAATCGGCAGGGACGCGGTTGTCAATATCTCGCAGAGGAAGCAGGCGGTCCCGAGCCCTTTGACATACAGCATCCCGCTTCGGGTAGCCTCGCCGAGTCCGGCGCGGAGCGCCCAGTGACGTTCGGCGACGGGTGCGCTGTCGACGCATATCCGCCAGTCGCCGCCGTACTGCCGCCGCATACGCTCGACGGCGGGACGTAGAAGGGTGCGCAGTTCGTCATGATAGTCATTGCCGAGGGCGTAGGCCGCTATTCCTCCGGCTTTCTCTCCGAGCGGAAAGGGAAAGGCGAGGGTGAAGATAGTGCGCGCGCCGGGAAGGACATGATCCGTATGGCGACGCAACGCGACGTGGCGCTCAAGATAATCCATCCCGGCGTGATTCCCCTCTTCTACCCAGTCTGCGAACTCATCGGCGCTACCCTCCTCCGCCGCCCCGCAGGGAGCGAGGGCGCAGGCATAATCTATCCCCAGATCTCCGAGAATGGTTTCAGGATGTCTCAGTCTCATCTCTTCTCTTTTCTCTTCTCGTTCTGCCGCATCTTTCTGTCTCACTTCATTTTCTGGCGAAGTCGGCGGGGACCTCACCCCAGCGGTCGGTATCCCATTTCAGAAGGGGTACGCTCCAGGTGTGGGTATTGAGCCAGATGACTGCGCGTCCGAGCAGTTCATATAGATGTTCGGTCTGCGGAGTGCGCTTGAGAGTAGTTTTCGGCAATCGTTTGCGGACCCATCCCATCGCTATGCGGGAATCGGAATAGAGGGTGTGTCGTTCGTTGCGACGCTCCATCAGGGCGAGGGCGTGGACAATGGCCAGAAATTCCCCGATGTTGTTGGTTCCGACGGGGAAAGGTCCCTGCCGGAAGATCTCGCGACCTGTACTGAGTTCGACACACCGATATTCCATCACACCCGGATTGCCGAGGCAACTGGCGTCCACGGCCCATCCTTCGGGGTCTATCTCGGGGAAGCGCAGATATTCGCGCGGGTCGCGCTGAGGTATGACGCCGCGGGAGGGGGCGGGAGCGCGGGAGGGGGCGGGTGAGACTGTGTTCGTCGCGGAATGCTCCGGGGCATTCGTCAGGAGATGCGCTATCTCTTTCCGGGCTTCGCGGATGAGACCGGAGCGGTATGCGGCGGTCGCTGACGCGGAGTCGGGGAAGCTTTTGTATTTCGCTCCCGGATAACCATCTATCTGCTCGCGGGCATCCTCCCAGTCTTCATATATTCCCGGCTCGCGTCCTTCCCAGACGACATAGAATTTCCTTTTCGCCATTCCTTATCACTCAAAACGTTGTGCCTTCACTCCGGCAGCCTTGAGGATACGGCGCGGAATTTCGGTGTTGTCAAGCGCTCCGCCGAAAAGTTCAGCTCCGGCGCCGATGGCGAAGATGGGAACGGGATTGGCGGTGTGGGAGGAGGTGGTCCATCCGATTCCGTATTGACGGTTGAGGATATCGTAGAGGGTTGTCACGAAGGGGTCGAAACGCTGATACCAGGTCTCGGTCTCCTCTCCGTCGCGGGTGATGTATGCGTGGCGGTATGCTCCGCGGATGCTCTCCATCTCTTCGGAGGTCAGGAGGATGGTCTCCCCTATTCCGAAGTTATCTTTCAGGAATATTGTCAGTTCCTCTTCGGTCATCGGTTTTTTCTCTCCTTCGCGGACGGGTCGGAGCTGTTCGTTGAGATAATCTTTCGAGATTTTCTGGTTGTCGATGAGTTCGAGATGGGGGTTCTTGCGGTTATCCTCCCGTCCGAGGGCCATTCCTCCGGTGTCATGGTCAGCGGTGATGACGATGAGGGTCTCATCGGGATGACTGAGATAAAATTCGTATGCTTTCCCGATCGCTTCCTGAAAGTTGAGTATCTCCTTGATGACAGTCGCGCCGTCGTTGGCGTGTGCTCCCCAGTCGATATTTCCCCCTTCCATCATCATGAAGAATCGCTCCGGATTAGCTGTCTGAAGAGTCTCCAGACAGGCCTCTGTCATCTCTGCGAGCTTCATGGCTCCGGGTATGGAGTCGATGGTGTATGATGCCTGGTCGTGGATTGAGATTTCGGGATACATCAGGATGCGGCGTTTTCGGTCTGCGTCCGGCAGGGCGCGGAACCTGTCGAAGGTGCGGACTGTGACGAAATCACTCTGTTCCATCTCTTTGAGCCATTGTTGAGCTACAGAATCACTCAATATCTTGAATCCGCCTCCGCTGAGGAATCGGAGTCCGCTCGCGGGGGCGTAGCGGGCTATGGAGCCGGATTCGTAGCGGCCGAGGGCGTGGGCGTAGAAGGCGGCCGGTGTTGCGTCGTCGCCGGCGACGGTTGTGCCGACGCCGACCGCATATCCGGCTTTCATCAGGTCGGCGGCGACGCTCTGAAGGTCAACGGAGTCCGGGGTCATGGCGACCCGGGAGTTGACGGTCTTGAAACCGGTGGACAGGGCTGTTCCGGCAGCTGCCGAGTCGGTAATCGGCGAGTTGAAGGAGTAGGTGCGTGCCTGCCCGGCGACAGGGAAGGTGAGCATGAGCAGGGGTTGGTCACTCTTCAGTACATCGCGGTTATAGGTCTCGGCAGTGTTGACATGCCCCATCCCCATGCCGTCACCGATGAAATAGAAGATATAGCGCGCCTCCCGGGCGCTTGCTCCCAGCGTCGCGGCGACAGCGAGGAGGATGCAGGTAAGGTATCTCTTTATCATTTGAGCGGGATTTTATTGCATCAAAATTACTCAATCCTCCCCACCCGACAAAATTTCCACAAAGAAACCCGCCTATCGACACCTCCCAGCCCCTCAAGAAATAAAGTCCAAGCCCCTCGCCTGCAAAAAGTGGGATATAAGCATTATTAAATCAAGATAGGACAGAATTTATGTTCTTAGTCTACTTTATTTATCAATTATACTGCTCTTTTACTGTTCTTTTACTGTTCTTATCTTGATATTATTGATAGTGGAAGTTATTTTATCCGTATAAGAGACCATGTCATAAGAGACCATGTCTAAATATTTCTCATAGTTATACCGCATCATATGGAGAGCTGCAATTGCTTGCTGACCAGCTGATGGTAAGCCCCATGCAGCTCTATTAATTCCTCATGCGTCCCGCGCTCCGGATGCCAATGTCGATTTTCATACGGGAGATGAGACCCTGTATCTTCTCCTGAATTTTCATTTATGTTCCGGTGTTAACAAATTCGGCGCGCTGGATAGAGGTCTTGCCGAAACGCCACGTCAGGGTGAGGCTGATATTTACATATTTGTCGAACCGTTTGCGAGTGCTCTCTACCAGACCGGGTGTCTCGTAGGTTCGTGATTCACCCGTTAGCGGGATACTGATACTCGCGTTCAGATCAGCGTCCTTCCAAGGTTCAGACGTAAGCCCTGTATCAATGCGTTGCTTTGAAGAGTCGGTGTATCCGAGTCTGTGCTTAGCGGCCTCATAGCGGTACCCCACGCTCCAGTTTAATTTCGGTTTTTTCAATACCCTTACTGTACTGCGCACATCAAACATCCAGTTCCACGATTTTTGGCTGAACGAACCCGTAGGGGAATCTGTACTGGCATCGTAGTAATCAACCACTCCGAATGCGCTCACCATCCAACGGTAGTTGAAAAGCCAGCGGGTATAATTCGCCAACATGCTGACCATACGGGACTTACCGGAGTCAAGATATGTATTCACGAGAGTGCCGTCATCCATTACATATCTGTAGTTCGAATTAATGTATCTTCCATCGTTATATCCCACATCGACAAGGAGGTCTCCAAGAAAGCTGTATTCCAGATTCACAAAGTGCTGCGCAGTCAGTCCCAGCTCAGGATTACCGGTGCGGTATTCGTTTGCCGAAAGCCAGTATTTATACGGGTTCAGCTCTTCAGTGCTCGGCTGAGAATCGCTCATACACCAGTTCAGATTGAGGTTGTGGCGCCCACCTCCGAGCGACAGAGAGGCGCTGATATCCGGCAACAGCAGGAATTTATTGTAGTTGTAGCGCTCTTCATCCCCCCACAGACGCATACGTCTGAAGTAACCGATCTGGCGCAATCCTATACGGGTATTGAACACACTGCTCCATTCCTTGCTGTAGTTCACGCTCACGCTCTCCAGGGTGATGTCACGTTCGAATCGGAAGGCATCTTCGGGGTCTGTGTACTCGGTGGTATAGGGGGCGTTCGCTACGCTTGCCACCGCCTCAAAGGAACTCCCATCCTTGAATCGGTGATTGAACTGCAGAATTCCGGAATACTGTTGAGTACGTACCCGGCTTGACTGAATCCGATCCCTCCATTCTTCACCGTATGGAGTTACGGTGTGACTCGTCAGCGTACTGATGTTGTCAGACCAGGAGGGAATGGTCCAGGAAAGACGCGCCTCAAGGCTGGTGGTGCCGGTTGCGTTGAAAGCCTTGCGATACCTCATTCCCACACCCAGACGCATTTTGAAGGGACTATGCGTATCCAGCTCGCTGACTCCCCACGTATCTCCCTCAACCATGCTGTGGGCGCTCTCCTTGACCGTAGTGCCGGAGCTTTGCGCTTTGCCTGCGGCCGCAACGGTCAACGTCAGTATCTGGGAATGGGGAAGGCGCAACTCGCCACTGGCCTTAATTCCCATCTGATTGCGATGGCCTCCTCCCTGCGACTCGGTCAGACGCTCAAGGCCATTGGAGGTATCGAGCAAATGACGCTTCCAGTCGTTTACCGTAGAACTGTGGGTATAGTCTCCTGAGACGCTGAAAAGCACGTTGTGGTTCTGGTAAAACCCATAAAGGCGCGGACCGATATACCTGAGTCCGTTGTCGTACCACATTAGATTCGCAGCCACTCCGCCATTGGCGCCGCGATAGCGGTCTTCGAGAATGACGTTGATTACTCCGTTTGCTATCTCTTCGGGCGTGTATGAAGGCCCGGGGCTGGTCAGTATCTCGATCTGCTTTATATCTTCCGGTCGCAGGGCGTGAAGTTTGTCCAGCACAAGTTCCTGCGGATAGGAGGGTCGCACGCCGTTGATGAGTATCAGAGCCTTCCCGCTCTTGGAGACTATGGAAAGACGGTTGTCCGCTATATTCAGCACCGGAACATATTCGAAAACGTCCGAAGCGTTGCGCGCCTCGGAGTAGACCGCAGAGGGATTGAACGAGAAGCCTCCCGGTATCGATTTCATATTAAGTCTCCTCGCTTTTACCACTACTTCTCCGAGCTCGTTCTCCTTCATTTCGAGATTGACGAGGACCGGACTGGAACTAACGGTCATTTCCTTGGGATTATACCCGCGTGCGGAAATATGCAGACGCACGGGCAACGTATCGACTTCAAGAGAGAATTTGCCCTCTAAATCCGTGAACGTGGAAGCTGACGGAACCGTGTCGGCGGTATTCGACGGGAAAGCATTGACAACCGCGGCCATCACACCGACATCCTCGCAACGCACTTTCCCCTCTATCCTCTCCCTTCCGAACATCTGCAGGGCAAGTAGCCCCAAAAGAATCATGGTAAAAATTCGTCTCATAGGCGTTAATGTTAAAAATATCTGTATTGTAGATAAATAGTTGTGTACATACGATTCCTAACTATTAATTGTATAACGCTCTCCCTCCTTTCACGAGATTGTCCCAGGTCTCTTTCGAGACTCTTTCTTGAATTTCTTCAATAGGGGTAGACGCATCGAAACGATATCCAAAGATTCCGAGGAAAGTATCCTCCATAGCATTAAAGACGAGTACCGAGTTCTCCTCAAGCGGCAGATAAGTATTATAGAGACTGAGTTTCATAAAACGTAAGATTAAAGATATGTTCGATAATTCTTTCAGAACTCGATTGAGCCGGAATATGTCTGGCTGTCATCGGTTCTAAGGATGATGGTATAGCGACCTTCGAGTTCGGGGATTTCGGTGTAGGGTTGTTCGGTGGTCGCCAGACCCTCCCAACGATAAGTCGCGCTCGTGAGAGTGACGGTCGCGGAGTACACACCGCGCGGTAGGTCGAGCTTCAGCCAGCCGTGCCCGTAGGTACAGAGAATTCCGATATTGGGATTGGCGGGAATTCTTAAGCTGCCCCCAACCGGTGGAGGATTTTTGCGAAGAAGTGTGGTGTCTCCGAGTTCCGCCTTATTCGTATCCGCGAGGGCCGGAGTGGCGAACCCTCCTATGAGCAGTAATAGTGTCAGAAGTTTCTTCATAGCAGAATGGGTCAGGTTAGGGTACAAAATTAGGGGATCCGGAGGACACATGCAAATTTCCGAACCTGATAAAATTCGACATTTCCCTTTATATATTCCTGATAATAAAGGACTTACAGAATGTCGAATTTGCCTAAATTCGACATTTAAGTAAATAGCTGATTTATAAGAAGTTACAAACACGATAAGAAACGGAATGTCGAAAAAATTTTTCAACATTCCGTCAAGTT
>JAAVDN010000025.1 GCA_014801785.1 Bacteroides sp. | reverse complement strand
TACATTCAATTATATTGGTATTCCATAGTCTTTCATCGCCTAATTCACTTGTCTAATTTGAGGCGAATTTAGTCAACTAACTGAAATATAGTGCTTATTCTTTTCTTCAACGAGGAGGAATATTAATCGCTGACAGTTAGGTAAATAAAAGACAATCAATCGGATAAACAATGAAAATTTGTTTGTCCGATTGATTTGTTTGTATTTTGACCAAACAAATACAAACATATAATCGATTGAAAATCAGCATTACCTATTTTTAGACCTACCAACAATTCTGGATTTGTTTGTATATAATTCATACCGCTTTCAGACATGTGTTAGTATTCAGATAAATCTACCATTTTTAGTAAAAAGGTAGTCTTAATTCGCTTCAAATACCTCAGATAACATCACGCCGAAAAAATCAGGACCGCTTCATTTCTCAGTACCACTATGCTTCGCTCGGAAGCAATCAGCCTTGATTTATGTTGTATAACATATTTTTTTTAAGTTGTTAATATCAAATTTTATTGCTAAATTCGCAAAATCATTGGATAATGATTGACAGGTGGATACCTGTCTTGCGGTTGGATTATCGCACGGTCTCTACACCAGGATTGGAGTAAGAATCATTAGGATACATTCTTTCTTTTATCTTATGTAGCGGGCTGTAATTTATTAACAGCTTTTTTGTATCCTATTAATAACGAATGATAGATATGGAAAAAAACACCATTATCTTAAAACTTGAGCATAATTCCGAAGCTCAAATTTCGCGTGAATCTGTAAAAATACGGAAGATAATCTCCAGTATCTCCCCGGCAACATTGATTCGGCTGGTAAAAGACGCAGACAATCAGATAAATCCAAGAACAGCCACAGCTAATCCTATCACAAAGGCTATTTATGAGACACTTGATACGTCGCCTGAATTGTTCTGGTTTAAGACTAAGGGTATACTCCTCGCTACTGAAAATTGCGAGCGATTGGAACGTAATCGTATTAGGGTGACTTTCAACAATCCTGCCTACGAAGGAATAATGGATGGAGGTCATAATACTTTTGCTATAGCTAGATTCATCATAGATAAACTCTTTGGCAAGACGTTTAAAACATGGAAAGAATGTAAGGCCTTTTGGAACGAGAACTACGATGAAATCATAGCTCGATTCAAAGAACGAGAAAATGAGAGTGCCTTTAGATTCAGTATCCCTGTAGAAATTGTTTTTCCGGCTGATAGCGAAGAAGCCAAAGAAGAGTATTACACTAGTATTGCGGAAATCTGCTCGGCTCGCAACAATAATATTCAACTTCGTGAGACGGCAAAGGGTAATCAGATTGGCTGTTATGACTATCTCAAAGAACGGCTTGGGGACTATGATATTATTTGGAAAACAGGAGAGAAAGGAAAGATAAAATCAGAGGACGTAATCGCAATGGCGTGTATTCCTCTTTATTTCCTTCAAGAGGAAGGCTTACTACCCAAGGGAATAAAAAAATTCAATCGTGTAAATCTTTATTCTTCCAAAACCCAGTGCGTAACCTTCTTCAATGAAGTAGTCTCCAATGATGCTTTCTCAGTGCAAGAACACGGCAAGTATATCGTAACAAGCTCCCTGCTTAAATCTGCCTTGGACTTGACTGAAGCCATCATGAAGTATTTTGATATATTGTATGTTTCATTTCCCGAAATGTATAATAAGAATCAAGGGAGCTTCGGAAGAATTTCGTGTGTAAAGAATGACGAAAAATCACGTAGTCTCCCTCTCTTCCGTACTATTAACACATCCATCCCTTATATCTACCCAGATGGTTTTATATATCCTTTAATAGGTGGGATTGTTGCGTTAATTAAATACGATGAAGTGACAGATACGCTCAAATGGAAAATAGATCCTACTTCTGTCAAGTTCGTACCTAAGGATATACCCCTTCTCAAATATTTAGGTTGGCTCAGAAAAGACCTTGATCCACAACATAACGGAAAGAATCAACTTATGTATCTTGAAGCTGAGGAAGCATATGAAGCGTATATAAAGAGATGTAAGTGACCTGGCCATTGACCCCCTGATGTCCTTTAAGGGGTCAATGTCTTTCATAATAATGAATGCTAGCCCTTGAATCATAGAGACTAAATTATGAGAGATGGCCTGAAATAATAATATTATTGTATAGACAAGAAGATTTCATATGACTTGGAAAGAAGCTGTAAAAAAGGTGCTTGAGGATAACAAGATAGGTGACTCTTATTTACCAATGCATTATAGAGATATTACAGATAAAATTATTGAAGAAAAACTCGTAGGAAGTTATGGAAAAACTCCTGCTCGTACAGTCAGTATGACTTTAACAACATCGAAGGGAATGTTTACCCGTGTTGATGAGGGCACCTATATTCTCACGATGTCAGAAAATAATAAGTCAAAGAATGGGGATACCAATAAAACAAGGAAAAATAAGGTAACTGACACAATCAATAAAGCTATAGCTGGTCCAAAAAAGGAAAAATTAGTACCGTCTTATGGTATGTATTGGATGAGGGATGCAATTAATTGGGAGTCCACGCCCAAGCTTCTTGGGGTTGAATCCACAGGGGCACTCCCCATAGATCTGAGCGAAATGCGAGGAATCTATATGCTTTATGACGGAAGGGAGGTAATTTATGTGGGACAAGCCATTGATCGTCCAATAATAAAACGTCTGTTAGAACATACAAAAAATCGGTTAGCAACTAGATGGAATAGATTTTCGTGGTTTGGATTAGATAGCATCCATCCAGATAATGGAAAGATTATCAAACAATCTGAAGAATTTGTCTCAGATTTGCATTCGCTTGCCAATGTATTGGAGGGTCTTTTAATAGAAGGACTAGAGCCTCGTCAAAATCGGAGACAGGGAGATAATTTTGGATTCGAGTTATATCAAGAGATTGATAAAGATATATTGAAAGATAAGCTACTCTCAAGTCTGAAGAAATTATAGATTTTAACGGCGTGGCATATATTTCGTGTGAAATCCAAGGAGATGCTGTAGGGTAGAAGAAAGTTGATAATAATAATTACGGCATCACCCTGAGCCCTTATAGAAGGTTATGAATTATCATTTAATATTAAAATACTTATATGACATTGAGTGATAAGCAACTGCTGCAAATTCTTGAGAACATCCAAGATGTTGCCGAAAATGAAGAATTGGAATTCAAAGGAGGTAAAGGCGGTTTCCCTGGATCGTTTTGGGAAACGTACAGTGCTTTTGCCAACACGAATGGAGGCTTGGTTATTATAGGGTTAAAGGAAAGAAAAGGTAAATTGCAGTCAGATAATTTGACTGCGGCTGATATAGATCAATTGCAAAAGGATTTATGGTCAGGATTGGCAAATAAAAATAAGATTAATGTTAATCTTCTGAATAATGCAGATGTTCGTACTTTGGAATTTGACGATTCTTGTCTTCTAATCATTAAAGTTCCACGCGCTAGTCGAGACCAGAGACCGATACATACGGGACTTGATCCGTATAATGGCACATATAGGCGAGGTTATGAGGGTGATTTTAAATGTACCCGAAGCGACGTGCAAAGGATGTTTGCTGATGCGGATCTTACCAGGACCAACGACAAACGGATACTTAAAGGATTCTCAATTGATGATATTGATAAGGAATCTCTACGCCAATATCGTCAATTATTCAATATTGCCAAGCCGGATCATGTTTGGTCAACTTTGGATGATTTTAGTTTTCTCAAGCAACTCGGAGCATACAGGAGAGATAGAGGATCGGGGGAAGAGGGTTTCACGGTCGCCGGCATATTGATGTTTGGAAAATCCGATGCTATCACCGATGATGAGTGTTTGCCCAATTTTTTCCCTGACTATCGAAACGAAACTACTTTTAGTGACACAGAACGTTGGATGGATAGGATTTATCCGGATGGTACTTGGGAAGCTAATCTATTTCAGTTCTATCTCCGCACTCTCCCACGCTTACAAAGTTTCCTGCCGAAACCGTTTAGTATTAAGGATAACCAGCGAATAGATCAATCTCCGGCTCACGTGGCTATTAGAGAGGTTTTTGTGAATCTCTGTGTACATCCGGATTATAAAGCGGAGGGTTCATTGACTGTTGTTTTTAAAAATGGCACTTATTTCTTCTCAAATCCGGGTACTATGTTAGTGTCTCAGGAGCAATTCTTTGAAGGTGGAGAAAGCATCTGTAGGAATCCAACTCTTCAAAAAATGTTCATGATGTTGGGCCCTGCTGAGAAAGCCGGAAGTGGAGGTGCAAAGATAATGGAAGGGTGGAGAAAAAACAATTGGAAAGCACCATTTATTTTTGAACGTACACGCCCTGATAAGGTGGAATTTTGGCTTTCTATGCAGTCTTTGATTCAACCGGAAGTCTTGGATGAATTAAGTAGAAGACTTAATTTAGACGCAGATAAGTTATCCTCTCAGGTTCAAACTATCTTGGCATTGGCTTTGACTGAAAAGCATGTAACAAATGAACGCTTGAGATTTGTCCTTCGTCTTCATAAATCAGATATAACCTCCTTGCTTCAACAAATGTGTAAGCAAGGATGGCTGGTATCTGACGGTTATGGTCGTGGCACTAAGTATCGACTACCAAGTGAGGGAGCTATTGATAATGTTGTAAGTAATAACAATAATGTTGATAGGTCGGCTCCTAATGTTGATAGGTCGACTCCTAATGTTGATAGCTTAGAATCTAATGTTGACAGCTCAGAAGATAGTATTAATATAATTTTTGACGAGTCTGCGTTAAGTGATGAAGCTCGTGTTCTATTAAATAGAAAGCGTTTGAGTCAGTCCCAAATGGAGACCCTCATCTGTGAGATTGCTTATGAATGGCGTACAATCCAGGATTTAACTCAGATATTGAGAAAGGATAAATCATATCTCAGAAATCATGTCTTGCCAAACTTGATCTCCAAGGGAATATTGGAAAGAGAATACGCTTCTATTCCAAATCATCCCAACCAGAGATACCGGATAAAACAAGCATAATTTGTATTTCATCGTCTC
>JAAVDN010000024.1 GCA_014801785.1 Bacteroides sp. | reverse complement strand
CATTGCCGTTTGGCTGAATAGTGAAGTGACAGTCACCGCAATGGCATCCGTCATAGATAGCATCGGGGGCACTGTCTTCGGGTATCTTGAACAATCCTTTTTCATAGAGGAAAAGTGTCCACAGATGGTCCTTCAGATTGAAGATGGTACCCGAGTCCTTATATTGTGTGAATTTCTGCCAGATACGTTCAAGAAACTCGCGATACTCCTCGGGGGAGATATGAGTGGATTTCTCTTCCGAAGTAGGACAGTAACGTCCGAAGGCGAATACATTCACTCCCTTTTCCACCACGAGATCGATTATGTCAGGAATCTCGTTGATGTTGGTTCCTGAGACGGTCGTCATTATCGCCACGCGGATGCCGTTTCTCCTGAGTACATCAATCTTCTCAATGGTTGTGTCAAACGACCCCGGCTTGCGTATTGAGTCATGGGTGTCGCGCATTCCGTCAATGGATAGCTGATACTTCTGACATCCCATTTCCTTGAGCCTACGGCACACTTCGTCGGTAAGATGAAACGGATTGCCGAGAATTGTAAACGGAATATCCCTCTCTTTAAGCATGGAAAGGATTTTCCAGAAGTCACGATGAAGAATAGGGTCACCACCGGTGATATAAAAATAGGGCAGACGGTTCATCTTACGGCACATCTCCTGACATTGCCTGATTACCTCCCGGGCTTTTTCAAGAGGCATCTCTATCAGATGCGGATGCCCTTCGGAAAATATATAGCAATGTTCACACCGCTGGTCGCAACTGTCGGTGATATGCCATTGAAAGGCGAAATATTCCATAAATTCAGACTAAACGACTCCGATGTCAGGATTGAGGTACCTGCACCGGAGTCGTGATAACGGTTGATGATTTTACTTTTCACCTGCACCGCAAGCGGAGCCACATGCGGCGGGCTTGGCTTCGGGTTTTTCGTCACCTGCGCCGCAGGCTGAACCACATGCTCCTGAAGGAGTCCCGTTCTCTGCTTCTGCACAGAGGTAGGCCTGTGCGGTGTGCTTAACTGCACTGTTGATGATACGTGTCATAGTCTTGCTTGTTTTATATGATTCAACACTGTTTATCAACGCAAAATTAGCAAATATTGTTCTAATATTCAATAGGTTACCTTTTGTATTGTTAGTAACCTATTTATCGCTTTTAGTGATTAACAGCAAGTTGTAAAATAAAAATTAGATGTAAAATTTTACTTACCTCCGTACATTTGGATATTCGATAGTAAAACACTAACTTTGCAATTAAAAGTAATACTGAAAATGAGGAGGAAAGAACAACTAAACTCAATTATTGAGATTTGCCCTGTAAGAAACGTTGTGGCACGTTTCGGCAACAAGTGGGCCTTATTGGTAATACTCGTCCTCAGTGAGAACGAGCCGATACGATATAACGAGCTTGGTAGAAAAATTCCTGACATTTCGTCAAGGGTTTTATCGAACACACTTCGGATTCTGGAAGCGGACGGGCTGGTCAACCGTCGGTTTTATCAGGAAGTACCTCCGAGAGTGGAATATTCATTGACAGAAACAGGTCGCTCACTGGTACCTATCATAATTAAACTCACCGAATGGGCCCAGAACAATATGAAAACGATTATCGAGCATCGTAATCAAAAAGAGAAGTGACCTACATGCACGATATTTGGAATCCATGGCATGGGTGTATAAAGGTTAGTGAAGGATGTGCTCATTGCTATATGTATTATCTTGATTGTTTGAGAGGAAAGGTCGGGAGTGAAATATATAAGACGCAGGGATTTGGCTATCCTCTTCAACGCAGGCGTGGAGGGGGATATAAGATCAGGAGTGGCGAACAGATCAGGGTCTGTATGACATCTGACTTCTTTCTTGAAGAAGCCGACATCTGGCGTGATGCCGCCTGGCAAATGATGAAAGAGCGGAGCGATGTGCGCTTCTTTCTGCTTACCAAACGTCCGGAAAGAGTCGAAAAGTGCCTTCCATCAGACTGGGGGGAGGGTTGGGATAATATATTTTTCAACGTCACTTGCGAGAACCAGTATAGAGCCACTGAAAGAATACCTATATTATTGAATCTTCCTTTCAAGCATAAGGGGATAATGACTGCTCCACTCATAGGACCAATTGAAATTGATAATTTCCTCAGTTCAGGACAAATTGAGCAGGTAATAGCCGGGGGCGAAAACTATGATGGCGCTCGCCCATGTAATTTTGATTGGGTAAAATCATTGTCAGCTCAATGTCTCAAACACGATATTTCCTTTTATTTTATTGAGACAGGAACCGTATTTGTTAAGGATGGGAAAACTTATCACATACCAAACAAACGGTTGCAATCAGAAATGGCATTCAAAGCACAAGTGAATCATGTTGGAACACCCATGGAGTTTTACCTTACCGATCCTTTGGGATTTGAGATAGAAAAGGAATATCTACATCAACCATATTTTAAATCATCGTGTGAAAAGTGTGGGAGTAAATGTATTTGCAATGGATGTAGTAAATGTGGTAAATGTAATTATTAGTCTCCCTCATCGTTTGCGATATAGAAGCATTTAATTTATTGACTTACAAAAGAGTATAAATCAAATCCGTACAAGCCTCGTACATTTTCTCTATTTGTAAGTGGATAACCCACTGCGATTTAATACATTACAAGCCGCATTTGCCTCATCATGTGTTGATTTTATAGGTATTCGGCGATTTTCAATTGCCAAAACGACAACAGTTACTCAATGCAAAGTTAGTCATAATCTCCCGATTATCAAAGCAATATCCAAATTTTAACATTCCTCATCATGCGGCGCGCCGTACAAAACTAAATCGAAGGTTGTTGAAGAGCATCGTTAGACTATCAATTAAATTAATGTATTACTCTCTGTTGACCATCTAAATGACAGGTAATTTAATACCGATTTTATACATTCGAACATAGCCATGAACGCTATCAAACGTAGGTTCCTGTAGGCTGGTAAACTTAAAAGTCTCATCCGATGCTTGATCAGGATATATTATCAGGCATTTAATAGGAGGTACCATGTTTTCGTCAAGTCCTAACTTATGATAAACAGAAGAAAGTCTTGCATATCCACTAATCTCCCTAGCATCATCAATGGTGATGCCTCCTTTGCTCTTATATCGTGGTTTATACTTTGCATCGATTACATACGGTTCGGACCATCCTTTCGAATTAAGAAGATAGTCTAATTCTTGGTGATTCGCTTTGAAGTGATATCTAATCTCGTCCTTAGATGAGAAAATCTGTTTAAGCCGTTTATATATGTATAACTCGAAGAGTTTACTCATATCGATCCAAAAGGGTGGAGTAGGAATTTCCTTTTTCCCAATTATAGTTATATCATAACTATATCTCCTTAATAATAACTGAGCAAATCCGGTGGCCTGAGTATATTCTTTGTAAACTGGGTTTTGCCTTAATGTTGTAATTTCCTTAATACTTATACTTTCTCCAACCATGGAGAAGTATGGTTCAATATACCTTATTTTATTCTCAAGAAGAGAGGTGTCAATGGCATAACGATATACTTTGAGTTGTTTAATACAGAAATGAAGAGCTTTCTTTAGAAGCCTGTTTACAGGAGAGTCTATATCATAGACTTGATATCGGCAAAAATTGCTTGTAACATTACCTTTAGTTAAATTTCTCTTGATATTTTCTCCTATAAGGATTCGCCCTTTGAGTTTATTCTTCAAGTTTTCTTCTACTATATAATAACTTTTTTTTAGTCCCTTTTTGACAATACGATATAAAATATTGATATACTCTGTTACAAGGAAAATGCTTAGCAAATCTTGTTGTTGTTTGATTGGAATTGGCGGTCTGTTAAATTTTATAGAAACAAGATCTGAAAGATGTTCGAAATTCTCTGGTTCGCAGAGAGCTTCGTTAAGCATCTTGATATAATCAATCTCACAACCATCATTCATTTTAGGATTAACCTTTATAGCTAATTCATTATCGTGCATCCAATCAATCCCTACAAAATATGAACTCGCTACCATGATTTCATCGTTTTTCCGATATAGCGATAGACACTTGGCATTTTCATCTCGTCCTCTCTTTACGGAAAAGACGATTTCATTTCTCTCTTCCATATATGGGAGAAGAATATCTGTGTCAGATTTAGGGAGAATTGTATTTTCCAACAACTGCTCACGAAGTTGTATCTGTTTCATTCTTCAGTAGCAAGTTTGTATAAACGATCAATTGTGTCTTGTGCGCTGGTGTTTAGAACCCCGTCTCTGACATATTCTTCTAAAAGAGGAATAATATCATATAGTAATCTGTCACTAGTACAATTTTCTCCATTTTCGTTTGTCATAATGAAGTAACTATGACCGATCCATACATCTTCCGGTTTATATTCTTCTGACAATGTATCAGCTGGAATAAGTTTAAGTGATTGATCCCAACCGCTCTCCTTATATTCATCATAATTAGAGATAAATAGAAGACTAACCTCTTTAAATAATTCTGGATCAAATCCGATATGGTCTATTTCATAAGGTTTGTTGGGTATAAAGGCGAAACGTCGTCTGATAGCATAGTCGAGTGTGCCCAACGAACGGTCTGCCGTATTCATTGTTGCAATGATATAGACATTTTGGGAGATACTGAATGGCTTCTTAGAATATGGGAGTAATACTTCCTCAGCGTTGATACATCCCTTGCGTTTATCTACTTCCAGAAGAGTTATGAGCTCACCAAAAATTTTTGATACATTTCCTCGATTCAACTCGTCAATCACCATAACATATGGTTGATTATTGTCCTCCATCGTAGATGAACCAAGGTGCTTGTCAAGTAATGTTTTGACCTTGTCAAGAGAGATTGCATTAAGACGATAGACCGTGCTAAGGGTCATCGCTTTACCATCATTTAAATCAACAATGTTTTCGTTGATGTCTTTAACAAGCCAATTGACTTTTCTGACTCTCTTGTAACTGTCAAGTTTGTTGATAAATTCGTAATCTCCAGTTACTACACCAATCGCATCAATCGTATGGCTCGAATAGCAACTAAATATTATATCACCTATTTTCATTTTGTTGATATAGGCATCTAATATTTGCTTGCCTTGCCCACTGTAAATGTTCCAGTCAGTTTCTTCAGAAATTACAGGTCCATAGTCATCCCAACCAATACGGATATACCCATTCTCCATGCAATCTTGGCGTACAGGATTGTCTCCCGTTCCCTTAAGAGATACTTTCCATACAACGGCGTCATCAGCAATACCAACATGTTTATCTTTAACAATTGGACGCTCTGCATATTCACAAATCTTCCTGAAGATTCCGTTTTCAATTGTATATGTTACCTGATTGTTTTCATCTACAATAGGCCTTAACCCTTCAACCCAGTCCTCATAATCCATAGATTGATGGAAGGTTGTGAAAACTATACGATTCCTCTGCTTTAACGATGAGTATTCCATCATTAACTCCTCTCTTGTTTTATTTGCGGTGTCAAATTCTGGACTGCATAATCGAACGACCAGCTCTGGTATATCGTATGTCTTCCCTGTTCCTGGTGCTCCGTAAAGTATGATATTTTTACGATTTCTCCACGTCCTGACAACATCGGAATACCAAGAGTTTTCTTCATCGTTTTGAGCGTTTTGACTCCATGTTGGATTAACTGCATTTGCAGAGATTTGGTAAAATGTCTTCTCTGCTATATCGTTTTTAGCCATCTTTTCTTTCACTTCCGTCAATAAACTGATATAGTCTTTGTATTCAGGGACGTTTTTGGGTAGATTTAATCCATATTTATCTTTTAAGTAGATTTTATTAGCTTTATCTAAAGCCAAGAATCTTTCAGGACGAATCCAAAATAGTCCCATAGTAATGTTTATATTGATAATATATTGCTTGATGACCGTATTAAATTCATCCTCACAATCTTTATCTTGAACAACAGCCTCAAATAATCGCCACAGATTTTCAATATCTTCATTTTTGCGATTTTTTCTAAATCCGAAAAAGTGCGACTTTTGATTATTCAGTACAGGAATTCCACAAAAATCACTTGGAACATCAGCTTTAATAGAAAGGAGCTCCTGGAATCTTTTCGCGGCGTCTAATCTCTTTTCTTTTGATATTCTTCGGTTAAAGATCCCAATTGTTGTAAATGGATCAATATCTTTGCATTTGTCGTTATCTCCATCTTCATCATGAAGATAATCTACCTTGAAATATTCACTATTGGCATAAATAATATCAAGCAATAATGTTCGATCATGTCGATATTTTAACAACTTGTCGGCTAACTCTTTATAAAACGGAATCCAAGAAAATCTCATATTTTATAATTGGGTTTAATTTTAAAAATAAGTTTTGACAGCGAAAAGAAATTGGTCAATGAATATACGTTTGAAGGCCGCGATATTATTTTGCTCATAGAACATAAGCATAGCCTTCTTATAGTCCATTGAATCCACCGTACGGAATGAAATGGGGCAGTAGCCGTTGGCTATGAGTATGCCGTTGCTGACTATTCGTGCAGTACGTTTATTACCGTCTGTGAAGGCCTGAATGTAGCTGAGTAAAACAAGCGCAAGTAATGCCTTCTCAAATATATTGCTTTTACCATTGATAAGACTAACCGAATCCTCAAGAGCTTCGCGTATCTGAAACTCATTATCAAGTGGAGTGTAGTTTGTTCCGGTAATACCTACTCGGCGATGGCGAATGTTTCGCTCAACTCCCAATTCTTTTGTAAGAAGGGCATGAATTTCTTCTATGCGCGCAACTGTCAAATCTTTTAGATAATCCGGCACATCAAGAATAAAGTCAAGGGCATCTTTATGGTTTAACAGCATAACGGCTTCCTCTTTTGTTTTACCACTTGCTGTATGTTTTTCTTTTAGTAATCTTTCAGTCTCTAATAAAGAGTAAGTATTACCCTCTATCTGTGAAGATTTCCATGATAAATCAATCCCAAGTCTCTCCATCTCCTTTCGGTACTCAATATCAGACATTTCAGAAAGATGTAGCCGGAATAAGCTTTGTGCTTCATCAAGTTGCTTCAATTCTTCAGGCGTAAATAAATCTACTTTTGGAAGAATGTCATTGATGAGTTCAAAGTTGAATATTTCTTGAACCTGCCGCTCATCCACGTCTTTATCAAAGTATGTGTCAAGATTCAGTTCCATAGTAACATGAGCTTGAGGAGAGAGTTTATATCTGGTAGAAGGACCGCGACCAATCACTTCGATATGTCCCTTTGAGACATTATCTGCGATTAGTCGTTTGAGAGTCGCAGGGCTGGGTGCATTTGATAACGCCGAACCAATTTCAGTCCGTGTGGCTTCCGGATTATAGTGAAGAAACTGGAGTATTTCAATATCTTGATTCATATTTGAGAGTTTTATCGGCTCAAAATTACTAAAAATTCCTGAATTATCGGCTCGCTTTGAGCCGATTTTAGCCATATTTGCATAGAATTTGAGCCGATAGAACGTTGTGCTGACATGATTGACCGAGATTAATACCAACTAAACTTGGTGGTTGGAATGCTGCACACCTTGCTTCCCTCACTCCGATTCTCGATGAAGCGGGTTATTCGCTCGTTGACGATACGAGTGTAGTTGCGTTTCGCTTTGTCGGGGAGGAAGCTTTGGGTAATGAGTTTTATTGCGCCATCGGGTAGGGATGTGTACTTGTTGAGGATTTTATCCATACGCCGTTTTACTAAGCCGATTTTGTTGCCGAACCTCTCGAAGTCGAGACGGCAGGGATGTCCGGTTTTATCAAACACGTCACTTTTCTCAATGTCGGGTGATAGTCCTTCGTCAAGTCCAAGATCATCTCCATTTACATGGAGGCTGGTATTAAGAAGGTCGTATGCAGGAGCTAAACGGTAATCCTGTCCGTTAAGAATCAGAGAGAAATTTTTAAGGTGAGCATCGCCGTTTGCATAGATATAGTTGAATACGATCAATTCAAAGAATCGTTCCATGTCAACCATCCATGCAGCCACGTTTGCACGAATCGCTTTAGCAATATCCTCGTAGCTGCCATTATATTTGAAATGAAGCCCTGCGGTCTGTTCGTTTTTGCCGACTAACGAAGCGAAATCTTCCATCGGCAGTTTTGAGCTGTAGGGCAGAATATCGAAACGGCGTGTGATATATACTGGCTGACCTTTGGATGTGAAGCATAATCCATTAGCGGCCGTCTGTATGCCATAGACCTGCGATGCTATCTGCATGGTAAGATGCTCATTGGCCGGAATCAGTTTACGGTCACGAAGCGTTTTATCCCAAGGAGCAGGTTTCAGGATATGCGTTGAGCGTTCATCATCACCAGCAATTCTGATTTCTCCTGATTTAATTATAGCAGGGAATTTTTCTTGCACACCGGAGACAGAAATACGGTGCATCGCCTCGGCAATCTCACCGGCATTTCTGAACTCGTCAATATCAAAATTGAGAACTGGATTTACCTTAGCACCTCCAAAGAGCACTTTTGCCGCTTTTGGGCTATATATGTTAAAGCCATCCAAAAGTAGTGATGGACAGTTTTTTATTTCAATCATTGTTAATCCTCCTTACATTTACAGCACCGATGAAGTCCTTGTCTGCCATAGCTTCAAGCAGTCCGAAAAAATCATTTTCATCAATCCTCAGTGTTCGGCAGATAACCTTGCGGTTGGCTCCTTCAGGAACCATATTAGAAAAAAATGGGAAAAGATGCTCGGAATGGAATGCGGTGCTTTGCTTGGGTAAAGTCGCTGAAATCGGAGGCAATGCGGAATTTATATAGTCTTCTTTGTACTGGAACGTATAGTCTGCACCGGGATATTTTTCAGTAAGCATTCCAGCTTCTGTATCATTGTAATATACTGCTAATTCTCTCATCTGTCAACGGTAATTATATAGTCTGTCGTACCTTATAATCTATCTCTATACCAAGCACTTCAAGAATCTTCTTTACGGTGTTTAGTGCAGGATTTCCCTTACCACGCTCAATATCCTTGATTGTGGCAACTCCGACCTGCGCCATTTCAGCGAGATCCTGTTGTGTGAGGGATAGGATTTCCCTGCGTTGCTTCATTATATCTTTAAGCTCCATAGTATGACATAATAAACTTTTATGCAAATATAGCAAGAAATCCTGACGCAACCAAATAAAAAGTATAATAAAGCATACTTTTGAGATATAGGTTGGCAGTATAAGGT
>JAAVDN010000023.1 GCA_014801785.1 Bacteroides sp. | reverse complement strand
CTGTAAGGATTGACGGGAGACCATCCTGCCGGTTCCCAAAGATGGGATATGGAGCGAGGACAACATAGGCGCCAGGTTCCCTTGTCGCTCCGGTCAAGGAGAATCATGTTGGTTGCAGAGGAGCTGTCTATCTGATAGAAAGCCGCCATCAGATTCTCGTTGACAGGCAAGAACTCAAGCATAGACCGCAAAATACCGTTTACAAAATGACGGCTACGGGCGAGTTCCTCCTTGTCGGCCCCCGATTCACCGGTCATGCTGGAGAGTTCCTGGTCAATCTCCAGAGGGACGAAAGAGGAGAAGGATTCCTTTCCGGCCTCAGCATCGGCTATGTAGGTAAGGCCATCCTCCAGACTGACCATCAGATGGTCGCCCAGACGCCCCATCGCAGTCACACCGGTCTCGGTCTCGACAACGGACGAGACACTCCCCTTTTCTATATCGATGATGAAGAATCCGAAGTTTCCGCTGACGTATGCCTCCTTGCCGGCAAGGTCGAAACTTATGGCATCGACCCGTGGCTCGAAGTTGCGGAAGCTCATCATTCGGAAAGTCGGTATGTTGACGATTTTGCCGGAATCATGGATAAGGTCTATACGTCTGTTGTCATACACGACAGCCAGCACACCCGACTGAGGAGCATATTCCGCCATCCGGACTGTAGTGCCGCTGACTCCGGGCAAATCGGAGACAGCCTCCGTTGCAGCGGGAACACCAGGACTCTGTGGCAAAGTATTGTCCACACGGAAAAGGACCATCGAAGGAGTCTGGGTATCTCCGTAATTAGTCGCAGCCGTCCGCTTTATATACGGACGCTGAAAAACGAGGAAATAAGTATAACGCGGACCGTCCATGACCTTAAAGGTATGGTTCGGATTATAGTCGCTGAGCTGGTGGGCGCTTATATTGAAAGATGGATGGAAACGCCAGGTTCCGTCGCTTTGGGCGTTAGTCCCGAAAGGAAGTGAGAGGGCGGCCGCCGACAGGAAAAGGGACATTAGCGGCGTCTTTATTCGTCGATGGATGGTCATGGTCAGTTATGATAATCCCTGCGGCGCGCTGAGACGCCGGCGGATATGTAAAAATATTAGAAACGGCCCGCTACGGAAAAAAATTGTCTTATGGAGAACAACATTAGCCCCCATTCCTCTCCGTGAGGGAGGATATGAGGCGTTGCCAACGGTCAATTATCTGCGGAGCGGCGAAACGTTGGCGAACTTCAACGGCGCTTTCTCCGAGACGGCGGGCAAGGGAATCGTCTCTGATGAGACTCCTCATGGCCTCGACCAGGCGTCGTTCAAGGCGCTCGTCAGGTTCTGAGACAGGTCGGCGACGGGTGTCCGACTCGACAAGGAGCCCGTTGCGCCCTGGTTCGATCAGCATCCTCGCGCCTCCGCTGGGAAAGTCTGTCGATATGCAGGCAAGCCCCATAGCCATCCCTTCGGTCAGAGCGTTTGGCAATCCTTCGCATCGGGAGGTCAGCACGAAGATTCGGGCATAGGCGATATGGTCTACCACACGGCTAACTTTCCCGGGCAGTATCACACGCCCCTGAAGTCCGAGCTCCCTTACGAGTTTCTCAAGTTCGGGACGAGACTCCCCCTCGCCATATATGACCAGGCGCCAGTCCTCAGCCTCCAGACGACCGAAGGCGCGTATGAGGGAGGCCTGGTTCTTAAGGGTATCCAGCGAACCGGCAGATACTATCAGCCTGTCTCTTTTTTCCCAGGGAACGGGGTCCTTGAGATTTCGGTCAAGAATTGGATTGGGGATGACCGTTCCCTTGCGGGCCAGTCTGGGCCCAAACCAGTCTCTGACCTGTGGCGTCTGGAAGATTATGGCGTCGGCGAGGCTGAAAGTCAGTCGTCGGAGGGCTCTGTGGATTTTACGGGCAGGGAAGAAGCGGGGATCGCATCGTTCGGATATGATAGTCGGAACCCCCAGGCTACGGGCTGCGGGAATAGCTGTCTCGGCCAATTCCTGCTCGAAAGTCAGGAGAAGGTCCGGACGGTCTTGCTGCAAAGCTCTACGTATCTCAATGAAAGAGGCGGGTTTGCGCAACATTGTCGGTCGTTTCTTCAGCAGACGGACCTCCGCGCGGTCTCCTAAATCCGCTATTGCATCGAGCCATTCGCGACGATAAGTATAGATGATGAGAGATTCGCCACGCTCAAGCAAATCTTTCGCTACTCTTTCCAGCACCCTCTCTCCTCCCCCGAAACTGACGGCGCCGAGAAGCATGGCTATCTTCTTCCCTTTTTCTTTCTCCGGACTTTTCAGCAGGACACTCATCTGACATTCCCCTCCACGGGAGCAAATCTACGGGCTTTGCGGATACGGGCCAAACGGCGTGCATGACGATACAGGGCTGCCTCATGCAATTCGCGTCGGTATTCCTCCCGATCGTCGGAGAAACCACGGGCACCAAGATACATCAGTCCGATCAGAACCCACATATAGGCCTGGTCAAGATAGACAATAAAAAGCCCGTTGAACAGTATTACGCCTGTGATAATGAAGATATATGAGGCGACAGGATTATACTTTCTGGTCTTCCACCATGCCGAATAGATGAGATAGAAGAAGTAGTAATATATCGCGAATCCTATGAAACCGAGGTCTGTCAGAATCTCCAGGAAGTTATTATGGGCATACAGGGCTATACCCGTATCGCGACGCATCAGGTCGGTAAAATTATAATATCCGTGTCCGAAGACGGGGGCGTCGCCGATGAATCGGAAAGCATTCTCTACAAGCATTATGCGAACACGGTCGGCATAGTCCATGCGGGCATTGCTGCCGGTCAGCTTGAGCATTCGCTCGAAAGTATATTCCAGATACTCCATCGGGATGAGGGAGATAACGGTGACTACTCCGATTGCGAGGAGCAACAGCAGCTGTATTTTTCTCTTTCCGTTGGCGTTGACAAAGAAGAACAACAGAAAGCCGACCAATACGGCCAGAATCGACTTACGCGATCCGAAGACAAGGATTATTGTCAACGAGATGGCGGTCAGCAGAGCGTAGAAGAGGAATTTCCACCAGGGAAGACGTTTGCGGGAAACGAGTTTGTATATGAAATACAGGGCGCCGAACGATATGAACATCGCGACCACATTGTAGTTCGGCAAGCCGTCAACCTCCTGCTTCATCGATGAAGCGAGACGGGCGGCGGCGAGTTTGGTCAGATCGATGAACTGGAGATAGAACAGGGCATATATGACGCTGCATACTGCAAGCCAGAAAAGGGCTATGCGATACTCCTCCCTGTTGCGCACAGCAAGGACTATTGCAACCCCCAACGCCATACTTCGGAGCATTGGGATTACCATTTCAGCGGCATAGACATCGTTATATGCCCAGGTGACAGATGTTAGGGAATAGAGACCGAAGAGGGAGGCAGTGGCGACGAAGGCTCCGCATCCACGGGGGAATTTGCCGATGCGGATAGTCGTCAGTCCGATAGCGGCAGCCAAAACGGCATACCCCAGCCATACGAGCATGATGGTCTGGGGATAATATAGTCCGATGCTGAAAGTCAGGAAAACAGCTATCGAGATATTGTTGAAGGTCAGCAGGTCGCTGAAACGTCCCTCCCGCGACTTACGGCGGGAACGCCGTCCTGCGCCTCTGCGACTCTTTCGCCGCGTCATACCGCGGGCAATAGACTGCGGAAACTGAGTTGGCTCGTTGGTCGTCGAAATCATTTCTTAAGTAGCTGTTCAAAATAAATGAGTGTATAAAACGCGGCTATCGCGCCGGCCATTTGGCCGCGGAGTGAAGGAGCTTAGCGGGCTAAGCGACTGAACGACAAGGTCAAATGGCAAGCGATAGCAAGTTTTATAACTCAAGAAACAAAAATAAACATATATCGTTTTATTTTGAACAGCTACTTAAAATAACCACGATACCACTCTACGAACTTACCAACCCCTTCGGGAAGCTCCACACGGGGTCTGTATCCCATGTCACGCTCAAGTTTTGTAGTGTCGGCATAGGTCGTATGAACATCGCCGGCCTGCATGGGGAGCATCTCCTTCTTGGCCTCGATTCCGAGAGACTTTTCGAGGGTGGAGATAAAGTCGGTCAGCTGCATGGGATGACCTCCGCCGATATTGTAGACTTCAGCGGGAATCTCTCCGGCCGGAGCTTTGGCAATGACCCGGACCACACCCTCGACGATATCGTCGACATAAGTGAAGTCGCGCGAAAGATTGCCATAGTTGAACACCTTTATGGGTTTTCCTTCGAGAATGGCGTCAGTAAACAACATCGGAGCCATGTCGGGACGTCCCCAGGGGCCGTAGACGGTGAAGAATCGCAGTCCGGTGGTAGGAATGCCATATAGTTTGCTATATACATTCGCCATCAGTTCGTTGCTTTTCTTGGTCGCGGCATATATGGAGACGGGTGCATCCACGCGGTCCTCTTCGGCAAAGGGTGTCTTTGTGTTTCCGCCATAGACGGAAGAGGAAGAGGCATAGACGAAATGACTGACCGGATGACGGCGTGCGCATTCGAGAAGATTGACGAACCCGACGATATTGCTCTCTATGTATGCCATAGGATTCTCGATGGAATAACGGACACCGGCCTGGGCGGCCAGATTCATCACCGCATCGAATTTTTCTTCTGCGAAAAGTCTTTCCATCGCTTCGGCATCGCATATATCAGCCTTGACGAAAGTCAGATTGGGAACGGATTGCGATTGCAACCGTGTTCCGTCAGGGATATCGAGACTCTCGACACACTCTCCTTTAAGGGTTCCGGCGCATATACGCTCGCATCTTGAATCAAGACCTTCGGGCAGGATGAATCCGAGGCGGCGCAGGCGTGCCTCCTTAAGACGGGGATCATAATATGAGTTCATGTTGTCGATTCCGACAACGGTATCGCCCTGCGCGCAGAGCATTTCGGCAAGACGGGAGCCGATGAATCCGGCGACTCCGGTAATTAGAACTTTCATTCTCTTCAGCCTGTTTTCGAAAAATTCCTCCCTCAAAGGGAGCTTTCGGATTGATGAATCAGATTCCCGGCTCGGAAGCGATTCCGAGGGCGAGTTTAAGTATATCGTTTTTTGACGGCCGCCGTCCTATGAGGGTCTGGAGGCTGGAAAGGCGGTGGACATCACTGCCGAGGACCTCCGCGAATCCATTGCGCAAGAGCCATTCGGCCTTCTTTCGCGCTGTTTCGCCATAACCGCCAACCAATGAATTGAAGTTTATCTGGAAGCGGACTCCATTCTCGCGAAGACGATGATAGT
>JAAVDN010000022.1 GCA_014801785.1 Bacteroides sp. | reverse complement strand
TTGACAGGTCAGTCTTCCTCTTTTACCAGTGTCAACGGCCGGACGAGTCAGTCTGTGTCCCTTACCTATACCGCGACATGTCGGGCAGAGAAGGAGGGATCGTATAAATTTGGACCTGTAACGGTCGGAGACCAGCGCAGCAATGAGGTTTCCTATCAGATAGTATCCGCAGAGGCTGCCGCGCGAGCCCAGGGGGGACCCGCTGCCGGAAATGGTCGTCAGGGCTCCCGCACACAAGGAGACCCTTATGGTCAGGGACGCGCTCAGTCCGACGAACCGACATTCATCGGCAAAGGAAATGATAAGTTATTCCTGCGGGCTTCGGTGAGCAAGACAAACGCATACGAACAGGAGGCACTTGTATATACCGTAAAATTATATTCGACATACACTCCCATTAAATTTATCGGTGCGACGGACGCTCCGAAATTTGACGGGTTCGTTATCGAAGAATCGGACGATATCTCGCGCCAGCTGAATTATGAAACATACGAGGGACGTCAATATGCAACCGCAATAATAGCACGATACATTATCTTCCCTCAGATGGCAGGCAAGCTCGTCATCAAAGGTAATACCTACACGGTATCAACAGATGAGCAGGAGTACTATTCGGACCCTTATTATTCAACGATGACAGTAAGACGTCCGATTCAGCTCAACGTGACACCGAACGACCTGACAGTCAATGTCCGGGAACTTCCAAGTCCTCGCCCCGCTGATTTCTCGGGGGGTGTCGGTCAATTCCGTATTACCTCCTCGCTCCCTTCTTCCGATTTCGCGTCCAACCAGGCCGCTTCTATAAGTTATGAGGTGTCAGGAGCCGGAAACCTCAAATATATACATCTTCCGGATCTCAACTCCCTTTATCCTAAGCAACTTGAGGTTTATTCGCCGTCGGTCGATGTTCAGGCCTCGGTCGGGTCTACCAATGTAAACGGCAAGGTTGTGTATGATTGTTCGTTTCTTCCCCTTGAACCGGGCCATTTCAACATTCCTGCCGTGACATTGACATATTTCAATCCTGCGACAGGACAGTATGAGAAAACGACGGCCAAAGGTTATTCCATAAATGTGGCCCGCGGCAAGGAATCTGAGAAGTCCCAGACTCGTTCGACGCGTGCTTTTGACAAGCAGTTACTGGTTCCTGACCCTTTGGCAAAAATCCACACTCCTCTGATAGATAGGTTCAGTTATTGGTTGTGGTATATCTTGTCATCGCTGATACTTGGCGGCATTGTCTGGTATTATCGCAAGATAGTCGCTCTGAAGGCAGACCAGATGGGATTACGCTCCCGTAAGGCTGCCAAGATTGCTACGCGTCGGTTACGCCGTGCCGCTGACTGCATGAAGCGCGATAATAAGGATAAATTTTATGAGGAGATGCTGAAAGCTCTCTGGGGATATGTCAGCGATAAACTGAAAATTCCGACTTCCGATCTCACTAAGGAGAATGTCGTTGCAAAACTTGAAGCCTCAGGAGTCTCTCAGCCGACCGTCGCGTCCTTCCTTAAATTGGTTGAAGATTGCGAGTTCTCGAAATATTCCTCCAATCAGGGCGACCTGACAATGCAGCAGATTTATGACGAAGGAGCGGACGTAATCAATCAGATGGCATCCTCTTTCAAGAAACGGCCGGTTCCTGACCTGGGTCATGTTTGATTCGGGAAAGGGAATGGATAAGACAAAATCCGGATAAAAAAAACGCAGACAAAAGAAAGAGAAAAAATGGCAAGATATATATTGAGTCTTATGCTGCTCCTCTCCTTATGGGCAGGCACGGTGTCAGCAAGCTATAAAGATGCGGAAAAATCATATTCCGAGGGAGATTACACCAAGGCCCTGACTGAGCTTCAGAATCTTGAATCGCACGAAGGCAGTTCCGCGAACCTCTATTATGATATGGGGAACTGTTATGTAGAGCTTGGTGACCTCGGTAACGCCAGAGTGTATTACGAAAGGGCACGACGTATGGATCCGTCATCGAAAGCGATAGGGACGAACCTTAATTATGTGTCATCCCGTGTAGACGATGCCAACAAGGCCTCCATGCAAGGAAAACGGGGAAGTGTTCTTCCTGATGAGACCGGGTTTATAGGGAATGTCCATACCCTTATAGCCGCTGACCACACCTCAGATTACTGGGCGCTGTTCGCCATAATGGCGTTTCTTCTGATGCTTGGTTCAATAGCCCTATATCTATTCCCATCCAATATAGCGGCCCGCAAGGTCGGATTTTTCGGAGGCGCCCTCTTCCTCTTCTTTTCCGTCATCTTCATAGCTTTCTCGGTCATGGCAAAGAATGAAGCCTCTCGACATGATTATGGAGTCATAACGGAATATAAGACGGAACTTCTGACCGAGCCTCAAAACAGTTCCAAGCCGAGCAGTTCACCCCTGACCCAGGGCACGAAAGTCAGAATAATCGGGGAGGAAGCGGATGTAGAGGGGAATGTCAGTTGGTATAAGGTTCGTCTCAATTCTGACTATCAAGGGTGGCTTCCGGCTGATGAGCTCGAGATAATATAGTCTTGGAAGTTGCTCAGAGATAGGGGGAAAGAGAAAAATCTGTTATACAACATGTTTTTAAATTCTCTGATTTCTTGCATGTGGTCAGAAGAATTTGTAAATTAGCCAACAAATAGAAGAGAGGAGATTCAAAATGCTTTCCTCAGCAGTTGTTCGGATATATATCAGACGATTGCGAGTCAATTCGATTCTACGAAAAACCAAACATTTAAAAATTACGTATCATGAGCAAGACGATAACCTTCAACGAGCTTCGCAGACTGAAAGACAGTCTGCCTGACGGTTCCACCCACCGCATCGCCGATGAGCTGAACATCACGGTGCAGACCGTCCGCAACTATTTCGGAGGCGTGAACTATCAGTTCGGCAAAAACATCGGCATGCACATCGAACCGGGCCCCGACGGAGGAATCGTGGTTCTTGATGACACGACCATCTATGACATGGCCGTAAAGATTCTGGAGGAGGCAAAAGGCGCGGAGTAATCTGTTCTCTTTTCAGAAATCGAACCAAACCTGAAGACCCGTCGTTTTTGTTTAATATAAAAACTTTACTTATGTCATCAAATAACGTTATACTGGGTCTTCACTCCCCACGTTTCGCCAGAGCTTTGGTGAGCACCCTCCGCGCCGGAGGTGTGCAGGCATCTATTGAGGCCGCTTCCATACCCGAGGCTTCCGGCGGTTCCTCTCAGTCTCCCTCTGATAGTGAATCTCTTCTCGTAAATGTATGTGTATCTGCGGCAGATGCCCGTAGAAGCGTCGCGTTGCTGGAAAGCAACGATTTTATGGCGCACTACAAGATTGAACTTAAACTGGCGGGTATGAGCAATCGTTTGCTCATACCCGTTGATCTTACAGAATCAAGTCTGCTTGCCTGCAAGATCGGGTTCGGTCTGGCTGAGAGATTAGACTTGTCTCCTGTGGTCCTCCATGTGTTCTCAGTCCCATATATTGTCAACTCTACCCCGGATATCTCTTTCCCGTCGCTTGACGACTCGATGATGCCGGCCGAAGAGGCGCAGGTGGCTGAAAAACTGCGAACTTTCGCAACTTCCCAGTTTGCTCAATTCAGGAATAAGCTTGACCAGGCAATAGCCGCCGGAAAAATTCCCAAACTTAATTATTTTACTGATTTGGCAGAGGGGGTGCCGGAAGAGGTTATTATGGACTATACCCGTAATACACCCCCGGCGCTTGTTGTCATGGCGACCCGAGACAAGGATAAGAAAAACTCAGATCTTATAGGGAGTGTGACGGCCGAGGTGCTCGACAGATGTCGTGTGCCTGTCTTTACCGTTCCGGAAAACAATTCCATCACGACAATCGAGAGTATTCGGAAACTGGCATATTTCTGTAATCTCGACGGTCAGGATCTTTACAGCATAGAGTTCCTGATGAAAATGTTCGGCAATCCGGATGTAGAGGTCTTGTTGGTGCCTGTTTCAAAAGGAGATAGTATCAATACAGGTCGTATATCCGAACTTTGCGATTATCTGAAGGATGAATATCCCGAAGCCCGTTTCTCAATCGCCAATTTCCCGGCCAAAGAGTTTCGGACGGAGTTGGAGGAGCTTATTACAACCCTTGGTCTCGAATTGCTGGTCGTTCCGAATAAGAAGACCAATATTTTCTCGCGCCTGTTCAGTCCGGCGATACCGCACAGACTTCTCTTTGAGAGGGATGTCCCGATGCTGGCCCTCCCTGTCTAATGGGTAGGCTTGCCGGAAATGACAGATAGAGTAAACCATAACGATAAAAGTAAATATCGGGTCGCATCGGAAGGCGCGACCCGCGCTATATTATACAAGACAGGGTCTAAGGCCAGCTTATGGGATCCTCTATTTATGGAGAATTTTTGAAAGGATATTGAAAAATATACTCAAACAGTTAGATATAATACTCAATCGTTATTATCTTTGCACGCTAATTATATAGCTATAGACAGAAGTGGTTTATCCGAAGGATTTTGAGTCGAAAATTGGATTCGACAAACTGAGACAGATACTTATAGAGAAATGCGTCAGCCAGGCTGGTAAGGCTGAGGTGGATAAGATGCGT
This sequence comes from Bacteroides sp., assembly GCA_014801785.1. GTDB lineage: Bacteria > Bacteroidota > Bacteroidia > Bacteroidales > Muribaculaceae > Lepagella. The sequence continues at coordinate 5,537 of JAAVDN010000022.1, read as the reverse complement.
TTCAGTCCTGATTTCGAGGAGGTATGCCGTCTGCTTGGTCAGACGGCTGAAATGACCGCCATGAAACGGGCCGGGGAAGGACTGCCGGGTGACACCCTTTATGACATAGCTCCCTGGCTTGTCGAACTGCGGGCGGCCGGAAGCTTTCTGCCGGCTGAAAAGCTCCATAAGCTTGGTCTCATGCTGGAGACAGTGGAGGAAGTAGGTCGTTTTTTTTCATCCGGAATAGAGCGTAATATACCGACTCCTGAATTGTCGCGGCTTTTTGGTAACTTACGGGGATTTCCCCATATAGTCGGCGAGATAAACCGATGTGTGGATCGTTATGGAGAGGTTAAGGATAACGCCTCGGATGAATTGTATCGGATTCGACGCGCTATACGTTCAGCTTCCGGCTCTATGCAGTCAGCCATGAGAGGAGTGTTGGAACGAGCAAAGGCCGCTTCGATAGTAGACCGCGATGCCAGACCGGCAATACGCGACGGCCGGATGGTCATTGCCGTTCCGGCAGAAAAGAAACGCCAGATCTCAGGTATTGTCCATGATGAGTCGGCAACCGGAAAGACAGTCTTTATCGAACCGGCAGAAGTTGTCGAAGCTTCCAATCGTCTTCGTGAACTCTCTTTGGAGGAACATCGGGAGATAGCAGTTATCCTGACAGGGATTGCAGAGATGATACGCCCTGAGATTGACTCTATAGCCGAGGAGACAGCTTTTCTGGGACAACTTGATTTTATAAAAGCCAAAGCCGATTTGGCGATAGAAACAGGAGGTGAGAAACCTGTGATAGAGAGGAAGCCGGAAATCGATTGGTTTCATGCAATCCACCCCGTCCTCCTTATGGCTTTGCGCAAGGTAGGAAAGGAAGTCGTTCCCCTGACCCTCAATCTTGACGGAAGGAATAGGATTCTGGTTATTTCCGGTCCAAATGCCGGAGGTAAATCAGTGTGTCTTAAGACGGTCGGCATTATTCAGTATATGACACAATGCGGACTTCTTCCGACCTTGTATTCCAACTCGCATGTTGGAGTGTTTGAAAATCTGCTTGCTGACATTGGCGACGAACAATCGTTGGAGAATGACCTGTCGACTTATTCCTCGCATCTGCGTAATATGAAGACCTTCCTGGCCAATGCGTCCGGCAGAACTCTCATACTCGCTGATGAGATGGGATCCGGTACAGAGCCGCAGATAGGTGGTGCGCTTGCGCAGGCTATCCTCGTGCGTTTAGGAGAAGCTGGTTGTTTTGGTATTGTAACCACTCATTACCAGAACCTTAAAACCTTCGCTGAGGAGACGGATGGATTTGTCAACGGAGCGATGCTTTATGACCGTCAGCATCTTCGGCCGACATTCCAGCTTTCCGTAGGCTCCCCGGGAAGTTCTTTCGCTTTAGAGATTGCTCGAAAAATCGGACTCCCTCTGGAGGTTGTGGAAAGTGCCAAGGAGATAGTCGGAAGTGATTATGTCAACACCGACAAGTATCTTCTTGATATAGCCCGCGACCGACGTTATTGGGCCAATAAACGCCAGTCGATAAAGGAGAAGGAGCATAAGCTTGATAATCTTCTATCAAAATATGAAGAAAAGAGTGATGATCTCCGGACGCGGCGAAACGAGATTCTAAATGATGCCCGTCATGAGGCGAGGGAGATTCTTAAAGGCGCCAATGCGCAGATAGAGAAGACAATCCGAGATATAAAGATGGCAGAAGCTGAAAGAGAACGAACTCGTGAGGCTCGACGTCAGCTTGAAGATTATAAAGCCGCCCTTGAAAATGACCAGGAGACTGCCGATGCAAATCTGCCCGGTTTATTAAAGGAACAAAAACATAAATCGCGGTCCGGCCAGCAGAAGAAACAACAGAAGAAACCCGAGGTCAAGAAAAATCTTGAGGTAGGGGATTATGTCAAGATGGAGGATGGAGGAGTCGCCGGAAAGATTTTATCTATTGCGGGCAATAAGGCTGAAGTCGCTTTCGGCGCCCTGCGCACTATAGTGCAGCTTTCGCGTTTACGTCTCTCCTCAAAACCGAAGGAAAGCGGATTGACTCAGCAATCCTCCTTGTCGAGGCAGACGACAGATGAACTGCGTCGTCGTCAGCTTGATTTCAAGCAGGAGATCGATGTTCGCGGTATGAGGACCGATGAGGCGTTGCAGGCTGTCACATATTTCCTTGATGATGCCTTCCAGTTCGGCGCTCATCGTCTGAGGATACTTCACGGGACAGGGCATGGAATCCTCAAAACAATGATACGTAAACATCTGGATGCTACTCCCGGTGTCAGTCGTTATCGTGATGAGGATGTTCGGTTCGGAGGCGCGGGAATAACAATAGTAGAAATTGATTGAGCGCGATGTTCGCTCTGTGAAGAAGAATAATAAAGTAAGTATCAGGTAAAGACCGATGAGCAGAAAATATATAGGACTTTGGCTTATACTATCTATTTCTCTGATTCTGGTTCTGCTGTTCTCCCTCTCCGATATTGAGGTTGACACCGGCAGAGGACCGCTCAAGAAGGCTCCCTTCAGGGAACATATTTTTGCGAAGAAGAGTGATGGAGAGCGTCGCGGAAAGAAGAGTAGGGTCGTAGATATGGTAGACAACGAGGGAAACCCCGTTGAGGGAAGTTCGCTTGCGGAGGTTGATTCCACTCAGCATTCAATTCTATTGATAGGGGATTCCATGACCCTTAATATAGCTTATGCCATGAGTAGGTATGCCAAACAGAATGGCCATAAGTTTCACGCTGTCAACTGGGATTCCTCCAATACCAGAATCTGGTCGGCCTCCGACACACTTTCGCATTTTATTCGGGAGTTTGGCGCCACGTATATATTTATCTCTCTTGGGAGCAATGAACTATATCTGAAAAATCCGGATTCGCGGCGACCCGATGTCCGAAGGATTCTCGATATGGTAGGTGAGCGACCCTATATATGGATCGGTCCTCCAAACTGGAAGGAAGATTTTGGAATCAACGATATGCTGGCTGAGGAATGTCGTAGCGGTTCCTTCTTCCGTTCAGCCGGAATGGAATTTGAGAGAAAGAAAGATAGGGTGCATCCGACACGCCATGCCTCCGAACTCTGGGTTGACAGTATAATGAGATGGATGCCAAAGTCGGCTCATCCTATTCTCGCGAATGTTCCATCTGATTCGCTGGGTAAAGTCGATCCGCATGTCACTTTCCTCAAAGCCCTGAATAAATAGTAATCAATATCCCCACATTCCGAGGACTCTTTCCTTATATCCATCCATGCTGCCACTTAAAATTAATATCTCACTCGATAATCTGCCGGAGGCTTGGTCTAATATCTGGCATCTGCTTCTGTATGATCCACAGGCGCCGATGCTCTTTTCATCCGGACTCTTCTGGCTACTTGCGATTATATTTCTCCCCGTATATGCACTCTTGAAAAAATCCAGGGTGAAGATGATAATTTATGTCGTCTGTTTCTCCCTTTATTTCTATTACAAGAGTTCAGGTCTGTTCTTCCTGATGCTGATTGCCACTTCGATGGTCGATTGGATTATATCGTGGGGAATAGCAAAGGCTAAGACGCGAAGGCAGGCCCTGACATTGATGTGGCTATCCATCATCATCTCTCTTTCCATATTGGGTTATTTTAAATATGCCAATTTTTTCTTATGGAACTGGAATCAGATGGTGCAAGGGAATTTCCAGCCGCTGGATATCATACTTCCAGTCGGTATTTCCTTCTATACATTCCAGAGCATCAGCTATGTGGTGGATGTTTATAAGAAAAGAATCAGGCCGACAGGAAGCTGGATGGAGTATATCTTTTTCCTTTCCTTTTTTCCGGCCTTGGTTGCAGGACCGATTGTGCGGGCCGATTATTTCCTCCCCCAGTTGAAAAAGAATGAGGAACCGACGCGCAATGATATCTATGGAGGCTTATGGCTCATTATCATAGGAATTGTCAAGAAAGCGGTGATAGCGGATTACATTGCCCAGTATAATGATTTGATATTTAATGACCCGTCGATGTACACCGGTGTGCAGACCCTGATGGGTGTGTTGGGATATACAATGCAGATATATTGCGACTTCTCAGGATATTCCGATATGGCCATAGGACTTGCTCTATTGATGGGTTTCAAGCTGGGTATCAACTTTAATTCACCATATCAAAGTTGCAATCTGACCGATTTTTGGCGTCGTTGGCATATTTCTCTGTCTTCATGGCTGAGGGATTATGTGTATATACCCCTCGGGGGAAATCGTAAAGGAGTATTCCGGACATACCTCAATAACTTTCTCACGATGCTCATCGGGGGTCTGTGGCATGGAGCAGCCTGGAAGTTCATTTTCTGGGGGGCTATGCATGGAATAGGTCTGGCGATCCATAAAGCCTCGCGCCCGGTTCTTGACCGGATTCCGGACAACTGGGCCACCAAATTTATTTTTTGGCTCATGACTTTCATTTATGTATCCTTGTTATGGGTATTCTTCCGGGCGGCCTCGTTTGAGGACTCCGTGCTTATAATCCGTAATATCTTTGTGGATTTCTATTGGAATCAGATTCCTCAATTCATGACGATACGTCCTGAGTGGTGCGTAATGATGCTGGCGCTGATAATATTCCATTTCGTCCCACAACGCGTTGCGGATCGATGTCAGCAGATTTTTGTTATTTCTCCATGGATTGTGAAACTGGCTGTTTTCCTTATAGTGGTGCAGTTAGTGATAGAGTATATGAGTGAAGAAGTGGCTCCTTTCATCTATTTCCAGTTCTGAACCATATTTTAGAGATAAACATAATTGAGATAAGTAACTCCGTACTTATAAATTGAAAAGAGAGACCGGGTCGCAGGATACGGTCTCTCTTTAATTTTAAAAAAATTATGCTCCCGGAGTTCAAAAAAGAGTCTGCAACCGCAATCATGAATAAAAAAAGGAGCTTTACCCTAAGAAAAAACACAAAAAAAAGTGGGGTAGGGGAGGGAGGCCAACAAAGGAGACAAGAAAAAGGTTTAATGGCTAAAGTTTTATTCACTTTCATTAACATATTTTGATTTCAGTGATAATCAAACAGTTAAAGATAAAAAATGCTATAAAACAGATTTTTTTGCGAAAAGACTTGCAAAACGCCGGAAAAGGTTATAACTTTGCATCCGCAATCGGGAACGAGGCCAGCGAGGCTCACCGACCCGAGCGCTAAGGACGGCCGCCCGAAAGGAGTGGGAAAGTCCTGAAACAGAGAACAATGACAAGATTGCCACAAGACAAGAAAGCAGCGAAGGCTTCCTTCTTAATATAAAAGGAAGTCGAGTTGAAAGAATAGAGACAAGGGAACACAGGACCCTCTTCCTGAAAAAAGGAAGAGACGAGGTTTCCCCGTCGAAAGGATTCCGACCGAAGATCCGCCGGGAAAAAGACAAATTGAAAAGATATATAGCAATATATAACTAACAGCGAAGAGTTTGATCCTGGCTCAGGATGAACGCTAGCGGCAGGCTTAACACATGCAAGTCGAGCGGCAGCGGGGGAGGAGCTTGCTCCTCCCGCCGG
>JAAVDN010000021.1 GCA_014801785.1 Bacteroides sp. | reverse complement strand
TTAACATGAGAAAAATTCTAATTTTAATGGCATTTGCTATTGCGAGTATTTCCGCCTATGCAAAGCCACATTGTCAGAGTTTCAACAACTATGACGATAAAGTAACTATCATCTTCGCTGATGAGTCAGCTGATAACACATATAATGTTTCGGACGTAAAACTTATTCCTTCTTGGCACGGCAAAGAATACAACGCAACATCAGTTAGTGTTTCGGTAAACAATGGTGTGGCGACCGTAACTTTGACATTTGACCACATCACTCAGTTTTCCGATCCGAAAGTTGAGTTAAAAATCAATGGAAAGACGATGACCTTTAAAGTCTGTCATTAAAAACTAAAAATATTTGAAAACAAATATTTTCATGCATGGATGGAAGCTCTCGGCAGTGAGGCCGGGGGCTTTTATGAAGTTGCGGCACCGCCGCCGCGCTTTCGTGAACCGAGCCTAAGGCCTCGCTCCATTCGGACTATCTATCCCTAACTTTCCATCTGCAAAGTTAGCCAAATGGGTGTATTTTACTGTCTATTGGCAATCGTACCCATTAGGGTATTGCATACGCGGATTTTTCATAGTAATTTTGCACAAAAATCAGTGAGAACAATAGGAGAATTTTTACCTATTTTGCTCATAGAAGTAAGTAATCTAAATTAATCAAGTCATAAATGAAGAGAACATTTGTTTATCTTACAACACTGTTGATGATCTCTTTTTCATCATGCAGCAATCAGGACGAGCCGTCTCCTGTCAATGAAGGAAGTCCCCGTGATTGGTCTTACGGAAAAGAACAAGTGCAATTCTACATAGATAATGTAGAGCAGACATCCGTTTCAGAAATTACCGTAAGGTCATTACAGCTGGAAGGCTCTGGTGACAACGATGTATTCCCGTGGTATGATGCAACCCTTAAAGTAAAAGGGCTTCTACCTAAGAATAAAGTTTTCAATATTCAGGTCTTGGCTGATGTGGAAAGATTTGAAGGTTCCACCGTTTACGATGGAGTTGAATACAATGTTACGGGAGAATATACGGGTAATCCTTTTGAACACTATAAGGATATGGGTATAATCATATATCTTGTGAAAAAATAATACGGGTGTGGCACGTTGGGTTATAACAATATCTTTTGCTTTGGCTTTTACCTGCTCGTATGCGCAATCTCCGGCCGATACTTTACAGAATCAGACTCTCGATGAGGTGATAGTGTCGGCTACAGGTGCGCACCGTAACCTGCGAGCAGCCGAGATGGGGAGACATGTGTTGGGCAAGGATGCCATTATGAAACTACCTGTACTTTTCGGAGAACCCGACGTGGTAAAGGCCTTACAGACTCTTCCGGGTGTATCTCAAGGAGTGGAGGGATTTACGGGGCTGTATGTGCATGGTGGTGACAATGACCAGAACCTTTTTCTATATAATGGATTACCACTTTACCATGTAAGTCACTTGGGGGGTATTTTCTCATCCTTCAACGTCTCGACAATACGTAATGTGGATTTCTTCAAGTCTGCTTTTCCGGCAAGGTTCGGAGGCCGCATATCAAGTATCACAAACATAAGCATGAGCTCTCCGGACTTTGAAAAATACACGGGCAAGTTCACCATCGGACTATTAGCGGCAAACGGTTATATCTCAGGACCGATAGTAAGAGATAAAGTAGCGTTCAGCGCAGCCGTAAGGCGTTCATGGATTGATGTAGTCGGTTTACCGGCTTTGGCCATTGTCAATGCCATACAGAAAAAGAACGGAAAGAAGACTATCGCTGCCTATAACTTCACCGACTTCAATGCACGTATTGACTGGAAACTTGGAGAAGGTAAAATATATGCCATCGGCTATTATGGTCATGACTATCTCAAAATCGGAGACAGGGAATTTGAGTCAACCGACAAGTCCATGATTGTTAATCCGGATGGTTCAATTAGCTCTGCTACTCCGGAAGAAGACCAGACCCGGTTTTTCGATGAGAATACAAACAGACTCTCATGGGGCAACTGGGGAGTATCGCTCAATGCGGATTATCGCGTTGGACAAGGCTATCTAAATACAATGACATATTATACAAACTATTCTTCTCATTACAGCCAGAAAAGCGAGCATCAGACTGATCTCTCAGACGATACCACTTACGGTTATACCCTCAACAGCACACGTAACTCCATCGCGGATATAGGCATCAATACCCAGTATATTCAACAGTTTGAGGAGCTATATCTACTTAAAGCCGGGATTGGCTACATACATCACAATTATCACCCCGAAGGCTTACGGAATGAATATGCCGATGCAGAACGAAATTGGAATGACAATAACGACAACCCGTCGGTCAAATCAAATGAAGTTTTCGCCTATATAGACAATCTGTTTAATTTCGGAAGTCGGGCATCACTTGACGTAGGCCTGAGGTTTGTAAACCATCATATTCAGAGCAAATCCTTCCCTCGCCTTGAACCGAGGGCATCCTTAAGGGTAAATGTAAGCGACGATTACAGTATAAAGGCATCATACGCACGTATCAACCAATTCGTGCAGCAGGTTTCAAGCAACTATATAAATCTACCCACAGATCTTTGGCAACCCGTCGGAAAAGGAGCACAGCCGTTGAGTAGTGATCAGTATTCTTTAGGTTTCTACGGCAATCTCCCCAAAGGAATGTATTTCTCTGTGGAAGGATGGTATAAGACAATGCGCAATCTTGTTGAATACCGGGAAGGTATATCCTCTCTCAATCCGGGTCTTGACTGGGATGAAAAAACTACTACAGGCAAAGGTTGGGCCTACGGTATGGACCTGAGTGTGACAAAGGAAGTCGGCAGAGTCACAGGCACGGTCAGCTACGGACTTATGTGGAACTGGCGTAAGTTCGCGGCACTTAACGATGGTATGAGATTCCCTGCAAAGTTTGATAACCGTAACAAGATCAATATCAATGCTACCTACAAGCTTAATGACAGGATAGAGTTCAATGCAGGTTGGACCTACATGACAGGGAACCGGCTGACATTATCGCTCTATAACTATGACGAACCCGGTGATAATTTTCCGGACGCTCCTTCGACAGGTATCGGCACATCAGGTTTCGACTGGGAACAGGCTTCCGGCCTGGATTACTATTCGGAAAGGAATAACGTCCGCTTTCCGGCATACCACAGACTTGACATAGGCATGAGCATATACAAGCGTCTTAAAAACGGAAGAAGGACAATATGGAACTTCAGCCTATATAATGCCTATTGCCGCATGAACACCATGACCATAAGAAAAGATAACTTTGTGGGACTCGGTGATGAAAGCCGTTCATTCCAGAAGTTTGCACTTATTCCTGTGGTGCCATCAGTTTCCTACACCTACGAATTTTGAACGAAATGAAAAAGTCAGCATACGGTCTTTCAATTATTCTTGTATCCGGTTTCTCAGTATTATCCACCGGATGCTATCAGGATATTGACCTTGACAGATACAAGGGTCAGAACGGAGAGCATCTGTTGACACTGAACTCCATCGTTAATCCGGATTCCACCATAGCAGTAGCCGCAACCAGAACATATTTCTTTTCCGACATCCATAATGAAAGGAACTATGTAAAGGATCTTGACATACGGCTTATGATAAATGGAGAAGACCGAGGTTCTCTTGAGTTTGATCCGAACAGCAGCCTTTACCGCTCTGCTATAAGGCCGGAAATAAACGACGTTGTGACACTTAACACACAGTATGGTGATTCAATCATATCGTGTAAGGATATTATACCCGAAACTGTAACGATTGAGTCCATAGAGGTAAGTAGAAAAGGTCCACTATCTATATATACGGACAGAGACTATATTTTTACATACGAGATAACTTTCACGGACCCGGCCGGAAAGGACAACTATTATTTCCTGCACTACGACACGTCAGATTTCCACAAAGGTGTACCAATGGGCGAACGGGATTACACATACGAGTATGTATTCCAGCAACTCGCCAATAGGGTAAACGCAAATGTTCCGGGTTGGGAGCCGTATTCACCTTATGGGCTGCCATTCACTGACTACGGTATAGATGGAACGACACATACTCTGACCGTAAGGGAGATTGTTCAGGGAGGTAATGGCCGGGATCTCACTAAATACTCTACTATGAACCGAAAGTTCAAGCTATTCTCGATTTCCAAAGACTATTACCAATATCTGCTCAGTGTCCTTTACAATGACAAAGAATCAGAAGGTCTCCACGGTGGGATGATAGATCTCGGTATATCGGAACCAATTAAGTATTTCTCTAATATAAAAGGAGGTATTGGTATCTTTGCGGCCTATTCGCTTGATGAAACTAATGTAGATGTAATGGGAATAACAGGTCTGTTCCCAAAATGACCACATGCCATACCTATATGGGTATAATTTGCTCTCTGGATGCAATCGCACCCTTTTGGGTATGGCGCAGACTGATTTCACACAGTATTACTTACCAACTCCTTATTGCCGTTGCTTTCTCTCTGAACTGAGTGGGACTGCTGCCTGTGAGGCGTTTGAACATGCGCGAGAAGTGTTGCGGATGTCAAAGAAGCTGTATTCCTTGATTTTAGATGCGAGAAGGGTCTTGTGAAGCAAATCGGGATGAAACATCAATCCGATTACATCCGGCGCTATCTCATCTACCTCTGTCTCAACACCTATCAATTGCCCCGGTGAAAAACTTACTACCGTACCTTCCTGATAGTCGTAAGGCTGTCTTCCGTATTCAATGTGCAGTTCGTCCCATTCTTAAGGAAAAGTGCATATACATCGTAATCCATACTGACATGATTGACTACTTTGGTCGCTTGGGTGAGGTCTATCACCGTTACCAACGGATGTTTGGTTTCAAGCCCATACAATTGTTGTATGCGTCTATCGAATCGAGTCTGACTATTGTTGAATCCTGTTTCATACTGCGAATTTACCATTTTTTTATCTGCAAAAACAATCATCAGCGATTGAGGTCTGCATTACCAAAATATGGGTATGTAATTTTGGGAATCTTATGCTAACTTTGCAATCAACAAATTTTACAGTTAAAACTACCCCACTCCCCTATCCGGTCTTTATCGGACAGCCTGAAATGAAGCAACCAGCGGAGGCTCGGCCGTTAGCATTTCTTGTGGGACGGAGTCTAAAATAATAGACTAATTACCATATTATCAGTCTGCGTGAGCATAAATAACAAGCATAAATAATATGACAACTAAAGAATTCATAGAAACAATGGACTCAGGAGAGGTCATTCTCGGCGGCTCCCCTATCCATGCAAAAATGCACGAACTCAGTCAGGAGGCCATCCGCATCACGATGGAGCTTAATAACGCCTACCACACCCACGATGAGATCATTGCGTTGATGTCGGAGCTGACGGGCACTGAAATCCATGAGAGTTTCGGGCTGTTTCCTCCTTTCTATACCGACTGCGGAAAGAACCTCAGAATCGGCAAACGGGTGTTCATCAACTCAGGTTGCAAATTTCAGGATCAAGGCGGAATCACCATAGGCGATGATGTTCTCGTGGGTCACAACTGTGTAATCGCCACACTCAATCATGTAATGGACCCCGACCGACGTGCCGATATGGTGCCGGCACCTGTAAAAATCTGCGACAAGGTGTGGATTGGAGCCAATGTTACTATCCTTCAAGGCGTCACCATCGGCGAAGGAGCTGTAATCGCAGCAGGCGCGGTGGTCAATAAAGATGTTCCGCCACGCACCGTGGTGGGCGGTCTCCCGGCCAAGGTAATCAAAAGCGTATAATCAAACAAAAAAGAATACCGATGCCACCCACGGAATGACCCTGTCGGGTGTTTCCGAAGCATATTACCGTCATATCATGAAGTACGCACTGAAGCGTTTCGCCCGTTTCGCGCACGTGGTATGGGAGATTCCGACTGAAGGGAAAAGTGACGAGCAGCTCGCCACAGAAGGTATTGATGCGCTCGCTGCATGGATAAAGCAGATCGGAGCCGCTTCTGAAATAACATCTCTCGGAGTTACCGAGGATATGCTTGACGGCATTGCCAATGCCACAATTATCCTGGCCGGTGGCTACGAGACCCTCAATCATGATGAAATAGTAGAAATTCTCCGCAAAAGTCTTTAACAATGAAAAAGGTTCTTATCATATCCACAAGTCTTCGAGGTAACAGCAATTCGCACAGACTGGCTGAGGAGTTTGGCCGCGGCGCCACTGAAAACGGCAACCAAGTCGAGCTTCTAACACTCCATCATAAAGACATTCGTTTCTGTATCGGTTGTCTGTCGTGTGTGAAGACAGGCAAATGCGTAATCAAAGACGATGCGCCGGAAATAGTAGGAAAGATGCACGATGCCGATGTGCTGGTTTTCGCAACTCCGATATACTACTACGAAATGAGCGGTCAGATGAAGACCCTGCTCGACCGTGCGAATCCGTTATTCGGAGGTGACTACAAGTTCACGGATATCTATATGCTGACCAGCGCCGCCGAGAACGATCCCGAAGTTCCCGCTCGGGCAATTTCGGGTCTTGAAGGCTGGATCGAATGTTTCGACAGGGCTCGCCTCGCCGGCGATGTATTTGCAGGCGGAGTGACGGCACCCGGCGAAATCAAGGATCATCCATCGCTGACAACCGCCTACGAAATGGGCAGAAATATCTAAGACGTTGTGTTCCACAATAAATGTTAACGGCCAGCTCGCAGAAACTTCCGTAAGATGCGGGCCGGCCGTTAACATTTATTGTAAGTAAAGCCATAGCCTACACCTAGTCACTGATGGCCCGGTTGGCTATCTATGTCAATGACGGACGAATCAATATAGACAACAATCTCATCGAGAACGCCATTCGGCCGTTGGCTTTAGTTTAGAATGTGCAAATTTGCCGATTTACCGAAGTTTAGGCACCTTATAAATTCCGGAATACCGAAGTTTACGGGATGTAAATTTGCCGATTTACCGAAGTTTACTTATCTTTGCGCCATAAAATCAAGACGATAATGGATACATCTGTATTACTTGAAATATTACGAGACCAACAGGAAGAGTTGGTTGCGCTTCGTTCCCAATCCTTTTGTAAGCGTAAGGAAGAAGATTTAATAAAGCTGGAGAGTAAGAAGGCTCAAGTGGTTATCGGTGTGCGTCGTAGTGGAAAATCAACATTGTGTTTCAATGTTCTAAATAGAGCGCAGGTAAAATTCGCTTATGTGAATTTTGACGATGAGCGTTTGATTCGTTTGTCCGCAGATGATTTGAATGATGTTCTAAAATGCTTGTATCAGATTTATGGAGATTTTACTCACTTATTTCTTGATGAGGCGCAGAATATTGAGGGGTGGCATCTATTTGTCAACAGATTGCTCCGACAGGGTATAAAGGTAATTATTACCGGTAGCAATGCGAAACTACTTAGTAGCGAACTCTCCACATATCTTACCGGACGTTATAATGAAATAGAATTATATCCGTTTTCGTTCGGTGAGTTTTGCGAAATGGAAAAAGTGGAAACCACGAATCTATCCACAAAAACGGATGCCTTACTTCGCCGTGCATTTGACAGGTATATGGAGGTTGGAGGCTTTCCTGAAATAATCAGTGGTGAAGAAATCGCTGATGAATACGTAGACACACTGGTTTCGAATATTCTGGAAAGAGATATTGTGCAACGTTTTAAGGTAAGATACAAAGATACCTTTAAGTCATTATCCAACCATTTGATGAATAATGCTCCATGCGAAATTGTTTATGCAGCGTTGCAAAAGATTTTCAATTTCAAGAATGATAAAACAGTAGAGAATTATGTAGGTTATCTCTATCAGGCATATCTTCTGAAACAGTTGCGTAAATATTCACCTAAGAGTAGCGAGCGGATTCGTAATGCAAAATGCTATCCCATAGACGTATCTCTTATGAATGCGAGGAAGGATGCATTCGCAAAAGACAATTTGGGATGGAGGCTCGAAGCCTTAGTTTATCTGGCATTATGTAGGAGATATGGAACCGGTTATGACATCTATTATCACAAAACTGATTCTTACGAAGTCGATTTTGTAGTATGCCATCGAGCAACGGTAGTTGAACTTGTGCAGGTATCTTACGATATTTCTTCTGAAAAAACACTCAATCGAGAGACCACAGCTTTGGTAAAAGCCGGTAAGTCACTCAAATGTGACAAACTAATTCTCGTTACGGCCTATGAAGAACGAGAGTTAGTTATTAATGGGCATACCATTAATGTATGCCCAGCATACAAATGGCTTCTCAATTAACATCTTAAAGTATTAATAGAGTGGAACGATTGTATATTATACTACTCTTTTTCCCTCTTTTGTTGAAGATCAATCCAACACAAAAGAGTAAGCATACGGTGAAGCACGTATGCTTACCGTTTAACAAGTAAGCTGCTATTCAAATAAATGAGTGTATAAAGCGCCCCTATTGCGCAAGTCAATTGATTGACGCTATAGGGGCGCTTTATACACTCATTTATTTCGGCTTATGGGTCTTAATTGCTGAGAGTTACTTAGAGTAAATCTGTGTGGGTGTTTTACTTCACCATTACTTTCCGTACAACACCATCAAGACTTACCAGAGTCACTCCTTTTGACATGGGCAGCGATATTTCATCGCTCCCACACACTCTATCGCATATTAATATCCCATCCGCAGTAAACACTTCCAAATGTTTACCCATCGCGTTCATGATAACAATATGCCCTTCGCCTCCGATGACCTTGACATTGGAGCGTTGCACCTCGGAATCATCACATATACCTGGGACAGCCTCGTTGGAGGGAAGACCACGCTTGGAAATACCATCGAGCACATAGACAGGACAAACTCTATAGGTATCGTTTTTCCCATTATTGGTTTCATCTGTATACCTGCAATAAGGAGAAACATTCTCCGCAATCACACTGCCGTTACGGATTATATCATAACCTGTGTATACGGCACTTGCAAGAGCTGGAACATAAGAAAGGTCATCCAGCATTATCCCGCATCCACTTACAGAAATATAACGTATTGCAAAATATTTTGCGGTTTTCGGCAATCTTATGGAGAATGATGTCCAATTCTCGGATGAATAGGAAATCTCTTTCAACAATATGAAATCCTTCGGATTATCCCCCTTCTCAGATACCATTATCTGGAGAGTTTCTTTCACACCTGCCATAGTGGCCGCCATCATGAACGACACCTCGCTGTCGCCGGCAATACAGGGTGAAATCAACCAGTCGTCAGCTTGATCGCCAAAATCAGGGCATAGAGCCACCAACATACGATCTCCCGAGAAGGGAATATAAGTGTTATTGTAAGCAGCATTCTCAACCGTTTCACGATCCCATACAATCCAGCCTGTAGGATTGTTAGAGGGAGAATGATATGGGAAAGCATATCCAGTTGTGGACATTCCGTCACCATCGATATTTGTGAAATCTTCCAAAGTAGGGGTAATCAGATACGGATCGCAGTTTTCAAAGCCCTCGACCTTATCCGTCACTACCGGAGTCGACCATGACAAACCAACCGTACCGTTATCGTTTATCACAGCGCTCAAATCCGTGACAACCGGATTGTCACCGGCTAATATCGACACGCCGATTATCATTTCATCGTTGGACTCATTTTTATCAGGGGAGGTAATTCGGGCCACAACTTCTCCCCCTCCTATATATGATGGGTCCTCAACCTTAACACCGAAGCTAAACTTAACCTGTTCACCAGGGCGCAGAGTAGTCACTTCAGGGTTTGAAAGCCTTGTAGCCTTGGCTATCTGCTTATTTGAGGCCATCACCTCCAGCTCGCATCCCGGGATTTCAAGGTTCTCGAATCCATCATTACGAAGAATTACGTCAAATTGACAATCTTCACTTAGATATACATTCCTACTTCCATCGATGCGTGTGACAGCACCGTCATGACTATAGGCACCGAATATAGAATATGATACGAATATAAGGCTTTGATTCTCCTTTTCATATCGTGGTTCGATAGCAATCTGCACCCACTGATTATTATTTACACTCTCCGGAAGGATCGCTGTTACTGTCTGATATCCTTTTTCCATATCTGCGGCTTTTATGTCAAGCACAGATACTTTATCCCCGGCAGAAGTCAAAGCATACAGCGATACATCAGGAGTGTTGTCACCGAAGAAGAATTTCAAATATGAAACTATTCTCTCGCCACAATCGGGAACGAATTTAGGAAGAATTAGAATACCCTTGGTCGGAAGCTCGCCACTGTCATTCTTTCCCACGACGACATAGTCTTCCAGTTCTGCAGCATCATTATCGTAGTAAGATGGACTGGAGATAGTCCAATCACCCTTATACTCTTCTGAGCCGGTAGTGGTCAATGGTCCGATTTTACCTCCCATTTGCATGTAATCCTCCATAGGAAGAGTATAGGGCGAACCCATTGCTATAGGTATGTTTACATATTCATCCGATAGACCACGCGAATTGCATGCAGTAATGGTGTAATACCACGCGCGTTGAGGAGCATCGTCATAGAGACTATGAGTAAAAGTGGTGGCGGCATAGTTGCCCTCGAGAATTATATAACCCTCCTCATCATCAAACAGGGCTATCTCGTATGTAATTGATTCGGGATCTATATATCCCCCATGCACACCCTTAGTAGGTTTATCCCAATTGATGGTGACAGACATATTATCCTCAGATACGACATAACTGATATTCTCGGGAGCAGCGACCATATCTATACCGACATAGAATTCCTCTGAATAGACCGTGCCACCATCTTTTATCTCTACTTCAACGCGGTTCATTCCTTCCGGAACTTGCAATAAGAGTGTCATGCGTTCTCCAGGGTGACCGAAGACCTCCACCGTTTCCTTAACAGATCTGACTATGACCGAAATCTGGCCATTTAAAGGCATACCTTCGATAGTCTGTTCCGGGAGTGTGAACGACACCTCAGCCTTTGTAAGTCCCTTAGGATGGGGGGTGACAGTGATATCGGTTACATCATCAGGTGCAGTCACAGCAATATCAGTGTCATCAAGCGTTATATTGCATATATCAATAGCCACAGGATCGAGAAGACGGAATGCTATGTAACAATTGCCTTCGGACTTTGGAACGATATAATGCTGTACGTTTCCGTAAAAATCCTTCTCAAGATTTATTACTCCCACAGATTCCATATATTGACGCTCGGGATGATTACCTTGAAGAATTTCAACTCTTGCCGGATTATACAAATCCACGTCAGCATTGAAGGATAGTATGTGTCGGTAACCGGTGCTGGCAATCTCATAGGCGGGTGTAATTACCCATTCATCTGCAGTCGAAGCAACTTCACCTTCCGGACGATAGGATATTCCATATCCGGCAGTATATTTCCAAGTGTTGTCATCCCCATTCCCGTCTATTACAGTAAACGCTGACCATTCCACTTCCTCTGGATAAATGGTAGTACCCAAAGATAGGATTCCTCCGCCAATCGGAGTGGAACTGGCTCCCAAGCTTCTCTTGCTATGGGAGATGGCATATACCATGACCTCATTTATCGAGAAAGACTGAGGTAATTCGACCTCCATAGAGGTATTGTCTGTCTCTCCCTGTTTTTCGCCGTTAAGCCATACCTCATATTTTACATTCTCCACATAACCGTTTTCGATACCTGCAGTCACGGCATCCCATTTGGCTTTATTACCCACCAGCTCAACATTGGATGGAGCCATAGGTGTATCATAACCAAAGTATCTTTTGAATTTCAAGACGGGACTTTCCTTACCATCTGTCACTGCGCGTAGCGAAATGATATGGCGTCCCTCCTGAACCACCTTGAACGGAATATTTATTGTTTCACCGCCCCTAAGTCCTGTTTTTTTCTCATACACTTGGTCGTCTATAAGAACTTGGAGATCCATCACCTCCTCAATTAATTTACCGTCACGATATTTAGTAGGCATTTTCACGTCCATTGTACCTTCCAAAGCAGCTCCAGCAACCTCTATATTTTGGAGTGTCGGCGCTGATGGAGCTTCAGAAGCGTACACGGCATCTTCGGAAAACATAATCATAAACTGATGGATATCCTCTTCCGACCAGACATGAGTCCGCTCCATGGAATATGTGGCGGCATCTATCTTCAGAAGAGAACTTACCATATTATTCTCAATAACCTGGCAGACGTAGGCATCATCGATGGGGCTATAGGTCATGGCCGTGTTATAGAATGCAAGTGATAACGGAAGTTTTGAAAGTGTTTTTCCTTTTCCGGTCGTAGTATCAAGCACAATCAGACGCGAGTCGGAAGTAAGGCCTACAATTCTATCCCGTCTCTCATCGTATGCCATACAAAGACACACATCGCCTTGATCGATATCGTTACTGACCGGCGTAAACGTGAATATAGCCGGATCAAGTTTATTGAATACATATCCATCAAGTAGCTCGGTATAGGTATAGGCATATCCCTCATCCAGAAGTGGATCATACACCGCCGAGATAGCCGCATGCGCCGGATTTTCATCCACATCTTCAGTGTATATGATTTCTCCGGACGCTATGGCATAATCTACACGTGACACATACATAGTGCCATAGATATACATCGCACTTATACCATAGATTCTGCCGTCATAGACAAAACCTGTGGTAGGGAACCACCAGGAATCCCCCTCCCATTTCATAGTCTCGGTGCCGTCATAGTTTAGCTCTATCAACCCCAAAGGTTGCGGGGAGATTCGCATAGCGAATAGGTTCGACCCGGATGCGTTCACACGTGATGTGCTTCCTATCTTAGGAGCCCTCCACGTTGCTTTAAATGGATTAGCCGGGACGACTACTTGTTTCTGATTGCGGGTATGACCCGCAATCAGGTCCACAGTCGGACTCTTTAATTCTTTTGCACATGCTCTTCCCGGATGCAACAGGCCCATAATAGAAAAGAGCATTATAGCAATCAGATTGTAAATTCTCAGTTTCATAGTTGCTGGTGTTAAACGTAAGACCAATTTTCTTGCGCATAGAAAATTTATCAACAAAATTATACACCGGCAGTAATTTCACCAATTAATCACCTGAGAAATAGTAACTACAAAACTTCTTTTTCCTTTATTTTTATATCTATATATAACACGCAAAACTCTGACATTCAGTATATTCCCAATCTATTTAAGGATTTGCCTCCCTATAGTGGGTCAAGAGTACCTGTTCCAGGTCATCTTCCTGTCCAAGATTCAAAATACGTCTAAGCCGATAACGGTTCTGATTGACAGACTTAGCCAACACTCCCGTGATAGTTGATATTTCCTGAGTCGTCAGTCCATGACAAAGATAAATAGCCAGTTTTCGATCAGATGGATTCAATTCGTTGCCGATCAGGCTTTCGAGTCGCGCTATCAATGCGCTATCCTCTTTTTCCGCTATCGCAATAGATTCGGATTTTCTTTCCGGCAGCGCGCTTTGCAATAGAGAATTGGAGAGATCCTTTATCTTGGATTGCAGCAGGACATCATCGGTCTTCATAGCCTTAAGTGCGTTTCGTATTCTGCCAAGAATAGATCCAAATCCTTTATACAGGATTTCAAGTTTTATTGTCTCTCCACGCAATGCCGCCATCTCCCCTTTTAATTTTTCAATCGCAATTTTCCCCCTTCTTTTCTCCTTTTTCAATATCCACCAAAAGCTCAGACTACATATCAGAACTATCAAGAATGATAAGAGGAACATAATCCACGACATCCCCCCTCCTCTATTGTTTTCCTCAGCATTGGAGTCTCCCAACATCCTGTTACTCCATTGAAGGATTCTATCAGCCTCTATCGTATTGGATGCAATTTCACGGTCCCTCTGTACATCCGCAGTCTCACGCAAGTCGACAACCTTTCGCATACACGCGTAAGACATCGCAGTATTATTCTGACGGGCATAAACGTCAGCCGACAGCTGAAGTCCTTCGGTCTGATATTTCAACTGTCCCAGTTTCCTGGCGACTATACTGCTATTGTCGATTGCCTTCAATGCCTCGGGATAATCCCCCTGTCGAAAATAATAACGCGCGATTGCCAGATATGCGGGTGCCATAAGAGTCGAGCAGGTGCCTTCAAAAATCGTATCTGTACATGTTTGAAGTTTATCAAGCTGAATATGTGAATTATCACCCACGCGTTCACTATGAATGATAGCATTAGCATAAAGATATCTGTTACCTATTGAATCTGCCAAAACCTCAGCCCTTTCAAAATATTTCAGAGCCTCTCTCTTTCTTCCAGTCTGCTGATAGACCTCCCCTAAGTTTATGCAGAGACGAATATGTACATCAATTTGAGATTTCTCCTTACTGGTGTACTCATACAGTCTCTTGAAAGTTCTCTCCGCCTCATCCATTTCTCCATCAAGATATTGGTAAGAGGCGTATGTAGCGGCTATATAGTTCCTCAATTGAATAGAGTCAGGCGGACAATACAGTAGAGCTTTATGTATCAACGGTCCGGACAAAAACCAATCTCCGTTTTCAATCAGATAAACCGAATAATCATTCAGCACACCCACTGTTTTATAGACTCGCTCCGATTCATCGGATATGGATTCAATATCAATGAACCGGGACATGAACTTATCTGACGTTACAGTCACCCGACCACGGGCAGTCGAATCACTATCCGTCTGGGTGGCATTTATAAGTGACGGAATCGTTATAAATAAACACCACAAAAGAATATTAAAGAATCGTTTATGTTTATTCATTGTTGCTACATTTCTAACTTTTATTGTGGTCCGGGGTCTTATTTCCATTCGAGACGCAAGTCAAGGGTAGGTAATATCAAGTGCGAAATCATTCACATTGCGAAGATAGATAAAATTCTCGTATACTCAAATACATATAAGTACGTAGCTGCTAAAAAAACGATATATATTGTTTTTAATCTGGAGCAATAAAACCCCGCACCACAAGAGTATACCGTTCTGCAAAATTCTCACTTATTCAGTTGGAAGGATGGATTTCCTTGACTAAATTTGCATAACATATTCACATCCCTCATCATATGTCGGCCTTACATATCCCACATACCCCCCACTTACGCTTATTCCGCCATCTCATATATTTTGGGCTGATAACAGTCCTTCTCTTCTCAATATGCGGATGCCGTCAATCCTCCCCGGCCCCATCCAACAACGAGCTGGAACGTCTGAGAAGTGAGGCAAAGG
Source organism: Bacteroides sp. (assembly GCA_014801785.1). GTDB lineage: Bacteria > Bacteroidota > Bacteroidia > Bacteroidales > Muribaculaceae > Lepagella. The sequence goes on along the minus strand of JAAVDN010000021.1, from coordinate 20,379 downwards.
ATGCGGCCATGAGGGGAGATTTCAACAAAAGCGATTCTTTGGGGAAAGAACTCTACCGGAAAGCAATTGAGGCAAACAATGAATTATTCCAAGCGTACGGTTTAATGAGCCAAAGTTATTACAACTATTCCCCGTTACAGGGGGAACACCGTAAGAAAATCGCACAACGAGCACTTGAAACAGCCTTACACACCGATAATGACACCCTAATTTCGCGTATATACAATGTTCTCGGTTGCTATGCCACACTGCAAGACTATGATTTCGCAATGGCGGTGCATTACTTTTCAGAAGCCAAACGTTACGCACTGGCTGCCGGCGCACGTGATTTCGTGATGGCAGCCGATTGCAATATTTCCGAAATATATCACTCTGTCGGTGATACTCTCGGGCTGACGTATGACCGGGAAATATATGAATTTGCCAAAGAAACCGGTCAGTATCACTTCATGCTTCCAGCCGCCCAACACATGGCTGAACATTTTATGGAGAATAGCGGGACTGCCACACAAGCTTTGCCCTATATCGCTGATATTGATTCTTTAGAATCAACCTATCTCTATCATAAATTGATGGGTGACTATTTCCAAGCAATTGGAGATGCTGAAGGGGCGTCCAGCCATTATGATAAAGCCATTGCTGACAACGACAGCAGCCCCGGAGTATTCTTGTCCTATGCCACACTTCTTTTTAACAGGTCTAAAAATGAGGAATCGATAGCTATGCTGGATAAGGCCAAGGAAAACCTTAACAATGAGAGCACCTATAACACATATCGCACACGGATGTTCAAACTCTATGCCGACAATTACCGACAAATCCAACGTTATAAAGAGGGTATGGATTATCTCTATAGCTTCATCGCCCTTCGAGACTCCATAAATGAATACAGAAGCAACGAACAGGTCAACCGCTTCCGCATAAGATATGATCTCGGAAAGAAGGAACTTGAAGTAACACGCACAAAAGCTGAACTGCGAATCCGCAATATCATAATTTGCTCTGTAGTGCTACTCTCTATTATCGTTGTCGTCCTCATTATCATATATTATAAAAAGCGTAACCGGCTGTTGCAAGTAATCGTCGATCGCCAAAAGTCTCTTATACAACTGCGAAACGAAAGCACACCGATTAGTCCAACCGATTCAGAAAATTCTGCCGATGCCCATGTCGCCATACAACATCAAAATGAAATAGATAGACATTCTGTTACCAGCCTGCCTGATGAAGATGAGGAAATCGGCATCGAATCTAATCGAGGAGGAATCTCCGACGCGAAAATAGCCGAAATATGGAGCCGTATCAAGACTGAGATGGAAATCAATCATATTTACCGTGACCCCTCGGTAAGCCGAGAAATATTTGCCAATCGTGTAGGTTGCAACCACACTTGGTTTTCCCAAGTCATAAAAGAACGCACAGGTCTAAGCTATCCTCAGTTCATGAACTCCCGACGAGTGGAGGAGGCTATTGAACTACTCTCGGATCCGGCATATTCCAAGACTCATGAAGAATTATGGCGTCAGCTCGGATTTCTATCAAAAGCCACATTCTATAACAGTTTCAAAGCCCAGCTTGGAATGAGTCCCTCTGAATATCGTCGACGAGCTCTGACCACCAACGACTGACCATTCATATCTAATAATACTATTGTGGGTATTGGAATGTCTAATTTCAGTCAACAAATACGCCATTGGCTGATTCAATACTTCCAAACTTTCTGATACAGATGGTTTTGTAATTAATTTTGGAGCGGGGTTCCACTCGATTTTATACCACGAGTTCCCCACACCTATAACAACATTAATTACCACCATCATGAAGAAATTGCCACGAATTATCATCGGAGCCACCATTGTCGCAATCGGGGGCTCGATGCTGGCATTCAGTTCATCTGAAGCCCCGGAGCTGACAGCGGACGTATCATTGCCAAAAGTGATGCACAAGCCATCCGCCCGCAAAAATGTAAAACAAATAGCCCGCAAGACAGCAGGTTACGACACATGGATCGTAGATGTCAAATCCAATTTCGACATCTACTCTCAATTTACCCCCACGGAGGGTAAGGTCTACGAATACTCTGCCGAAGTCAGTATCACAGGAAATAAAGCCAAGCTCAAAGGTCTGTTTGACCTCTGGTATGATGACGTAGAGAAGGAATACACTCTCGAAGGAAGCTATGACCAGCGCTCCGGGGAAATCCGAATTCCCGTAGGTAAATATGACAGCGAGATTCAAGGAATAAATTCCTATACAAAAGCCGCCGAAATGTATAGTCTCACCACGAATGAGCCCTATACTCTCATAGTCTTCGCAGGCGACATGACCGATTCCGGCCAACTGAATACCATTGACGAACTCGTGTTCAGCGTATCAGATGACATGGATCGAATCACCGCAAAGACCGGATTCGGATTATACGCATTCAATGCTAAAGGGGAAACAATGGCCTTCTATGACTACTACAAGTCATGTGATCTTTCCACACCTGTAGATGGGGTGAAGCTCTCTACCAACACCAGTACCCTCGATTTTGCCGGTCTCTTCATCTGCACTGGCATGCCCCAGCATGCATCCATTTCCATCCTTAATCGTGGATCGGAATCCACCACAATGAGATGCGAGACATCCTCTGCCGACATTACAGTCAACAATAACGAAACTCCGATAGCATCTGGTGAACGCAGGACTTTCGATCTGACATTCACTCCGTCTCAGACAGGCCATATCAATGAGAATATATATTTCCGCACACTTGATGGCGATGATCTGGCGGTAAATGTTGACGTTGATGTCTATGAACGTCCTGACTACACTCTGATTACAAAAAACGGAGCGGAATACATAGATTTCGGCTTCTCTCCGCTGTATCCATTCGTCATTGAAGAGCGGAACGGAAAGAAAGTCGCAGTCTCCATAAATCAGAATGATATGACAGAGGGATGGTTCAATATGACCATCAATATCCCTAAGGGTAAGGTAGGAACGCTCATCTATGATGCCACTCAGATACAAAAGCAGCCGAATGGCTTCGTATGCAGTCTCGACAAAGAAATTGTATCCGATTTTCGATATGTCAGTTCATCTTACGCCCCTTTTCCGGTTGGCGGAACCATTATTATCCCCGAAGGAGAACATGTCATAGGATTCTCTCATGAAATTCAAATCGATTGGTTTGAGGATACTGACAGGCACGGTGAGGTTTATGTGAGCAGTATCGATCTTCAAGTGACTGATGCAGCTCCAAATTCCGCAGTAATTGACAATACACAAGTCGCATTCGATGACGCTTGGTATGATTCTATGTCTACTTCCCGTCAGTCTTCCGTAAATATTCACAACACAGGCACCGAGCCTCTGCGTGTCACAGGATACGATGCAACAGCCGGTTTCTCCGCTCTCATCCCCGATCTCTCGGTTCAACATGGTGGATATATCACCATCCCCCTGGTATGGACAGTCAATACAGTCGGTAAAGCCAACGGCTCTGTGACCTTACATACGACCGCAGGTGATTTCACCGTCAACTGCGAAGGCGTTGCCAAAGCAATTCCGGAAAACTTCCATAATATTGTATCTGGAGGAAAAATATCATTTGACACTGACGCAAACTATCCGTTCGTATATAACGAAGCTCGTGGATACCTCTACAACAGCACCTCTAAGGCAGCTATAGAGGAGATTTCAAACTCATGGCTGGATGCTACCTTTGAAATCCCCGAAGGATGTATCGGAAAACTTGACTGGGATGCCTATAATGATTCCGAAGATCCTTTCGTTTTCATGGGTATACCTTCTGTTGTCTCTGGTTCCACATTCACTATCGATGGCGACAACGAGAAAGCTATCGGAGGCGTAGGAATCCATTGCTCTGCCTCAAGTATGTACACCCCGGGTGAACTTCTTTTCCGTCCCGGACGTCACACCGTAAGGTTCAATTACAAGAAAACAGGTTCTCGCCCGAAGGATGTTTACGGCGATGACCGTCTCAAATTATACGAGATCAGTCTTGAAATCATAAACAACGAGGACTATAAAGGATATGTGACTCCCGAAAAATGCGATTTCAAAGGTATCGAATACACCGTGGAGCGTAACGGTCATCAGATGCTCGGGCTTGTAAATTATACTGACACACCCGTTGAGCTGATTTCATGGGAGCATGAAGGCCCCTTCTCCATCGTGGATCTCTCGGATTTCTCCTATCAAGGTGCCACACCATTCATGGTGGAGTATCATCCTACTAAAACAGGTGTCGAGACAGGATCCATAACTCTTCACACAAATATCGGAGATTATAAGGTGGACTGCTCTGCAAAAGGTATCGATCTCAACCGCGGAGGACGCGTATTCTACGAAAGCTTTGAGTATGGTAGCGAAGGATGGTTATTAGAGGATTTTGACGGCGACCAGATTAATTGGATGGATTTGAGCGATATCATCAATAACTATGAATCCCTAACCATGGGTATTCCCTACGGATATAGAGCTATGGGAACAGTATTCTTTGAATATGGCAACAATCGATGGTTCGAATCTCCGGTCAACAATGTTCTCTTCAGCCCGGAAATTGAGATTCCAAACAACGGAGATACATTTCTGCAATTCATCACTGCCGCCAAATCTTTCAATAATGACACCCTCGAAGTGCTCGTTGGAGTGGATGCAGATACATATATCGATGAATATGAGAGTTTATTGACTCTTAATTTTGATGATCTAACTCTTTGGAGAGAATATCAGGCCGATCTCACGAAATATGCCGGTAAGACAATCCGCATAGCATTCCGCTCAAAGACTGAGAACGCAACAAACGCCTATTACATTATGGTCGATGATATACTCGTGACCAACTCAGAGACTCCGCGTGTGGCGGAAGTGACCGCAATAGGCATCGATAAGGGTGAATTGAAGACTATTGAGTGGTATACCCCCGAAGGCACACGCCTCTCACAACCTCGACAGGGACTAAATATCGTGGTGGAGCGTTGGTCTGATGGAAGTGTGACCTCGCGCAAATCAATCATTCGAAACCACTAATTCTCACCAACCATGAATAATGGTTTTTTCAAACTCATAGCTGCCACCCTGCTACTTCTGGTGGCGAGTGGCAGCTATGCCTCTATTCCTGAATATTTTTATCAGGAATGGCAGACGTCAGAAATTCCCGATGGATGGGAATGTATCGGGTCCGGAAAGCACATAACTGGTCCCACCGCCGAAATGATTGGAAATTCAGACTCATGGGAAGTTATCGAATTTCCATTCGGAAGTTCTTACATTTCATCATGCGGAACGACAACAGAAGGAGGACGAGTAAATACCACTCTTATTTCTCCCGTCGTGTCAATTCCAGCTTCAGGGGCAGTTCTCTCGATTGATGTGGTTAACTATAACCCTGATGTGGATATTGACAACAAGTTCTCTATCTACACTCTGGATTCGGTTTCAGGGGAGAAAAGCGAAGAAGAACTCTTTAGCACTCGCATTAAGGCCAACAACTGCGCCGACCCGGAACACATAGCCGTCTCGCTTACAGGGCTGGAAAATACATCCACACGGTTTGTATTCATCAATGAAGGGAATAATACCGGTTTGCTCGGTATAGGCACCGTGCGTGTAATGATGTATGATGCCTCGATATCAGACGCAACCATGTTATTCGAAACTTCTCCGACACCAAGAACTCTCAGTGCAGCAGTTTCTATATGCTCCCCTGCAGATTCCTTTACCGCAACATTGAACGCTCCGGGAATTGAGGAATCTATTGTTGTCGAGACGGTATCCGAATCCGGTTTTAAAACATATCCCCTCCCTTTCACATCGGAGTTAAACCCTATGGTAGGCCAAAGCCTCTCTTATACTATTACCATCACTCCGGAAATGCCTGGGGCCGTATCTTTGATCAAGCGAGGATCCGTGGCCTGCGGCGATGGATTCGAAAGTGTGGTGGTTGAGGAAGAAGGCACAGGAATACGTTGTGGTTACTGTCCGCTCGGCACCGCTGAACTTGATTTATATTCCCGGCTCTATCCAGAAAGATTCATAGGAATCGGGATTCACTGCACATCTCTATCTTCTGAAGCTCTACAAGCAAAAGGATATGCTGATCGTTTTGTAACGAATCCCCGCTTTCCGATTACATCCCTCCCTAAGGCGGTGATGAATCGTCGGATAATCACAAGCCCTACTGATGTGCCGGAATTCGAATCCTCAATAAGTTCTCTTCTTTCCAAACGTAGTATTGCAAAAGTTGAAATTGAGAGAGTGAAGTGTGATTTCGAGTCAGGAAACGTGGAAGTGGAGTTCTCTGTAACGATGGCAGCTGATCTTGACGGAGTTTATTTCAGAGCCGCGGCTGTATTGACCGCAGATAATCTCACCGGAAAATCACCGCAATGGATTCAACACAATTACTACACTGGGCAGAAACGGCCAGATTATATCGGCGATGAGCTATGGGAGGTAGCGCGTTTCTACTATGAATATCCTTCTTCGATGATTTCATGTATCGACCGTCCATTCAACAATGTAGCCATGGGAATCTTCCCGGACTTTGACGGGATGCCCCTGACTGACGTATGGGTCGCCTCCGAACCTCAGCACGCTTCCCTTTCCTTCACAATGCCTTTTCAACAGGAGAAAAACGGCTTTGGAGTGCAGGATCCCCTATCGACCGCTGTCACCATCATGATTATTGATGGCCGCAATGGTGAGATTGTAGCCGCACAAAAGGTTAATGCGAACAACTTCAATCGGGATATGAATGTCGTAGAATCAATATCCTCAGATGACTCAAATACCATAGCAAACTACTTTAACCTGCAAGGTGTGAAAATCAATCCCAGTGATTGTCCGACAGGTATTTATATACGCCAATCGGGAAACATGGTCAAGAAGATTCTGATTCGCAATTAAGAACCTGTTTAGATTAACCTTTCCTGTGGGACACGGGGTAAATTCTTCATAGTTCACATCACCATTATACTCACCTAAAAATTAAATAATGAGAAATTTATTATTGACTCTGACACTGGCAGCATTCTCTACAGTCGGGGTATCGGCTGCCTCTCCAGGCACAGACATAATTTCCATCTCCTCTCTCTTTGAGGCCGGCATCACATTGCCGCAAGAAAGCAATTATGATATAAACAACTACGTATCCCCAATCACCGGGATAACTTATCAACTAACCGGTCTATCTGATAAGGGAGAGGGAATGATAGAATTCGGAATGGGGCTGTCGTTAAAGAATACAGATTCTCCAGATTTATATCTCAAGGAAATCCGTGTTACCGATATGGCTGGTTCTTTCTCCGTATATTGCGGAAATGAACTTATCTCCTCCTCCCCTTTTATGCAAGAAGGTATCCGCAATTTCAATATCGATCCATATTCCGGTACATTAGTGGCCGATGCTCCATATCATTACATCGGTATCTGGCCCTATATGGGCGAGGCATCCTCTATCGAAATTGAATGGAGTGAGCAAGCGCCTCTCGCTACCGCCGGGCGCCCGTATATAGTGGTCAATTCCGATCTCGGATGTCCTTCCGGCACAACAGTCACAATTGATTCCGATACACCCGAGGCTTTAATCGAGGTGAAGATGACGAAAAACGATGAGGTTATTCTTGAATCCGGGTTTGAGAACCCCGCCTCTATCACTCTCCACGGTGATATCGATGATGTTATTCTCATTGAAGCCCGCGCGGTAGTCGATCAAGAGGGTTGGATTCCCTCAGAATGGGCACGCCGCAAGGTGAAGATTACTCCTGTATATTTGATGGAGCCTGAATTCAGCATCTCTTCTTATAGTAATTTTGTCGTTCTGGGACAATCTGTGACCATAAGCAATCCTAACCTCAAAGGAACAATGACATATATCGTTGACGGTGCAGACCCAGTCACTACCACGGAATCAACCGTCTCCATAACTGTCGCTGGAGAAATTGGAGACTCCTGGAGTATCTCTGCCTACTGTGAGGCAGATGGATGTGAAAATTCTGAAATCGCAGAATGGAACGGTACTATTGATACCAATGTATCGCCAGCACCGACTTTCTCACCTGCCAGTGGAGAACAGCCAGCCGGAACGGATATAAAGATCTCCGCCACCTATCCCGCCCAATCAGTCACATATCGCATCAACGGAGGAGAATGGACAACATCTACCTCCCTTTGGAATCTCTCGGTAACACTTGATGAGGATTTGACAATCGAAGCTTTCAGCTCCGCAGGCTATCCATATATCGACAGCGAGATAGTCTCCGCCTCATTTACTGTAGAGCATCTGGGAGAGCTCTGCGATGTCATCGACTGCGCGACTTTCGGCCTTTCCGGTTATGTTGAAGAAAAAATATATACCTCGGAGAGAAGTGCCAACGGAGCATCATATATTTTCAAGGGACAATCCTCCATGGACGCTCTGAATATCAATTCTTCACGATATATTGCCACNTTAACTTCCGATAAAAGTATTAATAGGATAAAGGTGGACGCCCTTTATAACTGCGGATTGTTGCTCTATGTCTCCGATGAAGTTATCGACCANCCGAATTCATCAATGATACCGATTACAATTGTAGAGGGAGAATATGCCTCAGGCGAATGGATAAATCTGTCGGAGATATCCTCTGCTAAATTTTTCTATCTGACTACTNTTGATGGATATTTGAGCAATAACATAAGCCGAATCGTCGTGGACTATTCCTCCGAGAATGTTGGACTTATCCCAATTAATGAACCGACATCTGATGCTGACATAATTTATCATGACCTNACAGGACGCCGTGTGGTNTCTCCCGAGAATGGAATCTATCTGAAGACATTCAATGGCAAAACTTCTAAGGTTATCGTAAAATAATTGCTTCACTCGAAGTNGTGTGATGGATGGGCCTCCGGGTGCAAAAACGGTCAACTCCCGGAGGCCTCTTATTCCCTTTACATATCATTTCTTAAATATCTTTTATGTCATCTATATTTCTTTATTTTGCCTCTATCCTGGCTCTTAACTCGTCATACGCACCATGCGGCCCTACCGAACATCTATCTTCATCCGAAATAAGAGAGTTCCAACGTCAAGCTGCCCCTAAAAGGATACGTATATCCGACTATCCTGTAATTGGACGGTGTAAAAGTCTAGTCCTGCTTGTTGATTTCAACGACGTTAGGTTTTCCACACTTCCGGACGCGTATTCATATTTCAACGGTCTGCTTAATGAGGAAGGGTTCCGATATGANAACGGAGCCGACGGTTCGGCGCGTGATTATTACTTGGCAAGTTCCGCCGGTAAATTTGACCCCGATTTCGTAGTGGTGGGTCCCATCACTCTCCCTAAAAACAGAGCAGCCTATGGTGCGGATGACGAAGGATGGCTTGATTTAAGAGGACACGAAATGGTTATGGATGCCTGCATCCTCGCCGATTCAACAATTGACTTCCGCGACTTTGACCTTGATGAGGATGGCGAAGTAGATAATGTATATGTATTCTATGCCGGNTACGGACAGGCCGACACAATGGANNCCGATGCGCTTTGGCCTCAAAGCAATCTGCTCTACACAAACAAGGAGGTNGATCTGATACTCGATGGCGTGAGAATCAACCATTATGCCTATAGCAATGAGCTTAGNTATGAAGGAAGTTCAAAGCCTGCTATGCCCGTCGGNATCGGTACCTTTGTCCATGAATTCGGTCATGTGCTCGGTATATCGGACCATTACGACAGCTCTTTATCCGGGGCTCGACCCGGTGTGGATAACTGGGACACCATGGCAGCTGCAAATTACTTCAACAATATGCACACTCCACCCCTATTCTCCGCTTTCGAACGGGGTGAGCTCGGTTGGCTTGATTACTCGAATCTAACTGAAGCCAACAATGGAGATATTGTTATTCTGAATCCTCTCGATGANTCAAATATGGCTTATCGCGTGNCGGTGNCCGGCTCATCCGGANAAGAATATTTTATTCTGGAAAACCGTCGGCAACGTGGATGGGACACATATTTGCCCGGTCAAGGAATGCTTGNATGGCATATCGACATGGATGAAGATGCATGGCTTTCAAACAACGTGAATACAGATCCATCGCATAATCGTGTCGACATCGTGGAAGCTGACGGTTATGAAAGTATCAACAATCTTGCCGGGGATCCTTTCCCGGGCAAACGCAATGTGAGACAGTTTGCCTTCACCGATTGGAANGGAAATAATGTATTCTCCATTACCGACCTGGTGGAAGATGATGAGGGAACTATATCATTCCGCTTCTCNTCAACNGAATTCACCAATGTTAATGAGACTGGANGCTCCGATGTTTCCCAAACTCATATTTATGACCTTATCGGACAACCGGTTGACAGTTCTTATCACGGTTTTGTGATTGCAGTTTATCCCGACGGGACGAGCCGAAAATATCTTCAATAAGACATTGATNCAAAAGAGGCTGTGACTATTTTTGAATCGACCCCTAAAAGTTATTTGTCTAACTTTTAGGGGTCGATTCATGTTGACACAACCTCTTACTATTTTTCCGGAGTATCGGTTTACTCGATTGAGAGATACTGTTCGTCAGTCACAGGTTCGAGCCATACGTTTTCAGATTCTTCACCGGGTACGGCGAAAGCGAGGTGTGCAAACCATGAATCTTTGGCAGCTCCATGCCAGTGTTTTACATTGGCGGGGATATGGATTACTGTACCGGGAAGAATCTCTACAGCCGGTTTCCCTTCCTCCTGATACCATCCGCGACCTGCGACACCAACAAGCATCTGACCACCCCCCTTTTCAGCCTTGTGAATGTGCCAGTTGTTGCGACATCCCGGCTCAAATGTGACATTTGCAAATGGAATCTGAGAGTCTGAAATTTGAGCAAGATAGCTCTTGCCGATGAAATATTTTTCGTATGCAGTGTTTGGCTCCCCTATAGGGAATATCATCTGACGCTGAAAAGCCGCTTTTGCATCCTCACCCATAATGTCATCATTCCATACATCCTTTGCAAGACGGAAAGCACCCCACGCCTTTGGCCAACCTGCATAAAATGCGATATGGGTAATTATCTCTGCCGCCTCTGTGCGGGTGATTCCGTTTTTCTTTGCCTCCTGAAGATGATAGGTAAGCGAACTGTCGGTGATTCCCTGTGAAATGAGAGAAGTGATTGTGACCAAACTGCGGTCTCGCAAAGATAGAAGATCGTTTCTACTCCAGACCTCTCCAAAGAGGATGTCATCGTTTAGATGGGCGAACTCGGGAGCAAACTCACCAAGTGCATCGCGCCCTGCTGTCTGTACTATTTTTGTCTGTGCCATAAGATTGAAAATGCAACCTATGCCTATTAACGTTATTATTACTCTTTTCATTGCGAGATATAGGTTTTATATCCATTGATGATATATATTCCCGCATGCAGGGAATCAATTGATTTGGATTTATACATGAGAGGTTTCCCTGATAGCGTATAGACGGTGAAGTCCGGGTACACATTATTGCTTACGCGCTCAATACCGGATGTCAACTTCTCATACTCAATATCCTTCAGCCAGTTATCTATCATTGAGGACGCACTCGATGTCTGGGAACTGCGAATCCAAAGGCTGGGAGTCAAGAATTGACCCTCAGGAATAAGACGTTTAGCATCCGCTTCGACTCCGCCTATCCCACTGCTTGCGCTCGAAACAATCAGTCCGATATTTTTTCCGGCCATTTCCCTGCCATTGTGAAAAAGATAGGTCTGCAGAGGAGCAGCCATCTGACTCCACCACAAAGGAGCAGCTATGATTATAGTGTCGAATCCATCGAGATTCACATTTACCGGGTCGATTGAGGGGTAAGATGAGCTCTCGTCGGGATTACTCTTTATAGCTTCGATCTGGGCACTTCCTGTAGCGTAGTTATTGGCAGCATAATCAAGTCCTTTCTCCGCCGGTTCTATTTCAACTACCTCTGCCTCTATCTTCCGACTGAGTTCGTTGACAATCTTCTCAACATTATTTGTATAGCTATAATATACTATCAGTGTTTTAGCATTGCTCGACAAGCAACCAATCATCATGACTGAAAGAAAAACAGTTTTTTTCATATTCTCTAACTTGAAGATGTTGAAATCAGCCTCTTTCTACTTGTCAATTGTCCTGATTACACGCGCAGGATTTCCGGCAACTATTGTCATCGGAGGAACATCGTGGGTAACCACGCTCTGCGCTCCGACAATCGCGCCGTAACCGATTCTCACACCGGGCAAAATAGTGGAATTGATACCAATCCATACTTTATCCTCTATCACGATAGGACGGCCGTAAGTTGCACTGCGGTTATCGGGATTCACGTCATGGTTGATGGTGATAAGGTTACACTTCGGGCCGATGAAGACCCCGTTGCCGATCGAAATCTGACCACGACCGAAGAACGTGCAGCATTGCTGAATAAAACAATCTTCCCCTATAGTTACGGGTTTGCCGTAGTCTATATAGAACGGAGGAAGTAATGTGGTGCTTTCGGGAAGCGGCTTGCCAAGAATCTTCTCCATCAGTTCATGGATGCGTTTCTGATCGCGTATGCTTACAGTAGAAAGTTCCTGTGCTGTTTCCATACAGGAAAAGATGTCGTCAATCAGGAGTTCATATCCCGGCTCATTGGGCGAGACGACCTCTCCGTTACAATCCCTTTCAAATATATTTTCCATATCTTGATTTTTTATTTTGAAGTTGTCTAAACTTTTTCTGGATTTCGTCATATCTTCGATCTACAACAGCGACCGAAGATATGGCGGAAGACAGGAAAAGAGGCCCAACCTCAGGCCCTTATCCATAATTCTGTAAGAAGTTTAGACAACTTCTTTAAGTAGCTGCTACTTACGATGCAAAATTACATCAAAAAAACAAGGATCGCTTTGCTGTGAGGCTCAAACTGCTTTATCTGGAAGTTCATAGGGCCGAAAAGGCAGGTGCGATGCCATACATCTCTTTATAGAGTTTCGAGAAGTGAGAAAGATTCTTGAATCCCACATCGAAGCATATCTCCGATACCTTTTTGCCTCCTTTAAGGATTAGGTCTCGGGCGGCTTCCAATCGCCGTCGTAGCAGCCATTTCTGAGGTGTCAGCTCACTCACTTTCTTGAAATCCCTTTTGAAAGTCGCAAGGCTGCGTCCTGTGTAATATGCCATTTCCTCCATAGATAGCTCGTTCATATAGTTCTTCTCCATGAAATCCATAATATCTATCTTCCAAGGTTCCACGAAATCAAACAGCGAAGCGTAGAGGTTGACATCAGTCTTAAGGATAGCCCACATACCCTCGTTCATCTTCATCTTGAGGATATCTTCATCAGGTTGTATCCCTGCATCAAAATAAGGGATCAATGATTCAAAAAGACTTCTTACATCAAGACGATTGGAGGGAAACTTCATCAGGCTCATCTTCTCTCTCTTTGCATCAGGGGGAATATCGCGCTGATTTATTGTCTGATAAAATTCCTTTAAATAGTTTCGTGAGAATTTCATGACCACGGAACGATAAGGCTTGTTTTCCGAAGCTCGTTTCTGTAGCCACATTCTATTCTCACGACGCATGAAAGCACAATCTCCCGAATGCAGGATTGTCTTTTCCCCACCCTCAGTTATCTCCAGTTCGCCGGAGAGAATATATATCAGAGTATGCTCACGGTTGCAGTGAGCGCACTCGCGGTCATCCGTGAAAAAACTCGCAATAAAAACATTTGAACAGTCGAAAACATCAAGTTTTTCCATATCAGGAGCAACTTTGAGAGGGTCACCCCAACAAGTGGCGCCCCTCTCTCCAGTGGTTATACAAAGTTAACTGAATTTTTTCAGAATGCCTCCTTTTTGAACAAATAAGACCGCTGCCCCCAAAGAAAATCAGGCGTAGGAATGCAATCCGGGCAGAAGATAATTGGCGCCGAAATAGGTGAAAGCGACCGTAAACACCGCTCCCAACAGATACCAGTGCAATAGCTCCGGACGCCGGAAACAACTCAGGCGGCGACATCCCCAGTGCATCGGCAGTGAGTAGACAAGCAACATGACAAGAGCGCAGGTTTCCTTCGGATCCCAGCCCCAGTAACGTCCCCAGGACTGATTGGCCCAAACAGCTCCGCTGAAAATACCGGCGGCAAGCAAACAGACTGCCGGAGTAAGCAACAGACGGTTGACAACGGAAAGGTATTTCCTTCGCTCCTCACTTCGGCTGCACAAAGCAATCCCGGAGAGAAACGCCATCAGAAGAAACAATACATAGGAACACATTACGACCATAACGTGAACCGACAGCAAAGGGCTCCCCAATACAGGCATCAGAGCCTCCATGCGCGGTGTGCGACCAGCCATTGCCGCTACAGCCAGAGAAACGGCTGCCACTGCCATAAGAGATCCTTTGATAAGGGAACCTCTGCATATACAACCTCCTAACAGAGCCGCAAGAGCCATAAACATCATTGTTTCCGGACCGTTGGATAGCGGGAGATGACTACTCATCACCCATATCGAACCCATTATAGCAACCACATACAACAGTGTCAACCAGCTTAAGGCAAGCGCAGAAATTCTTAACCATCCTGATTCACACCCCCACCCAAGTCCCAGGCCGATAAAGAAAACGGCCAGGATGAAAGCGACCGCCGCCCCCCAACCCGGGCGTGCCGCGCGATTGAATATCCGCTCGGCTTCCATTAAGGCAGTTGAAGGCAGTTCCCAGTCGCCGGCATATCTTTCCTGCTCCTCCCTCAACTCCGTCAGGATTTCATCGGCAGCGCGATTGCGTCCCTCAAGCAAACGTGTCTTGACACGAGGCATCGTCGTCTGCATGAATCTCCATTGTTCGAGCGACATCTGCGAAGGACGCCTTCCTGTCAGCGAAAGCCACTCCAGATTTCCTCCCGCTGTCTGATAAGGATAAATACGGAAAGCCTCACCCGTCCCCAGGAGTCTTATCAACGCTAATTGCTCACTGAGTCTGCGATTCTTTCGCGAACTATCCCCTTTCGCAGGCGCCGGATGCTCCATCATGAAATCCCGCTCCCAGGTATCGAAATAAAACAACCATCCTGAAAGGACCTGTTCGGGCGTATATCCTTTATAGGATCCGGAACCATATAGAGCCGAGGTAACATCGTAGGCCATCGTCTGCAAAGGACATATTCTGTCATTCCAATATACGCGTACCTTTCCGAGATTGGCCGCCAAAGGTCGTTGCATTACCGGCAGTCCCTCCGCGCCCATACTTCCACATCCGGCCGCCAATGCAAGTGCCAGCGTACCTCCGCGCAGTCCTCGCAACAGAGCCCGCCAGGGAGTGTTGCGCTGAAAAAAGAAGCCGACCATACCTATTCCGAGCAATAGATAACCTGTATATGTTATCCCGATTCCCCACGGATCATGGCTGACGGACAGTGTCGAGGTGCCGGGACCGAGTCCGGTCTGATAGAATCGCCAGCCATCCTTCTCCCCTACCCGGTTCATCGAGACCCGCATCAACTTATCTCCGGCACGCAAGCTGCTTGAATAATCCATCGGAGTGGAAGTTCCCGGATAATAGGAAATCTCGATTTCCTCAAGAGCAAGGCTGAAAGGAAATCGAGAGTCGCCCGGACCGGAACTCTTTTCAAAACTACTGACACTCTCTCCGGTCTCCTTGAGCGTCACACGCCCCTGAATACCGAAAAAATGAGTCACACAAGCCCCGGCCACAATTATGACCAGGGCTATATGAATTAGTAGTGTGAAGGGTCGTTTCTTCATCAGATTGCATCCAGGAATTTAATGAGTGCATCGCGGTCCTCCTTCTTCAGAAGACGGAACAGTTCCACCGTATAACGGGCATCACTCTCGGAGGAATAGCCATGCCACATGACAGCCTCCATAGTCGTGCGGGCCCTACAGTCATGAAGACGGTCGGCTGTCGCGCTGCCGGTCACTTTCTGATGCAGCCCGCGACCCCACAAGGGAGTTGTCCGACACCAACCTCCCCGAATATCGTTGGCCATCTTCAACTTATGCTGGACCATATCCGTATAGGGCCATATCTTCTGGTTAGGATAACGTGGGAGTTCATGACCTTTGAAGAATTTCGCCGGGTCGCGCACTTCATCGGCACCTGTGGTCCAGGAGGGACGGTGGCAGTAATCACATCCGATTTCATAGAATACCTCCCGACCGCGGACAACATCGGGATCATCTATATTGCGAACTGCCGGAACAGCCAGTCCGCGATGCCATACCATCAGGTCAGTGTATTCCTCATCGCTCATCTCGACATCCAGATTCTTATCCGTCAGATAGGCTTCTATGCGTTCCTCAAGTGTGCCTGTCCAATAGGAAGGATGTGTCCGCTCCGGATCTATGCGGCTGATATAGCTTTCAAATCCGGCCTGCACTTCGGGATCCATTGCTGAATATTTGGCGTATGTTCCCGCTGCATCGAGATAATGATAACGGCGGTCGGAACGCGTCACATTGGTGATGTTCCAGATGGCGTTGGCGCCGGCAGCATCCTGAAGCGGACCGCGGGAGAGGGCGTAGGTGAATCGACGCACAAACCCGGTGCCATCCCCCTGTAGCGAATTGGTGTACATCCCTGTCCAGTTCCCTCCGCTGAAGAAAGCGCTGTTTAGTCCGTTGGGCAACAGTCCGTCTGCCTCCTCCTTGCGGTATTGAGCCAGTATATCCTCGTCAGTAATTGCATCCAGGAGTCCCGTTCCATATATTCCGATTGTCGATTCGAGTTTGACAGCGTATGGGCCGGGGAGCTGATAACCTTGATTGACAACGTAGATCGCATCGGAGGGAATCGTCACCTCGGGATACTGAAGTTCGTATGTTTCTCCATCCGGGAATCGGTTTCCCCAGCTATCCACAGCATCTATCCATCGGACTCTTATCTTGCTTTCATCCAACGGAGCCTTGAACGGAGCGACGGCATGGCTCTGCGGCATTCCGGCGAGCCAGGGGACATACCCTTCCGTCGTGGGATCGTAGACAACGAGCAGACAACCGTTTCCTATATTATTGGTGTTGAAGCTTCCCTCGGCAACCCGCGTGCCGTGACCGTAATTAGGATGACAATGAAGGCAGGAGGTACGGATATAGACCGGTCCCAATCCGGCGCGGACCCCGGACTGATTCGTCATGAACTGTTTCTCAAAAAGAGCCTCGCCATTCTTGAAAGACTGGTAAAGTCCCTGTCTCTCAACAACCTCCGATGGTTGTTCGAAGGCATTGGAGGTGCTGAGCAGAGTAGTTCCCAGCTCGCCCCCCGCATAGAACCAGTCAGGACGCTCAGTCTGGGTATCTGTCGGCTCATCGGTTATCTTGTCATCCTGACAAGAGGAAAAGCCCGCGGCAAACGCCGCGAGCATGGAAGGGAGAATGATATATTTTCTTTTCATCTGTAATGATTTTTCAAAGAGCTCTATTCCTCAACCCTCTGCAAGAATGTTTTTCTATGGGTTGACAGAGATAATCATCGCTCCGAGACGACGCTCATAGCGTCTTCGAGAGCATCGACAAGAGTGCTTCCTGCAGCTTCCATAGCGGCCTCGCTCAGCGCGCCGGAGGCATTCTTGGCAAAAGGTTCCGGAATCATTTCGATTGCGGTGATGGCCTCCGCGATTGATCGGCGCACCGTAGCATCGACATCGGGATTGATAGAGCGGACATAATCGCTGACTGAAGCGTCTCCAGCATTCGAACCGAGGTAGGCATTGCTGACGGAACGGATATTATCGGCGAAATCCTCTATCGAGTTAAGGGAATATGGCGACTCGATATAGTTCTTGTCTTCCTGGGAGGAGCCGAGATGAGGACGTCCGATTTTGGTATTGCCGACCTCATCGGCGATATCGATACACCCTTGCAGTATCTCCTCGGCGGCTTCCTGATAGGTCTTGAAACGGGAACCGGCGCTTCCGGCGTTCAGCATCTCCCAGCCGTAATTCTCATTATAATCCAGTTCTGCCTCTTCGAGAATCTGCTGCTTGCGGGCGCTCAGATTTTCGGTTCCGGCCCAACAGGCTTCGAGACAGACACACTGCTGACAGAGATCATCAGCCACCGCGACGAGATACTCCATCTCCTCGGCCGTGTAATCGGTCGAATGGACCAATGAGGTGTTCTCATCGCTGCTGAGTTCAAAAAGCATATACTCTACGGCATGGAACCCGATCAATCCGTAACCGCCGTTGTTTTCAAGCGACCAGGGATTTCCGTTGCGTATCTGACTCAGAAGATTCTCCATCGCGGCCTTATCAAGAGGCCATGAATCGATATGGGGGTCGATGTTATGGTTGGCAGCGGGTCCGAACAGGAAAGCCTCGCTGAGCTCCCAATTCTTGCGGGCCTGTTTCCAGGCCTCTCCGGCAGCCTTGATATCGGCAGTTGTCAGCGATCCGGAGGAATGCTTTTCCTGCATGGTATGGCAGAGGTCACACATCTCTATGGCCGCGTCGGCCATTGCGGCATAGGTTGGGCGCACGGTCTTTTCAATATAGTCTGCCGTCGCGACTTTAAGAGTCTCCTCCTTGGCGGAGAGAAGATCAGCGGCAGGTTCATCCTTGCTGTCGCTGCACGCTGCGGCGACAAAACACAGCAGCCCGGTCATGAGGTAAGTTTTCAGTTTCATAATGATGTTATATTTTGTGTTTATGTTTTCTTGAGGACGGGAGAGTTTCAATCCTACATGAACCAGCCGACGTAGGCCACTCCTATATTGATGGAGGGTTCATTATTATATTTCCTGGAGAGAATACCGTAGGAATAGTCCCCCTTGACGACAATCTGCGGAATGGGAAACCAGTTTATGCCGGCCGTTATCTTCTGGCGGCCACACCATTCAAGCGGTGTAGAGTTTTCCATCCGGGCCATCGAATCGTAGTAGTCATACCGCCCGAATATATAGAATTTCTGACCGCGCGCCTGCATCCGGGGAATAAGACCGAAGATATTGTAGCCGGCCTCGACACCGGCCGCAACAGCATCCGAAGCCACTTCCTGACGCTTCGAGGTCGAGTTTTTCGACATCGAGATATTGAATTTGCTGATATGGGCGGCGTCGCCGAGATGACCCCAGTCGCCGAAACCGCGGACAAGCCAGTTGTGTCCTTCATATCTGAAATCGGCCGAAAGAATCGTGACTGTTCCCCGTATGCCATCGTTCTTCTCGCTCTGAGTGGGGTAGAGTGTATTGCGGAATGAGTTTCCGACATATCCGCTCAAACCTATTCGCAGTCCTTTGACGCTGAAATTCTCGATACGGCCCGCGAAAGCATAATTATTGGCGATCTTGAACTCGAACGGTGAGGCCGACCCGTCGTGTATCCATGTCTGATTACCGAAGCGTTCGGAATCGAGTCCCGGCAGGAACATGGCCGTATAACTCCAGTCTCCGGCGCGTCCTGTTACCGAAAGGGCGATTTCATGCCAGGTGCAGGGAAGGATAGTGTTCTCCCCTTCCGGACGGTAGACTCCGAAAAATTGATTGGGTTCATGATGGGCATTCGTTCCGCCGACAGGGACAACCTGCATTCCGGCCCTGACCTTGAGTTGCGGGAAAAATTCCTTCTGGATATAGAATTGTTCGAGAGCGACCTCACCCCCACGCTCTATCTCCTTCTCATATTCTCCGGCCTCTTCGGTCTCAATCTCTATGGCTGACTCCGTACCGCCATGTTCAAATTCAATCTCCGATGAAAAGGACCATCCTTTCCCGAAATCATAACCTAAATAGATGACTACATGCGGGAGATCGAATCGGCCGTGGCTTCCTCCTTTATATCGTGTCGGGTCGGTATATCGCAGATAATTGTCGCTGTAGAAGTTGCGCGACATGGCTACTTCGCCGTAGCCGCCGACATGGAGGCGTTGCAGCGCCGAAAGTCTTTTTTCGGTCTGGCGCATCGTCAGGCTGTCTGCCTGAGTGAATAAAGCCGGTGTGGTGGAATCCTTCGTCGGTGCGGTTACCGCGGGTTGCGGAGCAGAGGCTTCTGATGCCATTCCCAACAATCCGCAACCGGTCAGGAGCGATGTCAATACAGTTTGTCGAAGAGTAAAAATGGAGGCGGTCATATTGAGTCTGTTTTTAACATTGCAAAATTACGACCGTCTCATTGATGCCACAATACTTTAAATATAGTAAACTACCTTAACATTTTTTACACCTGAATACCCTCTGATAAGTAGTTCTTCCCTTGGACATAGCCGTCGTTTCTCATTTTGTAGTCTCTCAAAAATGAATTAATTTTGCATGATAAGTAGCTGTTCAAAATAAATGAGTGTATAAAACGCGGCTATCGCGCCGGCCATTTGGCCGCGGAGTGAAGGAGCTTAGCGGGCTAAGCGACTGAACGACAAGGTCAAATGGCAAGCG
>JAAVDN010000020.1 GCA_014801785.1 Bacteroides sp. | reverse complement strand
TATAAAGCGTTTACTCGACGCTTGATTCTTGACTATCGGGAATTCTCGCAAAATTCACATTGGAGTCAGGGATGAAGCAACGGTAGATGCCCGTGGATATGTATATAATGTATTCAGCAATGTACTCTGGGAGGAGCTATTGCTGAATATGCTTGTCACATATTCAAGCGTGGGCTTCTGCGTTGCCGTCCAACTCCAATAGGCAATGCGAGAAGCCTCCGATAGTGGGACGAGCAACAAGTACAGATAACTCACGCTTTTTTTCGTACCCGCTCGAATCAGGAGTTGTCTATAGGGCACAAAACCTTAATACTAATGTCACAAGGTTTGACATATAACGTAGACATCGTCATGTGCATTGATTGCACTGGCAGCATGGGCGGTCTCCTTGACACTGTCAAGGCTAATGCTCTGAAATTTTATCCCGACCTTAAGGCTCGCTGCGATGCCAAAGGTAAAGAGATTTCTGATTTGCGTATTCGCGTAATTGGATTCCGTGACCTTGGATACGACAAGGACAAAGCCATTACTGATAGCGGATTCCTTACAATTCCCGAACAAGAAGATAAATTCAAGGAAATTATTAACTCTTTTGTTGCATCAGGTGGTGGTCCCGAACCCGAATCTGGACTTGAGGTTCTCGCTATGGCTATAAATTCTGACTGGACTCACGATGGAGACAAACGTCGTCATGTAATTGTGGTCTGGACAGATGCTTCGACTCATGAACTTGGCGAAATCGGCAAAGACAACCCTCAATATCCTTCGGAAGCCCCTGCAAACTTTGACGAACTTACTGATTGGTGGGAAGATGAGCAGGGCGGAAAAATGAGCCGCTCTTCAAAGCGACTTGTTATCTTTGCCCCCGATGCAAGCAAATGGACTGAAATAGGTCTTAATTGGAATAACACCATTCATCACCCAGCCAAAGCGGGTACAGGTCTCGAAGATGTGGATTACGAAACTATTCTCTCCACAATTGTCAATTCAATCTAAGCAAATGGAGAAAGTCCTTCTCATATCAAATATGCAAGAAAAAAAGGAGGGTCGGGGTGAAGATTCCGATCCCATCCTTTTTGCTAATAATGACTTGATTTTCTTAGGCGTTTTCGATGGTATGGGAGGCGCTGGAGGCGCAGAATGTGTGTCTGATTTTTCACACGATGGTATCCACATGACAAAAGCTTATGTAGGTTCTCGTATTGTTAAAGAGGCTATCGAAAAATCAATTCAGAAAAATCCGGGGATACTGTTCTCAACCAACTTAGATTCTATTCTAACCAATATTATCATGGAAAGATACGCTAAGGAAAAAGAGAAATATCCTCCCAAATCTAAGGGCGGTTTAAGAAGTGCTTTGATTAAAGAATATCCAACCACATTGGCTATCTCATGTATTACGCGTACTACAGACCATTATTCTCTAGATAGCTTTTGGGCTGGTGATTCTCGAAACTACATTTGGAATCAAAACGGCTTATTCCAAATTTCCGTAGATGATCTTAAGGGGAATCTTGACCCAATGCAGAATCTACATGAGGATGCTCCAATGTCGAATTGCATTCAGGCTGACGGCACGTTTAAGATTAACCACAAGAATATCCTTGTTAGCAACAAAGATAAATTCATTGTGATTTCTGCGACAGACGGCTGTTTTGGATACTATCCGAGTCCTATGGATTTTGAAAAGGCCTTGTTAGATTCACTTAATAATGCGTCTTCAATAGAAGAATTTGAGAAGAATTTAACTACCGCGTTTGCTTTTGTAACTGCTGATGATTTCTCTTTTTCAATTGCAGCTGTAGGATTTAAAAACTTCAATGAACTCAAATCATGTTTGGGCTCTCCGACAAAACTTGTTAAAGAATACTTTAATAAGAGACGATATTTTGAGCAAGAGGTCAGGAAAACTGAAGAGAAAATAGCCAAGCTTAGAGACGGAGTAGATAGTTACTTAATATCTCTGTGGCCAGAATATAAGCGCAATTACCTTAAATACATGGATTCCGATGAAGAAAGGTGATATTATACAAGGTTATCGAATTCTTGAAGATTTCCGTGTTGCTGGGGGCATGAGTAAAGTTACCGTTGCAGAACGTGGAGGTAAGGAGTATTTCATTAAAGAGTTTCTCTCTCCTAAATATCCAACGCCAGACAGTCCGGGAAGCGAAAAAATTAAGGCACAAAAACGTAAGGCGTGTGATAATTTTGAAATGCAACATCGCCGAATTAACGACCTTATTGCAACCAAGGTTTCCTTGGGCGGCAACCTTGTATACGCTGTCTCTTTTTTTAGAAGTGGAGCTTCGTATTACAAAGTCAACGAGAAAATTGATACTTCTTCGTTGTCCTTAAACGAAATATCATCATTATCTACTGAACAAATTATCACTATTGCTAGGTCGGTATGTCATAGTGTCGGCATATTACATGATATTAAAATTGTTCATGGAGACTTGAAACCGGATAATATTCTTATCAAAGAAACATCTCGTGATAATTTCTCGGGAAAACTCATTGATTTTGATGATAGTTATTTCTCAGAGGAACCACCTTCTGACAGAGAAAATATTGTCGGAACTCCCGAATATTATTCCCCAGAACTTGCCCTCTATATTATGGATGACGATGACGAGGTCGATGGTAAAATATTGACACTCGCATCAGACATCTTTACACTTGGTATCATCTTTTGCGAATATTTTACCGGCGAGAAACCAATTACAGGAACCTCATTACCCACATGGTCTGCTGTTGTAAAAGGGAACCCTATTTCTTTTGCGAAACCCATCAAGCCTGAAATTGAAACCCTACTTCGCGCCATGCTGTCACTAAGAGCGGAAGACCGACCTACGGTAAAGAAAGTTCAGAACGAGCTCCGAGAAATTAAAGAAGGTCGTAAGATTGAATCTCCTAAAACTGGGGTAGGCAAGGTTCGTATTGGCTTGCGTGGCAAATTGGTTGATAAAGATCCTGGCAAATCAAGGAAGGATTCAATTACATTACCGTCTGATACTCCGCAGCCAATGAAAGTCGGCCTACGCGGGAAAGGACTAAATAATGCAGACAAATGAGTTGGCAATGTCCTATATGTGAAACCGTTAATCAGGATGTGACACCGGTATGCACCGTGTGTGATAGCATTGCGCCCGTAATCGAATCATACCTTTCTTTGGAAGCAATCGAACTTCTACGAGAATATAATGAAAAACTCGATTCTATTCATTCCTTTGAAGCATCAGGGAATTTTAAAGCGATGCTTGACACGGCAATGGAGGCTATTGCTTTATATAAGGAGAACAGCTTAGCTCGTGATAAAGCGAAACACGCTCTTATACATCTAAATAACGATAAAGTGAAGTCGCAAATTTCAACAATGCTCCATACGGCTATGGAGAAAAAGAATTATCTTGCCGCTTCCGTATTATTCAAACTGATGGATTTATTTCCAATTGATACCATAGAGTTCTCAGACATTCGTACCGAAGTCCGTAACCAACTATCCAGAAAAAATGATATTGATAAAGTACTAAATGAATCTTACAAGGCTATTATTGAACTAGATACTACGAGGGCTCTACAATTTGTAGAAGAAGGATTATCTAAGTACCCTTCGAGCAAATTCCTCCAGTTCCGCAGAGATGACATTAAGAAACTTATCAATTTATTGAATGACATTAAAAAACCGGAAGAAAAAAGGAAGCAATACCCTAGGCCACCTCACAAAGGGACTGAATTAGGTTCAACAATTCGAGATGTATCAACCGACACAACAATAATTGATTTGAAACCAACAAAACGAAAATATCCAAAAGTAAAACGAAAATAACTTAGTAACAATCAAAAGTCATGGCAAAAAAACTCTTTAGCGACGACGACTTCGACAAGCGTCTTAGCATTGGTGACGAGCTTGTCTTCGACAAACCTGAGCTCACCAAAATCCGCATTGACCTGACATGGGCAGGAACAGACCTTGATATTTGTGCTTTCATGCTTGGTAATGATGGTATGATTCACGAAAAAGTTGATCTCATCTACTTCAACTCTCAACTTCGTTGGAAGACTGAAAAAGATTTCAACGATGACAACTTCGACCCAATGAAGGGCTCTTTCAGTCAGTGGCCCGCCGCAAGCAAGGATTTCAAGAATCCTCGCAAGTGGATGGACGCAACTCTACCCATTTCAGCTGATGGTGCTGTAATAGGCTCTTGGGATGATATGGCCGATGATGGTGGCGAGGAAGACTGCGGAGAAACGATGCACGTAATTCTTGATGAGGTTGACACACGCAAGTATTCATCAATCGTTTTTGCCGCCGTAGTTGCGAAAGACCGAATAGCTATCGGTGAAACATTTGCAGATGCACATAACCCCATTGTAAGCATATACAATGCAGAAACCGATGAAGAAGTTGCTGAATATAAATTGGCAAGTGCTTTCCCCGGTAAAGATGCTGTCTGCTTCGGGCGTATGGATTTTGATTCCAAAACCATGCTTTGGAACTTCGTCCCAATGGACGATAGCTACAATGGCGGTATGCAGTACCTCGCAACTGAAGTCTATAACTAACTTTTACCACAGATATGGCAAAAGAGAAACTATTTACCTCGGAAGATTTCGATAAAGAGCCGAAAACACCGAAGAAAGGACATATAAAGTGGATTATTATAGCTGCAATTGGAATCCTTGCAATTCTTGCTATTATATTTGGTCTTAAAGGTTGTAATTCGGACAATCAATCTCAAAGTACCGAAATTAGCTCAACATCTGTTTATGAAATGCAAGATTCTGTCGTTGCAATAAAAGTTGTAGAAGATGTTGATTCTATAGTCGATGGAACTTATCATGATAAAGAATCTTTTGATGAGCAGACCACAGATAAGTCCACAATCTCGATAGAGTCGCCTGAGAAGATTGCAGAACCAGCCTCAAATACTGATGGAGTCTCAAATGTAGAAACCGAAGCTCTAAAAGTTATACGTGGTGACTATGGAAACAATCCTGAACGTAGAAAAATTCTTGGAATAAATTACCAATCCATCCAGAATCGCGTAAATGAACTGAAACGTCAAGGTGCGTTCTAAACACTCCATATTATACATTATACTTTGGGTGAAGTAGTCAATTCTGTTGTCTTCTTCATCCATTGTTATAAGTACAAGTACCTATTCAAAATTATTTTATGTATTTAAGCCACCTTACTATAATTTACCCTATACCGTTCTACAATGCCATCCGGAATTTCCAGGGTCGCATTGAAGAGGGAGTTTGTGTCAATATAATGATGAGGCTTAATCCATTTGATTTTAAGGATTCTCCACAAAGTCTCGGCAATGTTGAGATGAGGAGAGTAAGAAGGATGGAAAAAGATGTAGAGTCCCCTCTGTCTCCATCTGTCAAGCGATTCTTTCATTTTGCCTCCGGTGTGGACGCTTGCATTGTCAAGAACGATGAATGTTGGCCGAGTAATAGACATGGAGAAGTTATCGATGAACTCAGCCACGTTCTCTGCCTTTATGCCTTGACGGCTGGTAAATCCATGATAGACATTATCACGGCTGATCATACCGAAGATATTGAGCCTCGCGGCTTTCATGGACGGCACGAAGACATTCTCTCCGGGAAACTGCCAACCGTATGGCACATATCCCTGCGTGCATACATGACTTTCATCTCCGAAGAAAAGATCTATAAGGCCTTGATGGTTCAGATTTTCAAGTTCTTGCAACTTCTCGCGCTTAATCGCATAGAGTTGCGGCGAGGGTATTACCCTTGGGCGTCTGGGGATACGCTTATATCTTGCGCCAGAATCTCTAAAAAACGTTTGAAGGTGATATCGCTTGCCTTCTTGCCGGAGGCTTTTTCCCACATGGACTTGGCCGATTTCACACTCTGGCGTTCCTGTGACACAGCTTCCCGTACCAATGCCTCGTCCGAACAGTCCATTATAGGCTTGCGACCCTGCCCGGGCCGCGTTTTCAATCCGGATATTCCATTTTCCGAATATCTTTTTGTCCAATTGAATACTGATGGAACGACGACATCCAGTTTTCGCGCTACTTCCGCATTGGAAAGATGTTCGCTCTTGAGCAGTATGGCGCGACAGCGTAAACGGTCTCTGTGGTCGGACCCATACTTGTATCCGACCTCCAGTTGCCAACGTTCTTCGTCTGTCAGTGATATTTGTTTCTTTCTTGCTATAATCGTATGTATTTGAGTGTACCATTTATAACGTATTAGTCAAGAAGAAATTTTTCAACAAGTAATTTTGATTATTCACTGATGACGCAAAATTAGTTCATTGTTCCATACTTTCACCATCTCAAATCGCGCGGTTTTCGGGAAATCTTAAATTTATCTTATTGCTTATCTTCGATTGCATGAATGATTTCGAGTTTGAGATCTTCGGGATAGTCCTCGTTTGCCATGTAGCATGTGATTATGCGTTGAAGCAGATCTTTGTCGATGCGTCCGGCGGCCACATGGTAGATGATTGCCTCCATACACTGCATGAAGTTGTAAGCATGCCAGTAGTAGCTATTATGCACGAGAAACCATACACCTATAGTCAAAGCGACACGCTTGTTGGAGTCCTCGAAATAATGGCCGGTACATAAACCATAGACAAGATATGTGAGCTTATCAACGAAAGTGGGATAATACAAGTCGTTCTGTACAAAGTCCAGGACTTTACGAATACCGCCTTCGTCTTTCACTCCTTGCAGACCGCCACCGCTGGCTGCAACTGTCTTAGCATATACCACCAGAGCTTCATCATAACTGATGTATTTCAATTCCTCACTCATCGTCATCGGCTTGCTTTAGGCGTTTCAGTACTTCTTTATTTTCCGCCAGTTCCATGATTTCATCAAAATCAATAGACTTGTCACCGATAAATCGATCAAATTCTTCCGGTGTAACAGCACGGAGGTATCCGGCAATGTTATTATGGAAGACATCCCGAAATGCAACGTCACGCGAAGCCATCTTTGAACGAGCGTCATAAATGAACGGCTGCATTGCCGGAGATTGCTCTTGTTCTGTGATCAGTTCCTTAACTCGTTCAAGAGAAAGCTGTTCACCTCCATTCTCCTTGTACTCCGCTTCAATTGCAAAACCGATTCCATTCTCAAAAGATGAGATACAACGCAAAACNTCAGCATAGAGNGTTTTACGCAGATTATCTTTAGTCTCAAGCTTCAGTAAGGTTTTATATTCCTTTGCTTTCTCCTTGAAAACTGCCTGATATATAANGTCNGTNATNTGAGCATACTTAAANGTNTNATGNCCNTNAACNCATTTNCCGACGGCNNTNGTAAAATTCTTNCGGTAATTATCTTCCTCAATGGCNGCAGGAAGGAANTCTATATCGCGAGTATTNATNTACTTCGTTCCGCCNCCAGCTCTCTTATTGATGNTAGATATTACTATATCAAGTATTCGAGCACGAACCTGTTTGGCTTTCTCACTTTCTGTTAAGAGCATCCCCACATTAAGAACCGCCCTGAAATTGAACAACCCTAACTGGGTGGTTTTGCTCCCGACATTTATGACGGGAGCAAATTGTAACTTAAACGCTTTCAGCTGTTTACCTTTACTTAAAACATAGCCGTTATACTTTAACTCATCGCTATGTTCCTCTAAAAGGCGTTCGATTGTACGTTCTTCAACCTCATAAAAATCGGCTACCATTTTCTTTGTAAAACGGTATTCTCCCTCGAAGAGCATCCCGGTAAAACCAAGATTCTCTTGAAGAGCATCCACTGCATAACGGTTGTTCAAAACATTCTGCCGCTCGATATTTGATACTGTCAAGTCGTTCATATCACAAAATTACTAAATAATTACTGAATGTCAGCTATCTACACACTGAGATTGTTAGAAGAATATCCGATTTTGACCATTTAAAATGTCTAATTGAGCATAAGCTACCATTAGGGCACAAGTCAGAGCATAAGTCAAGGCACAAGATATTCAGAATACTTTTTCAGGACAATGAGTGAAGAAATCAGAAGAAACCGTGACGAAGGCGAGANTGCCGCCGTCCACACCTGGTACGAAAGCACGAAAGNATTCATCAAATTGAGAAGAAAACAAATTTCCCTTCCGGCCCGTTATTAATATTCCACCACGGCAAAACTCCGACAGCGTGTCGGAGTTTTGGAGAAGATTCACGAAATCGCACATAGTACCGNTTCATATCCCAAAGATTTGTAACCGACATACCCATCTTTGGATAGGCTNCCTTCAAATCCCCAGAGAGACGTTTTACCACACTGTCGCCATGTTTACTCTCAAGCTTACGCTCATACAAAAGCTTGCCAATTTCCCAGTGCATTTCATTGGACGATTCTACGTAACTTGCGGAGGCTCGGCATCTTCCGGGGCTCCGGAAGTTACTCCCTTTCAGGNTNCCCGATAAGGNNGGNGAGGGGATTAGCGGNTGTCTTTAACTGTAAAAATTCATTAAACCTTTCCCGAAGAAAGTTNCCTNNGGTTGCGAATCAGCCTCCCGGATATTATCTTTGCAGTCGAGACACCAATTAATATCCCNACGGCCCCGAGACCTTCCCCCGACAAGACCCGGGCCCGATCCGCANCCTATGACGCCTAACGAACAGAACATCGCAGACCTCCGCCTCAACGACCGACAGCAACAGGCCGTAGAAGCGACAGAAGGAACCGTCCGCGTAGTTGCCGGAGCCGGCTCCGGCAAGACGCGCGTCCTTGCCCACCGTTTCGCATACATAGTCAACGACCTCGGACTAAGCCCCGGCAATATCCTCTGCCTGACCTTCACAAACAAGGCTGCCCAGGAGATGAAACACCGGATAGCAAGAATGGTAGACCGCGGAAGCGTCAACGATTTCGTCTGCACAATCCACAGTTTCTGCGTCAAATTCCTCCGCCGCGAGATATACCGAATCGGATACCCGAAAAACTTCATGATTCTCGATGAGGAAGACGCGCGCCAGCTGGNCCGCCAGGCTATGGAAGAGTTCGGNATCGACCGCAAGAAGACCACAGCCGAACGTTTCCTCAAACAGGTCGCCGGANTCAAAGGATGGGACCCGACAGCATATATNCAGCGCCATCTGCTCCCGAACTCATCGCCGGANGCCCCNGACGCCATTGTCCGATATATACGTCTGCAACTTAAAAGCTTCTGTCTCGATTACGACGACCTCCTATATTTCACCCTCTACATCCTCGACCATTTCCCCGATGCCCGACAATACTGGACCGACAAACTAAACTATGTGATGGTCGATGAAGTCCAGGACTGCTCNGGNGACGACTGGAAACTTCTCCGGGCNATCACCTCGTNTCACGGTAACCTNTTCGTTGTCGGAGACCCGGACCAGGCGATCTACGAATGGCGCGGTGCCAACCCGAAGATATTCGTGGATTTTCACGCTGCCACCGACATCATTCTGGACCGTAANTATCGCTCCACCCCCGATATTCTCGACGTCGCCAACGCCATNATAGCCAACAACGTCAAGCGCGTCCCCAAGGATCTCTATACAGCNCGCCTTAACGAACGCCGCGTTGTCTANCGTCACGAAAAGAGCGAGACCGAAGAGGCGNAGAATATAGCCNCGACCATCGCCGCGAGCATAAAAGAGGGACGTCCTCTCTCCGACCATGCTATACTATACCGCGCCTCCCACCTGTCNCGGCGTCTGGAGCAGGCGCTGGTCAAGCAAAAGATACCTTACACTGTCTGGGGCGGTGTCAAGTTCTTCGAACGNCGCGAAATCAAAGACGCNCTCGCCTATATGCGTCTGACGGTCAACCGCNACGACGACATNTCTTTCCGCCGTATCGTCAACGTCCCCTCCCGCAAGTTCGGTGCNGCCTCATTGGAAAAGCTTCAGCAGCTNGCCGACAGCGAAGGAGAGTCGCTGTTCGAGACCCTCCGACTCAATATTGACCGGCCNCCCTTCAACCGCAAGNCAATCCGCGATTTTGTCGAATTGATTGATCAGGCAGCNCTGCTCAGCGAAGGCTCCACAGCCTCCGACATGGCCGANACACTTCTCCAGCGATCCGGACTGACCGATTCGCTGCGCAACGANGCCGAAGAGGAGCGNCTCGAAAACCTTACCGAGTTGATGAACGCAATCGCCGANTTCGACNCCCGCCACTCGCGNGACGACAGCGCCGACCTNCGGACATACCTCCAGGAAGTAGCCCTATACACCAACCTTGATCTGGAGAACGACAAAGATAAAGTNCGCATGATGACCATCCATCAGAGCAAAGGACTCGAATTTCCCGTTGTCTTCGTCGCCGGACTGACAGAAGGNGTCTTTCCCAGCCACCGCACCATCCGCGAACGGNGACTCGACGGCGAGGANGAGGAACGNCGACTGATGTATGTCGCCGTAACCCGCGCCGAATCGCAACTNTACCTCTCCGAGTCGGAAGGATTCCTCAACGAACACGGCGGACAGAAATACCCCTCCCGCTTCCTCGCCGAAATCCCGGANCATCTCCTCGAAAAAGAAGGGAACCCGGACCCCACTCTCTTCGATGGGACCCGGGCCNTGATAGCTCAGCTNAACTCGGAGATAGCGACAGACGCNGAAGCNCCNATGGNTGNAGGNACAAAAGTAATACATAANGTTTTCGGNGAAGGNGTNATCGAANGNTANGACCCGCAGGCGCGGAGCTACCGCGTGCGCTTCGGTCAGGCGGTGCGCCAGCTGGTTCCGCGCGTCCTNACAAAGCTATAAACCCCATCCAANACTCATGAANCCGACATCATATCTNTCAGAATATAAATCCCTCTTCCGCCTCGGCTTCCCGGTCCTNATAACACAGNTGGGAATAATCCTCGTCAGCTTCTTCGACACCGCCATGGTCGGCGCCTACGGCGTCGACGAACTCGCCTCGGCGGCCTTCGTCAACAGCGTCTTCATGATTCCGGTCGTCATGCAGATCGGATTCGCACAAGGCACTACCCCTCTGGTCGGCACTCTNTACGGACGAGGCGAATCGGAAGCTATCGGNGGNATGCTGCGCAGCGGTCTGACAGTCAACTTCATCCTATCCACCATATTCACCCTGATTATGGGGGCCCTCTTCTTCTTCGTCGGGTCAATGGGACAACCGGAAGAACTGATTCCGATTATCCGCCCGTATTATCTGGTAATCCTCGCCTCGCTNATACCGATGGCCGTCTTCAACGTCTGCCAGCAGACCTGCAACGGATTGACAGATACAGCGACTCCGATGTGGGTTATGATAGGCTCCAACGTNNTNAANATNNCNGGCAACTACATCCTCATCTTCGGCCACTGGGGCGCACCNGAACTCGGACTTCTCGGAGCCGGTCTCAGCACTCTTNTTTCCCGCGTGGCGGCAGCCNTGGCAATGCTGATTATTCTGGGGCGTGCCCCGCGCTTCCGTTCCTACTGGCTGGCGGCGCGCCGCGCCCGCGATATGGCACCCCAGAGACGCCTGATGTGGAAAACATCCCTGCCCGTCATGGTCCAGAGTGGCTTCGAGGTCGCCCTCTGGAGCGGAGGGGCCGTCGTCTGCGGTTGGTTCGGAAAAATACAGCTCGCCTCNTATCAGGTCGTCAACACCATAGCCCAGCTCGGTTTCATGATATTCCTGAGTTTCGGGGTCGCCACATCTGTCCGCGTCTCCAATTATACGGGACAGGGAGATATTTCCGGAGTGCGNCGCATAACGGTCGCCGGGCTTCACATCAATCTCATCCTGGCCACCCTCGCCTGTCTTCTCTTCTATTTCTGCGGCCACGACCTGGCCCATATCTTCACGCCTGACCCCGAAGTCATCGCCGCAGCTTCGCTCCTGATACCCCCGCTGATTCTCTATCAGTATGGAGACGCCATACAGCTGACCTATGCCAACGCCCTTCGCGGAACTTCCTGGGTCAACCCCCTGATGATAGTCTCCATCGTCGCCTATTGCGTAGTCGGACTCCCGCTCCTCTATTTCATGGGGGTCACTTTGGGAATGCATAACGTCGGCATATACTATTCATTTTCCGTCTCCCTTTTTCTGGCGGCCGCAATGCTCTATCTTTTCTTCCGTCATCGCCTCAAACGGATGCAGCAGTAAGACCCCAGCCCAACAAGAAATGTCAACAGTTCGACGACATATTCCTGTAAAATCCAACCTCCCGTTAAACACTTTTTAATATTCCGATGTGGGATTTCACGTCCGAATTTTATTACTTTGCAGGTTGAAACATACCGCCCTCCCCTCTCCACACTTCGTGAAGCCAGTCAGACAGGCGCTCCGCGCTGATGGCGGTTAGCTGAATATCAACTCATTATGGGCAAAATAATAGCCATCGCCAACCAGAAAGGTGGTGTCGGCAAGACGACCACAGCCTTCAACCTCGGCGCCTGTCTGGCGGCCGACACAAAGAAACGCGTGCTTCTCGTCGATGCCGACCCGCAGGCCAACGCCACCTCCGGTCTGGGAGTCGATTCCAAAGAGGCTCCCGCCTCCATATATGAATGTCTCGTCGATTCCCTCCCGGGTGCCGACGCTGTCGTCCCCTCCTCCATCGATGGGCTCGACCTGATATGCTCCAACATCAATCTCGTTGGAGCCGAAGTCGAGCTGATGGGGATGCGCGACCGCGAACGAGTCCTCTCCCGCGTCCTCGAACCGATGAGGGAGAAATATGACTATATCCTCATTGACTGCTCCCCGTCGCTCGGGATAATAACGGTCAACGCGCTGACGGCGGCTGATTCCGTCATCATTCCTGTCCAGAGCGAATATTTCGCCCTTGAAGGAATCTCACAGCTCCTCAACACAATACGCATCATAAAGTCGCGCCTCCGCCCCGCGCTGGAAATCGAAGGTTTCCTGCTGACGATGTATGACGCCCGTCTCCGGTTGGCAAATCAGATTTTCGAGGAGCTGAAAGGTCATTTCGGCGATATGGTCTTCACGACCGTAATTCCGCGCAACATCAAGCTCTCGGAGTCTCCGAGCCATGGTCTTCCGGTCATCTTATACGATCCGGAATCACGCGGCGCCATCGCCTACAACCAGCTCGCGCGCGAGCTTATCGCCCGCAACAGACATAAATAATCCTCCGGACGCCCTCGGCGCCCCCTGCAAAAAATTTGCCAGATGATGAACAAACGACAGGCCCTCGGACGCGGTCTGGACTCCCTGATAGCTTTTCCCGACCCGGAACCGGCCGGCTCTTCCGCCATTTCCGAAATCGACCTCGACCTCATAGACCCCAATCCCGACCAGCCCCGCACCAATTTCGATCCCGAGGCGCTCGAAGAGCTGGCCATATCGATTCGCGAACTGGGTGTCATCCAACCTCTCTCGCTGCGCTCGACCGACAACGGCCGCTATCAGATCATCGCCGGAGAACGCCGCTGGCGCGCCGCCCGTATCGCCGGACTGACCTCTCTCCCCGCATACGTCCGGACGGCCTCCGACTCGGAAGTGACCGAAATGGCCCTGATCGAGAATATACAGCGCGAAGACCTCAACGCTATAGAAGTCGCGCTCGCTTTCCGAAAACTTATCGACACATACTCCCTGACCCAGGACCGTCTCTCCGAACGACTCGGAAAGAAACGCGCCACAATAGCCAACCATCTGCGTCTCCTCAAACTCCCCGCTGAAATCCAGCTCGGACTGCGAGACCATAAGCTGGAGATGGGCCACGCCCGCGCCCTGCTCGCCGTCGCCGACCCGAAACAACAGCTGAAGCTTTTCAATCTGATAGTGCGCGAAGGTCTGTCGGTCAGACGCGTCGAAGAGATGGTCCGCCAACTCAATGCCGCAGGTCCGGTTCCGGAAGAGACCCCGGCCCCTCCCGTCAAGGAGAAAGGGGCCGGAAAATATGACTTCTTTGCCCGAGACCTGGCCGGCTACTTCCCGACCGGCGTCAAATTCTCGCGTTCCGACAGCGGCAAAGGTTCCATAACTCTCCGCTTCTCCTCCGACGACGAGCTCGAACAGCTGGTCGCTCTCTTCGAGAAACTCAAATAATTTAACTTCCCGGAACAATCAGAATCCCCAGTCAATTGAAATTCAGTCTGCTAAAATATATTATCCTCTTCCTGCTGATTCTGCCGGCCGCCCTCCCGTTGCGGGGCGCGGAGCCGGAGCTGACACAGCCGGTCGATTCCCTATCCTCAGTTACGGGGCAGGAGCTGATTTCCGAGGAGGAGGAACCGAAGACAATCGTCGTCGCCGCCGACTCCCCTTACGGTCTTGACGGGAAGAAGATTTTCAATCCGGATCCTACGCGGGCCGTCTGGCTCTCCGCCCTCTGTCCGGGTCTCGGGCAGATCTACAACCGGCGCTACTGGAAACTCCCGATAGTAGTCGGAGGATTCATGGGTCTTATCTACGCGACTAACTGGAACAACAATCAGTATGCCGACTATTCCCAGGCCTTCCGCGACCTGACGGACTCCGACCCTGCCTCGCGCTCCTACATGGACTTCTTCCCTCCGACAACCCTCGAATCCGACCTTGACCTGGTCTGGCTGACGAGTGTCATGCAGTCGCGCAAGAACTACTACCGCCGCAACCGCGACCTTTGTATCATCTGTATGGTGGGCCTCTATCTCCTCTGCATGGTCGACGCCTACGTCGACGCCTCGATGGCCCACTTCGACATATCCCCCGACCTCTCCCTCGATCTCACCCCGGCCCTGATGGTCAACCCCTCCGACCATCGGATGTCACTCGGCCTGAACTGGGCCTTCACCTTCTGACCCCTCACCCTCAAGCTCTATGACAAAACGTCTCTTAGCATCCCTCGCAGCCCTGCTGATACTCGCCTCCCCCGCGGCCGGCGCACGCAAGTCGAAATCGAATGTGCTTGACCTCAAGAACTCCGTTTCCGACTCCTCCATCGTTTTTCCCGAAGCTTTCGAACGCGACTCCCAGCGTCTTCTCGAAGGCTGGTATATGCGCAACTATACATCTCTTGACCCCGATGCTCCCGACCCGGGGAATCCGCAGGTCAGCGACGATATGATACGCCGGCGCCTCGCTGCCCTCCCGACAGTCATCGAGATGCCGTTCAACCAGGTAGTCCGCTCATATATCGACCGATATATGGAGCGCTCCCGAAAGCAGGTAAGCGCTATCCTGGGACTTTCCAACTATTATACCCCTATTTTTGAACAGGCCCTCGAAGAGCGCGGTCTCCCCCTGGAGCTGAAATATCTTCCGGTCATCGAATCGGGACTCGATCCCAACGCTGTATCCACTCACGGTGCCGCCGGACTCTGGCAGTTCATGCTCGCGACCGCCAAAGGGATGGGGCTCGAAGTCTCATCCCTCGTAGATGAACGCCGCGACCCGTACGCCTCCTCGGCAGCCGCCGCTGACTATCTCAAAAGCCTGCATGATACATACGGCGACTGGAGTCTCGCCATCGCCGCCTACAACTGCGGTCCCAACGCTGTCAATAAGGCTATACGCCGCGCCGGAGGAGATCCGAAACATCACGACTTCTGGTCGATTTACGAATATCTCAGTCCGGAGACACGCGGGTATGTCCCGATGTTCATAGCCGCCAACTATGTGATGACTTACTATCCGGAGCATGGAATCAGTCCGGTGTTGCCGACCAAGCCGCTCGTGACCGATACGGTCCATGTCGCTGACCGTGTCCACTTCAACCAGATTTCCAAAGTTCTCGATATCCCCGTCGAGGAGTTGCGTATTCTGAATCCCCAATATCGCGCCGACCTCATTCCGGCAACCGCCGGACGACAGTACACCCTCATCCTCCCCTCCCGCCAGACGCAGGCCTATATCATGAGTCAGGAAGATATCCTGGCCTATGAGGCGGAACGCTATGCGCGGCGCGACCAGGCGGAGCCGGGGGATGAAGCCCCTCTTTCCGAGGAACCCCGCATAGTGGTCTCGCAGATTCCTGTCGCCGAGCGTCCTGAAGGATCCGATGACCAGGGTCCGACCATCGCCGCGGCCAACGCTTCCTCTCGTTCGGACAATGCCGTCAGCGGAGGAAAGACGATTGTCCATAAGGTTGCCAAAGGGGAGACCTTGGCGGCTATCGCGCAGGCCTACGGCGTCACAGCCTCCGATATTCGCGCCTGGAACCACCTGCGCCGCAATGCCGTCCGCGCCGGCCAGCAGCTGAAAATCCAGCCCTCCGCCTCATATCAGGCCAATAACGGAAATTCCAGAGCTTCACGCGCCTCCGAGACAAAGACGAATGCAACTCAGTCCGCCTCCGTAGCTTCGCGTGCCGCGCAATCCTCCGCGCAGTCAAAATCCACCGCTTCCAAAAAGAATCAGAAAACCCAGAAAGCTCAGCCTGCCAAACCGCAGTCCCACGAGATCAAGAACGGAGAGTCGCTGAGTTCCATCTCCAAGAAGTATGGTGTGACCGTCGAACAGCTCAAAGCGGCCAACGGCCTTAAGAACGACAATATCCGCGCCGGAAAATCCCTGACTATCCCTGTCAAGGGGACTTCCGGCAGTTCCGGGAAAGCCACGGGAAGTAAGAAAAGCAAGAAAAGCTCCTCCAAAAGCTCCAAATCCTCCAAGAAATCCAAAAAGAGGAGATAAACCCTGCAACTCCCGTCAAAGACTCTTTTCCGTAACGCAGGCGCCAGTCTGAGGCGCCTGCGTTACGGAAAATTCTGATAATCTGAGATTTTTTTAGTACCTTTGTCCCCAATAGCGTAACCAATACCCAAAACAACCTAAAAAACCCTTCCCAGATGAAGATGAGGCGAATACTCCTGTCTCTGTTCATGGCCGTCGCCATCGCCGCCTCGGCTCTGACAGACCAGCAGGTCATAAACTACATCAAGCAGCAGACCGCGGCCGGAAAATCCAACCAGCAGATCGGTCAGGAACTGCTGGCTCAGGGTGTGACCCCCGAACAGGCCGAACGCATCAAGGCCCGTCTCGAAAGCCAGAATCAGTCAGAGACCCAGGCAACGAACCAGAGTGTAATGGCATCCCGCACCGAACGCCGCCATGACGCTGCCGATGATCTCTCCGACGATGCGATGGTCGATGTTGGACGCGCCATCGACGAGGGTGCTGAAGGAACCGCCGCAGCCCGTCAGATATATGGCCATAAGGTGTTCAACTCCCGCTCCCTCACTTTCGAGCCTTCCGATAACCTCGCCACTCCGCAGAACTACCGTCTCGGACCCGGCGATGAAGTCATCATCGATATTTGGGGAACCTCCGAAGACCATCTCCGCCAGACTATCTCTCCGGAGGGGAGCATCATGATTTCCCAGATAGGCCCGGTCTATCTCAACGGTATGACCATCGATGCCGCCAACAAGCATATCCGCAGCGCCTTCTCACGCAAATACGCCGGAATGGCGGAAGCCGACACCGATGTCCAGGTGACCCTCGGACAGGTACGCACCATTCAGGTAGACATTCTCGGAGAGGTCGCCACTCCCGGCACTTTCCGCATGTCCCCCTTCTCCTCCGTCTTCCATGCCCTCTATCGCGCCGGGGGTATCAACGACATAGGTTCGCTTCGTAATATACAGGTATTGCGCAACGGAAAGAAAGTCGCCGGCATCGATATCTATGAATACCTCTTCAACGGCAAAACCTCCGGCAACATCCGTCTGCAGGAAGGAGACGTTATAATCGTTCCTCCATACGAGCAGCTGGTCAATATCGATGGCAACGTCAAGCGTCCTATGTATTACGAAATCAAGCCTGACGAGACCATCAAGACCATCCTCGCATACGCAGGAGGTTTCACCGGCGACGCTTACGAAGGGATGGTGCGCCTCGCGCGCCAGAGCGGCACGGAGAACGAGCTATACAATATCGACCGTGGGGAGTTCGCCAGCTATCGCCTCAAGGATGGCGACGTCATCACCGTCGGAACAATCCTCGACCGCTACTCCAACCGCGTCGAACTTAAGGGTTCGGTCTATCGTCCGGGTATGTTCGCCATCGGGGATGGTCTGACGACCGTCGCCGACCTTATCAAGAAGGCCGACGGCCTTACCGACGATGCCTACACGCAACGCGCGCTCCTCTACCGCGAAGGTCCGGATCTGGAACTGGAGGTCATAGCGCTTGACCTCGGGGAAATCATGGCGGGACGCGCAGCCGACGTCCCTCTGAAGCGCAATGACGTGCTGGTCATCTCAAGCATCCATGAACTGGAGGAGCGCGGAGCCTTGACAATCAACGGTCATGTAGCCCGTCCCGGAACTTATCCCTACGCTCAGAACACTACCCTCGAAGACCTTATCTTCCAGGCCGGAGGTCTTCTCGAAGGTGCTTCGACAGCCCGTGTCGATGTCTCCCGCCGTATCGTCAACCCGACCTCCACAACCTCCACCCAGCAGCTCGCACGCGTCTACTCCCTCTCGATCGAGAACGGACTCGCCGTCGGCGAGGGACAGGGATTCCTCCTGATGCCTTACGACCAGGTCATCGTCCGCACAAGCCCCGGCTACAGCTCCCAGAAGAATGTCACCATCAACGGAGAGGTCCTTTTCGCAGGTGAATATGCGCTTGAGAGACGTAACGAGCGACTGACCGACGTGATTCGTCGCGCCGGTGGTATCCTCCAGGATGCCTACGTCCGCGGCGCTCACCTTGAGAGACGCCTGACCGACGATGAATATGCCGCACGCCAGGCGGCCCTGCGCCTCGCGATGACCAACAGCGGCGCGAATGTCGGAGACTCTATCGCGCTCAGTAAGATTGACGTTTCGAGAACATATAATGTGGGTATCGACCTGGAAAAGGCACTCGCTAATCCCGGAACCCACTATGATGTAGTCCTTCAACCCGGAGACAACCTATTCATTCCCGAACAGCAGTCTACTGTCAAGATCTCCGGAGAGGTTATGTTCCCCAACACCGTCGTCTACGAACCGGGAAAGAAACTGAAATATTATGTAGACCAGGCCGGAGGCTACGGTCAGCAGGCGCGTAAGAACAAGGCGTTCGTAGTCTACATGAACGGAACGGTCGCCCGGGCGAAGAAGAATATCGTCATCGAACCGGGTTGTCAGATTATCGTGCCGGCCAAACCGCAGAGTCAGGGAACGGACTGGACGAAGGTAATGGCGATGGCGACCAGCTTCTCCTCCGTCGCTGCCCTCGCCGCCACAATCACCAACATTTTCAAGAAATAAAACTGTAAATCGCGCGGAGCCGATCAGCGGCTCCGCGCCAAATCATATCCCATCATGGCCGAAGAGAAGGAAATGAAGAGTTCTGCCGGAGAGGAGAAAGAGATAGACCTCCTTGACCTCGCCCGCCAGCTCTGGCAACAGCGCCGCAAGCTGCTGATATGGAGCGGTTGCGCCGCGATTCTTGGATTGATAATAGCCTTCAGTATTCCGAGGGAATATACGACTTCAGTCAAACTCGCTCCTGAGGTCAACGGCAATAAGACAGCTACCGGCTCACTCAGCGCACTCGCCTCTATGGCGGGACTCTCCGCAGGCTCCGGTAACAGCACTGATGCGGTCTATCCGATGCTGTATCCCGATGTCCTCGGTTCCGTTCCCTTCATGACGGGACTCTTCGATGTCGAGGTCTCTACCCTCCCGAAGAAAGATGAGAAATCGCGCCTTATCTCCGTGCGCCAGTATATGGAGGAGGATACCAAATCACCCTGGTGGAGCGCCATAATGAAACTACCCTTCAAACTTATCGCGCTGCTTAAAAGCGATGAGGAAGGAGACCCGAACCATAAGCTGAACCCTTTCCAGCTGACTAAAGAGGAGAACAATCTCGTCTTGGCCTTGAAGGATAGGGTGACGGCAAGCGTCGACCAGAAAACATCCGTGGTGACTGTCAATGTCACCATGCAGGATGCTCTCATCTCCGCCGAGCTTTGTGACACGGTTGTCTCCCGTCTTCAGGGTTATATAACCGAATACCGCACCAACAAAGCGCGCAAAGATCTGGCCTACGCCGAAAAGCTTAATGCCGAGGCCAAGGAAAACTACTACAAGGCGCAGCAACGCTATGCCGATTATCTTGACCATAACCAGGGAGTTATCCTCCGCTCCGCCCAGACGACCCGGGAACGCCTTGAGAATGAGGCGACCCTCGCCTTCAACCTCTACAACCAGACAGCCCAGCAGGTGCAGCAGGCCCAGGCAAAAGTGCAGGAGACGACCCCTGTCTACGCCGTCATCACCCCCGCGACTGTCCCTGTCAAGCCCTCGGCACCGCGTAAGATAATGATTCTCGCAGGCTTCATTTTCCTCGGTTTCGTCGCCTGCGCCGCCAAAATACTCTTTCTCGATCCTCTTCTGCAAAAGAAATGAAACGTCTATCCCTCCTCCTGACCCCGCTTCTTCTTTCCGCGCCTCTCCGGGGCGCGGAACCTGAATATGCCTCCCCCCTCGACTTCATCTTAGGCTCTTCGCAGACAACGACCCAGGCGCCGTCGACTCCTGCCGCCACGGTCTCCCCTGACCTTCAGTCTGCGGTGCAGAGCATCACACAAACAGGAAATCCATTGGATATCATCTCAGGAGCCTCAGCGCTCGATCTGGTAGCCTCCGCTCAGCGCTCTCCGCTTGATGTGGTTTCCAGCCAGAGCAGTCCTCTCGATTTCATAACTGCCGCTTACTCCTCCAAGACCTATTATCAGACCGGTTCATGGGGAGGTCAGTATTCGTGGGGCGGAATCTCAACAACATTCCCTCCGCTGCCGGACGCTGAATGTGTCCTGCCGGCCACCGGGCGCATAACCTCCGGATTCGGATACCGCCCCTCCTTCGGACGCCAGCATAAGGGGGTAGATATCGCGATGGCTGTCGGAGACACTGTCCGCGTAGCTCTCTCCGGTGTCATCACCCGCGTTTCGTGCGAACCGAAAGGGTACGGCAATTATGTCGTCGTCTCCCATGACAATGGTTACGAAACCCGCTACGCCCATCTATCCCTACCCCTTGTCTCCATAGGGGAGGCCGTCGATGCCGGTCAACCTATCGCCCTTTCCGGTAATACAGGTAATTCTACCGGACCTCATCTCCATTTCGAAACCCGATATAACGGTCATCCCCTGGATCCGACCCGCTTCTTCGCATTCAACGACACTCAACGTCTTCAACAGAGCTTATCTACTCTGCGGGCAGGAGAAATGAGAGCTGAGGGTACAGACCTGCGGAGCGGAGAAAACACCAACCCTCTCGGCGACAGACACACCTATGTAATCCGCGCCGGTGACAACCTGACGAAAATTTCCCGAAAGACCGGACTCTCCATCTCCCGTCTCTGTCAGCTGAATATGCTCGATCCCAAGGCTACCCTCCAGATCGGACGTATGCTCCGTCTCCGCTGATTCCCTCCATTCCGGGCCTCCTATACTCCGGATTGGTCGAACAATTGCTTATCTCGAAACATCTAAATACCATACAATGAACATAGCCGTAGCAGGCACAGGCTACGTTGGCCTGAGCATCGCGACTCTCCTCGCCCAGCATAACCATGTCACCGCCGTCGATGTCATCCCGGAGAAAGTGGAGCTAATCAACAACCGCCGCTCCCCTATCCAGGACGACTACATTGAGAAATATCTCGCCGAGAAACCTCTCGACCTGACTGCGACCCTCGATGGAGCCGAAGCCTACCGCAACGCCGACTTCGTCGTTATCGCCGCTCCTACAAACTACGACTCCACCCTCAATCACTTCGACACTTCCCATGTCGAAGAGGTCATCGACCTCGTGCTCTCCGTCAATCCCGAGGCTGTGATGGTCATCAAATCGACTATTCCTGTAGGCTACTGCCGTTCCCTCTATATCAAATATGCAGCGCGAGGTGTAAACCGCTTCAATCTACTCTTCTCCCCCGAGTTCCTCCGCGAGTCGAAAGCGTTGTATGATAACCTCTACCCTTCCCGCATAATCGTCGGTATCCCGAAAATCATCAAGAATCCGAAATCTCCCCGCGACAAGGAGGCCAACGAGGTTATCTCCCGTATCGCCGACCTTCCGCGTCTTGAGAAAGCTGCCCATGAGTTCGCGCATCTTCTTCAGCAGGGCGCCATCAAGGAGGATATCCCGACCCTCTTCATGGGACTCAAGGAGGCCGAGGCCGTAAAGCTCTTCGCCAACACCTACCTCGCGCTCCGCGTCTCCTACTTCAACGAGCTCGACACATACGCCGAGATGAAAGGTCTCGACTCACGCGCCATCATCGAAGGTATAGGACTTGATCCCCGCATCGGCACCCACTACAACAATCCCTCCTTCGGTTACGGCGGCTACTGCCTGCCGAAAGACACCAAGCAGCTGCTCGCCAACTACGCCGATGTTCCGCAGAATATGATGACGGCTATCGTAGAGAGCAACCGCACCCGCAAGGACTTCATCGCCGACCAGGTGCTCCGCCTCGCCGGATGGTACAGCTCCAACGCCCGTTATGCCGCCGACCGCGAGGAACATCCCGTCACTATCGGCGTCTATCGCCTGACGATGAAATCGAACTCCGACAACTTCCGCCAGAGCTCGATTCAGGGTGTGATGAAGCGCATAAAGGCCAAAGGAGCCAACGTCATCATCTACGAGCCTACCCTCGAAAACGGCACCCGCTTTTTCGGCAGCGAAGTCGTCAACGACCTTGACGAATTCAAGCGGCGCAGCCAGGCCATCATCGCCAACCGCTCCTCCGCCGAGCTCAGCGACGTCGCCGACCGCCTCTACTCCCGCGACCTCTTCAACCGCGACTGACAAACTTTCACACATTTCCAATCGTATGAAAACCTCGGCTCGATGAGCCGGGGTTTTCTATATATCCCGCTCCTTTCCATACGGGTAAAGTGATGATATAAGAAAATTTTTGTATCTTTGTCCCCAAATGCCACTTCGGCTTATCCTAAATACAGACTTCGGCCCCACCCCTCTTGGATACAGGAGGTTCGCTGAAGCCCTTCCCCGTATCCCCCGCGCC
This sequence comes from Bacteroides sp., assembly GCA_014801785.1. Classification (GTDB taxonomy): domain Bacteria; phylum Bacteroidota; class Bacteroidia; order Bacteroidales; family Muribaculaceae; genus Lepagella. Next base: position 51,730 of record JAAVDN010000020.1, on the reverse strand, counting down.
CTCCGCCCGGGGGAGTAAAAGTATATCCCTTACCTCCATGAAAGAGTCCATAACCATTCATAACTTTGGGCCGATAAAATATATCCACATAAAGGAAATCAAACCCGTTATGCTACTTATCGGCCGTTCCGCAACAGGGAAAAGCACCATTATGAAGCTCATTGGCCTCTTCAGATATCTATACAAATACGCCAATATAGCTTCTTATCTTAAACAGTCTAAGATTGCTTCTCTACCATTCAAAAAACAATTCAAGAAACTTATTGAGGCAAATGGATTAGCGACCAATCTTAAGAGCGACACCCATCTGACTTACACAGTAGAAGGAAGTACGGGGAGAATATATAAATTCGAATATCGACCCGGCAAACCGGTCTCCTCACCATCAATTTCTCCTGAAGACCTGACATTCATAAAGGGTATCTTCGTATCCGAATTTCGCAATATAATTTCAGCCTGGACCGGCTATGGGCCAAATTCAGGTCTACAGTTAGGTTTCTATTTCAACGAGACTCTCGAACTGTTCAAGGAAGCGGTCAGGACGAATCCGAGCGTAGACCTCCCCTACTTCGGTATGACATTCAAAGCTTCTAAGACAGCCTCGAATGGAATGCCTCAATATAATCTGGTAACAAAAAACTCGGAAGGAAAAGAAATCAATATCAGGCTTCGTGACGCATCAAGCGGAATGAAGACTACGACTCCATTGGGCCTTATAGTCAACTACGCGAGTCATTCATTCGATTTTACGGAAGCTTTCCAACGATCAGTGATTGACCTCCTTTATCGAAGTAACCGCCTTAAGGAATTTAAAGCGGTCGCAGAACTTAAGGACCTGCGCAAAATGGTTACGATCAGTATTGAGGAACCGGAATTAAGTCTCGATCCGGAGACCCAGGGACTTTTATTAGACTATATCGTCACAACCCTCTTCCACATCAATCCTGAGGATGGACGCAACTTCAAAATCATGATGGCGTCCCATAGTCCTTACATGGCTAACCAGCTGAATCTGCTGATGGCACGTAATGAAGTGGAAGCCACGACCGGAATAAATCCGAAAGACGTGGAAGTCCTGCTTACTGAAAACGGAACCGCACGCTCCTTAATGGTGCGCGATGACCACAATCGCCCGGTGGTTGATACCGAATTTCTTTCCGATCCTATCAATCAGATTTACGATAACTACGAATCTTTGCGCCCAGACTGAACCGTAATGGAAGATACACTAAGGAACTTTGCCTCAGAGGCGCTGAAAAGACCACGATCAACACATTCGCCTATAATAGAAGACGATAACCTGATTGTTTCTCATATCAGGAATTGCTATAGACTCTATTCGGACGAAAATATAGAAATATCGGATCCGGACTGTATAGGAAAAGGACATAAAGCGGATAATCAGCCGGTCGCTTACCTCAAAAATCCGAATAAACACAAGATTCATCATCTTGATTTGGATACATACCTGAAAAAGATGGCGAAAAGGCAGGATAACTTGCCATCCTGTTGCGACTGTATGTTATGGACAGAGAATCAGGAAGAGGTTATATTATCCAATAACTAACATCCAGGTCCTCTCTTCTCTTATTGACTGGCTTCCCGTCATGACTGAATATCTTGAACTGCATGAGGCGAGAAAAATCCCGACTTCAAGAAGCGACCGATAAAGCCCTTGAAGAGCTTCGTTCGAGAATAGGCGATACTTCCTGTGTGGCGGACCAAATCCATAAATTGTCAAAAGCTCTTGATGGGATAGATTTTTACGGTATCCAACTGGATGCTGCGAAGGGAAGCGCCACGCTTAACTATATGTTCTTCCTGCCGGATCGGACACAGATTTCCATTAATTCATTTCCGGAAACTCTTGAAAAGGATGTAATAGCCGTCAATATATTCAAGAAGCGCAAACACCTGTCGGGCGATTTCATGACCCTTGGCCAGCTTAGGGATATGTTGCTCAGTTAACCCCGGTCATTCGCACTTCATACAATGATTGACTACCCCGAGAACATAATTCCCAAACATTACTGGAAATCCTCGATACCGCCCGAAGAAGTACGGAACAAAGAAGAATTTCCTTATAGCAGGGAATTCAATGCCGAAAAGGAATATAAGGAATGGGCCAAGAAACTTGCTGCTGCAAAGGAGAAAGGGAAAAGCAAACGTGCCGAATTGGCATTACACACTCAATTTCTATCCCGAAGAATCCCCTGAAACAGAAAACAAAGGAGACAAAGGATGGCGTAAACTGGCCCTGACAGGTATCTGGGATGTTATACGCAAAACGGCATACCATTTCACCACAGAAGATGACTACGACAGTTGGCCGACATGGGAAACCGATGTCATCGACCTCTCGCTCCACCCTGAATCCCCCTCTGAAAGCATAACGACATAAGCCGCCTGCAGCATATTATCCACAATGATAATGATAATGCTGTTCAAATCACGAAAAGATTACAATAAAGGACGCTTTTCATATATATTCCACACAATTAATAATAAAATTGACATACCCGTGTAAATTATCTACACTTTGCGATTCTACTCAACCGTACACGTGCGCTCATATATATGAGCGCACGTACTAACTACAAATAAGGTCTCACTGAAATTAACGACTATAAAAACCCCATCCCACAAGAAATGTTAACGGATGTGCCTTCGGATGCTACTTCCTTTCAGGCTGCCCTATAAAGTCCGGATAGAGGATTGGGATGTTTTTAACTGTAAATTTATAATATAAAGCGATATGGGCGCTGAACTTAATAATAAGATTGTAAAAGCAACCAAATGGTCTACTATCACAGAAATTGTGGGTAAATTGGTTGCTCCAATCTCTACGATGGTATTGGCTCGAATCCTTACTCCTGAAGCATACGGCGTATTGGTTACAGCCACCATGGTAATTAGTTTCGCAGAATTATTCACAGACGCCGGCTTTCAAAAATATATTATTCAACATGAGTTTGATGACGAACAGTCATTGTACAGATCAACCAATGTAGCCTTCATTTCAAACTTGGTGTTGTCGCTTTCAATCTGGCTACTCATTTGTATCTTTTCTCCCCAGATTGCAGAAACAGTGGGAAACAAGGGATATGGTAATGTCATTGCAATAGCGAGTGTTTGTATTCCATTAGCAGCTTTCTCAAGCATACAGATGGCTTTATACAAACGACAATTAGACTTCAAAACTTTATTCATAGTAAGAATAGTAGGGTTGTGCATTCCCATATTAATCACTATACCTGCGGCAATTTTATTACGGAGTTATTGGGCGCTCATCATTGGAATGATAGCATCAAATCTATCGAATGCAATTATATTGACAATTAAATCCAAATGGAAACCCAAAATATGGTATAACTGGGATTTATTTAAAGAGATGTTCGCTTTTACCGGCTGGACAATGATGGAATCAATCATCCTTTGGGCCACCAGCTATGTGGATATCTTCATAATCGGAAGGATGTTGAATGGATATTACTTAGGATTATATCGGACATCCATGAATACAGTCGGGCAGTTTACCACCTTGATAATTGCCGCGATTGTCCCCATTTTATTTTCAGCTATTTCCCGCTTACAGAACGATCCGAAAGAATTCAATAGGGTATTTTTGAAGTTCCAAAAAATAATTTCCATTCTGATAGTTCCGTTAGGTGTTATCCTCTATCTCTATAGAAACCTACTAACAGAAATCCTATTAGGCCCCAAATGGCATGAAGCTTCTTTGTTTATCGGACTTTGGGCATTAACGACAGCTTTAGCACTTGTCCTTGCCAATATATCAGGGGAAGTCTACCGAGCCAAAGGGAAACCGAAAATATCCGTAATTGTCCAGCTGACGCACATTGCGTGTATTATTCCTACCGTCATTATAGCAATCGGATATGGATACGAGACATTATGTATCTGGAGATCCCTAATCAGACTACAGCTGATCGCAGCAAATATGGTCGCCTTATACTATCTTGTAAAAATTAGCCCAATAAGACAGATTAAGAATATTGGGCCGGCTCTAATTGCAGGAGCTGTTTTGATAGGGCTATCCTACATAATGCCAATATCCTCCAATTACTGGATTGCCGCCGGGCAACTGATTATTTCCGCAATAATATATCTTGGAATAATAATATGTTTTCCGAAAGAACGAAAAGATATCAAATATATTAAATCAAATTTATTACACAGATGAAAATACTTGTCGCAGGAGATTATGCGCCCCAAAATAGAATTCAAACTCTATTGGATAAGCATGACTATTCCTTCTTTAATGAGATTAAGAATATCACAAACAATTATGACTTAGCCATAGTAAATCTGGAAGCACCCATAACTAAAGGCACAGATAAATTAGCTAAGTTCGGTCCAAATCTTAAAGCACCCGACGAAACAATAGTATCTGTCAAATATGCAGGCTTCAACTTAGTTACATTGGCAAATAATCATATAATGGATTATGGTGATACTGGGTTGCAAGACACTCTTAAAATATGTGAGACAGAAAAAATTAACACAGTAGGCGTTGGAAACAATATCGAAGATGCGGAGCAGATATTCTACTTCACAGCTGCTGACGGACTCAAAGTCGCAATCATAAATTGCTGCGAACATGAATTCTCGGTTGCTGATACCAGTAATCCAGGGGCAAACCCTTTGAATCCAATCAGACAATATTACAAAATTAAAGAAGCTAAAAATTCTGCCGATGTCGTGCTTGTAATTGTTCATGGTGGCATTGAACGATATCAATTACCAACCTCACGGATGGTAGAGACATATCGTTTCTTTATTGAAGCAGGCGCAGACTGCGTTATAAATCATCATCAACATTGTTTCAGTGGATTCGAAGAATACAAAGGGAAACCAATTTTTTATGGATTGGGAAATCTATGTTTTGATATAGGACCGGATAAAGGAACTTGGCATGAGGGGTTCATGGTTAGTCTCGATATCACTGAGCACACCTTGAATTATAAGCTTATACCCTATTGTCAATGTGATGAAAACCCAGCGGTTTCATTGGTGGAACCAAAAGATTTCAATATTCGTCTTTCCAAATTAAATAATATAATTTCAGATTCAACAAAACTGAAACAGAATAACGACAAGCATTATAAAAGTGACTCCGAGCTTATAAAGTCGGTACTTACCACAATCCCAGGGCGCATATTAAACAAAATATACAGAATGAAACTGCTGTCGCCCGCTCTGCGAGGAATTAAAGTGAGAATGCTCGAAAACTATATACAGTGTGAATCACACAGAGACAAAGTTTTAGCTGTATTAAAAACAATTAAATAAATCGTCAACATGAACCATCGTTTTATAAACGGTCTTCTCAGACTGCGCCCTGTACTTTCAGATAAAATATATCTCCGTATTTTATTTTATAAGTTCATGGGGAAACGATTAAATCTATCTAATCCGACTACATTCAATGAAAAACTGCAATGGCTAAAACTATATGATAGAAAGCCGATATATAGCAAATATGTAGACAAAGATGCCGTCAAAGAGGTGGTTGAGTCCAAGTTAGGAACAAATGAGAACATCATCCCCACATTGGCCAAATGGGAAAATATCGAGGATATTGATTTCACCAACCTACCTGATAGATTTGTCATCAAATTAACACATGATAGCGGCGGCGTCTTTATAGTTCATGACAAAAAAACATTTGACCTGGACGCAATAAAGGATAAATTGAAAAAATCGCTCTCAAGAAACTTCTATGATGAATTTAAAGAATGGCCGTATAAAAATGTACCTCCGCTAATTATCGCCGAACAATATATTGAAAATGCAGATAATCCTGAGGATTTAAATGACTATAAGTTCTTCTGCTTCAATGGCGAGCCTAAATTTTTCAAAATAGACTTTGATAGACAAACCAATCATGGAGCCAATTATTATGATTTAAATTGGAATCGACTTCCCTTTGGAGAAGTTATTTGTCCCCCAAATCCCAATAGACAATTTTCTCGACCAAAAAATTTCGATAAGATGATTGAGATTGCGAGAAAGCTTGCGGAGGGCACAAAATTTATTCGGATAGATCTTTATAACATTCAAGGAAAAATTCTATTTGGAGAAATGACTTTCTTCCCAGCAGCAGGTTTGGGAAAATTCACCGATGAAGAATGGGATATAAAAATTGGTAATATGATAAAACTTGACTAAAATGAAGAAGAACAAAAAAGTCATATACACAAGTCTTACCGGAGGGTATGACTCCTTGCCTCAATATGAAGTGATTGATCCGGATTTCGACTATATATGCTTCAGCAACGATTATCCGGAAAATACTAAAATCGGGCAATGGATAATAAAGTCAATTCCTTTAGATCATTCCAATCCTATTCACCTCTCAAGATACGCCAAACTCTTACCCCATCAAGTGTTGCAAGAGTATGATTGGAGTGTCTGGTTAGATGCAAATCTGATACTTACAGATAAACAAATATATAATGCTATTAACTCATGTATAGAAAAAGGGTCCCTTTGGTATGGAATCAAACACCCACATTTTAACTGTATATATACGGATGCTATTGCTTGCATAAAATTTGGGAAAGGCTCATTTTTGGAAATAAAAAAGAATATTGATTTTCTGAAAAGGAATCAATATCCTAAAGAGAGAGGTCTTTTTGAAAATAATTTTATCATACGAAAGCATAATTCTGATTTGATAAGAAAAATTGATGAGGAATGGTGGAAAATATTTACTCAATTTGCGCCTCGGGATCAACTGAGCCTTTTCTTCCTTTTTTGGAAATATAATTTCAAGCCCAATCTTATATTTGACGAAAAAAACAATACTCATAATTCAAATTTTGTTCGCTTTATCAATCACCCCGCGCCCACACTACTTGGTAGGATAAAACGACGTATCAAGATAGATTTTAATTGTGCTCTCTTATCTTTATACTCCAATATAATAAAAGAGAAATAAACAATATGAGCTGGATTACTGTATGGTGCCTATTTGGACTAGCACTATTACTCATATATCTAAAGAAAGGAGGACAATACTTTGGAGTAGGTATTATTATCCTAATGTCCGCCCTTAGATGGGATGTAGGTAATGATTACCCAAACTATTACGATAATATACAGTCTGCCGCGACTCAGTTCCATGAGTATGGTATGGCCGGATTTCCACGTATGATGCATGGATTTGAAATCGCAATGGCTTTGTTAGTCTATATTTTTCATTGGGTAAAAGATCCGGCTCCATGGGTTATTGCAACCTTTTCCGCATTTACCATATTAATGTGGTACAAGAGTCTTAAGAGAATTAACGGTCTTTTCTTAGGATTTTTCTCAATTCTATTCTTTGGAATCCTATTCAATTCATGGGATCAGATTAGACAGGCGGCAGCCATATCCGTCTTCTTATACTCAATAAGATATATAGAAGAAGAAAATTTACCACATTATTTACTTTGTTGCATATTGGCATTCCTGATTCACAATTCTGCATTCATTGTCATCCCACTATATTTTGTCAAAAAAATAAACTTAAAACCTTGGATGATATTAACAATATGCGGAGTGTTTTTAATTTTATATATAAAAGGATTTTGGGAACAGCAATTCTCAACATTATTTTCCTCCATTGAGATTTATGAAAAATATGTAGGAAATAAAATGAGTGGTCAAGAATTCACCTCAAATACCGGTGCAATTATAAAAACAGCTATTTATGTAGCTTTGATTCTGGGAATATACAAAGAAAACAGAAGTATTGGTAATATTTTACTGTTTGGAACCCTAATATACTTATTTAGCTGCTCAAATGAACTTATCCTTCGAATAGCAAATTATGGTACTTCTGCCATAATGCTTGCACTTCCTATATATTTCAAAATAGCCCGCAAACAAATCGAACGGACTATTGGGTATGGCATAATAACCCTTATGTTCTTAATTGGAACTAAAAATGCATCTATAGGAGAAGGAGGTTGTACTCCTTATGACTCACTCCTATCTCAAAACTATATCAATAGAGAATTCCGAATTCGTCAATATATGTTGTAATTGAATACTTACCAAATATGAGACTTGGCGGCATTGTTATACTTTATAATCCTATATTATCCGACGTCAAAAATAATATAGAAAAGTATCTCGAACATCTCGATATGCTCGTTGTTTGGGATAACACTCCAGGAGGAACACCAAAAATTAAAGAAACTCTTACCCATCCTAAATTACATATGTTGGGAACAGGGAATAATGAGGGTATTCCTAAAGCTCTGAATGAAGCTTTTCATTACATTGATAAAACAGGATGCGACTATATCCTAACGATGGATCAGGATAGTGAATGGGAAGATTTCGCGCAATTTAAATCGAATGTTGAGAAAAATTTGGATTTACAGTATGGGATCTATGCTCCTCAAATAAAATCTAAGAATGTAGTCCTACGTGTCAATAGCACAAGTAATGTTATTACATCGGGGTCTATTGTGAGTATATCAGCATTCAAGAAGGTAGGAGGATTCAATGAAAAGCTATTCATAGATGAAGTAGATAATGAATTCTGTTATAGATTGAGGAGAAATAATTATAAAATTAAATTATTTCCTTCAAGCTATTTGGTACAAATATTTGGATCTCCTAAAAATAATGGTTACTTAAGTAAATATACAGCCAACTACTCTTCTTTTAGAACCTATCATCAGATTAGAAACAGACTATGGGTTTGGAAAGAGTATCATGATATGCTCTCCTATAAATACATCATGCGTACTATTCTATTCCAGATTATACGTCGCTCCCTCCTGATTTTACTTATTGAAGATTCAAAACGGTCTAAGTTACTCTCAATCTTTAGAGGTATTAAAGATGGATTAAGACAGAACTTAAAATAATGGTTAAAACACCCAATATATTTTTATCAGATCTCAAGCTGATCTTTATTGGACGCCATATACACTTTTTTAAAGCTATACTCTATTTTCATGCCATCTTCATCAGTCATTATTGCAATAATTGTTTTATATAATCCCACCAAGAATAGAATTATAGAACAATTACGTTCTATAGAATCACAAGTCTCCCATATAATTTACATTGACAACAGCAACGAAAGTTTAGATTTCGTTAAAGAGCTCGAACAAAAACCAAACATAAGCATCATATTAAATAATTCTAATAAGGGTATTGCGAAAGCTCAAAATCAAGGAATCAATCTATCCTTGAAACTCAAGGCCTCCCATATTCTTTTGATGGATCAGGATTCTATTCCTGATAACGGAATGGTAGATGAACTGCTGAACGGATTAAATGTCACAGATGCGGGAGCTACCGGAATCAACCCAATTGATGCTTATCATCAGGACCGACCTTCTTTCGGCATAAGATTAAAAGGAATTGGTATAAAAAAAATTCCTCTTTCCGAAAGATTCAATGATGTTTCCTACATGATTGCCTCAGGCACTCTAATCCCAGTAGACGTTATAAACAAAGTCGGACCAATGAGAGAAGACTTCTTTATTGACGGTGTAGATTTTGAATGGTGCCTACGAGCCAAAAGCAAAGGTTATCGCATGATTCAGTGTAGAGATGCAAAACTTTTGCACGAACTTGGCAACGGAACTAAAGACCGTGTACTAAATCATTCCCCCTTTCGCGAGTACTATATTATGAGGAATGGACTCAGACTAGTAACCATGAAACATATTCCCTTTGGTCATCGAATTCGTCGAATGGGTATGGGTATTCTAAGAATTGGAGTCAATTGTGTGAAGTTGAGATCTAATTATCTTAAAGCAGATATGAAAGCTATACTCAGTCTTTTTAGGAATAATCATCATAAACAACCCTGTATAAAACCCGATAACAAGTAAAATATTATATAAGTAGTTGATTTAGCACTTATTTTAATTAAATAATCAAGCTCTAATATCATGAACTATTATTACAAAAAATTTCGAAGAAAATTAAAAGATTTCATTCACCTTAGAAATCTAAAAAAGTATTATAACAACTCAAATCCACCTTTAGCAGCATCTAATCAACGTATAATATATATGTGTGACGGGCATCGCCATCATGGTGGATTAGGTGATCGTCTATCAGGATTAATCTCAACATACGCATACTGCAAGGAGGTTGGTAAAGAATTTAAAGCATATTGGGTTTCTCCATATAATTTATCAGATTTCTTAATTCCCAATGAATATGATTGGAGAATAGAGAAAGATGAGATATCCTATAACTCGAATTCCTCAACTCCTGTCTTTATCTCATATAACGAATCCCTTAGTGAGCAACAGGCGTTTGCAAAAAAGCTTTTAGATGGTCGGAAGGAACAACAGGTTCATGTGTATACTAACATGAAATATCCCTATCCTCAAAACTTCCCCTATTTATTCAAGGAGCTGTTCAAGCCTTCACCGCTGCTACAAAACGCCATTGACAAACACAGAGTAAATCTTCCAAAAGAATATATATCTATTACTTTTCGATTTCAACAACTGTTAGGGGACTTAGAAGAAGGTAATTTCCCAACTCTTAAAACTATGGAAGAGCGTCAAGCCCTAATTAATAGATGCACTCAATATGTAAAGGAGATTCATAAACAGAATCCTCAATACAAAAAAATTCTTGTAACCTCTGACAGTACAACTTTTCTTAACAGTCTCAAGAATCTTCCCTATGTCTATATCATAGAAGGAGAAGTAGTTCATGTGGATTTCAATACTAAAGATGTAGATAAAACGGTTCATTTAAAATCCTTTATTGATCTATTCCTCATAGCAGATGCGTCTAAAATATATTGTGTCATACAAAAACCCTTGTATAAATCCGGTTTTCCTCTGTTTGCATCATTGGTAAACGGCCATATGTTCATCAATGTTGACAAACAATTTCTTCTTCCTCGGTAACCATTAATACTATTTAACCCCATAATCCATGACCCTCTCGCCCACTCCAAAATACGATGACCAGCTATATCAGCTGAATGAGAAAGTTTCAGATCTCTCAAGAAATATATACGAGAAACGAACCTGGAAGAGCTGTGACGAAATAATCCGACACCTCTACGAGGGGGTCGCTACAACAACTATATACGCTATTAAAGGAGAAACCGAAGGTCATAATTCTTTATATACTGATACAGCCCACCCTAAGGCTCTAAATTCGACACGTCTCCTTAGCAAAGCTCAGGAGATATGTCGGGATGCGTTGATTCCAAGTGCGAAAAGTATCGCAGCTGATGCTTGGCAAGCTCTTATCGATGATTTCGGAAACCACAATCCGCAGTCGCATTCAAATGTCGGGACGGACAAGGAGAGGGAAACTAAGGGATATGAAAATGTCAAAAGAGGTGTTTCGCTGCTTATAGAATTCCTGACTGATAAAATTCAAAATATTCCCGGATGGCCGGCCGGAACGCCTACCGATATGCTCCTTAAGTTTAAGGAGATCGGAAAGCGCCTACAATTGATTCTGCCATATATTACGCACCGCGCTACCGCTCTGGAGCTTTCTACGGAAATAAAGGAGGATCTATCCGCTCTCTTAGGTATCCCCACCCTACCCGACCGCAATCAAACCTATTACGCTCTCATTATACCTGCCAACCCTTCCGAGAAGTTAAGAAAGGCTCTGCAACCGCTGATGATATTCCATTGGAATTTCATTCTCGATTTCGGAAATCAGACGTCCATCGGTTCTATTTTTCCGATATGGAATCAGACAGTCACCGAGCGGCTCAATGTCCTTACAGATGTGAAATACCTCTCCGACTCCCTTATAAACTGGATTTTCATGCGTAAGGGTGACGGGACAGGCTCGAAAATGGATGCCCGCAAGCTTTTCAATCATCTGGCTGCTCATAAGTTACCCGACCGAAATATTATTGTTTTCGACCTGAACGAAAAAAGTAAGGAGGGTTTTGAAGCGCTTGCAGGTTTATGGAGACTGATTGCAGAGCCTGACGACTCGCAACTTTCTGAAAAGTCATTTATATTCTCTGTTCCGGAATCCTCGGGAGATTCTATGGAAACCTTGCTGGATGAAGAGGACTATAAAGTCGGTGGGTTGCGCGAAATATCTTCCGATGCGAGCGATTTTATGTCCGCTCTCTATGGAGCTGACTCTTTCCCGATATCACCCTCTCCTTTATCGGATATCATTCCGGAAAGGAAACGTCAGCAATTTCTCGACGGGGGGCTGAAATTCCTGGACTCAGACGAAACCTACATCAAGAAGGCTCTCTGGGATAATTTCTATGCAGGGAGACTGATAACAAAGAGTGAGCTTGGAAAGCAGTATGACGTCTTTCCCCGTGGAGAGGAAAACAGGTATCGTCGCTTCTACAGAGCCCTCAAAGAGGGGCTGAGTTCTATGGCCTCGCGCGAGTTCTTCATACGGCATCTGCCCGGCGCCGGAGGATCCACTCTCGTCAGGCGTATGGCATTCGACCTGGAGCAGGAAAATGACCGTAACGTAATAACTCTATGGGTCTCCCGATGGAATCCGGCAAAAACCCCTGAGCAAATAAAGCAGCTCGCGCAACATCTCTCCAAGAATCTGCCCGGCATACAGCGTTGGCTCGTGATTTCCGATGACAAGGAGCTGAATGCTGATGAATATTCCAATCTCAAAAATTACCTGACCCGACAAAATATCCCTGCCTTATTTCTGCGGATTACCCACATCACGACCCTGAAAAATTCCGGTAACGAACCCAATATCCTCTATCTCGACTCCTATATAGTTTCGGAAAGGGAAAAAGATGCATTCAATGATAAATTCACCAAAGCATTCGCTGATGTCATCAACAGGCAGGAGGCGGCGGAGATTATCGGGAAGATAATGAAATCAAGACGGGGACGTCAGTTCCCGGAAATGATCAATTATCCATACGGCTTCACGGAAGAAGCGCGTCAAAAAACTAACTTGAATATTCTGCCGGAGGATTCATACGCAACCAAATGGCTTGATACACTTTCCAGTCAGGAACTGAAAGATACTGTAGGGCTGATTGCCTTCATCTATTACTTCACAAATTCCCAGGCGATAGATATCAATGCGCTCCGCAAACTATGGGATAAGTCCGGACATGATTTCTTCCCTTCATCCCTTTCTGCTGAAGATGCCGATGCGGTCAGCCATCTTATAAAGATTTCTGCTGAGGAAGGAACTGCCGTTGATTCTTCATCTCTTTATGCTCCAAGATATGGCGCGTTCGCTTCTCAGATTCTTGACGGCTGGAGACCTGCCTGGTCTTCTCAGATTGCTGACATCACTCTGATGCTGATTGATACTCTTCCGTCGTCAGACGAAGAGATGTTCCATTCAATTCTCAGCTCCATGCTGACTTCCCAGTCATGGCAATCCAATGATCCGGACAGAACTAATCCGAGAAAAAACTTCAAAGACAGAGTCTCTCCCCTTATCAACGCTATTCTTGAAAAAGGAGGGAATGCCGCAAACGTCATTCTTATTTTCAATAAGCTCATAGAGAAATATCCCGACAGAGAGTTTTGGAAAATACATAAGGCCCGGTTCCTTTTCGAGTATGCCAGCGAAACGGATAGAAAGCCGGATGATAAGCTTTTTACAGATGCCCGGAAAATTATAGAGGATATCTTCACCGCCGAGTCGGTTGAGGATCTATGCTATCATATAGCAGGGGTATTCTGGAAACGATTTGAAAAGGCAACATATCTCCATCGTAAAGATAATCTCTTGACGCAAGAGGAACGTGAGAATCTGATTCAGGATATTCTCTATATCGGTCATCAGGGTATTGAACGGTTCAAAGAATATAACGAAGCCGTAAATGGAAACAATTCATACGGCTATATCAGTGGAGCGGAACTGACGACATCCTTGATCGAACATATTGCTGAGCTTCGCCGATTAAAAGGGAAGGAGCTTTTGACGGATGCTGAGATTCGTTCCCTTATGGAGATCCGAAACGACTTCCTTGATCCGTTAGAGGAATCGGAAGAGTTATCAAACTCCTATACTAAAAGTCAGATAACTAATCTCAGTTCCAGATTTTCCAAACTTATCGGGAACCGGAATGATGCTATCAAACTTCTTATCACCGGATTCCATGAGATTTCCGATGATTCCAGATCACAGGCGATGCTGGGGCATCAGGCGGTATCAATGATGCTGACCTCTAAAGACACGGGTTATATTCCGGAGTCTCTTAAAGATAAATATAGAAATCTTTCCACCGAGGAGGTCAGGGAATCGGAAAAGATTCTGAAAATCCTGCGGGACAACAACGGAGATCTTATGGCTGCCCGTAAGTTATTCTATCTCTATCGCTACACCGGACGGGATTCTTTGGAGAGCAGTCAGACGACCGATGCTCTGCGCATCTGGAGTTCAATGGCGGAAAGTCAGAAAAGTGTCCCCGATATACTGAAAGCCTCTTTTCTACAATATGTGCGGTACGCCGCAAGTATCATTGACTCTCCGGCCAATGATACCTCTCTCCTGGATGAATACCGGAAATGGCTTAAGAAAAGCAAAGAGTTGGGAGAGAGTCTGGAGAAGAACACGGGCGTGCCGCTTCTGTTCCTTAGCCGTACAGAAACGGGGCGCTGGAGTTCTCTGCTTGATCCTGCGGAGGCTTGCGAGAAAAAGAATAAGAAAACAATCTATCGGGATGTTTGCCGTCGCTTCGTGGCTGAATTAGTGGAGGTGAACTATCCCCATCAGATTTGCAGAATAGGTAATCTGACGGAAGTTTCTTTCGCTTATAGAAATCTGACGCAGAATGATATAGGGACCAAAGAACTCTACAATGGTGTTTTAGGTTTCCGTTATAGCGGTCCGGGGATGTATGACCAGCAGGTTTGCCCTATTGGCCTCTCATCGGTCACCTCTAATGTTGATACATCTACATAAGATTCATATGTACAAAAGAAAGAGACACTTCCTCTTTCGACATCCACTGCAAAATCAGAACCCATTCCCATTGTCAATTCAGCTTCCAAACCGAGAAATAAAAAATTAGCAGCTGTTGGACAATTGAAAAAAAGGAAGAAATCCGTTTCGGGCAAATTCCATACTAAATCCAAGAAATCCCGCTGATTATCTCTGGTATTATAAGTATTCAATACAATAATACGGTAGGTTTTAGATAAATTCAGACAGGAGATGCGTTTGCAGCCACCATTTTCCGTATTGCTTTATCCCACCCCACTATTAATTTTGAGGTTAGGGGTTCAGCATACCTCGAATTTAATCTGCTCGTTATTGCCCTCAGCACCATTATAAGATGGAATTGTGAGGTGTATAATGCTGAATTGATTACTCATACTGGTACCTATTGTTTTATATTCAATCAATTGGTAATGTTTTAAGACTTTCTAGCGGAAATATTAAAATTTACCGAACCATTGAAAATAAAATTATAAATTGTAATTTCTCTAGTATTTTATTCTCATGAAAATATTATTTGTATGCCCCTCTCTGGCGTACGGAGGTGCAGAAAGAGTATGTGTGAGCTGGGCAAATGGTCTTATCAGATTAGGCCATTCCGTAGATATACTTTTACCTAATAATGCGCCCATAATCTATAAACCATCACCAAAAGTTCAGATTGTACACCTTCCTGTATTACAATCCGTGTTTCTAAAACACATACCCATTGTGAACGATATAGTTCGACTTCGCAAACTAATTCTCAAAAATAAGTACCAAATTATTGTCGAGGTGCTACATTATCTATACTTTCCCATAAGATTAGCGACATGGAGCATTAAGCGAAAAATACCAATAGTTTATACCACCCATACAGCCTTAGAACGACCTTTAAATGTCCGTTTACCTCTAAAATCACGAATCGTTCATTTTTACACAAACCGACTGTATGACTATATTACAGTACTGACTAATCGAGATAAAGAAATTTTAAATTCAAAGAAATTTAATAATGTCACAGTCCTTCATAATCCTCTATTCCTAGCCCCGACTCAACCTATCTCAGCAAAGAAACAAAAAATTATTCTAAGTGTGGGACGCGTTGATCGTTGGTACTACAAAGGTTTCGATTTGCTGATTCAAGCATGGAATAAAGTTTATCCTAAGCATACTGATTGGAAGCTAAATATTGTTGGCAATGCCTCGGAAGCCACCCTCTCATACCTTCAATCTTTAGTTGAAAATAAAGATAGTATTGAATTCATTCCTTTCACAGAAAATATAAAAAAACTATATGAAGAAGCAGCTATATATTGCCTCTCAAGTAGATATGAAGGCTGGGGTTTAGTTCTTGTTGAAGCTATGTCCCAAGGGTGTGCAGCTATTGCTTGTGATTTTATTGGCAGGCAGGCTGAAATAATAGATGATGGAAAAAATGGCTTGCTTTGCACTCCCGGAAGTTTTAATTCGTTGGCTGACAAATTAGAAACGCTATTATCCGACGAAATGCTTATAACTAAATTTCAAGAAGAGGCACCAAAATCTTTAGAGAAATTCCAAGAAGATATAATAGCCCGAAAATTAGAGACTCTCCTTAAACAACTCATTTGAAGTTAAACCACATAATTGAGTTTATTCTTTATTACAGGACTATCACATGAAATTTATAAAAGAATTTCTAACCTCTTTCTGATAGAATGAATTATAAGAAACTACTGGCTTCACGTCGGGTTCGGATGTGGATTCTCGCTTTGTTGAACTGGATTCCGGATTCGGTCATGATTCCGCTACAGTATCGGATTCATACCGGGAGAAAGCTGGACAAGAAAAATCCGAGCCGGTTCACAGAAAAGATGCAGCTCTATAAGTTGCGTTACCGGAATCCGCAGATGCTCAGAGCTACGGATAAGCTGGAGGTGCGCTCGCTGATAAAGGAGAAAGGATTCGGTGATTTGCTGATTCCTGTCCTTCAAGTTCTCAATGCGGGCGAACGGGTAGATTTCAAGGCGTTGCCGGAACGGTTTGTCGCCAAGACCACTGACGGAGGCGGGGGCAACGAGGTGTTCGTATGCCGCGACAAGAACAGTATCACCGAGGAGGAGCTTAACCGCCGGATCGAAGATTGGTTCAAGGCCCCGAAAGCAAAGAAGAGCGCCGGTCGCGAATGGGCTTACGAGAACGGTTTTCCTCGAAGAGTCATTATCGAGGAGCTTATAAGCGATGGAGAAAACAAGGATTTACCGGACTACAAGTTCTATTGTTTCGACGGGAAACCGGTCTATTGTCAGATGATAGGAAACCGTTCGACGAAGGAGACGATAGATTTCTACGATATGGACTGGAACCATCAGCCGTTCCGCGGACTTAATAAGGCATGTGAGAACGCTGACAAGCCGGCTCCTCGCCCGAAGAATCTGGAAAAAATGATTGAGATTGCCACTAAGCTGTCAAAAGGATTCCCGTTTGTGCGGGTCGATCTGTACAGCGTCGGCGACCGCGTCTATTTCGGTGAACTGACTTTCTATCCCGCAAGCGGACTGGGCCACTTCACCCCCGACGAATGGGACGAACGCCTCGGCAACCTCTTCCCAGACCTCTAAGATCCCATACTTATAGGACCCCATACTTATGAAAAAAATTTCGATTGAGAATTTCCGAGGATTCAGGAATTTTGAGATGAACTTCACTCCCGGAGTAACCCTCTTAGTAGGTAATAATGCCTCCGGTAAGACGTCGCTTCTAAAGGCGGTAAAGTTCGCGCTCAGCTCTTTCTTCTCCGGATTCAGCGATGACAATACCCGTTGGCAATCACCTTCCAATGAGGATTTCAGAAGGGTCATTCGGGAAGACTGGTCCGCACCTATCCAACCCATTCTAATAGGCTTCTCCCTGCGTAATGATATGTTCGGAGAGGCAAACCTCTGTGAGATCGGAGATAAAGAGCTTTTCGTCAGGAAAAATTCTCCCAAGAACAGTCGGAATTTAATCAGCGGTCTAATCCCATTACGAAATCTGGGTCAGTTTCTGAGCCGAAATATGTATGATAAGGAAAACGGAGAGTCTATACGCCGTTACCCTCTACCTCTGTTCGACTCCATTTCCACGGTTTATACCCATGTGGATAAGAAAGTTAATAAGAACAGGTTCCTGTCTCTCGCTCCTCAACCGTCTTTAGGTTATCTGGAGTGTCTGACCGGAGGAGGGCTTGCTGCCCATTGGTGGAAACGAATCTCCGTGCTGGCCGAAACCAATAAGCGCACCTGGGAAATCGAAGGTGTACAGAACGCAATCGAGAGGGCTTTGGGCCCGAACGGATGTAATATCATCAAGGGAATAAGACCCATCGTCAGCCTAAATGAGATATTTATCGATACTATCGACGGTAATACTACAACTTACGATCTGCTTCCCGATGGCTACCGGAGATTAATCGATATCGTCATTAATCTGGCGTTCCGATCTCTTCTTCTGAATGGAGAACTATATGGTAAGGATGCTCCTTTACATACAAAAGGTGTTGTCCTGATAGATGAAATCGACCTGCATCTACACCCGTCCCTTCAAGCGACTGTCATACAAGGTCTCAGGAGCGCATTCCCAAATATACAGTTTATTTTGACAACGCATGCTCCGCGAGTAATGAGCGGCTTGGAAAATTCAGCGGATAATCAGGTTGTGCTTATGCGTAAGGAGGGCGAAAACGGAGATGTAACAGCGATTAAGTTTCATACCTTCGGCTTAGATGTCAATTCTATTCTGAGTCTATTAGGACTGTCAATACGCGATAACAAGACCCAGAAGGAATTGGAAGAACTGTTTCAGCTTATTGATGATGGAGAGGAAGAAAAGGCCCGCGAAATGATAGCAGACCTAAGGAAACGGTTCGGTGAGTATCTGCCTGACATAACAGAGGCTGAAACACTTCTCAACATATCCTCTATCTAAGAGGCTATCTAAGCGACCCATGCAAACTGTAAATAAAGGTCCGGAACCTATCGAGTGGCAGGAGCATAGGCTGACTCCGGGAGCCGATTTCCAAGCCACTCCGGAACTTAAGTTCGCGTTGCTAAAGGAAGGTGGTTTCGTTTGCGCATACTGCGAAAGAAGAATTCCTTGTGAAGATCCTTTTGACAACAACAGTCAAAGTGATAACTCTGATTCTCATGCTGCTACCCATCGAACGGACACTATGCACGTTGAACACGTTTATCCGCGGAAGCTGTTGACGACTCCAGCCGAACGAATGAGATACGACAATCTAACAGCATGTTGTCCGGGATTCATCGGCAAGATCGGAACGCATTCCAAGGCGTCTATGTATTCCTCCCATTGTGACCATAGAAAGGGTTCCAGAGTGCTGCATCTCAATATCTTCAAACCTGATATATCCGCGGATTTCTCTTACGTCACCAACATAAAAAAAGATGATGCAGGCAGAATTCTCATTAACAAAACGTTTGATCATCATCCTGATCAAAGGGAGATAAACTGGCTGAACGAGAATAAGCCGGGCTGGGATGAGGGACATCCGGGAATCTTAAAGGTGGAACTCCAGAATGAGATAGGACCGGAAAAGATGGAGCATCCTGAAAATGTACTCAATCTCAATCATCCTTATCTTATGATGAACAGGGCAGCCGTCATAAAGGCAATTACGACGGCTGCAAAAAAGAATGGGACCTCTCGCAGATGGTGGGAAAATGCTCTCAGGAAGTTTTCCACTATGAGTGAACGCATTCCCTATCTTAATCCCAAGACAAATCAAACGGAATACTTCCCGGCCTATACTCCATACAGGTCAATTGCCATATATTACATTAAAAAGCAACTAAGACAATTCGTATAAGACCCGGTCTAAACCCGATCTACAAAATTTATCTTTCCAACATTCAACATTATTCCTACCCCCGGCATAATATATGCATACACCTAAACTATATATGGTGGTAAACGAGGATCGCTTTTTCCTTTCCCACCGCAAGCCTGTCGCCCTCGCAGCCAAAGAAGCGGGGTTCGATGTCGTCATCCTCACTAAAGACACAGGGCGACGCGCCGAGGTCGAGGCGCTCGGCTTCCCGATGGTCGAACTCCCGATAAACCCGACCGGCATGAACCTGACGCAGGAGTTGAAGACTTTCCTCTTCCTTTTCAATCTCTATCGCAAGGAACAACCTGAACTGGTCCATCATGTCGGTATCAAGAATATGCTTTGGGGAGGCCTCGCTGCCCGCCTGACACATATCCACGGTATTGTCAACGCGGTCAGCGGACTGGGTGGACTCTTCAACGCCGGAAAACTGACGGCTAAAACCAGGGCTATTCTGAAAGTGATGAAGTATGCCAACAGCCGTCCGAAGGTGAAGGTTATTTTTCAGAATAATGACGACAAGTCGATCTTTCTTTCGCGGCGTGTCATTGTCCAGGATCAGCTGGAGTTCACAAAAGGGTCCGGAATTGACCTGAAAGAGTTCGCCTACGTCCCGGAACCGGAAGAGGAGGTAATAAACATTATCTTCACTGCGAGAATGGTTCGCGAAAAAGGTGTCTGCGACCTCATCGAGGCTGCCGAGATGCTCAAACCCCAATATCAAGGGAAGATAAGGTTCCTGCTGTGTGGTCGTCTGACGCCGAACAAGACCGGAATCACCGAAGACTACATGAAGGAGCATTGCGATGGCGAATACATCAATTGGCTCGGAGAGCGTAACGATGTCAAGCAACTCCTGGAAAAGAGCCATATCATGGCCTTCCCATCATATTATCGGGAAGGGGTGCCGAAATCGCTCATCGAGGCGAGCGCCATCGGGCGCCCTATTGTGACCTGCGATTCGACGGGATGCCGCGATGTTGTGGAGGATGGTGTCAACGGATTCCTTGTGGAACCACAGAGTCCGAAGCAGATTGCAGAAGCTCTGAAAAAACTTATTGACGATCCGGAACTACGACGACGGATGGGAAAAAAAAGCCGCGAATTTGCCGAGCGGGATTTCTCAATCGAGAAGGTTGTCGACACCCACCTCCGTATATACCGCTCCCTCGCAAAATAACCCGCTCCCACTCCCCATCAGACGTCCGCTCCGGCGGACGTCTGCAATTGAAACCCTCCGCAATCGAAAGCAATTTTCCTTAAAAACAGTTTCTAAGACCCCATCCCACAAGAAATGTTAACGGCCGGGCGACATATTCCGCATTTTGTGGTATATTTGCATAGCCATTGAAACTGATAAGTAGTTTTACCCCGCTTATGTCAACATATCTGAGTCTTCTGGAAGTCAACGACTATAAGTCCTTTAAAGGAAATCATAAGTTCTATTTTTGTGGGTCCAGGTCCGCGTATAACCGCCAGGGGATTCCGCAGGCTTCAATCTTCCTTGGAGATAATGGTACGGGTAAGACGAATCTGCTAAAGATAATCGCGAACCTTCAGCCGGTACGCAATACCATCAACGATACTACCCCACCTCCTGAGAACATCAGTCATGGGGTGGACATCATACAATATGTCCCGACCTTTACGGTGAATGTCGGAGAACAGGTCAACACTGCGGTCCCTTCAAAAGATTCCGTGTGGCATCGTCCAAAGGTAGTGGAACGTCATAGGCCGAAAAATTCGAGAGAGAAAGATTATAGCGTCAATCTCCATTTCCTGAAGATTAATAATTCAGCCTCCGACCTGAGAATGAGTAAATGGTCGGCTGTATGCGGACCGGAAACTAAACTGATCGGAAAGGCCACCATTTCAAAAGCGGTGTATATGGGATATACGCCGAGTTCAGATATTGTTACATTCGATGCTAATGAGTTGGACCAGCTCGTAATTTATGGTTACGGGGTAAACCGTTTTGCCGATTCCAAACGCAACCTTAATTCGGAGACTACCTGCGACACGCTCTTCTCAAACCATGCGCCACTGATCAATTTCGAAGAATGGTTGCTCCAGCTCCATACCGCATCTAAAGACGCTACCCACCAGTGTAAAGCCCAACGACGGATTAATCTTATAAAGAAACTTCTGAAAGAATCCAAGATTCTTCCGGAAGTCATGGATTACCGCGTCTATGTCGATGACCAGCTGCATTCATCTATCCTTTTCCAAACCAAAGACGGAGAATTCAATTACCAGGAGCTGGGATATGGATATCAGTGCATGATGGCTTGGCTTTTTGATTTCATCAAAAAGCTCTTCGACCGTTACCCGGACTCGGAGAATCCTCTTCACGAACCCGCCGTCCTGCTTATAGACGAGATCGACCTGCACCTCCATCCGCAATGGCAACGCAGGGTCATGAGAGACCTTTGCGAGATGTTCCCCAAGACCCAATTTATCGTAACGACTCATTCGCCACTGGTAATCCAATCCCTGTCCGACCTCAATCTCTTCATCCTGCGCAACGAGGAGGGGGTAACGAAAGTTAAGTCATATCCCGCGCAGACTTTCCAGGGCTGGAGCGTCGAAGAGATTCTTGACGAACTGATGGATATGGGAGCGGACACGCGTCCTAAGGAATATGAGGAAGCCCGAGCTGCTTTTGAATCAGCAATGAACTCCGAAGATGTGGATAAAGGACTTAAGGCTTACGAAAAACTGAAAAAAATGCTCCATCCGGGAAGTGCAGAAGCAGAGATTCTGGATATAGACAAAGATCAGCTGGAGGCTGCAAAAGGATGATAAGACTGACGCTGCCGAAACGTCCTGATTTTCTTACCGATGAGTTCGTAAAGGAAAAGACGGAGAAGTTCATGCTTAATCCGAAAGCCCGGGTATGGGATATTCCCGAACTTAAGGAGATTTTGTTGCGAAGTTCATACGGTAAGTGCGCCTTTTCGGAAACAAGGCTCAACGAGGAAGGCAAGTATATGACTATAGAGCATTTTTATCCTAAGAGCTTATATCCGGAGAAAGTATTGGAATGGGGTAATATGTTGCCCTGCCTGAATGTTTGCAACTCGAATAAAAAGGAGGCGGATCCGACTGTCAAACCTTTGGTAAATCCATACTTCGATGATCCTAAAGATTATTTCTATGTGAAAGACGGAAGAATCCGTGCCTTGGATTCGGAAAATGTAAAGAGTGTCAATACGATTGAATCCTATGACCTTAACAATTTCAGGCAGTTGCGCGAACCGCGTCTAAAAATTATAGATAAGATAACTCAGACCCTAAAAGANATNAGGATCCTGTTTAACAAAGCAGAGGATTTCGAAGAAGGCTTAAGACGTTTGGAAAAGTTGATGATCAAATCCGGCAGAATAGGAGCCTATTCCGCTACCAAGTCTACAGTTATCCTGGAAAATGAGGACTATATGGAAATGCGCAAGATTCTAAAAGAGAAAGACCTTTGGTTTGCTCCGTGGCACTATCTTGAAGAGGAACTGATATTCTGCGCTCTCCCGCACCCTGCGCCTTAACTTCGAGGAGCTTAAAGCAGTCAGTCGCTACACGAGGNATGCCCCCCTCTGACCCCTAATAATTTTGAAGTTAGNCGAATGTTTGTTATTTTTGCTGACAATAACCCCACACACCATAATGACACAGCTGACCATAAATATTGAGAATAAATCCATCCTGCCGCACCTGAAGAAAATATTGGCTGCGATCGATGGTGTTTCGATAGCCCCGACACGCAATAAAAAANCGTCCACCCAAGGAGGATTACGCCAAGCCTTNCNGGAAGTCAAGGANGGNAAAACNGCACGATTCGAATCGGTAGAAGATCTTTTCAATGATCTGGGGATATGAGTTATATTATTGTCCGTACCAACCGATTCAAAAAATCACTCAGGCGATGTCTCAAACGTGGCCTCAACGAACAGTTGATAAAAGACGCCATAATATTGTTGACTACGACCGGCACTCTACCTCCCAAATATAAGCCACATCGTTTATCCGGAGAATTTGAAGGGGCGTGGGAATGTCATATCCAACCAGATTGGTTGATGGTCTGGAAACAGAATGACCAAGAGCTGGTACTTCTTTTACTTGAGACAGGCTCTCACTCGGACATTTTCGGATAATTTCCGGTGATTCCCCTGNGAGAACACACTCTAAGACCCCNTNCCAAAANAAATGTTAACAGCCAGACTCGCTCGTTTCTGCGAGATCATAGGTAACTTTCTTTTGGGACAGGGTCTTAGCAGGAGCCTTGTCAGAACTTGAAGATTCGTTTTTTGTTGTATATTTAAGGGGAGACCGTNCACACCCTCTGCGCGGCTATGTATGGTCACACTCTTACACCCCGTCTTANACCNTTTTCGAATTTCAAAGAGCTCATTATGAATATAAAGTCTATCGGTATCCTTACTTCCGGCGGCGACGCGCCGGGTATGAACGCCGCTATCCGCGCCGTCACGCGTTCCGCTATCTTCTCCGGNTTCAAAGTCTTCGGCATTTACCGCGGTTACCGCGGTCTGATCGCTGACGAAATCGAGGAGTTCTCGACGCAGAACGTCTCAAATATCATCCAGCGCGGCGGAACTATCCTGAAAACCGCACGTTGCAAAGAATTTCAGACCGAGGAGGGACGTCAGTGTGCCTANGATGTGATGAAACGTCGCGGCATCGANGCCCTCTGCGTTATCGGCGGCGACGGCTCGCTGACCGGCGCGCGTATCTTCGGCAATGAGTTCAACGTNCCCATAATCGGCCTGCCCGGCACTATCGACAATGACCTCTACGGCACCGACTCCACGATCGGCTACGACACTGCCCTGAACACGATTATGGAATGCGTCGACAAAATCCGCGATACGGCGACATCCCATGAACGTCTTTTCTTCATCGAGGTCATGGGGCGCGACGCCGGNTTCCTCGCTCTCAACGGAGCCATCGCTGCCGGAGCCGAGGCCGCCATTATCCCGGAAATNTCGACTAAGGTAGACCAGCTCTCCGAACTGATCAAGAACGGATTCCGCAAATCGAAGAACTCATCCATCGTCCTTGTCGCCGAAAGTCCTATCACAGGNGGAGCCATGGGGCTGGCCCAGCGCGTAAAGGAGGAATACCCGGAGTATGATGTGCGCGTCTCTATCCTCGGTCACCTCCAGCGNGGCGGNTCCCCGACGGCCAAAGACCGCATCCTGGCCTCCCGTATGGGCGCNGCAGCCGTCGATGCGCTGCTCGANGACCAGCGAAACGTCATGATAGGCATCAAGAACGATGAAATCGTTTATGTGCCTTTCANAAAGGCAATCAAGANCGACAAACCCATCAACCCGGAACTTGTCGCCACTCTGCGCCGTCTCTCCATCTGATACTGAGACCCCGGTCCATAAGGAATGGGGTCTNAAAGTCCGGGGCAGGTGCTCCGGACTTTTATCTTTAAAAATTCTTTTGATCAGCAAGATATGAGCAACAACAACTGGATTCTCGGAATCCAAAATATAGTCTTCGACCTGGGAGGGGTGGTCATAGACCTCGACCGCAGCCGGGCGGTAAACCAACTGGAGGCGCTCGGTCTGCGCAATGTCAACGACCTGTTGGGACAGTATGTCCAGAAACAACCTTTCTTAGGACTCGAAACCGGTCATCTCACTGCCGGTGAATTTTTCGACCTGCTACGGGCCGAATGCGCGCAAAACAGCGGTAAGACCCCNACCGACACTCANCTGACCGAGGCCTTCAACGCTTTCCTCGTCCGCATCCCCGAAGAGCGCCTGCAAAGGTTGCGCGAACTCNGGCTCGCCGGTTTCCGCATCTTCGCCCTGTCGAACACCAACCCCGTGATGTTCAACTCCTGGATAGCCCGCGCCTTCCGCGCCGAAGGAGGANATATTCAGGATTACTTCGACGGACTCGTNCTCTCCTTCCAGGAACTGACCTGCAAACCGGATCCGCATATCTTCGAGACTGTCTTGCGCCGCTACGGCCTCTCGGGACANCAGACNCTCATGCTTGATGATTCCGAGGCCAACTGNCGCGCCGCCGCTGAAATAGGTATGCACGCCCTGCGTGTCGGCGACACTCCCCANGACAACATGATGGCTTANACCGGACTCCTCCTGCAGACNCGCGCGCAAATGCTCGCTGCCCAAGANGGNGACGAATTCCCCGGAGGGGAGGANAGAGNATGAATAGAGGTTGTACCATCGGCACCTTTGACGGCGTNCACCGCGGCCACACGCTTCTGCTCGCCACTCTGCGCGATCTCTGTCGCGANCGCCGCCTCATCCCGACAGCAGTCACCTTNGACCGGCATCCGCTCGAAGTCGTCGCCCCGGCCCGCGCGCCGCGACGNCTNCTGAGCCNGCAACGCCAGCAACAGCTCNTGCGCGAAGCCGGAGCCGATGCCGTCGTCATATTCCCCTTCACCCCCGAACTGAGCGCCATNTCAGCCCGCGAATGGATCCGCTGTATGCGNGACGACCTGGACNCCTCTATGATTCTCCTGGGATATGACAACCATTTCGGNCACGACGGACGCTCACTGACCCATGATGACCTGCGCCGCATAGGAAACGAGGAGGGAGTGGAGATAGTCGTCGGGCCGGAACTCCCGGACGCGAGCAGNTCCGCAGTGAGACGNGCCTTGGAAAGGGGCGACATTGCCGAAGCCACNCGGTTGTTAGGGAGAGCGCCGGAAATAGAGGGNACAGTAGTCAAAGGTCAGCAGTTAGGCCGGACNCTCGGCTTCCCGACCGCCAACCTCACCCCTGCCCCGAACGCCCTCATCCCGCTTCCCGGNGTCTACGCCGCCCGTATCNNCCTCCTTCCCTCAGGAGAGAAGATANTATCCGCAGAGTCTTCATCCGCAGAAAGGGAGTCAGAGCAACACCGTTTTCCGGTCATGCTCAACATCGGTTCCCGACCGACNGTCGCAGAGAATCTACCCTCCACCATCGAAGCCCATATAATCGGTTTCGACGGCAACCTTTACGGGAAAGAGCTNNGGCTCGAACTAATCGCCCGTATTCGCGACGAGCGTCGTTTCCCTTCTCTCGAAGACCTCAAAAGGGAACTGGAGGNNGACCGCANCAACGTACTGGATATTTTCTCAAAAAATATCCTTTCAGACAACGACTCCTAACAGGGAATTTATTATCTTTGTGAAACCCGGCGCGCCACCCTGCGCACCGTAATAACAGGACTCCTGAGNGTTCCCCTCCTCCTTTCACCTACAAACTGCATAATGCCATGGAAGTCATAAATTTCGCCGATACTCCTTCGCTCGTGAGCCGCTACATGATGGAGCTCCGCAATATTGATATACAGCACGACCCGATGCGTTTCCGCGCCAACCTCGACCGTATAGGGGAGATAATGGCCTACGAAATATCCAAGCGGATGCGTTATCGCGACGAAACGGTCCNGACGCCGCTCGCNCCCTGCGTCTGTCAGGTGCCCGACGAACAGATCGTCATAGCGACTATCCTGCGCGCCGGNCTCCCCTTCCACCACGGTTTCCTCAATTTCTTCGACCGCGCCGAAAACGCTTTCGTCAGCGCTTACCGCCGATANAAGGAGAAGGGGGATTCCTTCGATGTGCTCGTCGAATATCTCGCCTCCCCCTCGATCGAAGGGAAGACCCTTATCCTCGTCGACCCGATGCTCGCGACAGGAAGTTCAATGGAACTGGGNTACCGCGCCCTACTCACCAAGGGAACGCCCGCCAAGATACATGTTGCCTCCGTCATCGCCTCGCGACAGAGCGTCGAATATGTCAAGGCCCATTTCCCTGAAGAGCGCACGACCCTCTGGATCGGCGCCATCGACCCGGAAATCAACGCCCACAGCTACATCGTCCCGGGTCTCGGCGACGCCGGAGACCTCGCATACGGCGAAAAAGAGGACGCCAAATGATTCTCAGAAAGATTGACATACTGAATTTCAAGAATATCCCGGAGTGCTCGCTCGAGTTCTCCGAAGGGGTCAACTGCCTGCTGGGAATGAACGGTATGGGAAAGAGCAATCTCCTGGAGGCGGTCAACTTTCTCTGTATGGCGCGCCCCATGAGCTCAATGCCCGAAAGCGCCCTGATACGCCACGGAGAGGACTCAATGCTTGTCAAAGGAGAATTCCGCGCCGATTCGGACACCGACCAGAAGGTTGCCTGCGGAATCGTCGAAGGAAAAGGTAAATCCCTTAAACTGAACGGCAAGGAGTATCCCAAAATCTCTGACCATATCGGAAAGTTCCCGGTAGTCGCCGTCACTCCCTCCGACTCGACGCTTGTCACCGGCGGAGGCGAGGAACGACGCCGACTTATCGACATGGTCCTCTCCCAGGCAGACCCCGCATATCTCGGTGCCCTCATCAGATACCGACGCGCTCTCGACTCCCGAAACCGTATGCTCCGCTCCGGATTCCGCGACGCTATTCTCTTCGAATCTGTCGAACATACTCTCGAAGAGAGCGCCGCCTATATCCACCAAGCCCGCAAGGAATGGATCGCAGCGATACGCCCACGACTAAAGGAGATATATTCCGAAATCGCCGGAAGCGCCGAGAAAGCATCCGTCTCCTACCGCTCACAGCTCAACGGCAAGGAGATGAAGGAGTTGCTTGACGAAAACCGCGAGAAAGACCGCGTCTTAGGTTACACTTCCGTAGGAGTCCACCGCGATGACATGGAGACAACCTTAGGAGACTACAGTATGCGCCGCCTCGGAAGCCAGGGACAGGTCAAGAGCTTCACAATCGCCCTGCGCCTCGCCATCTTTGAATATATCCGCAAGATTTCAGGTCTGACACCAATTCTTCTGCTTGACGATATTTTTGACAAACTCGATTCCTCGCGAGTCGGAAGGATAATGAAAATGGTCAGCTGTCCCGAAAGTTTCGGTCAGATTTTCATCACCGACACCAACCGCGAGCATCTCGACGAAATCCTGCGTCACCTCGACGGCTCTCCGCGACTGTTCGAGGTGAGCAACGGCACCTTCACCCTAATTCCGACCGAATAATGAAAAGATACGAGACGCAGTCTATCGGCGAAGTACTCCGTCAGTTGCTGAGCGAAGCCAACATGGAAGGAGGGTTGAACGAAGCGAAGGCCGTCAGCGCCTGGGCCGAAGTCCTCGGACCTCACCTCGCACCGCTCTGCGGGCGACCGACAGTCTGCCGGGGGGTCATGACGGTCTGCATCCGAAACGCTTCCCTCCGACAGGAGCTGAGCATGACACGCGAATCCCTCATACGCGCAATAAACCGGGCCGTCGGAACCGAGACTATCTCCGACCTCCGCCTCATCTATTGAAAATAGTGTTATGGAAGAGAAAAACAACCAGCAAAATATTGATATAACCAAATTCCGCCACCGCGCCGACATACAGCTTCGCTTCAACGATGTCGATGTGCTCGGCCATGTCAACAATACAGTCTATTTCTCCTTTTACGACACCGGAAAAGCCCTATACTTCTCCGCCATTCATGGCAAACGAATGAGCTGGGAGAAGGTTGACCGGATTATCGCCAATATCAACTGCGCCTTCATGGCCCCGATTATCTATGGAGAGGAGATCGAGGTGCTGACAAGATGCACTGCTATGGGAAACAAGAGCTTCACCCTCGAACAGCTCCTGCGCGAGAAAAACACAGGCGAAATCAAATCCCATGCCACAACCGTCATGGTCTCTTACGACCCCGACACCCACCGCAGCCAACCTCTCCCCGAGACAACACGCCGCGAGATAGCTATCTACGAAGGTCTCCCTCTGCTATAACGACTCCGGAAGCGCATCTCAATCAGACCCCATTCCACAGTTTCAAATGAAAAAAATCGATATAAAGAGCCGCATGGCCGAAATACTGAACGCCGAGGCCCGCGCCGTCGCCGCCATCCCTTTCTCCGACGCATACGCGCAGGCTATCGAGTTCATAATCGAGAGAGTACACCGACAGGGTGGAAAACTCGTTACCTCCGGCATGGGTAAAGCCGGACAGATCGCCATGAACATAGCGACAACGTTCTGCTCGACAGGTACCCCCGCCGTATTTCTCCATCCTTCCGAAGCCCAGCACGGAGATCTCGGCATACTGCGCGAGAACGACCTGCTGCTGTTGCTCAGCAATTCCGGAAAAACCCGCGAGATTGTCGAACTGACAGCCCTGGCACGCCGTTTATATCCCGATCTGCCGATGATTGTAATCACCGGAGACCCTAACTCGCGCCTCGCCGAAGAAGCCGACATCGTCCTCGCGACCGGAGGTTCACCGGAAGTTTGTCCCCTCGGACTGACACCGACCACCTCCACGACTGTCATGACAGTAATAGGCGATATCCTCGTCGTCTCGACAATGGAAGCGATAGAATTTACCGCCTCACAGTATGCCCTGCGGCACCATGGCGGCTACCTCGGCTCCAAATCGAAAGCAATGTCCGAAGAAGCCTGATTCATCCTGCTCACCCCGCAAGACAGAATCCTCCGGGGTGGCGACAAAACCGTTAAATTAAAGACACTAAGTAGCTGTTCAAAATGCTACGTATCCCAAAAACAATATGGAAGAAAAAATCAAACTCATCGATATACCTCTCCAACTCGACCATTTCGACAAGAACTCCCCTGATCTCGAAACCCTGCGCTCGGTCATGGCAGCCCGTTCGACCGCTGAGGAACTTCTCAACGAGCAACGCGAAATGGATGCCCTCGAACGCATCGTCTCAGGCATGAGAGCCTTGCGCGAATTTTCCGATTACGATAACACCGAGTTCCGCGCCCTGCTCGTCGCCCTCCTCTCCGACCTGGCCGAAATCCATTATATCCTCAAGGATTACAAACAAAGCGAGAAGGAGCTGGAGATGCTCTTCAAGGTCCTCGACCCGCTGATTCGTCTCGATGCAGACCGTTTCGCCCGTTACCATATCCTCGCTATGGAACTCTCGACCCGTATCCTGCGTTCACGCAAGAAGACGATGGAGCTTCTCGTCAAGCAACAGCTCGCCGCCGAAGCGCTCTACGAAAAGGTCAACGCCGGTGTCCTGGCCGCGACTGACCGCCTCGTCGACTCTCTGCGCAACGTCGGACAGCTCCTCGCCTCAACCGGAGACTACCGCGGCGCGATGAAATTCTACGCCGAGGCTATCAAGATTTCAAAAAAGAAATCCGGAAGAGTGAACCGCAAGGAGATCAAGATGACTATCGAGATGGCCGAGATAATGATGCGCCTGCGCCAGATGCGTCCCCGCGCACGCCGTCTGCTGGCCGCCGTCCTCCCCCACGCCATATCCCTGGAAACCATCGAACTGGAGGAGGATATCCTCGCCCTTACCGAAATGATGGATTTGGAGGAGGACAATGAACCCCGATGGAAGATGTTTGTCCACAAAATATCGAAAGTGGCCCGCGAACAGCTGAAAAAGGCAACTGCCAAGTCTGAGAAGGCTAAAGAGAACTCCGGCAAGGATGCGGAACCCGAAAATCAGCCCGAATCCGGAAAGGAGAGTGAAGCCAAATCCGAATAATCCGAATACTACGAACAGATGTCAACCATACTGAACACCAACGGCACCGAACTCCGGATTCCCGCCATCGAAAGCGAATTGGGTCTCTTCCACATAGTGACCGCCGAATGGAATCCCGACGTCACCCACGCCCTGCGCGACGGGGCCGTCCGGACCCTCGCCGAAGGGGGTGTCGGCGAAGGGCGTCTCCGTATGCATAGCGTTCCCGGTACTGTCGAGCTGGTCTATGCCGCCGCCCGTCTCCTGCGTCAGCCCGAGACAGCCGCCGTCATAGTCATCGGATGCGTCATCCGGGGGGATACTCCCCATTTCGACTATGTATGCCAGCAGGCCGCCGTAGGAATCGCCGAACTAAACGCCAAAGGGACAGCTCCTGTCATCTTCGGCGTGCTGACGGTCAATGAACTCCAGCAGGCCCTTGACCGCGCGGGAGGCTCGCTCGGAAACAAAGGGTCCGAGGCGGCCGTCGCCGCTATCGAAATGGTCAATTTCGCATCCCGCAACCAATGAGCGAAGAGGAGGAGAAGGAGGTGGCACGTCAATACGACGAGCTCCTGGAAATATATATGCGCTCTGCTCACCGGCAAAAGAGAGAACGCATTGATGCGGCCTTCGCTCTGGCGCGGGAGGCCCATCGCGATATGCGCCGACGTGGAGGTGCCGTCAACGGAACCTGCCGCGTCGGCGGTGTCCCGTATATTCTGCATCCTATCGCCGTCGCCAGAATAGTAGCGGAAGAGCTCGGTCTCGGATCGACCTCGATCGCCGCCGCTCTTCTACACGATGTCATCGAACACACCGACACCACCGCCGAGCGGATCCGACACCGCGTCGACGACAAAGTCGCAGCCATTGTCGAAGCCGTCACCCGTATCTCCGGTGGTGTCATGACCGCCGAAAACACCCGCGACTCTGAGGAATACAGATCCCTTCTCCTCTCGATGAGCAGCGATATTCGTGTCATTCTGGTCAAGATGGCCGAACGTCTCCACAATATGAGGACCCTCGGATGTATAAACCCCGAGAAACAGGAGCGAATAGCCCGGGAGACCCTCTTCGTCTACGCTCCTCTCGCCGAACGCCTCGGCCTGGGACGGATGAAACAACAGCTCGAAGACCTCGCCTTCGAGGCTCTATATCCCGATGAGGCGGAAAAGATTCGCCACACTCTCGACCGAACGGCCGGAATACGCGAACGGATAGTCTCCGATTTCATGCAACCCGTCGAAGAACTGCTGAGCGATATGGGGCTGACTTTCGAGGTCAAGACTCGTGTCAAAAGCGCTTACTCGATTTTCAGCAAGATGCGTCGCAAAGGGATTCCTCTTGAAGAGATATTTGATATATACGCTCTCAGAATTATTTTCGACGCGCCTCCGGAAAAGGAGGTGGAGACCTGCCGACGGATATTCTCCCTCTTCAGCTCTATCTACGAAATACATCCCGACAGGGTCCGCGACTGGACAACTGTGCCGAAAAGCAACGGATACCGCGCGATGCACCTCACCTGCCTCTCCCCCAGCGGAGAATGGGTCGAGGTTCAGATCCGTTCACGAAGGATGGATGACCTGGCAGAAAGAGGATGTGCCGCCCATTGGCAATACAAGACCGACGACAACCCGGCCCCTGAGCTCGACGACCTCATGGAGACTATCCGGGAAGTCCTTTCCCATCCCGGACCCGAAGGGATGGACCGACTCGACTCAATACGCCTCGGTCTGAGAGCCCGCGAGATTTATCTCTTCACCCATGCCGGACACCTTCTCCGACTCCCGGCCGGATCAACTGTCGCCGATCTGGCCCGTGTCACCGAACCCGGCCGCCGATGCCTGGGAGCGAAGATTAACCATCGTCTGTTCGGACGCTCCGCCCAGCTCGAAAGCGGAGACCGCGTCGAACTGATAACCGTTGAGAACCCTGCCCACAAATGAAGTTCAAAGATATTTTCAACCGTACCGACATCCTGCGCGCGCTCCTGCTCATCGGAAGCGTCGCCATCATGATGCTCGTTGCCCCGCGAACAGATATACAGTCCTTCTCCTACGAACTGAACCAACCCTGGAAGTATCCGTTGCTGACCGCCGAATATGATACCCCTATCATGCGCGACAGCGCCTCGGCCCATGCCATGCGCGACAGCATCGACGCCGCTTTCATTCCTTTCGTCCATCGGGACTCCAATATCGGCCAACAGATGGCGACACGTTTCTCAAAACATGTCGCCGGAACAACAGCTCATTCCGATATAGCCCGCCTGACGCAACTGATTCAGGAAACATACTCCCGGGGTATCGTCGATAACCAGTTGTACGGCAGACTCTCGCACATGACCCCTCCACGGGTCCGTATCTCAGACAGCGACAACGATGTCTCTGTCGTCACAGTCGATGCCTCCGGAATGCTCTCCCAGGCTATGGCCTTCCGAAGAATCGATTCCCTATACGCCGCAACATCCCCCGATGCCGCACGCATAACCCCCGATATCGCTGACGCTATCAGCGCATCCCTGATTCCTAACGTGACGCTCGACTCCGTCACTGACGCCAAGTTCCGTTCGCAGGAATATCTTGAAGTCGCCGGAGCCCTCGGCGTCATCAAGAAGGGGCAGAGAATAATCGACCGGGGGGAAATAATCACTCCACAGCTTTTCACAAACCTCAATACCTATCAGGAAGTCCTGAAAAGACATAGCGGAGACGAAGACTCAAAGATTCTGTTCATCATAGGACAGAGCGTCTATATGCTCCTCATCATGGGAGCCTTGATGATCTTCCTCGCAATATACCGTCCCGCCATCTTCGGCAATCTGCGGCAACTGACTTTCATAATATGCTTCCTGACCCTCTTCTACGTCTTCGCCGCCGAGATGTTCGAATATGTGACCAACGGGCTCATAATGGTGCCGTTCGCCGTCGTTCCAATCATAATAATGGTCTTCACCGACACGCGCACAGCAATCTTCTCCCTCTGGACGGCAATCATGCTTGTCGTCACCATGGTCTCCACCCCTATCCAGTTCGCCTTCTCCGAACTGATAGCCGGGCTGGCCGGAACATACTCCCTCCATCAGCTGACGCGTCGCTCGCAACTGTTGCGCACGGCACTCATTACCTTTATCTCCTATCTCATCTGCTATGTCGTCTCGACTCTAATGATGGAAGGTTCTTTCGCGCCGCTGACCTGGAAGATTGTCAGTCTTTACGCAATCAATGCCGTGGTCCTCTCTTTCGCCTATATCCTGATTCTGGTCATCGAGAAGACGTTCGGCTTCACATCCCTCGTCTCCCTGGTCGAGCTCAGCGACATCAACAATCCGCTGCTCAGACGCATGGCTGAGGTCGCTCCGGGTACCTTCCAGCATTCAATACAGGTCTCCACCCTCGCCGCCGAAGCTGCACGCGCAATCGGTGCCGACACTCAGCTCGTCAGAACCGGAGCGTTATATCATGATATCGGGAAAACAGAATCCCCGGTCTTCTTCACAGAAAACCAGCACGGGGTCAATCCCCATGCAGGACTCGACCCCGAAACATCGGCTCATAAGATTATATCCCACGTCACCGACGGGCTCGCACTCGCCGCCAAAGAGAAACTTCCCGCCGTTGTCCGCGCTTTCATATCCGAACACCACGGACGCGGATTGACGAAGTACTTCTACAATACCGCACTCAACAA
Source organism: Bacteroides sp. (assembly GCA_014801785.1). Lineage (GTDB taxonomy): Bacteria > Bacteroidota > Bacteroidia > Bacteroidales > Muribaculaceae > Lepagella. The sequence continues at coordinate 16,742 of JAAVDN010000020.1, read as the reverse complement.
CGCGCCGGAAGGAACGGAAGTGGACCCCGAGAAATTCCGCTACCCCGGTCCCGACCCGCAAAGCCGCGAGACAGGAATCCTCATGCTGGCCGACTGCGTCGAAGCCGCCTCCCGATCCCTTAAGGAATATTCAACAGCCTCGATTGACGCCCTGGTCGACAAGATTGTCGATTCCATAGTCGCAGAGGGACGCCTGCGAGAGTCTCCCCTCTCGATGCGCGACATCGAGACAATCAAGAAATCCTTCAAGAAACGACTGGCGACAATCTATCATTCGAGAGTCGCTTATCCGGAAGCTAAAAAACCATCGAAGGAAACTCCTGCCGGCAGCAATGCGGAGCAAGATGTGAAGAAAGGCTAAGACTTCTTGTGGGATGGGTCTATACCGCAATATTTTTTCCTTTCCGGACGTTATTCTATCATAGAAGCGAACGTTTCGCAGCTGCTCCCGGCAGGCGACAACGCTCCAATATCATCCGATAAAGTTTCAGCTATGGCCACACTCCTCATCATAATAAGCATAATGCTATGGCTCGCAGCCTTCGCCGCTCTATTCTTCAGAATGGTCGCCGCACCGGCCTTCTCCTATCTCGGTCTGCTGATGCTAAGTCTGGCTAAGGATGCCGACGAAATCCCTTTGATTCCGATCAACAGCACTATCCTTATCGGATGGCTCGCCATGACGCTCATCGTCATCGTCGCCACTCTCATGCAACCGGACCCGATTCAGCAACAGAACCGTGGGGTAGCCTATATGTTGGGGGGAGCCATTGTCGGAATGACAATCGGTCTGTTAGGCGTCACCTTCCTCTCTTCGGTCAGTATGCTCTACGGAGTCATGGTCATTGCGACAGCCGCCGGAACTTTCTTCGGATACCTCCTCTTCACCAACACCCCGGCCGGACGCGCTCTCTCGTTCGGATCCGGAAATTTCTACACTTATCTCCTCGCCAAAGGATTCCCGACAGCGGTCGCGGTCATGATGGCCGGTGTCCCGCTCGTCATCCTCGCTTTCCGTGCCTGAGAATCACACCCGGTCGCCTCTCCCGCCAATAAAGCCCTTATCCCCCTGAAAAAATGTCTATCAATAGATTCCGACATATATTCCTGCTCGCGATTCTGGTCGCGTTCCTGACGCCGCTCCTCTCTTTCCCTCAGAGCGCCCCGGCCGGTAATACCCCTGCACAGACAGCTGCCCAGAGCAAACGCAAGATAACCGTCAGCAAACCTGACCTGGAGCAGATCCGCGTCCAGACCCTCGATCCGAAGAGCAATTTCTATTTCCCGAAGCTCATGGCCAAATACAACCGCAACGATACGACCATGACAAACGAGGAATACAGAAACCTATACTTAGGGTATATGTTCCAGGAGGATTACGACCCATACCGGGTCTCGAAATATTCCGGAATAACCGATGATCTCCGACAGAAGGCTACACACTCCAAGGAGGAGATCGACACCATCCGCAAATATGCCGAACTCGCCCTCAAGGACAATCCTTTCGATCTGAGGCAGATGGCTTTCCTGGTCCATGTCCTAAAGGAGCGCCGCAAAGATATGAGCGCCAAGATATGGGAATACAGACTCGAACATCTGCTGGCAGCCGTCAAATCGACCGGTACGGGAGAGAATGAGGAGAACGCCTGGTATGTCATTTACCCCATGCATGAATATGACCTCATTCAGGTTCTCGGATATGAGGCGACTGACGCCGAATTCATCGAACCCGGCTATGACTACCTCACAGTCTCACCTACTCCCGAGACTGCAAAAAAATTCCGAGACAAGGTGGCAAAAGGGTTCTATTTCAATGTCGAACCTATACAGCAACAATATATCCTCAAACATCCTTCCGAAACGGAGTCTGAACCCGAAGAGGAGCAGTCTGAGGAATCGGAGACGGTAGTCGAAATTGCCCCCGACGATATACCGGCCGAATAATCTCCCCTCCCCCGACATTTTTGAGGAATGGGGGGGCTGAGAGGAATGGGGGCTGCGAAAGAAAGAAAAAACAAAAAACAAAAGATATGGAACAGAACAACAATGAGAAGGTAGGACCCGGCAAATTTGTCGCTTTCACCTATCGCCTGCTCAACGCCGAAAACGGCGAGCTCCTTTTCGAAGCCAAGAAAGAGGCTCCGGACACTATGGTCTACGGCCTCACCCAAGAGATAATTCCGGGACTGCAGAACGTCATGAAGGATCTCAAGATTCAGGACAAGTTCTCCGTCACCCTCCCGCCCGAAGTCGCTTTCGGTCATCGTGTCGATGAGAACGTCATAACCCTTCCCCTCTCCACCTTCGAGCGCGACGGCAAGGTCGCCGAGGAGGTCAAGGTCGGAGCTATGCTGCCGATGCTGACCGAGGATGGTTATACCGTCACCGGCACCGTCACGGAAATGGGACCCGAAGAGGTCACTATGGATTTCAACCATCCTTTCGCCGGAATGACCGTCACCTTCGACGGCGAGATTCAGGATGTCCGCGACGCTACTCCCGAAGAGCTGCAGCCTAAGCATGGCTGCGGTTGCCACGGTCATGGCCACGATGGCTGCGGGTGCGGCGACGGTCGGTGCTGCGCTTGCGGCGAGGATAAGGACTGCGGCTGCCACGGCGACAAGGATGCTGACGCCTGCTCCTGCGGTGATAATTGCAAATGCTGATTCCGGATGCAGAACGGAAACAGGTTGACCCAGGAGCAGAGGCTCGCCCTGAGACTATCCCAGCAGCAGATCAAATTGGGAAAACTGCTGGAACTCACAGCGCCTGAACTGGAGGAGAAGGTTTCTCAGGAACTGGAATCAAACCCGGCCCTGGAAGCCCTCCCCGACAACTTTCCGCAATCCGAACAGAAGAACGAACCAGATGACTGGCGGGATGTCCGATGGCGTCCCGCCGGCTCTGCTTCTCCCCTCCCCGCCCCGGAATATCCTGTCGCCGAAGAGACCCGAACCCTCTACGACCATCTCCATGCCCAGCTTGATGTCCTGGAGCTCGACCCTGAAACGCGGCTCGCCGCAGAGTATATAATCGGGTCCCTTGACCCTAACGGCTATCTTAGAACCTCCCTTGAGGATATAGGGCTTGACATAGCGGTCGCTGAAGGGACCGATATTCCGCAATCATCCATGAAGGAGGCTCTCGCAATCATACGCTCCCTCGACCCCCCCGGGGTAGCCGCCGCCGACCTCCGCGACGCCCTGATTCTTCAGCTTTTGCGCTTGCCGCGTTCCGATAAACGGGATAATGCTCTCGCGATTCTTCGAAAGAGATATGAGGATCTTCCCAAAAAACATTATGACGCTATCGCAAGAGGTTTGAGGTTGACGCAGGAACAGGTCACGGAAGCGGCCGACCTCATTAGGGAGCTGAATCCGAAACCGGGCGCCCAGTTCGAGACTCGAAGCGACTCGGCCTCGAATTTCGTGGTGCCGGACTATATCCTCGAAGAGGGTGAGAATGGGTTGACAATAACGGTCGCCAACAGGATTCCTGAACTGGCGATCCAGCAATCTTTCACTTCTGCCGTCGAGAATATACGGCGTGCCCAGGGTTCTTCCTCCGCTGACAGGAAAGGAGCGGAATATATCTTCAGCCGCGTCAACGATGCCCGCGACTTCATACGCCTTCTCGCACAGCGCCAGAAGACTATGATGAGCGTCGCCTCGGCTATCCTCGCTATCCAGAAGGATTATTTCGAGACCAGAAACCTGAGGTTGATGCGTCCTATGATGATAAAGGACATCACGGAGCTCACCGGACTTGACGCCTCCCATATCTCGCGCGCCACATCCGGAAAGTTCATTCAGACCCCCTGGGGTATTTTTCCGATGCGATTCTTCTTCAGCGATTCGCGCGGAGAGAAAGAGACGATTCCGGAGCAGAGCGATGAAGAATCCCTGACGACCCNTTCTCTTGAGGCTGACATAAAGGAAATCGTTGACAGCGAGGATAAGAAAAATCCTCTCTCCGACGAGCAGATTATGGAGCAGCTCCATCTTCGCGGATATGATATATCGCGCAGGACAGTCTCCAAATACCGCACCCGCCTCGGTATCTCCTCCGTCTGGACCAGAAAAGAGCGGTGAGGTCTGACAATAACTCCTCACATACCTTCCTTAGATAAGTTAACTCGGTTTAACACTCTTAACCCAAATCTCTTCTCATCATATTTTCCCGACTCATACGACCATAAATACTTCTTAGACTCCATCCATGATACGTAAACTGATTCCTCTCATTCTCACGATACTTATTGCCGCCCCATCTCTGTTTGCTGTGACAGACAAAGAGATGGAGGAGGCCCGCGCCATCACCGCCATTACCTACCTGCGCTATGCCAACGACGGTTCAGGATACCTCGACAGCCATCACCCGAAGACAATGGCCGAGCTCGAAAAAATCCTCAAAACGCAGGAAAAAACCAATCTCGCCANCTTCAAGGCGGTAAAGACCCCTACCGACTATGCTTCCTGGACCAAGGAACAGCTTGTCGCTTACTGGGGAGGCACTTTCTTCTCCTCTCCGGGACTGATAGAGAAGGGAAAAGTCGGCAAGAGCCGTACGCGCTCCCGTATCCAGGCGATGAATATCGCGGCCCCGGCTCCTAAGGAGACAGCAGCGCCGAAAGCCGAGGAGACCAAACCCGAGTCCCCAAAGGTGGAGACGCCCAAGAGCGAGGAACCGAAGGTCGCGGCTACCGAAACGCCCGTGGAGGAAGGTACGCCGGTCGAATCAGCGGCAGCCCGCGCTATGGCAGCCGAGCAGGAGGCGCGCGTCGATTCCCTTATAGACCGGGCGGCTGAGGCCGGTCTCGAAGAGGAGGTCACGCGACGCAAAAACGATACCCCTCTTTATATCGCAATACTCGCAGTCCTGGTATGCGTCGTCATCTGGCTCGTCTTCTATGCCTCGAAGACAATGAAACAGACCGCTTCGCGTCGTCGCCGCGAGGAAGTGGAGTCCGGAACCGCCCCCATGCGCGAAACAGCAGCCGCCAAAGCCGAGAACGCCGCTATGCGCGAACGGTATTCCGAAGCCCTCGCTCAGAAGAACGCCGATATACGCCAGCTTCAGAAGGAACTCGAAAATGCCCATAACAGCATGGCGCTCCTGCAGAACTCCAACGATGAGCTCCGCGCCCAGGCCGAATATCTGAAAGAGGAGAATGAACGTCTGCGCAATGCCATCGCTTCCGCCACAGCTGCGACCCCGGTTGCGCCCTCCCCGACCGTAGGTCAGGCAGAAGCCCCAGCGCCCGTAGCCCCCACGACACCCGCGCCTGCCCCCACACCGGCTCCCGCACAGGCGCCTGCGCCTGCGCGCCGAATCTACCTGGGTCGCGTCAACCAGCGCGGACTCTTCGTCCGCGCCGACAAGAATGTCAATGTCGAACATTCGGTCTATATGCTTGAGACACGCGACGGTTATTCCGGTAGCTACCGTGTGCTCCAGGAAGAGGAAGTGGACCGCCGACTCCTTTCCAACCCCGCCGAATGGCTCGCCGGAGGAGCATCCGGTGATGATCTCGAAAATCCGGGCAATGCGACAATCATACACACCCAGACCCCCGGAACAGCGATTTTCGAAGGTGGCGTATGGAAAGTAATGCGCAAGGCCCGTATATATTACGGTTTCTAAAGAAATGTCAGGACACTGACTCCAAAAACCGATAAAATCGGACGAATCCTTCCGGGATAGGGTCCTAAAAATTGGTGATTTAGAAAAAAATAGCTACCTTTGCAGACCGTCTAAAGAAAAATAACTCCCAATGGCAACCAACAACAACCAGCAGGAAGAACAGAATACCATTGAGGTTCTCGACGAGAACCTGTCCAATATGGGACGCAGGGTCGAGACCAACAAGAAAGCCATCTATGTCGCTTTCGGTGGCATCATCCTCATCGCAGCCCTCACTTTCGGATATATCTACCTTATCCGCAACCCCAAAGTCGAAAAAGCATACGACGCATACAATCAGGTTGAGATAACAGCTATGAACAACGACAGCGTCTCTGCCGCTGAATATAAGAAAGTAGCCGACCAATATTCCTCAACCGATGCCGGAAAGCTCGCCGCCCTCTCCGCAGCCGAAGCTTTCTACAATACCGGCGACTACAAGCAGGCCGCAGCCATGCTGGAGAAGTTCTCGACTAAAGATAAGGTTCTCGGCGCAAACGCAACAACCCTCCTCGGCGACTGCTACGTAAACCTCAAGAACTACGACAAAGCCATCGAAACCTTCAACAAGGCCATCAAGGAGTGTGACGGAAATCCCCAGATCGCTCCCCGTGTCCTCCTAAAGGAAGCTGTCGTTTTCGATGCTCAGAAGAAATACGACAAGGCGCTCGAATGCTACGAATCCATCAAGAAGAACTATCCTGAGTTCACCCTGGGCGGAGGCGTAACCCTCGACTCTTATATCGAACGCGAAAAGGCTCGTCTCGGCAAATAATCCGGCNCAGTTAAACCTTTTCATGTTCACCCAATCAAAAGGCAAAAACACCATAAAATAATAAAACACCTTTTGCTTATTTTATGAAAAAGGGCGGAGACAGCGCTGTCACCGCCCTTTTCTTTTTCTCACAACTTAAGATATGTCTCTTCTGACNAAAGCTATCCTCGTTTTCTTCGCCGGAGGACTNGGCGCTACCTGCCGCCTCCTGGTCGAGAATGCCCTGAAGCCATCCGGTATATGGCTCGGTTTCTCAACCTGGGTCGTCAACTCCACAGGCTGCCTCCTTATAGGAATATTCGCCGGTATGCTCGTTGCTTCCTCCTGGAGCAACGACGCGAAGACAGCCTTCGCGATGCTCGCCATGACCGGTTTCTGCGGAGGATATTCTACTTTCTCTTCATTCACTCTCGACTGCGTCAAATACTTCGAAGCCGGTCATCTCGGTATTTGGGTCATATTCGCCCTGGCAACCATCTTCGTCGGACTCTTCGCCTGCGCCTTCGGATACTGGCTCGGACAGAGAATAATCTGACAAGTCCCTGAGGAAATACTTTCCTGGCGCTCAAATTGTTAAAAACATTAAAACAGTGTACCAAATTGGCTACCATTTGTTATATTTGTAATAACTTATAGGGTATAGGGTTTTAAGTAGATATTCAAAATAAACAAACTATAAAACCAACCAAACTCTTAAAATTATCGGATACATGGAAATTGTAAGCGCACGAGATTTCAGAGCCAACCAGACAAATATTCTGACTAAGGCACTCAGAGGGGAGTCAATACTTCTTTCCTCCCGAATAGGTATGTTCAAGATTACTCCCGTAACGGAGGAAGATACTTTGACAACCCGAATATGCAAGGGGTTGGAGCAGGTAAAGATGATTGAAGAGGGAAAACTTCCACGCAGGACCATTCAGGATATGCTCGATGAACTTTGATATAATACCCACACCTAATTTTGAACGTTCATTCAAGGCTCTCGCCAAAAGGCACAGGTCTTTAAAGCAGGATATACTTGATTTTACTAAATCGCTGCAGGAAAATCCATTTCAAGGTGATGAGCTAACTCCGGGCATCCGTAAGATCCGGATGGCAATAACATCAAAGGGGCGTGGCAAATCAGGTGGAGCAAGGGTGATTACATATACAGTTCTTGCAGCAGAGACAGAGGGCTCGGTGTACCTTATAGACATCTATGATAAGGCCGATTATTCAACTGTCGATGTGACGGTGATACAGCAGATAATAAAAAATATGGACAACCAAGAATGACCGGCAATCCATACCCCCACTGTAAAACGAAAACGAGCCCGTCCTTGTCGGACGGGCTCTTCTTTTTTACCTCATTGGATCTTTATGGGTCGGAGAGATTGATGTTGAAACGTGTTTTTGATAGCATTGAGCCCCTCTCGGCTCTACATTAAGATCAAGGACAGAATGACGCTATAGTGGAATCAGATATAGATATGTGTGTGTTGAACTAAAGTATCAAATCAGATATAGTGTGGATTCTTTGTGTGTTGTGTTTTTCAAAGTATTCAATCTGCCTGCGGCAGTATGTTTTCATAATTTTGTTCGGCGGATCGGGGAATATATTATTAAACCTTTCGATCTGTCAGCGCCTCGGGCGCTTTGCTACTTCTTTTTCAGATTGCGTATCCGGCGAGCTGCTGCTGGAGGCGCTTGCGAGCGAAGAAGATACGGCTCTTGACGGTTCCGACCGGAAGATTGAGCTTCTCGGCGATTTCGGAATACTTGTATCCGGCGACCATCATGTTGAAGGGAACGCGGAAGTCATCGGAGAAAGATGCAAGAACGGCTGTGATCTCCTGCATGGCGTAGGAACCTTCGGGAGTGTCAAGACCGGAGTCCTGGCTGATATTGAGGTGGTAGAGATCCTCGGTGCGGTCAACAACAGTTGCCTGGCGAACCTGCTGGCGGTAGTTGTTGATGAAGATGTTGCGCATGATGGTGAAGACCCATGCCTTGAAGTTGGTGTCGGCGGCGAACTTCGCCTCGTTGTCGAGAGCCTTGAGGGTGGTGTCCTGAAGGAGGTCTTCGGCCTGCTCGCGGTTCGAGGTCAGCTGGAACGCGAAGTTGAGAAGATTGCCCTGAAGGTTGACAAGTTTCTGTTTGAAGGTTTCCTGAGTAGTCATAGTCGAAAAGTTTTAGTCGTTATTTTTGTTGTTTGTTTGTCTGAATAACGTGAGGTGAAAAGGAAAAGTTTCAAAAATTTTTCTAAAAATTGCCATTTCCGTTAAACTTTTTCGTAAAATGCTGATAATCATTAGTTTAAAAATATTAAACTAATGTTACGTCTATGTTTCAACAATATTTCAGGCCTGTTTCAGCTCTGCAATAAAACGACTAAAAGCGACAAATAGGATAATTTTGGGTGAGCTGACACGACAAAAAACGACTAAATTTTCTTTTTCTGGGGGAATTAGGACTTATTCGGAGGGGCAGGACTGAATCTTTGGCTCGGGGCGCCTTTTGGTTGGACTTTGGCTTCGGGCTTATGCCCTCAGCACGGCACATCGCGGAGCTGGCGCAAGAAGCGCAGGAATCAGGAGATTCAGAGAGAGAACAGAGAGAAGATTCGGAGAGAGCAGGGAGAGAAGATAGAGGAGGAGAGGAGAGAGGAGAAAGGAGGAGGAGAGGGTTAATGATGGTGATGTTTGTGGTGCTTTGGGGGTTTGGGCTTTTTTACTTTATGTTTTTTGGGCTTTTTGGGTTTCTTGGGCTTGTGGTGACCCGGGGGGACACGGTGAGCGTGATGGTTGTGGGAGGAACCTTCGACGAAGACGGTGCCGGATCCGAAGGGGGAGTCGTAATTGTGGGCCACCCCGCCGCGTGTGGAGGTGCATCCGGCGAAAGTTATCGCGAAAAGGAGCGCCAGCGACAGAGCTGCTGTCTTATGGATGACCCGGAAGGGCCTAAGGCGGAGGAAATTTTTCATAATATATATTGGGATGATTTTTGCACATTCAACGCCCATGCGTGCTGTCGGGTTCAAGAGAAAGGGGAAAAAAGATGTGTCATTTTTGCTAAAAACAGGTCTGTGGAAACTTTCTTTTACCTCTATATATAAAAGAAGGGAAAAAGGATGGGGAAGAAACCTTTTCATAATGTCGCGAAACGCTTTACAACGGGGAAATATAGGGGTGGGGATATGCTTGTGAGATAAGGTTAAATGTAGCAAAATGTAAAATATAGGTGATGATTAGTCATTTTTGTTGCATATATTTCATAAATATTAGGAATGTTAAAAACTTATGAAATGTCGGAAAAGGTCTTGACAAACGTGAAATCATGTTATAATTTTGCACTCGGAAACAGGACGGAAACCTTCCCCGCTCCCGCTTTCCAAACACCGATAAACAACACCAACGTCTTCCATAAGACATCCGAGAAACTTCCAACGTAGAGAGAGCCTGCCGGTCATTCCATAGCCGCAGGTCCGATCGTAGAAAACAAAACACTTTAAACTCTTTCAACGCTATGACTAAGCACGCACGACTGATGGCCCTCGCCGCCCTTGCATTGGGTCCGGTATTCGGCAATTACGCTGCAACAGTGAGCCTCGATGAGGCCAAGGCCATCGCAGCAGAGTTCGTAGGTTCCCGTAATGGAAAACAGAATGGGCATACCCTTCAGCCGGTTTTCACCGCAGTATCCGCCGGGCAGCCCCTCTATTATGTTTTTAACGTTGACAATAACGCCGGATTCGTGATGATTTCGGCAGAGGCAAGCACAGCTCCCGTGCTTGGATATTCTTTCGACGGCGGCTATCCCGTCGATGAGCTTCCCGAACCCATGAAATGGATGATGACGGGAATCGAGAAGGAGCTCAAAGCCGCTCCGACCCTGCAGAGCTCCTACAGCAAGGCAGAACTCACCGGTCAGGCCCGTCGCGCCGCTTCCCGCGCCGCGTCTTCCGAGAAACTTCTCTCCACTCCCAACTGGAGCCAGGAAGCCCCCTTCAACTCGCTTATTCCCGGCAAGCCGCTGGTAGGTTGCGTCGGAACAGCCATGGCCACGGTCATGAAATATTACAACTGGCCTGCGTCCGGCAGCGGTTCTTTCGGTGATGTAGACTTCAACGTCGAGTATGACTGGAATTCCATGCGTGCCGACAACTATCGCTCCGGTTATACTGCAGAAGAGGGAGAGGCTGTCGCCACCCTGATGTATCACGCCTCCAAGAGTATCGATACCCAATATGCCATGTCCGGTTCGAGCGCATACGAGGTCCGCGTCCCCGGAGCCCTTTCCTCCAATTTCGGATATGATCCCGGGGTCTCCTATAAGAAGCGCTCCGAAGTAGCATCCCAGCAGGCATGGGACGAGATGGTCAAGAACGAGATTGACGAGGGACGCCCCGTCATCTACTGCGGCCAGGATGTCACCGCCGGCCACGCTTTCGTCTGCGACGGCTATCAGGGTGAATATCTCCACTTCAACTGGGGCTGGGGCGGTTCCGCCAACGGCTACTTCCTCTCGACGGCTCTCAACCCGACCGTAAGCCGCACCCACAGCTACAACAACCTCAACACCATCATCTATAACATCAAGCCCGCGGCCGACGCTTCCCTCGCCTGGTCTCCCATCCACATCACCACCGATGGCAACCAGAGCGGTATCGGATCCGATATGACCGACCTCGCCTCCGGCGAAAGCTTCACTGTCCGCGTCGGTAACCTGAAGAACCTTTCCTTCAGCGACTTCAACGGCAAGATCGCCGTCGCCCTCTTCGGCGCCGACGGCAAGATGAAAGCTCTCCTGAGCAATCCCGTCAACTTCACCATGCAGTCGATGGGCTACCTCTTCAACGGCTACACCGATTTCCGCAACTGCACCCTTCCCGACGGAACTGAAGTAGACCCCAACGACAAGGTCCGCATCGCTACCCTGGCCAACGGCGAGGCTGAATGGCTTCCTGTCGCCGGCGAACTCCCGACCGTCAATGAGCTGGCAGTCAACGTCGCTTCCCCCGCATCCTTCAGCGTTGTTCTCCCCTCCGGAATCGAGGGTGTGACCATCGAAGGAGCAACCGAGGTTATCCGCGGCTGGAACTACAGCTTCCGCGTTGTCCCCTCCAATTCCGATGAGGATGTAGTCACCGTCAAGGCCAACGGCTTTGTCCTGACTCCCGACGCCAACTTCGTCTACACCATCGCCAATGTCTGCGAAGATCAGCGTGTGACTGTCATGATCCAGAAGGCCTCCGAGGTCGTCGCCAAGCGCAGCCTCTGGGTGGAGACTCCCGGTACTCTGGCAAGCCTCCTTTCCGAAACCGACGCCGCCAACGTCAAGGAACTGACCCTCTTCGGCTCCATCGACGCCCGCGACTTCCAGTTCATGAGAACCGCAATGCGCCTGAACCGCCTCGACATCTCCGGCGTCTATATCGCCGCCAACGGTGCCAACCAGGCCAACGCCCTTCCCCGCGAGGCATTCCTCGGTCTCGGACAGCTCAGGGAGGTCATCCTTCCCAAATCGCTGAACCGCATCAACAACGGTGCCTTCCGCCAGTGTGGCATCACCACCATCACCATCCCCGCCAACGTCAAGACTTACGAATATAACGTCTTCGTCGGAGCTACCGCCCTCCGCGACATCTATGTCGGACGCGAGGCCGCCGAGTTCATCAACTGGTGTGTCCTCTCCGGAGTAAAAGTTGACCTGGTCACCCTCCACGTTCCCAACGAGCGCGCCTGGGCGAACTACAACAAGGCTGAGAACTGGAACACCATCAAGAACATCATCGTCGATCCGATCCAGTCGAATGACGACAGCGCCCTCTTCGCCGTCATGAACGACGCCTCCGTCAAGTTCGAGACTGAGAACGAACTCGGTTCCGTCGCCCTCGGCACCAAGGTCTCCTTCACCGCCGAACTGACCAAGGACACTGATGACCGCATGGATGTCTACGCCAATAACACTCTTCTCAAGCCCAACGCAGAGGGTGTCTACGAAACTGTCATCAATGCCAATACCATCATCCACTTCGGAATGACCGCTCCGATTTCTACGGTCAACAATGGCAAATCGCAGTGGACCCTCACCGACCGCAACGGCTCCATCGGCCTTCTGACCGATGCCGTCAACGTCCTTCCCGGACAGGACTTCACCATCCGCGCCAACGCCATCAACATCCCGCAGGGAATGGATCAGCTCTTCTGGGCCGCAGCTCTCACTGACTCCGAAGGAAATATCAAGGAGTTCATTTCTCCGGTCGTTCTCTGGAACGCAGGAGCAGGTGACAACTTCAAGATGAATATCAACTGCCGCGTCAACGACTCTCAGGTGCGCGAAGGAAACCAGATCCGTCTGGTGACTTCGGCAAACAACAAGAAGACCTGGCAGGTCGTCAAGGGCTCGAACGAGAATATTGTCGCTGCAATCCCGGCTGTCAACAACATGAACGAGGTCTACAACATCAACCTCACCACCAAGGGTAACGCCAACGTTTCCGGTCTTCCCGAGACAGCAGTCCGCGGACGCGACATCACCGTCCAGATCACTCCCTCCACCCCTTCCCACCGCATGGATCTGAAGATCAACGGAGAGACAGTAGTCCAGGGATCCGCCTCTATCAACCATACCTTCGTCGCCATGCAGGACATGGACCTCGACCTGAAAGTCTATGACCCGAAGCAGGAAGGAGAAGTGACCTTCAACGTCAAGCCCGGCGAGCTCTACAAGGCCGTCACCGCCCAGACCATAATGCCGAACGTCACTGTCGTCGGCGAAGTCTACAGCAAGGATCTGGCTCTCGCCTTCCGTCAGGACTTCGCTGCCAAGACAATCAAGAAGCTTGACCTCTCCGGCGTCACCATCGTCGCCGATGTCCTGACTCCGAGCTCCGATGACGACAAGATCGCCAACTACATCCCCGCCAACCTCCTTTACAATCCCAGCGGTATCGGTTCCGTAATGCCGGTAGTCGAGGAGATAATCCTTCCCAACACCGTAACCCGTATCGGCGAAGGCGCCTTTGCGAAATGCGCCAACCTGAAGGAGATAACTCTTCCCGAGGCTCTGACTCCCGGAGTCATAAGAGTCACCACCGCTTCCGGAGGCTGGAAAAACGGATACTCCCTCGGCGCCAATGTCTTCGACGGCTGCACCTCACTGACTACCATCTACATCCCCGGCGCTCTCGGAAAGGATGGATCCGGACGCGATGTCGTCTGCCACTTCAATCCCTATTCCTCCGCATACGATATCTGGGGTTGGCCCAATCCCGCTCCCTATCATATCGGACACACTCCCGAACAGGCAGCCAAGGTGACTGTAGTTGTTCCCCAGGAATATATCAATGTCTACCGCACCGGTTACTCAGACTACCAGTATGGCAATCCCTGGAAAGCTATCGGATATAACATCCTCAGCGAGAATCCTGTCTATGGTCTGACCTACGATCCCTCCCGCATCCAGCCTGTCAGCGAGGATGTCGATGTAGAGAAGATGGCTTCCTTCCTCGGAGAGAATGTTTCTCTCGAAAGCGTCAAGGCTGAAGGAAAGCTCCGCCTGGTCAACACGGATATTGCCTGCCTCGTCTACGACAACGGTCAGCTCATCACTCCCAACGCCGACGGCACTATCGATGTGGAGTTCTTCAACCCCGCCAAGAACGCCGAAGCAGCAGGAAACCATAACCTCCAGGTTATCTACACCCACGAAATCGCCTTCTCCAAGAGCTCCGACCTCTTCAACATCGTCGATACTCAGGTTGTCAACGAAAACAATGTAGAGGCCTCCTTCGATGAGACCGATCCTGTCAAGAGCGTTCTCAAGAATGTTGCCGAAAATTCGACAGTCTCCTTCCGCGTTGATTTCGCAGACAATAATGAAGGACTCGAAGCCCGCGTGATGCTCGGCCAGCAGGAGCTGGCAGCTCAGGAAGACGGAAGCTATATCGTCAACGTCACCAACGCAAGCCGCGATATTCAGATCTTCGCAGTCCCGACCAACGGCGTCACTCTCAACGAGGAGGAACTCGCCGCCCTCAATCCTGAGGAATCCGCAGCTGTCACCTCCATCGCCCTCGAAGGTGAAATCTCTGAAGAAGGACTCGCTCTCGTAGTCGAATGCTTCCCCGAACTTGAGACCCTCGACCTCTCCGGATTCGAAGGCGCGCTTCCCGAGAATGCATTCGCCGGAATGGAGAACCTGACTACCGTCACCCTCCCCGAGACTGACGAGATTCCCGCCAACATGTTCGCCGGTTGCACCTCCCTCCAGTCTGTCGATATCCCCGCCAGCGTCAACAGCATCGGCGAAGGAGCCTTCAAGGACTGCGCTACCCTCCAGAAGATCCAGCTGACCGGTATCTCCTCCATCGGTGACAACGCCTTCAGCGGATGCGAGAACCTGATGAACATCACTCTGCTGGCTGACGTAGCCCACGCTTCCGAAGCCACCGAGCGTCCCGCCCGCGCTGCCCGCCGCGTAGCTGTCGCCTCCAAGGCCTTCGAAGGACTGAACCCCAACTGCTTCGTAATCCTCGACCAGGGTGTCGATGTCAACGCCAACGGAGTCAACTTCCTCCGCACTTCCGTCGGAACTGTTTCCGAGACCATGCCTGACGGCACTGTAGAAGAACGCGAAGGACGCATCTACACCGCCGAGAATGACATCCACATCTCCTCCGATGCAGCTCTCGCAATCCCGCACGCCTTCACCCTCGCCGACAATGCGACTATCAGCATGGAGACTTCCCATAAGGACTGGAGCTCTCTCGTAGTTCCCTTCGATGTCGAGACCATCACTGACGCCGCTACCGGAGCCGCTCTCGAAATCACCCAGCTCGCACCCAAGACCCGCATGGCGAAAGGAAACCTTCTCTACACCCTTGCAGAGAATGGCGAGGCCCTCGAAAGCGTGACTGAGGTCAAGGCTAATGTCCCCTACTTCTTCCACACTGCCGAAGAGACTAACGTAGTCTTCTCCGCAAAGGATGTGAAGGTTGCCGCCACTCCGGCTCAGATCAGCGTAGAAGGCAAAGAGTTCACCCTCCACGCAACATACGCTCCCGTAGAGATCTCCGCCGACCAGGTTTACCTGCTCCGCGCCGATGGTGCCGCCTTCGATCCCGTCGCTTCCGATGAAGAGACTGTCGCAATCCGTCCCTTCGAGGTTTACGCCACTTCCCCCGCGGCTCTCTCCTACATCGAGACCGAGCTTCCCTACACCGACATCAGCACTGAGCTGGCAGAGGCTATCCTCGGCGAGAACGGTCTGAAGGTAGCGAAGGAAGGCAGCCTCCTGGCAGTCTACGCAGCCGAAGAGATGACACTGACCCTCTACACCGTTGACGGCGCCGCAGTCATGACCCTCGACCTGCTCCCCGGCCGCAACACGGTTGACCTCGCTCCCGGTCTCTACATCCTCAACGGCCTCAAGTTCCGCTTCTAAGCTGACAAAGACAATATCTTCAGATAATAAAATGAGAATCCTGCATCCATGAAGGGTGCAGGATTCTCTTTCTATTATCTCTTTCGGTATGGAGTCCGGAGGCCGGACTCCATAGGTTATAGATTAATATCTTTCTTTAAGGTAATTTTATAAACCGAGGAGGATTGAGGAACGTTTTGATAGCGTAATGCAACTTGAAACTTATGTGAGTAATGTTTGCATAAGTAGATAGTGACGCATTGGTAAATAGCTGTTCAAAATAAATGAGTGTATAAAACGCGGCTATCGCGCCGGCCATTTGGCCGCGGAGAGAAGGAGCTTAGCGGGCTAAGCGACTGAATGACAAGGTTAAATGGCAAGCGAGAGCAAGTTTTATAACTCAAGATTCAAAAATAAAAAAATATCGTTTTATTTTGAACAGCTACTTAAACAAAACAGTAGTATTATGGAAAAAGAGAAAAGATCTTATTACGTCAACATGGTCGAGGCCAAAGACGGAAAGATGGCCGAGGTGCTGAATTTCAATTTCGGCGGCCATCATGATATCGCTGCTCTTGTCGAGCATGCGAAAGGACTTGGCTTCGCCAAGGATAAACACGCCAAGGAGTTTGTCCTTGCCATGCGCTTCATGCACCATGTCATCAAGAAAAATGCAGAGAATCCCCTCTTCTCCGAGTTTGCCTCTCAGTTCGAGGCTTTCAAGCAGAAAGTCAAGGCAGCAAACGGCGGTTGCGGATGCAACTGCGGCAAATAACAAGTAAGGAGATTCTCCGATGAAATTCAAAGAGGTCCGGAGCGGCATTGACCGCTCCGGACCTCTTCGTGTAATTGCAGGAGTCCGATAATTGTTGTAAAT
>JAAVDN010000019.1 GCA_014801785.1 Bacteroides sp. | reverse complement strand
GCTTGTCCAATCGGACTTGTCGTTCAGTCGCTTAGCCCGCTAAGCTCCTTCCCTCCGCATCCGATTGGCCGGCGCGATAGCCGCGTTTTATATGCTCATTTATTTTTATCAGCTACTTATCCGGCGAAAATGACAAAAAAATAATTCTGTTTTCTTTGTTATTTTCGCCGGTATTATTATTTTCGCGACCAAAATGGAAGCCAACGTCAGGCTTCCGGGAAAATGACAGATGATCAACGAATCTGACAGCGAACGCGACGAACGGTATATGGGAATCGCCCTCGAAGAAGCACGCCTTGCGGCAGAGGAGGGAGAGGTTCCTGTAGGGGCGGTCGTGGTCTGCGGAGGACGTGTCATCGCACGGGCCCACAATCAGACAGAACGACTCGGCGACGCCACGGCCCACGCCGAGATGCTCGCTCTCACCGCTGCCCAGAACCATCTCGGAGGGAAAGCTCTCCCCGAAGCAACCCTCTATATCACTCTCGAACCATGTCCGATGTGTGCCGGGGCCATAGGTTGGGTCCGACCCGGACGAATAGTATGGGGAGCTGACGATCCCAAGCGCGGCTTCTCGACAATATGTCGTCAAGGTTGTTCACCGCTGCATCCCAAAAGCATCGTGACACGCGGAGTGAGAGCAGAGGAATGCGCTGAAATCATGGCCTCATTCTTCCGGAAGCTCAGACGTTGACGTTCCGCTTTCAAGTAGCTGTTTCCAAGTTACTTATCTTCTTTCCAATCTTCTTTCCAATCTTTACCTATCCTTATGTCTAAACGTTCTAAACTCAAAGCCGCCCTCATCGGCTACGCCATCGGCGACACACTCGGCAAAGGAACCGAGTTCATGGAAGGGTTTGAAGTCAAAATGCGTTACCCGCAGGGACTGCGCCGCTACGAACAGATTTATCAGGACAGTCACCGGTCGCAATGGGCTCACGGAGCCTGGACCAACGACACCGAATTCGTCCTCATGCTCGGGGAGACAGCGATCAAGGATGGAGGCAACCTCAACATTCTTTCGCAAGCCGCAAGTCTTATGAGATGGTATATCAACGACCCTCTTGACATCACACCCAATCTCAGAATGGTCATCTCCCAGACAGACTATCTCGAACATCCTATCGAAACCAGCAACAGGGCATGGAAAAACCAATCGGTCCGCGAACCAAGCAATGAGATTCTCGGACGCGCCCTCTTCGCCGCTCTGCTCAAAGGAGATCCGGTCCGAAATTCAAGAACCGTCACTCTTCTGACCCATCACGACACGACCTGCGAAGCC
Organism: Bacteroides sp.; assembly: GCA_014801785.1. Lineage (GTDB taxonomy): Bacteria > Bacteroidota > Bacteroidia > Bacteroidales > Muribaculaceae > Lepagella. The sequence continues at coordinate 133,855 of JAAVDN010000019.1, read as the reverse complement.
TGCGCCACACTCCTCGCTCACCTCGCGACTGCATACATGGAAGAGCGTCCCGTCCCTTCAAGCCATGAACTCAAGAAAATTGTCGATTCTATTGATCCCTCGGTAGTTCCCGTCATCCGTAACGCATCTTTCAATCATCCCGAAAAGTTTGAGATTGATGATCCGGACTATTATTGGGAAGTGCGCCGCTCACTCGGTATCGTCCTATGGGCTCTCGGACAGGATATGAGCCAGGAAGAGGCTCTTTACACGATTGTCGATATGGGCGGGGATGCCGACACTAACGCCTCCCTGCTGATGGCCCTTCTCGCCATGCGCGACGGCAAAATTGATCTTCCCGAACATCTGACCTCAGAACTGATCGGCATGGAAAGACTTGAACAGGTCGCCGATGCCTGGGCGAGCATCATGGGCTGGGACTAAGTCTCATCCCACAAGAAAACACTATGACAAATCCATGGATTGAAGCCATGCGCCTCAGGACGCTTCCGGTCAGTGTGGCCGGCGTCCTCGGGGGTGTGGCTGTGGCGCTGGGCGCCGGTTATTTCCGTTGGCTCCCGTCCCTCCTCTGTCTTCTATTCGCACTTGGAGCCCAGATTCTCTCCAATTTCGCCAACGAATATTTCGATTATAAAAACGGTATAGACCGCCCGGGGCGCGAAGGGTTCCGCCGAGGTCTGGCCGAAGGAGATCTTCCTCCTTCGGCCATGAAACGCGCCATAATATTGCTGCTGGCAGCCGATGCGGTCATCGGACTCTCCCTGGTATTATGGGGAGGATGGTGGCTCGTTGCTGTGGGAGCGGTCATCTTCATCGGGGCCATTGCCTACAGCGGTGGTCCCTGGCCCCTCTCCCATCATGGTATGGGAGATATCGCGGTCATCATCTTCTACGGTCTGGTCCCGGTCTGCCTGACAGCCTGTCTGCAATTCCAGCAGGCCACAGGCCTGACGGAGCTGAACGCCTCCTCGGTTTCCATTATGTGGACCGCACTCCCGACCGGACTTGCCGTCGGACTGATGGGGGCCGATGTGCTCATCGTCAACAACTATCGCGACGCTGACGATGACCGGATGAACGGAAAGCGCACGACGGTCGTTATTTTCGGACGTCCCGCGATGTCCGCTATATATCTCATATTCTGGTTGGCAGCCGATATCCTGCTCTGCATTCAGTTCGCCCGGCCTTTCGGAAATTTGGAAACAGCCGCAGGATTAGCTATATTTGTGGCCCCGCAGACCGGACTCTGGCTCGCGTTGCGTTCCTCGCGCGGCGCCAGACTCAATCCCCTTTTGCGGAAAACGGCTCTCCTCATGCTCCTTCTCATCCTGGCCTGTATCGGAGTCGCCCTCTTGGCCCGATAGAGGCCCACCTCCCTCTCTGACGACAGCTGACTGTCTACTTAGACCCTATCCCACAATTATCAATGCCACCCTCAAATTCATATCAGAAAAAGCAATCCGGACAGGGTGCCCGCCCCGCCTCCGAACTTGCCGGAAAACTCCCTCCGCGCGACATTGAGCTTGAAGAGGCCGTATTAGGCGCGCTCATGCTCGAAAAGGACGCTTATATGAATGTCTGCGACACGCTCGTGCCGGAAAGCTTCTACGAACCCGTCAACCAGAAGATATATTCCGCCATACAGACTCTCGGACTATCCCAGCGCCCGATCGACATGCTGACCGTCACCGAGCAACTGCGCGTCGACGGAACGCTCGAAGAGATAGGGGGTGCCCTTCATATAACAGAACTGACAGGTCGCGTCCTCTCGGCAGCCAACGTCGAATACCACGCCAAAATCATCGCCCAGAAATATCTCGCGCGTCGCCTTATAACCTTCGCCTCCGAGGTCGAGGGAAAAGCGTTCGACGAGAGCAACGACGTCGACGATCTTCTCCAGGAGACGGAAGGTCTTCTGTTTGAAATCTCCCAGACTCAGCTCAAGAGAGACGTCACCCAGATAGACCCTGTCCTCAACGAAGCTATCGAACAGATTCAGCTCGCCGCCAACTCCGAGACAGGTCTCTCCGGGCTGAGAACCGGTTTCACGGATCTTGACAAGATGACGGCCGGATGGCAGAACTCCGACCTTATTATCATCGCGGCGCGCCCCGCCATGGGAAAGACAGCCTTCATCCTCTCGATGGCGAAGAATATGGCTATTGATTTCAATATCCCCGTCGCCATTTTTACTCTGGAGATGCCGAACGTCCAGTTGATGAAACGTATTCTCTCGAACGTTGTCGAGCTGGAGGGTGAAAAGATCAAGACAGGCAGACTGAGTCCCGAGGAATGGGACCGCCTCAACAATAGGGTGAAAAATGTCTTCTCATCTCCCCTTTATCTCGACGAGACCCCGTCGCTGAGTATCACGGAACTGCGAACCAAGGCGCGTCGTCTCGTGCGTGAGAAAGGAGTGAAGATTATAATGATCGACTATCTTCAGCTGATGACCGGGAGCGGTCAGAAATTCGGCAGCCGCGAACAGGAGGTCTCGACAATCTCCCGCTCCCTGAAAGCTATGGCGAAGGAACTCAATATCCCGGTCATAGCCCTGTCGCAGCTCAACCGCTCGACAGAGACACGCGAAGACAAGCGCCCGATACTTTCCGACCTGCGCGAATCGGGAGCAATCGAGCAGGACGCAGACATTGTATGCTTCATCCACCGACCGGAATATTACACCCGCGCCGATGTTGACGCTGAAGGGAAAAACATTCGCGGTGTCGGCGAAATAATCATCGCCAAGCATCGAAACGGCGCGGTCGGAGATGTCCAGATGCGTTTCGTCTCCAAATATGCCCGCTTCGAAGACCTGAACAACAATCATGATATGGTCCAGGAGGTCGTTTCCGAAGCCTTCAACACCACCACCTCCTCTTCTTCAGGCGCCGGAGGACTCAGTTTCGAGTCCCGGATGAACAGCGAACCGGACCTCGGACAGACCGACGACATCCCCTTCTGAGACTTTAGGACTGTTTTTTTTGGCTGTTTTGGAGGATTTTGTTAATTTTGCAGTCCGTATGCGGCACCCTTTCATTTTAAGGAGTGTCCCGACGTCGCACAAGACACAATTTTAAGCTTAAATAAAAAAATGAAAAGAACGTTCCAACCCTCCAACCGTCGCCGTGTCAACAAGCATGGCTTCCGCGAGAGAATGGCCACAAAAGATGGCCGCAAGGTGCTGAGCCGCCGTCGTGCCAAAGGGCGCTATTCGCTGACTGTTTCCGATTCTATCGCAAGCAAGTAAAGATACTCCGGGCTCCGTCTCCATAAAGGAAACGGAGCCCGGATCTTTTTTTTCAAAACGCCATTCCGTAACCCAAGTCAACCATCCGGCACCCTGACGTGTTAAAGTATCAAAGAAAAACTTAAAACACAAGGTTATGGATACAAAAGAAAGACACGTCCGCGAAAACGAAAGACGCAATGAGGCTCCCAATGCTGATTTACTTGCTGATAGCCTCCCCGCAGAAGGTAAAACCCGTAAACGCAATTCGACTGTGAAAACCAATAAACTATGGATGTGGTTCGGCGTATTGGTGCTCGTCTTCATCCTTCTCTTCTGGCTCTTCGCCATCGGAACGTTCGGCGACCTCGCCGACTGGTTCAACGGATAATTATAGATTCAAACCGGCCCCCGACTCATCAAGTGGCTGTGCTTAGGGGATGGAATCCAAACAGCCGGCAACCGATGCTTCTTATTGAAACAAACTTACAGCGGAAATCGTCTTGATGATTTCCGCTTTTCTGCGTTCAGACACTCGACCCACCCCCTCCCGACGCCCTCCATCTGTTTCAAAAATATTACGGATGTTAAGAAACAGTTAAATAGATTCTCCATATAAAACAACAGGAGCGAACAACGCGTTATACAGACAAAGAACAGATTTCAATTCATGATGTTAGGTTAGTTAAAGAGTATTATGGAAAACACGACAAAGGCTGCTGTGAAGCAGCCTTTGTCGTGTCGCAACATCTCCTCGCTATCACTCACTGCAAGCGATAGGACGAACTGCAATTCTTAAAAACTATAATTTGTTGAAATCGAAAGATTTTATTAACTTTGCAAAGCTTTTCGGCAAAGGGAGCGCGGACGCGGTCTCTTCGTAGGGAAAGGCCCGCGGAAGTGTGTTTCCGCAGTCGCCGCCACTTCCTTTATAGAAAAGCCCCCTAATCATTAACCACGGGACTCCCCTTTCCAAAGCAGGAATCGATAAGTCCCCTCTAACACACATTAAAATGCATCTTTCAAACGAACAGAAGCAGGAAATCTTCGAGAAGTATGGCCAGGGCAAGAATGATACCGGCAGCCCCGAATCCCAGATCGCTCTCTTCTCCGTCCGTATCAAACACCTCACCGAGCACCTGAAGGAGAACCACAAGGACTTCGTCACCGCCCGCTCGCTGAAAGCCCTCGTCGGTCAGCGTCGCCGTCTGCTGGATTACCTTATCCGCAAAGACATCAACCGCTACCGCGCCATCATCGCCAAGAAAGAGCTCGGCATCCGTAAGTAATTCCGAACCTTTTTTTCCGGATGAAAATCCGCCAATTAATTACCCCCTGACGCCGACTATCACCCTGACACGGCAAAGGGGGTATTATATTTTTCCTCCCCTCCTCGCTCACGCATCCACTTCCGCTCCCTATGTCCGACACCAATTCCCCAAAACCGGCTTCCGACTCCAAAGCTCCGCAACCTGAGACCCGGTCTCCCAAGCAAGGAGACGACGCTTCTTCCATATCCACGAAGAAAATGAAACGAAAGGGATTATGGTGGAAAATTCCCATGCGGATAATAGGATGCATTCTGCTCGTAATCATCCTCGTTCCTGTCCTCATCTACGTTCCTCCGATTCAGACCGCAGTCAAGAATCTGGCCTGCGACATAGTCGAGAAATCGACAGGCATGAAAATTGAGATCGGTCATTTCTCTCTCCGCTTCCCACTTGACATACAGCTCGATGACCTACGCGTAATCCCCGCGCCGGGCGACACTATGGTCGCCGCCCGCCAGGCTATCGCCGATATACAGCTCCTTCCCTTGCTCCATCTCGATGCCCGTATCAACCGTCTGAACCTCAGCGACGCTAAAATGCGGATCCTCAGCGCAGACTCCTCGATGGATATGCGAATCCTCGCCGGGTCTCTGATTGTAGGAGAGGGATCGGCGGCCAACATAAAGACGAGCCATATCTCCCTGAGAGACGCCATAATCAGCGACGGGCATGTATCGATGGTCATGAACGTCTGGAAAAAACAGGCCTCCGCCGACACAACTTCCGTTCCCTTCATCATAGACGCAAACAATCTGCGTCTTGAAAATTTCTCCTTTGCGATGTCGATGTTGCCGACAATCGACACCCTGCGCCTCGCCGCACCCTCACTCGACCTTCGCGACGCCGTCATAAATCTTAAAGATAGCAAAATACATGCCGCCAGCCTCTCCTCGGCCGGCGGTGACTTCACTTATCTGACACCGACCGCTGAATATATCGCCGCCCATCCGGTTCCCGTCGATAGCGTATCCCCCGCCTCTCCCCCGATGATTATCGAGGCCGACTCAATCGATCTCTCGGCCTACCGACTCCTTTACGCCATAAAAGGAGCCTCTCCCCTCCCCGGCTTCGACGCCTCATATATCAGTCTTTCAGACCTCGATATCTCCCTTAGTAATTTCTACAACGCCGCGACAACAATCAAGGCGCCGGTCACCTCCCTCTCCGGACGCGAACGCTCCGGACTGCAGGTGACCTCCGGCAGCGGTGTCTTCTCTATGGACTCGACCGGAATGGCCCTCTCAGATTTAAAGGTCGCGACACCCTTCTCCCGTATCGGAATCTCGGCACTGATTCCCAACTCGCTACTTGCTTTCGAGCCCTCGGCGACAGTGGAGATTGATGCCGACGCCTCCATCGGAATGCAGGATGCTGTAGCCTTCATGCCGACCCTCGGAGAGTATGCCCGCGCCATCGGTCTATCCAATCCTCTTAACGCCAGAATAATAGCCCACGGAACGCTTGACAATGTCGATATTCCGCGTCTCGACCTTGCGATTCCCGCTACCCTCTCGTTGCGTGCCTCAGGAAAGGCCCGCAATATTCTGGATCTCAAACGCCTGCAGGGAGAAGTTGCAATCGATGGAGAACTGACCCGTCCGGGTCTGGTCAATGAACTGGCCGGACCGCTGGATTTCGATTTGCCCCGCCTCGCTCTGAAAGGAAAAGCCTCGGCCGACAGACAGACGTATGCTCTGGATATGAAGGCCACGACAACAGCCGGTGACCTGGCAGCTGTCGGAAAAGTAAGCCTGACCGCCGAAAGCTACCAGGCAAACGTGCAGGTAAAGGAAATAGACCTGCAGAGCTTCGTAAAGGATCTCCCGATCAGTTTCCTGACCGCTGACATCCAGGCTAAAGGCGCCGGATTCAATCCTGAACGTCCGTCGGCTCATACGGATGTGAAGATACAGGTCAGCGACATAGTATATGACGGACATCCACTCCGGAACATAACAGCTGACCTCAGTCTCCTCCGTGGTGATATTGATTTTGCCCTCCATTCCCCGAACCGCAATCTGAATCTCGATATATCCGGAAAAGGAAACATCAAGTCAGACCTCTACCGCTTCGACATAGACGCCGACATCCGTTATGCCGATCTAATGGCGATGGGATTTTCTCCGACCCAGAACAGCGGGTCGGGACAATTCACCATCTCCGGAACGGCCTCTCCGAAGAAGTGGAATTATGATGTCGCCCTCGATTTAAGCTCGCTCGACTGGACAGTCGGCGAAGCGACCTACGACCTGCCCCCCCTGCAAGCTACCTTCCGTTCGACTGACAATCTGACAGCGGCCCGCGTCGAATCAGACCGTCTGGGTCTGACCTTCGACTCTCCGCGTGGTCTCAAGAATCTTCTTGACGAGTTGACGGCAGCGACCGCCGGACTTGACAAGCAGATCGCGGCCCGGAATCTGGATATGGCAAGCATCGAGGACAAACTCCCTCCCTTCATGCTTAAGGCCAACGGCAATGGCAACGGTATTCTCCGGAAACTTCTGTCACCATCGGGAATAGCCGTTGACACGCTTTACCTCACCCTCGGCAAGGATTCTGTGATTTCCGGAAATATGGGTGTCCGGAATCTCGTCTCGGGAACAATGGTGCTTGACACCATCACGCTCGATCTCCGGCAGAGGGAACATCTCATAGACTATGCTCTCCATTTAGGAAACGGACCGGGAGCAATGGATGAATTTGCGAATGTCAATCTGGCGGGATATATCGCCAATAACCGACTGTCGGCTTATCTGACCCAACAGAACCTCAAGGGTGAACAGGGATACCGCCTCGGTTTCACAGGCGCACTCAATGACAGTATACTATCACTCCATTTCACCCCCCTGAAGGCGACCATCGCCTATCTCCCCTGGACAATAAACCTCGACAACCATCTCGACTACCGATTCAGCGACCATCGTATAGACGCCAATCTGAAAGCAAGCTCCGAAAGCAGTTCTATCCTTATCAAGACGGAACCACTCGCTGACGGAGATGGGGAACAACTTCATCTCAATCTGACCGATATCCATCTGCAGGACTTCCTGAAGATGAGCGTTCAGGCTCCGCCGCTGACTGCGACAGTCAATTCCGATATCCTTCTCTCATACGACGGAAAATCGCTGCAAGGCAACGGCTCCCTGGATCTCACGGACCTCTCCTACGCACGCCAGAAAATACAGGATATAGACCTGAATCTGCTCGCGAGTCTCGATCCCAAAGGGGATTCAAAGATAGCGGCGATTCTGAATGTCGCCCGGCATCACGCCATGACAGGCACCTGTCTGCTGGTCCGCGACTCCGTCGCCGGACTTCAGCCGACTGATCTGAAACTTAATTTCGACGGCCTGCCGCTTGCCTTGGCCAATCCATTCCTCGGTCCGGATATGGTCTCGCTCAGCGGCGAGCTGAAGGGAGAGTGTGACGTGGCGTTCGACAAGGGTATAAAACTCAACGGCGCCCTGCGCCTCGATTCGGCGGGAGTCTTCATTCCCATGATGGACACCCGTCTTAAACTTGACTCAGACCCGATTCCGGTCGATGATAACGTCATAACCTTCGACCAGTATACCATCACAGGAGTCAACTCCAATCCTCTGACTCTCAACGGGTCGGTTGATGCTTCCAATTTCTCCGACATACGTTTCGACCTGCTGGCGGCCGCCTCGAATTTCCAGTTGGTCGGAACCTCGGCGCGCTCCCGCGCCGATTTGAGAGGCAAGCTGTTCCTCAACCTTGACGCCAGGGCGCGCGGTTCCATGTCGCTGATGGATATCAACGCGACAATGTCAATCCTGAGCGCAACCGATGTCACATACACCCTCTCGGAGGCAACTCAGCTGGAAGCCTCCTCGAAGGAGGGACTGGTGAAGTTCGTCAATCTTGCCGACAGCACTCTTGTCGCCAAGGCTGACTCGCTGACCAATCCTACGACAGCTATGCGTATTTCAGCCTCCCTGACATTGCAGCCGGGAGTGGAAGCGACTGTCAACATTCCCGCCGTCTCCGGAACCACGGGTAAAGTCGTTGTCTCTCCCTCCGGAACCCTCTCCTATTTCCAGAACTATATGGGAGATATGAAGCTGAACGGACAGTTGCTGACCGGAGAGGGTTCGGTCAGATATGCTCTCCCTGTCATAGGGACTAAGACCTTCCAGTTTGAACCTGAAAGCTCCATAACCTGGAACGGCGACCTCATGAACCCGACGCTGAATATCAGCGCCAACGACCCGGTGAAAGCAAACGTCTCCATGAACGGACAGGCGAGTCTGGTTGACTTCAATGTCATTTTGAATATAACCGGAAATCTCGCCCAACCCAACCTTATATTCGACCTCTCCACCGACAACGACATGACTATTCAGAACGAGTTGCAGGGAATGACGGCCGACCAGCGCTCGACGACAGCCATGAACCTGCTGCTGACAGGACAGTACACCGGTTCGGGAGCGAAAAACGTCAACTCGAATTTCCTTACCGGAAACATCTACAATATTCTGACGTCGCAGATCAACTCCTGGGCGGCAAACGCCATCAAGGGTGTCGATCTATCTTTCGGTGTTGACCAATACGAAACAGGAGATGTCAACAATTCGTCGACCACGACCTCTTATTCCTATCAGATGTCTAAGTCGCTGTTTGACAACCGTTTCAAGATTATCGTCGGCGGTAACTACTCGACAGACGCCAACGCCGACGAGAATTTCGCACAGAATCTGATTTCAGACATATCCTTCGAATATATCCTCATGCAGCGGACCAACTCCACTCTCCTGGCTCGTCTCTTCCGTCACACGGGCTACGAATCTATCCTCGAAGGAGAGATAACGGAGACCGGTCTCGGTTTCGCCTACCGCCGCAAGCTCAATAACCTGCGCTCGCTGTTCCGTCTCCCGGGACGCCGCCGGAAACAGAGAAACGATTCCGTTCCTGCCGACGACGCTACGCGCACCCTCTCCGATACCCTCGCACGCCCTGCGGCTGAAGAGGGGGATTCGGTCGTAGTTCTCAAAAAACATCACCCCTCAAGCAAATGACCCGTCGCTCCTTAAGTCCATCATATCTTTCCCTCCTCTGCGCGCTGTCACTAATCCTGCTCGGCGCGGCCTGCTCCACAACCCGTCGTCTCGGTGAGGACCAGATTCTATACACTGGCGTCAAAGCGCTTGACATCGATGCCCCGAAGGGAGTTGAGGTCCCATCCGACCTCAAGAGTGAGCTTACGACAGCCATCAACGTCAAGCCTAACAATCCGATGCCGTTGCTCTCCCCTTATTACCGGACGCCGTTCCCTATCGGACTCTGGGTCTACAATAACTGGAATCCGGATTCAAAAGGTTTGAAGAAATGGCTGTATGACCATCTGGTTGCCCAGCCGGTTCTCATTTCCGATGTCCATCCCCAGATGAGGACCGCCATTATGGAGCAGCAACTCGACAACAATGGTTATTTCGGGTCGAAAGCTTCATACGAGCTGGTGCAGAAGAAAAACAAGAAGAAAGCCTCGATTCTCTATAATGTCAAACTGACGGAACCCTCCCGCATCGACAGCCTGATTCTCCTCGGGCGCGACTCGATCGGAGCCTGTCGTTTCATAGACTCTGTGGCTCCTCTGGTTCCCTATCTGAAAAAAAACGATATTTTCTCAGTCGATTCTCTTTCGGCCGCGCGCGTCGATATCGTCAACCGTATGCGTAACCGGGGATATTATTATTTCCGCCCCGAATATATCGAATATCTGGCTGACACCATCATGCACCCGGGATCTGTTGTCCTGAAACTCGATCTGGCCTCGAATATTCCCGGTATCGCTCTAAAGCAATTCAAGACGGGAGAGATCACTACAATCATCCAGCGCCGCTCGAAGCGGAACCCGGGTACGCCTGACACTCTACAGACCACTCGCGGCGAACTGATTGTGATGCGTCCGGGAAAGGTTCGCGAACACATGATTCCCTCCTGCATAACTTTCCGCAAGGGAAGAATCTTCAGTGTGCGCCAGATGAATTCGACTCAGACGCGTCTGGCGCGTCTCGGCATCTTCCAGGGGATTCAGATTCAGCCGATTCCTGTCGACACCTCTGCGGAACATCCGACTATGAATGTTCTCATAACATGTAAGTTCGACACCCCCATGGAGGCTTCCGTCGAACTCAACGCCTCCTCGAAGTCAAATTCATATATCGGGCCCGGAATGGCCTTCAATCTGACCCACAATAATCTCTTCGGAGGCGCCGAGAAACTTAATTTCAAGCTTTACGGCTCATACGAATGGCAGACGGGTCGGGACCGTTCCTCGGTATTTAATTCCTACGAAGTAGGTCTTCAGGCGTCCCTCGCCTTCCCGAGACTGTTGGCTCCGAAGTTCGTCAGACGCTCGAACCGCGACATCAACTGGACACGTCTGACCTTAGGGGGAAGTGTCCTCAACCGCCCCCATTATTTCATGCTGGCGGAGTATGATATGGGTATTTCATACGAATGGCGAGGAACCCGCAACACTGTTCATCAGCTTACCCCATTCAAGCTCTCCTACAACAAACTTATACGCACTACCCATGAGTTCGACTCCATCATGGGGCAGAATCCTGCGGTAGCCCAGAGTTTCGAGAGCCGTTTCATTCCGCAACTCAGCTATACTTACACTCTGGACAAGTTCCTGGAGCGCGAACGTATAAACGGCATCACATTCACTGCGACACTGACCGAAGCAGGCAATATTTTCTGGGGATTATATGAGGCTTGCGGAGTCAAGGGACAGAAACGTCTGTTCGGAATACCTTTCTCTCAGTTTGTCAAAGGGCAGGCACAGTTGGTCTACAACCGGCGTCTTGTCCGCAATTCCGACCAGTGGCTTGTCTCCCGCATTCTGATAGGGGCCGAACATGCTTACGGCAATTCATCGCAGGTGCCATACGCGGAACAGTTCTATATCGGAGGCGCCAACTCCATACGCGCCTTCACGGTGCGCTCTATCGGTCCCGGCTCCTATCGCGCTCCGCGCGAACAGGTGAACGGCTATTTCGACCAGACCGGTACCTTCAAACTGGAGCTCAACACCGAATACCGTTTCCCGATAATAAGCATCCTACACGGCGCTGTATTCCTGGACGCCGGTAATATATGGCTTCTGAAAAATGACCCCTACCGCCCCGGCGGATTATTACAGGCGAAGACCTTCCTCAAGGATATAGCCCTGGGAACGGGTGTCGGTCTGCGTGTGGATATCGGCATGATGGTGATAAGGGGCGACCTGGGTTATGGTCTCCACGCCCCCTACAACAACTACAAACCCTCCTACTTCAACGTCCCCTTCCGTGATGCCTTCGCATTCCATCTCGCTATCGGATACCCCTTCTGACCCAGCCTCCTTTGGTCCTCAGACCGCTGAGGCGGTTGCCGAGGAAAGAAGATGTTCGAGGTCAGGGGCGGAGAGACCTGTGCGCAATGATCCGTTCATGGCCGCCGAGATATGACCTGTCTCCTCCGAGACGACGACACACAGAGCATCCGTCATCTGGCTCATTCCCAAAGCCGCACGATGACGCAGACCGAGATTTTTCGGAATATTCATGTCATGAGAAACAGGGAGGATACATCCGACAGAGACTATCCGCTCCCCGGCGATAATCATAGCCCCGTCATGAAGTGGTGAATTTTTGAAGAAGATATTCTCTATAAGACGCATATTGACGTCGGCGTCAATTATGTCGCCTGTCTTCTCATAATCGGTCAGCGGCACACTACGCTGGAGACATATCAGCGCTCCCGTCTTTGACTTGCTCATCGACATGCAGGCATAGACTATAGCCATTATTCTCGCATGGCGCCCCTCCTCATCTACCTTCTCATGCTTGAACAGCCGCTTCAACCGCTTCAGCCGACCATGGGAGCCTATATCGATAAGAAAGCGCTTTATCTGGTCCTGAAACAGGATGACAAGAATGATGAGACCTATGCTCATGAACTTGTCAAGAATCGTTCCTGTCAGGCGCATCTCGAATATCTCCGATGCTACAACCCAGATAACAGTGAAGAGAAGCACACCGTAAAACAGGCTCAGAGTGCCGCTGCTTCTCATAAGCCTGTACAGGTAATAGAGCATTACGGCGACGATAAGAATATCGACAATATCCTTTATACCGAAATCAAACATTTTCTTCCTTAATTTTTAAGACCCGGTCCCCACTCCCACTCTACTCCCCAAGAATTACCAACTCCCCGGTAGATCATATCAGAAGCTCAGAGTGCTGGATTACCAAAATATTCTATGACGCTACACTCCTCTTTCGGACGCGCGTTTTTACGCAGGAGTTCATAAACCTCTACGGTTTGGCGCGCGGCGGCTACATCATGGACCCGCAGAATCGAGGCCCCTCCCTGAAGAGCAGCCATATTAAGGGCGACAGTAGCCGGAAGAACCTCTTCAGGCGTCAGACCCAACGGGCGCCAGAGCATCGACTTGCGCGAAATCCCGACAAGAATCGCGTAACCGGTCGCGGCGAATGCCTGCAAGTCGGAGAAAAGACGATAGTTCTGCTCTACAGTCTTGGCAAACCCGAAACCGGGGTCGAGAATTATATCGCAGACGCCGAGACGCCGCAACTCCGCGGCACGGAACATGAGGGAGCCGAGAACATCGGCCGACACATCCTCGTAATCAGTCAGCGTCTGCATATCGGCCGGCGTCCCGCGCATGTGCATCAGCACATACGCGACTTTCAATGAGGCGACCGTCTCGAACATATCGGAATCTATCGTTCCCCCCGACACATCATTGACAATCGCCGCGCCATACTCCTCGACACTCCTCCGCGCTATCGAAGAGCGGAAAGTATCGACCGACACCACGGCCTCGGGCCAACGCTCACGGATGCAGGCGAGCGCCGGCTCCAGACGTTCCCACTCCTCGCGCTCAGTGGCACTCGGAGAACCGGGACGCGTCGAACAGGCTCCGACATCGATTATATCAGCCCCTTCTCTTCGTATCGAATCGACACGGGACGCAAGGGCCTCTGCATCGCTGACCCGGCAGCCTGCATAGAAAGAGTCCGGAGTAACATTAAGGATTCCCATTACACGGGGACGCCGTAAATCCATAAGATGGTTTCCGACGTTTATATAAAGCGGGTTTTCGGCAACTGAGACAGGTTCCATCATATTTTGAGTTTCACTCGCACTATATTGAGTTTCCACTCGCGAAGTTACTCATTTTTCACTCCATATCCAAGTCATAGGTGCCTCTCGTATAGCTCTTTTTCCAAGGCTGTCTCCGCGGGAATCCCCAAAGAGTCTGAACGCAGACAAAAAGTCCGGAGATTTTTTATTAACTTTGCAGGTTAAATGATGCAGGGAGCTTCTGCGCGCCTATATGCGGCAGCCCCCACCCTACCCTCAGCTTATGCAAGATATCAGAAATATCGCCATCATTGCCCATGTGGATCATGGCAAGACAACATTGGTTGACAAAATGCTTCTCGCGGGGCATCTTTTCCGCGACAACCAGGAGACCGGAGAACTTATTCTGGACAACAATGACCTTGAGCGGGAGCGCGGAATCACAATCCTCTCCAAAAATGTCTCGATAAACTATAAAGGGACTAAAATCAATATCATCGATACCCCGGGACACGCCGACTTCGGAGGCGAGGTTGAGCGTGTGCTGAATATGGCAGACGGTTGTCTGCTTCTCGTCGATGCTTTCGAGGGTCCTATGCCTCAGACGCGGTTCGTGTTGCAGAAAGCAATCCAGATGGGCCTTAAGCCCGTGGTAGTCGTAAACAAGGTTGACAAACCGAACTGTCGGCCTGATGAGGTCAACGAAATGGTCTTCGACCTGATGTTCAATCTCAATGCCACTGAGGAACAGCTCGATTTCCCCACCCTCTACGGATCGGCGAAACAGAACTGGATGAATACCGAATGGCAGACTCAGACAGAAGATATCACTCCCCTTCTCGACGCCATCATCAAATATATTCCGGCTCCGACTCAATTGGAAGGAGAGCCGCAGATGCTCATAACCTCCCTCGACTTCTCAAGCTATGTCGGACGTATCGCCGTCGGACGCGTCCACCGCGGAACTCTCCGCGAAGGAATGGAGGTCGGCCTCTGCAAGAAAGATGGAACTGTGGCGCGCCAGCGCATCAAGGAGCTGCATACGTTCGAAGGTATGGGGCGCAAGAAAGTTTCCGAAGTCTCTTCCGGCGACATCTGCGCCATAGTGGGACTCGAAGGTTTCGAGATCGGAGACACTATCTCCGTCTACGACAACCCCGAACCGCTTCCCCGCATCGCTATCGACGAACCGACAATGTCAATGACATTCACTATCAACGACTCTCCTTTCTTCGGAAAGGATGGCAAATTCGTGACTTCGCGTCATATCAACGACCGTCTGGAACGCGAGCTTGACCGAAATCTGGCGCTGAGGGTGAAAAAGGATGTCAACGAAGATAAATGGACTGTCTACGGCCGCGGTGTCCTCCATCTCTCAATCCTTATCGAGACAATGCGCCGCGAAGGATATGAGCTGCAGGTCGGACAGCCGCAAGTTCTCATCAAGGAAATCGATGGTGTCAAATGCGAGCCTGTCGAGGCTCTGACCATCAATGTTCCGGAGGAATACAGTTCTAAAGTGGTCGATATGGTGACCCGTCGCAAAGGAGATATCCTGTCGATGGAGACCCAGAACGACCGTCTGAATATAGAGTTTCAGATTCCGAGCCGCGGAATAATCGGTCTGCGCAACAATGTGCTGACCGCAACCGCCGGAGAGGCCATCATGGCCCATCGTTTTCTGGAATACCAACCCTGGAAGGGTGAAATCGAACGCCGCACCAACGGTTCGCTCATAGCCCTGGAGGCTGGCACGGCATACGCATACGCCATCGACAAACTCCAGGACCGGGGTCGTTTCTTTATCTTCCCGCAGGAGGAGGTCTACGCCGGGCAGGTCGTCGGAGAGAACGCCAAAGACAACGATATAGTGGTCAATGTCACCAAGTCGAAGAAGCTGACCAATATGCGCGCTTCCGGCGCTGACGACAAGGCGCGTATCGTTCCGCCGGTCGTCTTCTCGCTCGAAGAGGCGCTGGAATATATAAAAGAGGATGAATATGTCGAGGTAACGCCCCATCATATCCGTCTTCGCAAAATTATTCTCGACGAGACCGAGCGCAAACGCGCGAACCGATAAATAATCTAAAGTCACCTTACTCCCACGTGGGACAACGACATAAGTTAATTCGGTTTAAAACCAAACACACTCTAAGTAGCTGAATACCGGACCGGCGTTTTGTCGGTCCGGATTTTTTTATTAACTTTGCAACCGAGTCTGCAATCTCTGGTAAGACGGAAACGCCGGGGGCAACCCATGGCGCGACTCCTGAGAAGATGCTTATTTATATTGCAGACGAAAACTTAAAAACCCATAAATAAAAATGGATCTGATTAAGATTGCCGAAGAGGCTTTCGCAACCCCGAAAAAGGAATTCGACCAGTTCGGCCCCGGCGACACCATCACTGTCGCTTACCGCATCAAAGAGGGAAACAAGGAGCGTATCCAGCAGTATCGTGGTGTCGTCATCCGTATCAACGGCCAGGGCGACAAGAAGCGTTTCACTGTCCGCAAGATTTCCGACGGCATCGGTGTCGAGCGTATTTTCCCCATCGAGTCCCCTTTCATCGAATCGATCACCGTCAATAAATACGGTAAGGTTCGTCGCGCCAAGCTCTATTATCTCCGTGGCCTGACAGGCAAGAAGGCCCGTATCAAAGAGCGTCGCGTAAAGAAAACCCAGGCCTAAATTTCGACCGCCGGTTTCATCCGGTTGTCGGAGAAAGCTTCCTAAGCGCATAAAAAGGCCCGACTTGCAACTCCTTTTGCAAGTCGGGCCTTTTTATGCGCCTTTTCCGGAGGGCGCCTATGAGGGCGGTCTGCGCGAAAATCTTCAGCAACCGGCGTCGCGCCTGGAGGGGAAATCTCCGCATCGCTCTGTAATTTCTTTATTATCATAACAATCATCCCATACCCCGGGTTCAAAAACAAAGAGGTTCCGACTTCCATCGGAACCTCCGGATAAGGTAGGAGAGATAAATTTGAGAGTGGTTCGAAGACCGGATGCAATCAGGCCTCGACAAGAGCGATCACAAGATCCTCATCCTCCATAGTCAAAGTTATCTTTCCTTCGCGTCCGAGCCATCCCAAGGCCGCCATGATCTGGTCTTTCTTCAGCTTAGTGGCTTTCTTGGCCTGTTTGAGCCCGAGCATTTTGGTATCCTGGTTCTCAAGAGCCTTATAGACTGCTCCGGCCCAGGTGCCGATAGATTCGATGTTCATTGTTTCTTTGTTTTTAATTATTTAATAATCAATCTGATACATTTTCTCCACAGCATAATATGACGTAACGCTGATACCTGCTGCGTTTTTACACTTTATTAATTAACAATTTATAACCGAAAATGTTGTTCTTATAAGACCCTGTCCCACAAGAAATGTTAACAGCCGGGTCGCAGAAACGAGCGAGTAACTTCCGGAGGCTCGGCATCTTCCGGGTAAATTTCCTCCATCTCCTCCGGTCGCATAGCCCGCTATGCTCTCTGCGGTGATGAAGGAAATTTCCGCCGCAATATGCCGCCCGGCCGTTAACATTTCTTGTGGAACAGGGTCTAAGACCACATCCTCTCTCGATAATTGACTAATGGCTAAGAAATCAAAAAATATAACCCTTGGTGCCGAACGTCGCCAGGGAACCGTCATACGAAACACCGGCAGCAGCTACGTCGTCGAAACAGACGACGGAAAGAGCGTCAACTGTCGGGTTAAGGGTAATTTCCGCATCAAAGGAATAAGGACAACCAATCCCGTCTCCGTCGGAGACCGTGTCATCATAGCCTCCGCGGCTGATGACGCAGATTATATCGTCGGTATCGAGCCTCGACGAAACTATATCATACGCCGGGCCTCTAACCTTTCAAAGGAATCACATATACTGGCTTCAAATATCGACCGCGCGATTCTTGTCGCCTCCTTACGCGAACCGGAAACACCATTGACATTTATCGACCGCTTTCTCGCTACTTCCGAAGCTTATTCCATTCCGGCCGCTGTCATCATCAACAAGATGGACACCTGGGATGAGGAGGATCGCGAGCTGGCAGAAGCTATCAGACATCTTTATGATTCAATCGGCTACCCTACTCTCTTTGTCTCGGCAACAACCGGAGAGGGTCTCGATTCTTTACGCGACCTGACCCGCGACAACATTTCTCTGCTCGCGGGAAACAGCGGTGTCGGAAAATCGTCTCTCATAAACGCTCTGATTCCCGGAGCTGACCTTAGGACGGGTGAAATCTCCGATATTCATCACACAGGAATGCATACGACCACCTTCTCGGAAATGCTCTCTCTCCCCTACGGAGGAAAAATTATCGATATTCCGGGAGTGCGGGGGTTCGGGACAATCGAGTTCGAGCCTTCCGAAGTCTCGCATTATTTTCCTGAAATTTTCGAAATCGGACGAAATTGCAGATATTCCGATTGCAAACATACCGGAGAACCCGGATGTGCTGTCGAAGAGGCGCTTGAACAACATCGTATCGCTCAATCCCGATACGCCTCCTATCTCTCGGTGCTCGAAGAAGCTTCCGAAGAAGCAGGAGCCGACAAATACCGCAAACCGTTCTGAGACGGAGGTTTTAGACCCTGTCTTACAGGCGCCCGTTGTCGTTATAGGAATAGAAACGCGGTTGCTCAACACTTCCGCCCCCGACAATGACATGGTCGAGAAACCGGATATTCATCAGGCGACAGGCCTCTTTCAAGTCGCGCGTAATCTTATCATCCTGCGGGCTGGGCATCATCTGGCCGGAGGGATGGTTATGACACAGCATGACGGCCTGGGCATCGGCAAGAAGAGCGGCACGGACGGCATGTTTGACATCGAAAACACTCGCCGTCGAAACTCCCTTGGTCAGCATCGTCAGTTTCTTCAACCGCAGTGACTGCGAGAGGCAGACAAGATATATGGTCTCGTCAGACTGATTGCCGATCAGTGGCATCATAAGGCGGGCTATGGCGTCAGAACTGGTCACACGCGGAGAATCCTCAACCGATTCCATATTGACACGCCGTATAATCTCCATCATCGCCAGCAACTGCATAGCCTTGACCTCTCCTATACCGGGAAAGCGTCTGAGTTCCTCGAAACTCGCGCGCTGAAGATTCTGGAATTTCCCGCTGAAGGCCCGCATTATTCGGCGGCAACTCTCGGTTATAGGCGTTCCGGGAACTCCCGAGCGCAAGATGAGGGCAAGCAGGTCGGCATCGGCGAGACTGCCGACTCCATGTTCCCGCGCCCGCTCGAACGGCCGGTCACACTCCTCCATATCCCGCAACATAGGGCCGGTGTATATCTCCTCGGACAATCCTCCGATAGAGTAATCGACATAATTTTCTGCTGCCGTCTCTCTTTTGTCTCTGGTCATTTCCCTTTTCTCATCTCTATCTCCTGTTCAGGATCGCGTCCGTGGCGCAGGAGTATTTTCCAAACGTATGCCCTGATAAATCCGGTGCCGTATCCGAGAATCTGCACAATGGCCGCCGCCACTCCCCGGCAGGCGAGTCCCGGACTCCCTGTCTGCCTCCAGGCATCTATGAAGAGAGCCAGCAGATAGAACGCCGGAAAAAGGAGAATCCAGGGCCACCAGAAGGCGACGACAATCGTCGCGATTCCACACAGGGTCATAAGGGCCGGAAGACAATGCACGGCCTTCAGAGAGCCGGGATACATGAGCTGGAGTGTGATCCGAGACATCCCGAAGACATGGACCTGACGCCAGAATTTGAGAAGATTTCCTCGACGTTTATGATAGACCTTAACCTCCGGAAACAGGCGAGCCTCATATCCGGCCTGGCGGATGCGGGTCGACATATCTATATCTTCGGAGAACATCTCGCGGAAACCGCCGACTCGTTCGTAGACCTCGCGCGAAAATCCCATGTTGAAGGTGCGGGGAACAAACTTCTCCATAGAGCGGCGGGACCCTCGGATTCCTCCGGTTGTAAGGAAGGAGGTCATAGCGAAATTTATTCCCTTCTGCGTCGGAGTGAACGATGGATGGGCGGCATCCGGTCCTCCGAAGAAGCGGGCGCCGGATTCCTCCAGAGCGCGGCGGAGGGAGGCGATATAATCGGGAGGCAGAATGCAGTCGGAATCGACGAAGACAAAGAAGTCGCCGCGTGCGCGGTCCATGCCGTAGTTGCGGGCCGGAGAGCGTCCTTCGTTCTCTTTGTAAAAATATTGCGAGGGGCAGGCGGCGCGCGCCGTCTGCTCCTCGCATCTTATCGTCGACCCGTCTTCGACGATGACCACCTCGAACCCCTGGTCAGTCTGGCGTTCCAGACTCTCCAGCAGGTCGGCGACCTCGTCGGGCCGGTTATAGACCGGCACCACGATTGAAAACAACATGGCAGGTCCGGGTTTTAAATATTGTGGGGATAGATGTATCTCCTTAAGCCTTCACACGACCAACGTATGAGCCGTCGCGGGTATCGACCTCAATGAGCTCCCCTTCGTTGATGAAGAGGGGGACGCGGACAGTGGCTCCGGTCTCGACGGTAGCGGGCTTGAGGGTGTTGGTTGCGGTGTCGCCCTTGAGTCCGGGTTCGGTGTAGGTTATCTTGAGGACGGTCTTCATCGGCATCTCAGCGTAGAGGACGGTATCGGTGGAGGCGTCGGAAACGACCTCGACGGTGTCACCCTCTTTCATGAAAGCTGCTCCGGTGACGAGTTCCTTATTGATGGGAATCTGCTCGAAAGTCTCGTTGTTCATGAAGATGTCGTCGCCGCCGTCGGCATAGAGATACTGGTAGGGGCGGCGCTCGACGCGGACGTCCTCAAGTTTCTCGCCGATGTTGAAGCGACGTTCGAGCACACGACCGTCAACGACGTCCTTGAGCTTGGTGCGCATGAACGTGTTTCCCTTGCCGGGCTTGACGTGAAGGAATTCGATTACGAAGTAGAGACGGCCGTCCAGACGGATGCAGGTGCCGTTCTTGATGTCTTGAGCGTTCATCATTGCTTTATAGGGTATTTAGTTTTTCTTATTCAATCCCACGTGGCGCCACGGAAGATTCCCGCCGCGTCACTCCCGCCCCGAGGGGCAAAGTTACAAAATATTCGCAACTTACACAACTTCAACCGACCGCCGTTGCACTATTTCGGGATTTTTTTGCTACTTTTGTGTCCCGAACCGGAATCACAGACGTTATATCAAGAGAACGTCAGATCCGGCGCACAGGCAATGTCAGTGATGTCAGTCCGACAATTAAGAGTTCAAAGAAAAATCCGAAATTCATTCAAACAATACTGATCAATGGCAAAGAAAGCTCTTCTAATTATACTTGACGGCTATGGTCTGGGAGACCATAAGGCCGACGACGCTATTTTCAATACCCCGACTCCTTATATGGACTCGCTCGTCGCCAATTATCCTCACTCCAAACTGCAGGCAAGCGGCGAGAATGTCGGTCTGCCGGACGGACAGATGGGCAATTCGGAGGTCGGACACCTCAACATCGGCGCCGGACGCATCGTTTATCAGGACCTGGTGAAGATCAACCGCGCAATTGCCGACGGCGCTTTCGCGGCCAACCCCGAAATCGTCAGCGCTTTCTCTTATGCCAAGGAACATAATGTCCCGATCCATTTCATGGGTCTCTGTTCGACCGGTGGAGTCCATTCTTCGCTCGATCATCTCTACGCCCTCTGCGACACCGCGAAGTCATACGGACTCGAAAAAGTCTTTATCCATGCTTTCATGGACGGACGCGACACCGATCCGAAGTCAGGAGCCGGTTTCCTGCGCGATATTCAGGCCCACTGCGACCAGTCGGCCGGCAAGATAGCTTCTGTCATAGGGCGTTACTACGCTATGGACAGAGACCATAACTGGGACCGCATCAAGGAGGCTTACAATATGCTGGTCTACGGAAACGGTCTGGAAACAGAGAACGTTATCGAAGCTGTCGAGAAATATTACGAAGAGGGAATCACTGACGAGTTCATGAAGCCGATCGTCAACGAGAACGTGAAGGGGACTATCGGAGCCGGTCATGTCGTCGTTTTCTTCAACTACCGCAATGACCGCGCAAAGGAGCTGACCGTAGTCCTCACACAGCGTCCCGAATGCGGTATGACTCCGATCGCCGACCTGCAGTATTACTGCATGACCCCTTACGACGATTCATTCAAGGGGGTTCATATCCTCTTCCCCAAGGCCGATGTAGACAATACACTTGCCGAATACCTCTCCTCGCGTCAGATGCGTCAGCTGCATATTGCCGAGACCGAGAAATATGCCCATGTCACTTTCTTCTTCAACGGCGGACGCGAGGCTCCCTTCGACGGTGAGGAGCGAATCCTTGTTCCGTCGCCGAAAGTCGCGACCTACGACCTCAAGCCCGAAATGTCGGCCCCGGAAGTGACTGAAAAGCTGGTCGAAGCCATCGACTCCGAAAAATTCGACTTCATAGTCGTCAATTTCGCAAACGGCGACATGGTCGGCCATACAGGTGTCTATAAAGCTATACAGAAGGCTGTCGAGACTCTCGACACTTGCGTCGAGAAGGTTGTCGAGGCTGCCAAGAGCCACGGCTACGAGGCTATAATAATCGCCGACCACGGCAATGCCGACCATGCTCTCAATGAGGATGGAACTCCAAACACGGCCCACTCCCTCAATCCGGTCCCCTTCATCTATATCGGCAACAAAGATGCAAAAGTCCGCGACGGTCGTCTGGCCGATGTCGCGCCTTCCCTCCTTCATATTCTCGGACTCCCCCAGCCCGAGCAGATGACAGGCGAAAACCTCATTGAGGAATAAAACGATATTCCGAATCCACATTAATTTCAAACATCTTTAGATGAAGAAGATAATCTCATTGATGGTCGCTGCCGTTTCGGCGGCGGCCATCATGCTTTTTCCGCAGTTGACAATGGCGGAAAAGCTGGTGATAGTCCATTCCAACGATACCCATTCGCTGATAGACCCCGATGCCTCGGGCGCCGGAGGAATACTGCAGCGAAAGGCTGTCATAGACTCCATTCGTCGCGTCGAGAAGAACCTGACTGTCGTCGATGCCGGTGACGGTGTCCAGGGTTCCCTTTATTTCAAGTTCTTCCGCGGAGCAGTCGATTATCCGCTGATGGACCAGATCGGATATGATATCCGTATCCTGGGAAACCATGAGTTCGACAACGGTCTTGACGAACTGGCGCAGGCCTGGAAAAAGGTCAAGGGGGCAAAGCTATCCGCCAATTACGATTTCTCCGACACTCCCGCAAAAGGGATTTTCGAACCATACGTCATCCGCAAAATCGGAGGAAAGAAAGTCGGATTTATCGGACTTAATATCAATCCCGAATCCCTGATTGCCGAAAACAACTATCGGGGGATGCGATTCAGCGACCCGATACAGACGGCAGACAGTCTGGCCGCGTTGCTTAAAAAGAAAAAGGGGTGTGACCTGGTAGTGGCCGTAACCCATATCGGCTACCGTATGGCCGAAGGAGAGGCAAGTGATATTCTTCTCGCCAGCCGGTCTGAAGATATAGACGTCATAATCGGCGGACACACCCATACACTCGTCAATCCCGCCACACCGGAACAGACTCCCTTTATCATCCCGAACGCCAACGGGAAACCGGTTCTTGTCACCCAGGTCGGCAAAAGCGGAAAATATCTCGGAAAGATAACTATCGACACTGACCTGCTTGATAAAGGGAAGCGGTCGGAGGCCTTCTCTTACGAGCTGATTCCGGTCACCGACCGCTTTGCCGACAGTCAGCTAGACCCTAAGATGAAAGAGATTCTCGCTCCCTTCAAGGCTCGTGTCGATTCCATTAATGCTCGCCGTATAGCGACCGTGCGCACCCCGATGGATGGCAACGCGCAGACCGGAGCTTTCCCTAACTGGTCTGCAGATTTCGGACTCTGGTATGGCAATCTGAAAGCCGACTCCCTGCGTAGCGCCGGAAACATTATCCCTCCCGTTGACCTTGCCATCATGAATGTCGGTGGTATACGCAGCTCCTGGGATGCGGGGGCGCTGACTGAGGGAAAGGTTCTGGAAACATTCCCCTTCTCCAATAATTTCGTTATTATCGAGCTGAAGGGATCCGATCTCGCCGAAGTCTTCCGTGTGGCCGCGGCAAAGGGTGGAGAGGCGGTCAGCGACGGTGTGCTGGTCATAACTGACGGAAACGGCAATTATCTCGATGCGATGGTCAATGGCAAACCGCTCGATCCTGAGCGTACATATACTGTCGGAACCATCAACTATCTGGCCTGGGGCAACGATGGTCTCCGCGCCCTGGCAAATGGTAAATGGCTGTTCAAGGATGATGTCGAAGTTTCGGCTCCATATCTGCGTTATATAGATTTGCTGGATTCGATGGGGCTTCCGATAGAGGGCGAGAGCGATTCCCGTTTCGTCGTCTCGGTCCACGACCGATAACTCCCCTCCCCTGTTTGCATCCTATTTCCCATGAAACCTCTTCCACTCTTTCAACTCCTTACACTCTTTCTCCTCCCGGCGCTGGCTTTAGCGCCGGGAGGTGGTTGCGCGCGCATCGGGAACCGAAATGAGAGGGTGGCAGTAGTGGAAAATAAAGATAGCGTTCCTGTCAGCGATCTGACCGACGAGGCGCGTCAATGGGCCGATTCGGTAGCCGATTCAATGACGCTGGAGGAGATGGCCGGACAGGTCCTTATGCCCGCCATATACGCGCGAGCTACCGAAAACGATATCGAAATGGTCCGCAAATATGCGGCGGATGTCCATGTCGGAGGTGTAATTCTGCTTAAAGGAACTCGCGCCGATGCTTCCCGTATTGCTGCGATACTGAGGGACTGTTCGCTCCGCGAGCCATTCGTGGCCATTGACGCTGAATGGGGGCTGGGAATGAGGCTCTCCGATATGCCGGTCTATCCGGCCAACGGGGAGATAAGCCGCGAAGCGGGTGAAGAGGAACTATACGACTACGGGTTGGAGACCGCCCGGGAATGCCGCGGAATTGGTATAAATATGGTGTTAGGACCGGTCGCGGATGTCAGCGGACACGGGGGGCTATTGGGAAAACGTTCTTTCGGATCTGACCCGGAGCGGGTCGCGCGTCTTACAGTGGCCTATTCGCGTGGACTGGAGGATGGTAATGTGTTCAGCGTGGCGAAACATTTTCCTGGTCATGGCTCTCCCGGCGAGGATTCCCATCGGACGCTCCCTGTCATCGACCGCGACAAGGCGACCCTTGACTCTATTGACCTTCTTCCGTTCCGGGCATACGTAAACGCGGGATTATCCGGTATAATGGCGGGTCATCTGGAGGTGCCGGCGTTTGACACGACTGGACGTCCGGCCTCTTTTTCCCGTGAGTTGCTGACCGGAGAACTGCGTGAACGCATGGGGTTCCGGGGGCTGATTCTGACCGATGCGCTCAATATGGGGGGAGCAGAAGGGTATGACGCCGTTGACGCCCTGCTGGCCGGAGCCGACATCGTGCTCGCGCCCGCTGACACGCAGCTTGCACTCTCGCGTCTTTTAGCGGCTGTCAGCTCCGGACGTCTTCCTTCTTCCGAACTTGGAGAAAAGGTTCGACGGATTCTTTTCTTCAAATATATGCTGACGCTCCCCGAAGGAACACCACCTCAGACGTTAGGGCCCGACTCTATCCGCCATTCCCTGACACGAAAACTCTGATAAAAATTTTTTCGCTAACCTGACATTTTTTGCAAAATACTGTTATCTTTGCATCCTATTCTTAGGGAATGAGGGCTGACACTCATTCCCTCTACNTCCTACCCTTACCAAAATTCTGCAACCATGAAACATAGCCGACTCATCATTTCTCTCCTCATCACTCTTTTCCTTCCTATGCTGTTCACCCATATCCGCGCCGCCGCGCCTGAACAGAAAGATCTCAAGGTTGTCGAGACGATGGCTCGCAGCCGTGCCCGCGAGTTGGCCGGTNAGGGCTGGATTCCTATGACCGAGACCCCTATCGAGGAATCTCTAAGGCAACATCTCGTCGCGACTGAATGCGAAGGGATGGCTGAACAACCGGGCTTCTCCACCAAAACNAAAAATCGAAATAACGGCCGGATGCTTGCCCTCAGCAACGCTATGAGTCGTTATACGGACTCTCAGGTATCGCGTATCAAGGGGCATATAAGCCGTCAACTCTCTGCGGACGACGCCCAATCAAGCGATCTGGAGCATTTCTATGGTGCATTCGAACGTCATCTCGAAGGAGAGATTCGAAGCGTGTTGACGGAAAGCCTCGCTCTTATCCGCGAAAACGACGGGGGACTCTGTGAAATACAGATACTTTATCTTCTNAATCCTGATAAGGAATCGGTAGCNCTCGCAAATGCCATAAACAACGCCGCCAAAGAGACCCAGCTCTCAGANACCTATACCGCTCTTATCTCAGAAGCCCTGGATAAAAAGCNCTGAGAGACGTTAAGAGNGTGTTTGGGTTTAAACCGAATTAACTTATCNNATTCCTCCCTTTAAAGAACCATTCATGCGTTGGATGGTTCTTTTTCGTTGATTAGATGCCTGTGCGCAAGGGGCAGTNNANATGAACATACTCAACTGCAATTTACAAGTTTTTTCAACATTTCANCCACTTACCAATTTTTTCAAAATATTCCTNTCAAATATTTGNAATAATTCCAAATNATTATTATATTTGCGAACCAATCAACCTTAAAACTAACCATTATGAAGATGAAATCAATTGCTCTTGGCATCNTGGCGCTATCAGCCTCTGCCTCNTTNGCTCAACTTCAAGTTCGGCAGAACGGACACGTAGTAATCGGAGACAAAACNGTTTCCTCNCAATCCGCACGAATCGTCTCNGGTACACCNTTTACGCCCGACACAACTCTCGCAATGACTATCACTGGCCCGGGTTCCTACAATACCGGAGGTGTCATAGGATTCGGAAGCAACGGAGAGGTATCAATCGGAGAATTAAAGAACCGGGATAACGTCCTGCGCCTATTTGCCAAAAGAGGTTTGATCTACAACAGTGGAGAAACAACTGATGTTTTCCGCTATACAAAATCCTCAGTCACCGGAGCATCGAATCCATTCGAGTTTTTCACCAAAGTTTCCGCTCCGGTATTCGTCACAGACTCCGATGTCCGGCTCAAATCCGACATCAAACAGATGGACGGTCTCTGGAAGCGTCTGAAGCACCTAACACCGGTATCATATATCCTGCATAACAAGGCCTCTTTGATTACCGATGAAGATCAGGATGCACCTTTAACCAAGGAAGTCAAGGAAACAGCAATCGATGAGACCCGTCGATCATACGGTCTCGTCGCCCAAGAAGTGAGGGATGTGTTCCCTGAGCTGGTATACGAAAACGAGGAGGGGCTTCTCGGGCTCGATTACCAGGGGTTCATTCCTATCCTTATCGAGGCCGTCAACAATCTATGCCAGACCGTAGCCGAACAGCGTCAGCTTATCTCGGAACAACAGGCTGCTCTGATGAAGATGCAAGGGAAACAAATCAGTTTGCAGTCACTAAACACCCCTGCTTCCATGGATCAGAACCGACCTAACCCATTCAGCGTCTCTTCGGAAATAAAATGTTTTGTGCCGGAGGACGCCTACCATGCAGTCCTCAACTTATACGATTTGCGTGGCAAACAGATCAAGAGTTTCCCGATAGAACAGACTGGAGAGGTTTCTGTATCCGTGAGCGCAGACGGTCTGGAGGATGGAATGTACCTTTACGCCCTTATCGTAGATGGAGTAGAGGTCGAGAGCCGAAGAATGATTATATCACGTTAAAATCCCCCTATCATGAAACAGATTTCCACTTCTGGTCTGCCGAAGAGGGGTTTGCTCTCCGCGGTTCTGCTAATGCTCGCACTTTTCAGCATGGCCTCACAATATACCCATACCGTAACTTTCTCCTTGGATGATTTCTACACCGAAGTCATCAACGGCGAAACGCGCATTACATATACAGCAGAACATGACTCGCCTGTTGGACACAACCGTGCGCCATATCTCCCGTGGATATACAAGGAGTTTGATATTCCGGCGAACAGCGCGATATCTGACATTCGTATAGAGGCCGTAACAAAACCTGTTGTCTATCTCGCAGGCATCAGACTGTATCCCCGATTTATGCCCGTACCTACAAGCAGCCTGAATAGTTTTGACCCCGATGAGGTCCGAAAAAACGTGGAGAAAGGAATTTGTCCGTCTGTACAGGCACAAGGGGTCGGCACGCGTGAGACAAAGGGTCAAGGGAAGGCTCGCTTTCTGTTTTGCCCTTTTCGCACCTCTGCCGATCAAGACTCCGTATACTTCATCGAACGCATAAAGGTCACGTACGAATGCCATACAGCGAAAGAACAGAGAGCGTTCCCTATGGCCGTCTCGGACGCGAGCATAGCGAACGCCGATTCCAAGCTTTCAGGAAAGATTGCCTACAGTAAGAAGCTTGACAACGTCATCATCACGGTCGATTCCCTTAAAAACGCATTCCTACCCCTCCGGGACTGGAAGCGTAAGAAGGGAATGCACTGCGAACTGCTGACAGTCGAGGAAATAGCCTCAATATATACCCAAGAATCAACCCTCCCTCATCAGATCAAACGCGCTCTACACTGCCTGTATCGAAACTACAACCTCGAAAGTGTTACAATAGGTGGCGATGGCCGAATCGTGCCTACGTTTTTGGGATATAGTCCCGTTCTCCACTATTTTGACAATCCCAGCGATACTTTAAAGTCTCGATATGTACCTACGGATCATTTCTATCTATGTTTTGACGGTGACTTTTATTGGAATGCAAATGGAAATGAAATTGCAGGAGAACTAGATGACAACGTGTCATTTGAACCATATCTAACCATCGGTCGCTTACCCTCCTACGACTTAAAAACATCACAACATGTTGTATCAAATTTCCTATCTTACGAACAAGGACTGCATGACGGTAACCATTTCAACAATATGCTTGCAATTGCTGATAGAATAAAAAGCCCTGACACTTTAATCGATGGTTATTATTTTACTGATAGTCATCTTATATCAAAAAAAATATATAATAATTGGATAGCTCCCTTCAATAATCAAGTAATTTTTAAAATTTTTAGCAACAATTTAGATGATGGAAAAACAAATTGGAACTACAACGTTGCTGGTTTAAAACAAGAATTAAAAACAGGGCCTGCATTCATCAATATTAGTGCCCACGGCATGAATGACCATATATATATTCAAAATGATAAATTTTCAAGAACAGATATTACAAACGAGGTCGCAGGAGCTCAATCTATCATTTTAGCTTCTTCTTGTCATACAGGTAATTTTTCACGTTATCAAAATAATAACTCTACAATTCCAACTAAATATATCGTGGCCGGATATACGGTATTGCCCACTTGTTTCGGTAGCGGATGGTTAATCCAAAACGGGGCTCGTGCTATTGCATATATTGGGAATACCCGTGAGGGATGGGGTGGTGATAAAAACGGAGAACTTGGTTCTACTGACTTATGGCATGCTTATATTTGGAAGAACATCTTTGATGAACATGATGAACGGAGTATAGGACGAGTTCTGCGCGATATAAAATACGAATATCGTTTGAATGATTATGAGTATGCGCCTGGTCGTAGAATGCTTATGAGTGAAAATATGATGGGAGACCCAGATATTAAGGCGTTTACAGATAGTCCGAGTAAATTCCAGGATATTAAAATATACCCAGGTATCGGATATTGGAATATTAACACTGGCGGTATTACGGGACATAAAGTGTATATTGGTTATCTACATAATGGAGTATACGAATATGAATCATTTCCCGTGGATACACCAACTAAATATATTTTCAGAAAAAATCACTTCAGTATAGCTATAACCAAGCATAATTTTATTCCATATTTCAGAAAATTTGATCTTAGATGCGTTGGAGATTTTAACACTCTATATCTTCAAAACGTGGATATTACGGAAGATTTATCCATAGAGGTACCTCAGATTCGGATTGGCCAACAAGTGTCAAACTTAAAGCGTACTGGAGAAGTAATATTTCTGCAGGGTCACTCTTCTATTAAAGGAGGATGTGTAACGCTTGAACCAGGAACCGAAATATGCATTGGTGCAAGTGTATCTATTAACTAAATTTATTTGTTGCTATGCAATATATATTTTTTCTCCTTTTACTATCTTGCTATTTCAGCATAAGCGCGGAATCTTATCTTCCGATTCTTACCGAAGAACGAGAGTGGGTGACTAAATTTACTTATATGGACAAAACCTACTCAACATCTACTACTCCGATCATCTATTCAATAGACGGTGATACTGTCTTGAATGATGGCACAATTGCAAAAAAACTTCTATTGAAAGCCGGGCCTACCCTGTACAAGACAAACTACGCCCTTGTCGAGAAGGATAATCGATTAGAGCTACGCGATAAGAATAACGATGTCACCATTCTGATGGATTTATCTGTGAATGCAAAAGATGAATACATCGCTAAAGGCTTTAGATTTGACGTCTGCGACTTTGGTGGAATTATTCGTAAACGCTTATACGACCCTCAATATCCCCAAGAACTGTATATAGAAGGGGTAGGTCCCTGTCTCAGGCCTTTCCATCACTTTAATCCAGATATTGCTGTGCCAACTGACGGAAAATTTGAATTTTTACAAGCTGTATGGGATAACGGGAAGCTGATTGGAAAAAGAGAAGACTTTTTACGAGGAATTGAGAATGAATATATGTCTTCAAGTTGGATTCCAATGATTCGGAATGACCGTAGTTGGATTTACGGAGGATTCAACGAGGATGGCTCGTACTATCTTTCATACTGGAAATTCGGAGAGTCTGAAAGAATTTTCGGCTTGGAATATACATACGCTTACGAGTATAAGAGGATAGAATATCCTGACAGTTCCAATCCTGAATTTTCCCAAAAACTCACTCCCGGAATAACGATCCCTTCTGTTTGGGTTCACGAAGACGCAGGCCAAATCTCCACTCTTTCCCCTTCTTTCGACAATGGAGAAACATTAGAAGAGCTGGCGCTCCGAACGCAATATATGAATCAATCCTTCCTCTTTTTGGATAAATATGATTTTTTGGAATATTATGACTATTTCGCCAGTTATCTCCAAAAGGATGAATCGGGGAATTGGAATTACGACCATTATTTTCAAGTAGAGGATATATCCACTATGCAGCCTATTCTAATAAACGGAGAATTACGTCGGCAATATGCATTGAGAAGGATATTGGACGATCCGGACCCGATCGTCTGCATCGAGGGTATAGGGGCGCTCTCACACGCATTCCTCCCCTATATACTGCGTCCGGACAAGTATCCCCTGGAGCTGACACCAAGGCTCATATACTACTGCGATGGCGATGGAAACGTTATCCATAAGTTCGCAGACCTTCCCTGGGAAGAGACCGGAATAACATCTCCCGGTCTCAATGACATCCCGGCTAAAACATCCTTGACAGATCTCTTCGGTCGTCCCGTCTCAAACCCCATCGCCGGTTCCATATATATCCGTGACGGAAAGAAGATTCTTTGGAAATAAGTAAGTAGCTGTTCAAAATAAATGAGCGTATAAAACGTGGCTATCGCGCCGGGCATTTGGCCGCGGAGAGAAGGAGCTTAGCGGGCTAAGTTACTTCACCTGCAAGGCCAAACTCGCTCGTTTCTCCGACCCGGCTGTTAACATTTCTTGTGGGACACGGTCTAACCTGCAAGTTTCATCTATACTCGTCCGTGGGTCACAAGCCCATAGGAAAGGGATTCGCCCAGATCCTCAACATCCCCGACAGTTTCGTAGCCGCCGCCGACATCGTATTCGGCTTCAGCAACAAAATACCTCTCTGGCTCTTCGGCTTCCTCTACTGACAAATTAAACCCAATACACTACAAAATATCACACTTAGATATAAAATACAACATATCGACAATATTTTATCAAGAAATATTTTAGAATAGTACAATTTAATACTTAAATTTGCAGAACAAAACATTTCATCATAAACAAAAGTTCAAGTCCTTATTCTGAGTTCGCTCAGAATATCATAGGATGGAAAAAGAACCCTGGAAAACCTCCTACATATCTGGCGTTCCGTTATTCCTTTTCCTATTACGCTCTAACCAGTTACACTCTAACCAGACAAGAATAGAATTCAGCTAACACAAGACTCTTCTAAATGCATAAATTAAAAGGTTACTTTCTCCAATATCTAACGAAGCATCCCAATTAATTCATTAGTAGAGTCATTTGAAGTACGAGTCACTGTTGCTTGTCAAAAAGAATCTAATAGTATGAAAAAACTATTGTTCCTACTAATTATCATTTCCTCCTGTCTTACTTGCAGGGGAGAAATAACCGAGCTGCAAGCGCTCTCTATGGTGCAGAACTCAGTACCCCAGGACAGACTAACAACTTCGGACTTTCTCATCGGTGAGAAGGATGCCTCAACATGGTTGGTGTTCGAGGATCTATGTCCCAATGCCGATTGGGGACATCCAGCTATCGAATACTATTTACCGAAGACCCTGACCACCGCACCTAATAAAATAAAAAGCGCAGAGGTAACTATGCCCCCCGTTATCCCTCTATGGAAATTGGAAGGTGCGAAGAGGATCCCACCCCGTCCCGTGTATGATAACTTTCGAGATGTAATTGTCCCTAAGAAAAACATAGCACCAGCAAATCATCAGTACGCCCTCTTAATAAGTGGTGGTTGTAATGTCGATATGAACCATATTAGATACTGGAATAATCTTTCGTATGCGTATAGGGTATTACGTAATCAATTCAATGTGCCTAAATCTAACATTTATGTCGCTTGTTCAAACGGATGCACAGACGAGCCTGATATGTATGGAGACGTACGATCACCGATAGATTTAGACAATGACCGCTATCCGGATATAGGGTATGCTGCAACTCTTGAGGAGATTCGTAATATATTTTCGGAGTTAGCGAATACCCTGACAGAAAATGATCATTTGTTTATATATGTGACCGATCACGGAGACAAAGCTACTGATGGAAGAGGTTCGTCCATATGTCTTTGGGGAAACGACTACCCCAAATTATATGCGAATGAATTTGCATCTTTATTAAAAAAGATAAAATGCGCATCAAAGAATATTTTAATGGCTCAATGCTTTAGTGGTGGATTTGTCGATTTCCTTAAAGACCAAGATAATGTTGTAATTGCCACGGCATCCTCTAAAGATCAGGTAAATAATATGCTACCCGATTGTTCCTCATTCCTTGAAGAATGGATAAACGCACTATGGAAAACTTCAGAAGATGCAGATACGGATGGAGATGGGAACATTAACATGAATGAAGCATTTGTGTATGCAAGAGACAATCAGTTCTATCGGAATATACAAACACCGCAATTCTATTCCAGCCATGCTAATCTGGCCAAAACTTTATCTTTTTCTTATCTTCCCGCCCCTGTTAACTTATGTATTAGGGACGACTATAATGATTATGGCGGTTATAATTCTGTATTGCAGACATGGAGCAGTCCGGATATTGCCCTATCCAGCTCATCTTACCCAAATATGGCGGATACAGAATTAAGCTGGAATTCCATCACAAAAGCGCCTAACTATGTCAAAGTAAGAATTCATAATAAAGGTTGGAAACCATATATTACAACTTCCAATGCTCCAATATGGGTGGAGGCCTATTGGTGTAATCCTGGGTTAATCGGCTCCATACCGTACTATATAGGGAATATGATTGATTCAAAGGGAGTGAGTTTAGGTGGTAAAATCGGTAAAATTCAACTATCGGAGAATCTATATCAAGATGACTATACCGTTGTGACTATTCCTTGGACTTACGAGAACCGTCCGCTGAATTATACATCAGGCCCTGTTAACATTTTAGTAACGGTAGGATCAGAGAACTGTCTACACAATTTGATTGGAACATCTAATTGCCCAACCGATTTGCCATATATCGCTGAGAGGCATAGAGTAGGACTTAATAAAAATCAGACTTCTACCGTTGCATATATCAATCTAGGCCCTGGATACAAAAGACAATTTATGCTATCCTTGGAGTCTGGTAATCCTGATCTTCGCGTCCATATTAACTCTCCTGACCTTTTTGGGGATACTGACAACCATACTTTCGATTCGGATAACCTGATTAAAGGTCTAAAGGTCAATCCTTCACAAGTTGATCCTATTAAACTGACTATAGGTTACTCTTTTGCAAATATTCCAGGTTCATTAGAGGTAGGTTTCGGAATTGAACTAAAAGAATACATCTCCAAAGCTAGATTGGGCAGGTACATCGTATCAAAACCCTTTACTCCAAGTGTCGATCCTCCTATAATACTATCAGAGACATATAACAATGGTAGCTATGTAGAACTCGTGGCCGAAACTTTGAACGAGGAAGAATATGAATTTGAATGGGTGGACAGTATGGAAAATAGTATAGCGCTAGGTCAGACCTACCATGGGACAAAAGAAGCAATTGTTGGAGGTACACTCAAGGCTCATTCTTCGGAAGTTACTTTCGAAATTCCAGTTCAATTTTCTTCCGATGAACTTACATTCGAAATCGTAGAAAAATCTTCTAAGGCTCTCACGCTACGTGCTTCCCAACCACTTGACAAGGATATAATTATAGAACGGACTACTGTTGGACAAACCAACTCTCAGGAGTCTGCTGTCTGGGGTAAAGGTACCCAAGAAATAGTTTTAGATCTCAGTTCTTGCTCTGGATTCACAGTAATCTCAGTTATCGTCGACGGCGAACAAATATTAATTGACAAAATACTGATTTAACGATCATTTGAAAACATAGCATTATGAAAGCTTTTCACATTCTCACCGCCATGGTAATAGCCACCTTGGCCATGTCGGAATTGCACGCCGCTCAAATCGAGCCGACTTCTCTCGTGCAGTCCGACTGTCACCAGCTCACTCGTGGATACTGGAAAAGTACGGCCAGCGCCGATATCTCCTACAATGATGGGGTTCTCCGCTTGGAGGCGTTCGATATGGAGGAGTTCTGCGAAGTCGATATCCAGGTTACCGCAATCACCGATATCCCTGGCGAAATCCATTTCAGGGTACACTATGACGGGGAAACCGACTGCATCTGCTACTATGACGTCACCTGCGAGTATGAGGGAATCGCACCCGGTCACTACACCGTTTACTTCGAGTACGATCTCGACCACTATATGCTCCGAAAGGAGATCGACATCGAGGAAGGATGCCAGGTCGCGCTAGAAGTCCCATCTTCCGTACCGACCCTCCCCGAGACCGAAATCCTGTCTATCCGCGACCGCGACATCCTCTGCGTTGGTGGCTCCGGGGACACCAAGATACAGATCTATGATGCCGACGGCCGCCACCTCCGCGACCTGACAGTCAGCGCCCCGGCCGAAATCTCCCTCTCCGACCTCCACCCCAGCCTCTACATCATCCGCTTCCGCAATCAAGCCCACACCGAAACCCTCCGCTACTTAAAGTAAGGCTCTATTCGCATATCTGACTTAGGCCCTCATAACACCACGGCGGACCACGTCAAAACAGAAGTTAAAGTTGTTTAAAGAACCATTCATGCGTTGGATGGTTCTTTTTCGTTGATTATCTTTGCATTGAAAAGGGGGAATTAGTGTATTATATTATTCAGAAACTGACCTATGTTAATCCGCTCCCTTCCCGAAAAGGGGCTTTTCCATATCCTGATGCTGACAGTGGCCCTGACATGGGTCATAGCGTTTCCGACTTTATCGCGTGCCCAGACCTGCCGCATCCGATGCGGAGTCTCCAGCGAAGGACAGAAACTGTATAAGGAGGTGTTCGAATATGATTTCGTCGCGACCAAACCCTCCTATCCCGGTGGCGACACAGGATTACTCGAATTTATCAACAAAAACCGACGCTATCCTCAGCGTGCATACGAAAAGCGGATTCAAGGAAGAGTGACATGTCAGTTTGTCGTCAATACCGACGGCTCTGTCTCAAACCTGGAGATTATAAGAGGCGCCGAACGTTCCCTGAATGAGGAAGCCCTCCGGATCCTCTCCCTGATGCCGGCCTGGGAACCCGGCCGTATTGAAGGACGCCCGGTCCCCGTCCGCGTCGTCTGGTCAGTTCCTTTCCGGCTTTGAGAAACAGTTTCTGAGAAACACTCCTCTCTGTCTTGCCGGATTCCTATTATGCCGGCTTCCTGTTATATTGTTAAGCCATTTTGTTCCGTTATATAGGAATGAATCCCATTTTCCCGAAACGCCTCCTACCGTTATTACTCCTTCCGCTGTTCTCCACCATACACGCTGAAGGACCGGCAGAAGCATACTCGTTTCTCGATATCTCCTCCTCTACCCATGCCTACGCCCTCGGAGGCTCCGGCGCCGCCGTCATAACGGAAGACGTGACCCTCGTTGATCAGAATCCGGCCCTCATCGGTCCGGAATTAGGTATGCAGGGCGCCCTCTCATATATGCGCTATCTGGCTTCAAGCAATTTCGCGGCCGCCCGCTTCGGAATGGGTGCCGGAGAACATAGCGCCTGGGCCGCCGGAATACGATACCTCGACTACGGTCGTTTCGACGGATATGACGCGAACGGAACGGCAACCGGCTCATTTTCTCCAAAAGACATGGTCTTCGAAGGGACTTTCTCCCGCGACATAAACGCGCGTTTCCGAGGTGGCATCAACGTCAAGATGATATACAGCGCCTACGACTCCTATTCGGCCTTCGCCCTCGCCGCCGACTTAGGCGTAAACTATTATTATGAAGTCTACGACCTGTCGCTGTCGCTCGTCTTGCGAAATATGGGAGGACAACTGAAAAAATTCGACCGTCAGGGAACAACTCTTCCGTTCGAGGTCGAACTGGCCTATATGCAGGGACTCGGAACATCTCCCTTCTCGCTTGCCATTACGGCGACAGACCTTACCCGCTGGCGTCTCCCGTATTACAATCATGACGACCAGGATACCGCAAACCAACAGACCGTAAAGCAGAGTTTTGCCAAAGACTTCTTCCGCCATCTTATCTTCGGACTGCAGTATAACCCGAACGAAAACCTCTATTTCGCACTCGGTTACAATTACCGGACGCGGACCGATATGTCTAACTATCACCGGACTTTCCTCTCCGGTTGGTCGGTCGGAATGGGACTCAAAGTCCGTTCGTTCGGCATAGGTCTGGCATACGCCCAGCCGCACGCATCGGGATCGACACTGATGCTAAACCTCAGTCTCGGGACCGACACCTTCCAGTGAACCAGTAAATCATCCATATTTCATAACCAAAATCCAACAGATGACCATATATTCACGCCGATTGGCGGCAATCCTTTCCTCCGCCATGATATTGACTTCAGCAATGGCCCAGAGCAATTTCGACGCACGCTTCGATTCCTATCCGACATATAACGGAGAGGATCTGGAGATGACCGTCCGTCCGACTTCTACTGATTTCCGTCTCTGGAGCCCGGAGGCAACCAAGGTTGTTCTACGCATATATCCGACAGGTCGCCTTAGCGAACCTGAAAAAGTCGTCGATATGACCCGCGAGGCCTCGACAGGCACCTGGACCGCATCCGTTCCCGGACAGCTTTACGGAAAATTCTATACTTTCCAGGTAACCCAGGATGGCAAGACCCTTGCCGAGACTCCAGGTGTCTGGGCGAAGGCTGTCGGTGTCAACGGAGAACGCGCGGCCATAATCGATTTCTCGCTGACCGACCCTGCGGGCTGGAGCGACGATAAAGGTCCGGAAGTAAAGAATTTCTCCGATGTCGTCCTCTACGAGATGCACCATCGCGACTTCTCCATCGACCCCTCCTCCGGAATCGCAAACAAGGGTAAATTCCTTGCGCTGACCGAGAAGGGAACGACAACTCCGGGAGGAATGAAGACCGGTATCGATCATCTCAAGGAACTGGGTGTCACCCATGTCCATATCCTCCCCTCCTACGACTATAATTCCGTCGATGAGCTCAATCTCCAGGAGAACGGATACAACTGGGGATATGACCCGCTGAACTACAATGCGCCCGAAGGTTCTTATTCCACCAATCCTTCCGATCCGGCGACTCGTGTCCGCGAGATGAAGGAGATGGTCAAGGCGCTCCACGATGCCGGAATCGGCGTGGTTATGGATGTCGTCTACAACCACACGGCAACAAACGATGACTCCAATTTCGAGCTGACAGCGCCGGGGTATTATCATCGCCATTGGGACGACGGACGCTATTCCGATGCTTCGGGTTGCGGCAACGAGACGGCTTCCGACCGTCAGCAGATGCGCGACTACATCATTAATTCAGTTAAATATTGGGCTGACGAGTATCATATCGACGGTTTCCGCTTCGACCTTATGGCTATCCACGATACGGAGACCATGAATCAGGTGGCGGCCGAACTGAAGAAGATAAATCCCTCCATCTTTGTTTACGGCGAGGGATGGACAGCCGGAGACTCCCCGCTCGCGCCCGAACGCCGCGCTCTCAAGGAGAATGTCTCCAGCATGACCGACATAGCTGTCTTCTCCGACGATATCCGAGATGCTATCAAGGGACACTATACGGCTGCCGAAGACCGGGGATTCGCTACCGGGAAACCGGGACTGGAGGAGACCGTCAAAATAGGTATCGTCGCCGCCACTCCGCATCCTCAGGTAGATTTCTCAAAAGGTAACAACTCCAAGTTCCCTTATGCCAAATCCCCTGAGATGATTGTCAACTACGTCTCCTGTCACGACGACCTTACCTTGACCGACAAGCTGCGCAAATCAATGCCCGCCGAGTCCGATTCCCTGCGTCAGGCTGCCGCCAAGCTGGCCCAGACCATCGTTTTCACTTCTCAGGGCACTCCTTTCATGTTTGCCGGAGAAGAGGTCTTCCGCGATAAAAAAGGGGTCCACAATTCCTATAAGTCTCCCGATGAAATCAATGCCATCGACTGGAATCTCAAGGAACAGAACCGTGCGCTGTTCGACTATTACAAG
The DNA here is from genome assembly GCA_014801785.1 of Bacteroides sp. GTDB lineage: Bacteria > Bacteroidota > Bacteroidia > Bacteroidales > Muribaculaceae > Lepagella. Next base: position 95,205 of record JAAVDN010000019.1, on the reverse strand, counting down.
GAGCTCATAGCCCTGCGCAAGGCTCACCCGGCATTCCGCATGACCTCGGCCGACCAGATTGCCCGCCATCTCGTTTTCGACAAGATTGATTCCTCCAAGACTCCCAATCTTATCTCCTACTCTTTGAAAGACCATGCCAACGGGGATTCCTGGAAAGAGATCAAGGTTGTGTTCAATGGTGCCGACAAACCGCAGACGGTCACTATCCCGAAAGGAAACTGGAAAATAGTAGCTGTAGATGGACGCATCTCCTCCGCCGCCGACTTAGGCGCCACTACCGGCGGCCGCACCACTCTCGCTCCCTATTCGGCCCTCATTCTCGCCCGCGACTGAGACAGCCTCTGAAGCTATCAGTCTATATACGAACTACCTCGCGCCTCCGGCGTGGGGTAGTTTGCGTTAATATTTCTTGGGAGACACAAAAAAGCTCAGACTCTCTCACGAGAATCTGAGACCAACATCATTTAAAATAAAAAAAACAGTGTACACCCATGGGGAGTCGAACCCCAATCGATGGAACCGGAATCCATTATTCTATCCATTGAACTATGGGTGCGTATGAGAGCCGGAGCCCTGGAGAGACGAAACAATCGGTCAGAATCGTTTACACGATGCAACAGAGCGTTGCTCCCCTCTTATTGGCAAAGTTAATAATTTTTTTTGTATCTTCGCATATATTTTCTGCAAAATCATTAACCGATTATGGAGGTGAGAATCGAAGAGGGCTGGAAGAAAGCTCTTGCCCCGGAATTTGAGAAACCATATTTTAAGGAACTCACCGACAGGGTGAGGAGAGCATACTCTGACCCGACACGTATCATACATCCGGAGGCGGGACGTATCTTCGCTGCCTTTGACGCCTGCCCCTTCGATAAGGTGAAGGTCGTCATCCTCGGACAGGATCCATACCACGGCGACCGGCAGGCAAACGGCCTTTCATTTTCAGTCAATCCCGGAATAGCTATTCCTCCCTCTTTACGGAATATATTCGCTGAAATCGCCTCTGAATATGGAACGCCTCCTCCTCAATCGGGTGATTTATCATCCTGGGCCCGACAGGGGGTCTTACTTCTTAATGCCACTCTGACCGTCGAGCATGGTCGTCCCAAGTCTCACTCCGGCATCGGGTGGGAACAATTCACTGATGCCGCCGTGCGCGCCCTTTCGGAACAGAGGGAGGGGATTGTATATATGCTCTGGGGAGCCGATGCCGCCCGTAAAGGCGCTATAATCCCTCGTGACCGCAATTTAGTGATGACGGCTCCTCATCCCTCTCCCCTTTCCGCTCATCGCGGTTTTTTCGGTTGCAATCATTTTCGGCTTGCAGACCAATACCTGCTGTCGCGCGGAGAAAGCCCTGTCTTATGGATAGAGCCCGGAAACCAGGATTCCGTAAAAGTTTGACAATCATAAAATAAGAAAAAAATGACACGAAAAGAGAAAGCAATGCGTATGCGCGCCGAAGGATATAACTGCGCATCTTCTGTGCTCGCACCATTGAGCGACCTGACAGGAATAGATGAAGAGACGGCTATCAGGATGACAGCTTCGTTAGGATCCGGTGTCGGGGGTTGTCGCGAAATATGCGGTGCCGCAGTCGCCATGTCAATGGCCGCCGGAGCGCTGTTTCCGCCCAATGCTGCTGAAAAAGGAAACGCGGCCAAAGCCGCCCATTCCTTGCTGGAGCGCTTCGCCGAGTCGAACCGGGGTTGTCTCCGCTGCGCTCAGCTCAAAGACCGACAGCTGCAGGGGGAGGTCCGCAGTTGCAATGAGCTTGTGGAGCAATGTGTCGGACTCGCCGAGGAGTTTCTGGAGCATAAAGGGGAATGATGAGGAGAGCATTTCTGATTTCCGCCCTATCTGCGCTTTTCACAATCTCCTCCGAAGCCGGGGAAATCGATTCGTCAACAGCTATCTTCGAACCGACTTTCCGATCCCTCAAGGTTTCAAACGCCGATGATTTCATGGCTCCCCCCCTCATCCGGCTTAACTCGCAGGACCGCATCCTGATCTCCTTTGACGAAATGGCTGAAGATCCTTCCGACCTCTGCGCGCGCCTTATCCACTGCAATTCAGACTGGCAACCATCGGCGCTTCTCGAATCAGAGTATCTGCAAGGGTTCAATATGGAGTCTCTCGACGACTATGGTTTCTCCTCAAATACTTTCCATCATTTCGTCAACTACAGGTTTACGTTTCCATCCGAGTCCCTGGTCCCTACCGTTTCCGGAAACTATCTTCTCCAGATATACGACCGTGATGATCCGGACACGACTCTGCTTCAAGCGAGATTCCAGGTTGTCGAACCCTTGATTACGACAACCGGCGACCTCACAACCCGCACTGACCGCGATACCAACGAAAGTCATCAGCAGCTATCCCTCCGCCTCCTGACCCGGGATTATAGGATAGATAATCCCTATAATGATCTGAAAGTAAGCGTAGTGCAGAACAACCGTCCTGCCACGGAACGTTTTCTGACCGCTCCTCTGAGAATAGCGGGTCCAGAGATAGTCTACGAACATCAGGCACCCCTTATTTTCCCGGCCTCGAATGAATACCGGCGGTTTGAAACAGTCCGCGCCTCATATCCCGGAATGCATGTGGATTCGGTCGCGTTCATAGGGCGAGGCTATCACGCGTATCTCACTCCGGACGCAGACCGCTCGGAACACCAATACGTCTATGACGAGACACAGCACGGTCGTTTTCTTATCCGCGAATACAATTCAACGGATTCCGACCTGGGCGCAGACTATGTTACAGTCCATTTCACCCTTGACTTTCCGGAACTGATAGGAGCCGATATATTCGTCGAAGGAGAAATGACAGCCAACCGTTGTCTCGAAGAGTTCCGTATGAGATATGATCATGACGCGCATCTGTATCGGCTGGAAGTGCCGTTGAAACAGGGAAGCTACAACTATCAGTATGTAGTCCGTGGAACAGACGCTCCCCACTGGAGCGGCGATCCGGGTGTGGTCGAAGGAAACAAATACGAAACATCGAACGAGTATCTCGTGTCGGTCTATCATCGCCCTGTCGGGGCACGCGCCGACCGTCTCGTTTCAGCAGCTTTAATAACCAAGTAGCGGACGGCCGCAACCGTCAGAATATATTATGCTTCAGATTGGTTCTACACTTATCTCTCTCGATCTTATTGACCGTTATTTCGAATGCGATCTCGGCAGCTGTCTGGGAGAATGCTGTGTCGAAGGAGATGCCGGCGCACCTCTGACAGAGGAGGAAGCCGAAAAACTCATTCCTCTGGCCGAAGAGCTGGCTCCCGAGCTATTGCCCGGAGCGCAACTGGTCCTGGCCGAACAGGGTCCCTCATACCGCGATCAGGATGGAGATCTCGTCACATCAATTGTCGATGGGCGAGACTGCATTTTCACCACCTATGGACCCGGCGGTGTCTGCCTCTGCGCCCTGGAAAAAGCCCGAAGGGAGGGACGCCCGGGATTCTTCAAACCGATATCCTGCTCCCTCTATCCGGTCAGAGTCAAAGAGTATGACGCCTTCACGGCCGTAAATCTCCATCGCTGGAAGATATGCAAATGTGCCGAAGTGCTGGGGCGCGCAAAGGGTATAAGAGCGTATCAATTCCTCAAAGAGCCATTGATACGCCGTTTCGGAGAGGAATGGTACAAGGAGCTGGAAATCGCAGCCGAGCATCTCCTCAAAGAGCATCCTAATGGGCTACCCGGCTAACCTCTTCCCTACCATATTAAGATTAATTAAAATTTAAGCGCAATAATATTGCAGTCACGGAAAGTAACTTTGCAGGCGTAAACCAACCGCCTTATGAAAACCATATTTAACGAGTTTCTTTTCGGTGATTCCACGAAATCCAAGGGGCGCCTCATCAGCTTCTGGCTACTGACGGCGCTGACCATCACCCTGGTCATGCTGCAATTCCGCAGCATCCTGTTCTGACACAAACAGCTTTTTCAAAGCTGCCTTCTGTCCTTATCCTTAGCGTAAACGGGGTTATCCGATGGATAACCCCGTTTTTTCAAAAAAATTTGCAGATTAGCGAAAGTGTCTGTAAATTTGTATTCTTAATCAATCGAATACGCTGATTTGGATACCGACCCTTTACCAGTTCCCGCATCACTCGCCCTGATTCTGCTGGAGAACGCCTTTCAGTTCCATGCCCCTCAGTCAGGATGGCTGTCATGGTCTGTCATTATTTTCATCGCAGTTTGTTGTCTGCTTGTCTCCGCTTTTGTCTCAGGAAGCGAAATAGCTTTCTTCGGCCTCGATTCGCAGCAGACCGAATCTCTGAACGAGTCTGAAGACCCACGGGCCGAAAAAGTCCTCAATCTCCTGCACAAACCCGAAAAGTTGCTCGCTACTATCCTGATCGCCAACAATCTGGTCAATATCACGATGGTAGTTCTGCTGACTTTCGCTATCAACGCCGCAGTCACATTCATTAACCCTACCCTTAATTTCCTTATCCAGACCGTCTTGCTGACGTTCCTTCTTCTTCTTTTCGGAGAAATTCTCCCTAAACTGGTCGCAAGGAATTTCACGATGCAGTGGGTCCTCTTATCTTCTTCGGGCGTCGAGGCGCTTGTCGCCGTTTTCCGGCCGTTCGCCAACCTGATGGTCGGAAGCTCTAAAATCGTGCGCCACTTCGTCAGTGTCCGACGCGAAAAACTGACTACCGACCAACTCGAAAAGGCTCTTGAGATTTCGGATATCCAGGAAGGACAGGAAAAGGAAATGCTCGAAGGAATCCTGACTTTCGGAGAGACCGAGGTTTCAGAAATAATGACCTCCCGGGTCGATGTCACCGACATTGAATTCCATACCCCTTTCTCCGAAGTCGTAAAGACTATCCTTGATTCCGGATACAGCCGTATCCCCGTCTATGACACATCCCGCGATTCTATCCGCGGAATCCTTTACTCCAAAGACCTCCTCCCCTACATCGGGAAACGGGATGACTCTTTCCGCTGGCAGACACTTATCCGCCAGCCATACTTCGTCCCGGAAAGCAGGATGATAGATGATCTGCTCGAAGATTTCCGACGTAAGAAGATTCATATAGCGATTGTAATTGACGAATATGGAGGAACCCTCGGAATTGTCACCCTGGAGGATATAATCGAAGAAATAATTGGAGAAATCGATGACGAATACGATGAACGCAAATCAATGTTCCGACGTCTCTCCCCTAATACATATATCTTCGATGCCAAAGTCCCTATTTCGGAGTTCTGCCGTGATGTGGGAATAGAGGAGGAGAGTCTCGGCGATATTGGCGACGCGGAAACCCTCGCCGGTCTGCTGCTCGAAATAAAGGGGGATTTCCCGGAACGCAAAGAATCATTCATCCGCGGATGCTGCCGTTTCCTGGTCATTGAAATCGAACGACACCGCATTACAAAGGTACGCGTCTCAATCGATCCCTCCCTCCAGCAACAAAATTCATAAGACGATTCAGATACATAAGACGACTGAAAGATATAAGACGACTGACTATGGACTGGAAAGACTCCCTCGGCGCGCTCCTCAATTCCGGAGCTATTCCCGAAGCCGAAGAAACAGAATTCCCGAACACGGAAAAGGAAAACAATGCCTCCACCTCCTCCGCGAAGGGGGTCGTCAATGTCATTTACGAACGCAAGGGACGCGGAGGAAAACCCGCGACTATCCTTGAATGCCGCGACCTTGACGACAGACAGACCCGGGAACTGGCGGCAAGACTCAAGAGCGCCCTCGGAATAGGAGGCTCCGCACGCGACAATGAAATCCTGCTCCAGGGAGACCAGCGACATGAACGCCTGAAAACAATCCTCAAAAAAGAGGGATTCCGCATAAAAGGAATCAAATAAATTTCCATCTGCCTCACTAATAAATCCCAGAATGCTGACTCTCCAACGCGCCTCGGCAGGTTCCGGAAAGACATACGCACTCGCACGCGCATTTATCCGGTTCCTCATTTCAATACGCGTCGATAACAGTCCCGCCATCGCCGACCCGCAGAACCCTTCGGTCCCGCTCCCTCCTCGCAGACGCCTGCGAAAGGAACCGGAACTCCACGACGCTCTATCCCATATCCTCGCCATAACATTCACCAACAAAGCGACCTCGGAAATGAAACTGCGAATCGTCGAGGCGCTCGCAAATATGGCCGCCGAAGGGGCTGACGAGAAGACTGATTATCTTAAGGAATTTGCCGAGGAATTCGGAACGACTATGGACAAGGTCTCGCAGACTGCGCGCAAGGCCCTCTTCATCCTTCTGAATGATTACTCCAATTTCAAGGTTTCGACAATCGATTCCTTTTTCCAGACCGTCCTGAGGACTTTCGCTTACGAAGCTCATCTTAACGATACATACGGTCTGGAGATAGATACCGACTACCTGAATCTGTCAACCATCGAATCCCTCTTCGAAGCTATTGATTCCCGAGTCGTTCCAAACAGCCTCGCAACATCCGGCAACCTTCCCCCCTCTCCGGAATCCGGAGATCTCCCCTACGTCCCGCAACAGGATATAGAGGAACTGAATTTCTGGTTCGATATTCTGATGAAGAGGGAGAAGAAAGGATGGAATCCTTTCCTGAGGGGAGGGAACGATGGCATTTACAACCGTATCCTGACCGCGCTCAAGCGATTGGAGAAAGAGGAATTCAAGACTGTCCGCGACACCCTTGACGAGTATTTCCGCCAGCATGATTTCCGCAAAGTCTATTCCTCCCTTCTCGATTATTACAACAGAGCGAGGAGCGAGGTTTCCAATACTCTCCGTTCAGAAGCGACTCTGATTCTGCAAAGTATAGAGGGTACAGGAATTTCTCCTGACGCGGGAGTCGTGGCCCTGAAGCCATTGCATTTTCTCGAATCGTTGGCCAAAGGGCAGATGGCCAAACTCCCTACCTACAAAGGGAATCCCTCGGCGTTGGTCAGCAAAAGCAAGAAAAAAAAGGATCCTTACGCTCAACTCCGAATCGAATTGCAGGGCTTGTATGAGAATTTTCTGCATATCTTTTCGGAACAGCAGGAAAAGCTGAAGAAAATAGAGCTGTGGGATCTCTACGACCAGCTGATGCCATATCTGGGTATCATTCTCTGCGCCCGCCGTTACCTGAAGGATATTCTGGATGAGAACAATTCCGTTGTTCTCTCGGAGACAAACTCCATTCTATCCAAATTGATAGAGGACAGCGACACTCCGTTTCTCTACGAACGCCTCGGAGCGCGCCTCAACCATCTGCTCATCGATGAGTTTCAGGATACTTCCAGACTTCAATGGCATAATCTGCGTCCGCTCGTCAGCGAATCGATCTCCAAAGGGCATGAAAGCCTCCTCATAGGCGACGCCAAACAGAGCATCTACCGCTTCCGCAACGCCGATCCGTCGATTATCTCGGAGACTGTCGGCAAACAGTTTGCCGGAAACATTATTCCGAAGGGGCATAAACCGGAAGACAACACCAACTGGCGCTCTGACCGGAGAATAGTGCGCTTCAACAATCTTATTTTCAGTGCGCTGGCAAAGATGCTCGGACCGGAGACCGAACAACTGTATTCCAATACGGTACAGAACCCTGCGGCACGAGACGATCGCGGATTCGTCAGTATCAGGTGTGTCTCCTCCGGCAAGGATAATGGCGGGGAGACGGACAACGACATACTTTCCAACGACTATGAACCCTGGTTCGCCCAGATAGGTCCATTGATCGAGGATATGCTCGCCAGAGGATACCGTCAGCGTGACATCGCCATCCTCGCCCGAGGAAGAGAGGAGTTGCAACAGGCCCTGAAGGCTATCATGGACTATAATGCGCTCAATATGGAGCGGGATGGATTCCGCCCCATCGAGTTTCTCTCTGATGATTCCCTGACATTGGGAAATTCTCCGGCTGTGCTGACCGTTATAAATTGCCTTCGCAATCTGGCGAGCGGCGCGCTCCCTAAAATCCGGACCGGAGAGGAAAGCCGAATCAAGGGAGCCGCCGACTGGCACGAGATACGGACCGAACTGACATTCTTCATCAATAATCACCCCGAATTGTCTCCGGAGGAACAGATAGAGCAATTCCTGAAGGGTGAGGAGTCGAGAGATCGGCTGGCGACACTTGTGCGGTCGATGGAGTCCGCTACCCTTCCGGCTCTCGTCGAAGTGCTGGCGAAGGAATTCGTTTCCGAAGATATAAGAAAGGGGCAGGCTCCCTATCTGGCCGCTCTGCAGGATGCGGTTCTCGCGTATTGTTCTTCATACGCCGCCGACATTGCTTCGTTCCTCCGATGGTGGGACGCAAAGGGTTATTCCCTCTCTATTCCTCCTTCCGATGATGCCGATGCGGTCTCGCTGATGACTATCCATAAATCAAAAGGTCTCGAATTCGGATGTGTCATAATTCCCTCTTTCGCGCCATCCATCATCCCCAAAAGCGGGAAAGCCGATTTTATGGAATGGAGCTGGGCCAGACCTGACGAAAATATGGAACTGCCGGAGGGTGTTCAGCTCCCTCCTTTTGTCCCGCTGGAACTCAGATACTCCAGGAAACAGGAATCCCCTATCTATGATACAATCCACAAGCCGTTGCTCGACAAGCTGGAGCAGGACGTCGCCGTGGAAACACTGAATCTGGCCTACGTTGCCTTCACACGGGCTGTTCACGAGCTATATGTCTTCATGCCCTCCAAGAACAAAGGGAAAAAGAAAGCGGTGAAGGATGACGACGTCCCGGAGGAGGGTAAACAAGAGAAGCGGGATTACCTCTCTGATATGATTCGCGATATCCTAATGAGAGAACTGAACGCTGATTCCGGACCGGATGCCGGGCGCGATACCTCTTCTCACACCAATCCGGATCTTCCCGAAGCGGGCGCCATACGAAGCGATGAGGAGAATCTGACCTTTGAATACGGCTCCCCTCTCACTCCGGAGGAAATGGAAGCGATACGTCTCAGACGCGAGGAAAAGAAATTGAAGGAACTGGAGCGCAGGGCGGTCAGCAAGGTGACTGACTATGAGATTAACGGAGACATTTCATTCCTTAAGGTCAGGGATGAGGATTCGCTCAGTCGCGCGGTGCTCCTGTCTCCCGAAGACGAAGAGGAGGATGACGATAAGGATCCGGATCCGCGCTCGGAGGGTAATCTGCTTCATTCCGCCCTGCAATGGACAGCGACCGAGGCTGACTTGCCGAAGGCTCTCATGTCGATGAAAATAGCCGGATATATCTCCTCCTCAAAGCTTCCGTTCTATCGCGACAAGCTGAGGAAAGCACTGGCCTCGGTCAGGAAATATGGATGGTTCCGCCCGGACTGGAAACTGCTCCAGGAGCGTTCGATCGTTCAGAACGGCCGGAAAACCCGGCGTCCGGACAGAGTGATGATTTCGAAGGATGGAGAGTTAGGCATTATCGTCGATTTCAAGTTCGGAGCCCGCTCTCTGGACCTCGATACCGATGGAAAGCCGACACGCCCGCGCAAGAAACATCTCGATCAGATCCGCGACTACAGGAAAGCCCTTCTCGAAAGCGGGCTCTGCCGTTCCGTGAAGGGCTATCTATGGTATGTGGACTTCGGCCATGTGGCGGAAGTCGATTGATTTTCATTTGTTGAGGGAAAGGAACTTGGAACTGGTTACCTCAGCAGATTCCTATCCAAAAGCGACAGTCAAGCAATGACCCTCTGATTCCCAGCTGAAAAGATCAAACTGACACGCCGGGCCTTCCTTCGGGAGGGCCCGCGCTGTTCCTCGTGCATGGCTCTTCATGTCCGGAAGCTGAATGATAGCTATCTCGCGACGGAAATCGAGGCCAGGAGTGAGCATCGCTTTGTAGACTGCCTCCTTGATGGTCCAGGCCAGTATATTGGCGCCCAGGTCATCGGCCGGAATCATTTCCAACTCCTCCCGGGAAAGAAAACGTTCGCGTATGCGCAAAACCTGTTGGCGGTCGAGCCGCTCGGCGTCTATTCCCAGCATTTCTCCGCAAACAGGCGACGCCCCTATGGGGTCAGGCGTGGCAGGACGCATTGCCAGCGCGAGGAAATGCTCCGTATGGGTTAGCGAGACGCGACGGTTCTCCCCCTCAAGGAAGGGGGCTCCGGAGGAATAATGGGAGATTGAGCGCTCCCCGTCATCACTGTTCTCGGCAATCAGTTGCTCGGCCATAAGACGCCACAGACGTCCGCTGCGGTCCTCACCGCCGCAGACTTCGATGACCTCTATTCCGCGTGGCAGTTTATGATGCCAGTAGATAAATTCCGTTTCCATGAGGATTCCTGATAAGAGATTGTCCGACAATCAGAAAATCAATTGCAGACGTCCCTGCACGGAGGCCAGATTACCATCGGCAAATCCCTCGCGGTCCCATACATGGACAAATCCGCCACGCAGGCGAAAGGTCATGAACTTATTGATATGATAGTTGAGGGTCAGCGAATAATCGACAAGCCTTCCTCCTCTGAGCGACACTCCGGAATCCGAAAGATTGCTCCAGTTCCAGCATAAGACACCTTCGAGAGTTCCGGGACGCGGAGTCCCTATCCCTCCGGCGCCGTAGGAATATTCATAATCGGGTCCGAGTAGCACACCACGCAACAGAGCGTAGGCTCCGCTTGCCGAATAATGACGAAGGTCATGCAGGCGGTTGACTCGCATATAATAATATTGCGATTCGAGAGCGATACGTCGATAGCCCAGAAGGAGTTCCGGACTCAGTTTCCAAAGGTTACGCGGATCCTCGATTGTCGCTCCTATGGCCCGTACATTGTTTACGCGTGTCGGATAGTTACAGCTGAATGAGAAATAGGAGTCTTCATCCTCGTTCTTTGGATGCTCCGGGGTCGAGAATCCGGCAGAGAGACCAATCTGGGCGACACCGCGGGAAAAGTCGGTAAAGGGATGCCAGACGCTGCGGGTCCTCAGTCCGAGAGACTGTCCCGACAATCCGCCGGGACCTCCGGTAAGCGATGTCGTCGCGCCGCTCTCGGTATGCAGCGAGGCGGTCGCGAAAATAGTGGAGTCAGCATGGACATACATCAGACCGATCATCTGCGACTCGTTGAAAATAGTATTATTCTCAGTCTCGATCATCGTCACTTTCTGGCAGGCAGCCGTTGAGTTCTGAAGTCCGAATTGATGGACTGTCTGTCCGGCGCGCAGATAGTTGTGGGAATCTATGTCAAACTGAAAATACGCGTCCTTAAGCAGAACTTTATTATACGCATATCCGACCTCCAGACGGGCCGACCATCGCCCCATAGTCATCAAGGCTCCGAGACGGGCTTCCGGTATGGCGGCTCCGGTGTGGAAATATTTGTGGTTCTCCCCGGCGTATGTGGCGCCGTCAAGAAGCATCGTTCCGAGAGGGGTAAGCTCCAGACCGCTTCCCAGATTGATGGGATTGAGAGCCGAGACGCTCAGTCCCGCACTCATGGCGAGCGCAAGCAGGGTCGTTTTCCTGTTCAGTTTCATATTAAAGTTAGAAAGAGTTCATGGGTTACGACCGGCGCCCGGAAACTCCGGCGTCGGTTGGGGCCGGCCGTTGACGTTTATGGTGGAATTGTGTCTCAGAGTCCTCAGAATCCTCAGAGTCCTTTGAGGTCAAAGCGACGGTCATGGAGATTTCCGGAAGCGTCGAAAAGATAGTATGTCGGGAGGACCGTGATATTATAGTCTGTCACGCTGGCCGGATTGCCCGAAGCATCGTTGACCGTTATCCAGGGAAGGTTGACAGCGGCATCACGCCACCCATATTGGTCTGCATCGTATGAGACCTGAAAGATTCTCCACCCCCTTTTCGACAATTCAAGCAGACGACGGTTGCGCTCAGGAGCATCGGCATCCGTCAGAGACGCGAAGACAAGAAGAGTCTTCTCCCCCTTGCCCACATTATCGGCGAGTCTGCGTTCCTCCCCTTTCTCATCGGAAAGGGTTAGCGGAAGGAATGAAATCTCCTCGGCATTGACAACGGTCTGCACTCCATTTTTCTGCCTGTGGTTGCGCATGGCATTGAGAGCGAATCCCTCCAGCATGGCAGTATGGGGATCTTCGGGGCGGAACTGACGGTAGGCAGTCGCGACAGCCGCCAGATATTTATGGTCTTCCCCATCGACATCATAAAGAGGAGTTCCGTCGGCCATCGTCTTTGTCAGGATGAAATATGAGACCACGGAAGCAGGGTCCGGCTGGACATACTCCGAATAAATACGACGCTTGAAGACCGCCGCAGAATCCGGATTGGACTCGCGCGAGGCGAAACGGGCGAAATCACTCTCGAAACGCGCCAGCCGCTCAGCTCTGTCGGAGCCGGAAAGAGTGTAGAGATGACCGAAATTGGCAAGCGTTGTCGATACCTTCACGCTCTCGGTCGAATCGATCGGGAAATAAACATATCTGTCATCCAATCGCAGACGATAAACCTCCGGACCGGCTCCGCGGGGAGCCTTGAATGAAAAGCCTCCCGAAGAACTTAGACGAGTGGAATCCACAACTGTCCATACTCCGTGGAAGTCAGGTTTTTCCAATACCACAGATTGACCATCTCCTCCCTCGACGTCCCCATCAACCCGAAACGAGTCCTCCGAACACGCCGTCAGACAAAGCACTACGCCAAGTCCAAGACAATATATCGATTTAATTTTCATCAGCATGATTAAATTAACATTCTTTAGACCCCATCTCGTCGGAAATGACGCCCTTATTCTGCACATCTTCAGGCAGAGATAGAAAGAAAATGCAAAAATAACTAATTATTCGATTCATAATGCCCTAACCCGAAAGAAATATTGCTGTCAGAATAGCCTATAGAACCCAGAGGAGCATTAACATTTCTTGTGGCGTGGGGTATCAGAGCCTACGTTTCCGTATGTCGTTTTTTTTTACTAACTTTGTAGCGAATAACACGAAGAAAAAAGATACAGAAAAAAACTTATGACACAACCCGTTAAGAAGACCATCGCCCTTCCCGACGGCCGCACGATCACTATCGAGACCGGCAAACTGGCGAAGCAGGCTGACGGCGCCGTCGAGGTCCGCATGGGCAACACCATGCTTCTCGCTACCGTATGCTCGGCGCAGGACGCCAACGAGGGCGTTGACTTCATGCCCCTGACCGTGGAATACAAAGAGAAATATGCTTCCATCGGTCGCTATCCCGGCGGTTTCCTCAAGCGCGAAGGTCGCGCCAGCGATTATGAGATCCTGACTTCCCGTCTGGTTGACCGCGTGCTCCGTCCCCTCTTCCCCGACAACTATCACGCCGAGACTTTTGTCAATGTCATCATGTATTCGGCCGACGCTGAAGAGGCTCCCGACGCGCTCGCCGGAATCGCCGCCTCCGCTGCCCTCGCCGTTTCCGACATCCCCTTCAACGGTCCTATATCCGAAGTGCGCGTAGCCCGCGTTGACGGAGAGTGGGTCATCAATCCGACTTTCAAGCAGATTGAGAAAGCTGATATCGAACTGATGGTCGGCGCCACCTATGACAACATCATGATGGTTGAAGGCGAGATGAACGAGGTTTCCGAGGCTGAACTCCTCGAAGCCCTGAAGGTCGCCCACGCTGAAATCAAAAAACACTGCCTTGCCCAGATCGAACTCATGAAGGAGGTCGGCAAAGAGGTAAAGCGCGAATATAACCACGAAATCAACGACGAGGCCCTCCGCGCCGATGTCCGCGAAAAATGCTACGACAAGGCTTACGCCATTGCCAAGGCCGGAAGCGCCGACAAACACTGGCGCAACGAGTCCTTCAAGGCTATCCGCGATGAATATATCGACTCCCTGCCTGAAATGACAGAGGAACAGCTTGCCAACTACAACGCCGAACAGCGCGTCGCAATGGTCAAGCGCTACTATCATGACGTCGAGAAAGAGGCTATGCGCCGCTGTGTCCTCGACGAAGGTATCCGTCTCGATGGCCGAAAGACTACCGAAATCCGTCCTATCTGGTGTGAAATTGACTATATCCCCGGCCCCCACGGATCTGCTGTCTTCACCCGAGGCGAAACCCAGTCGCTGGTTACAGCAACTCTGGGAACAACTCTCGACGAGAAGATTATCGACGATGTCCTCAACCAGTCGAAGGAGCGTTTCCTCCTCCACTACAATTTCCCTCCCTTCTCTACCGGAGAAGCCCGTCCCCAGCGTGGCGTCGGACGTCGTGAAATCGGTCACGGCAATCTGGCTCACCGCGCCCTCAAGCGTATGTTCCCGGAGGATTTCCCCTATACCTGCCGCATAGTCTCCGATATTCTGGAGTCCAACGGTTCCTCTTCTATGGCTACCGTCTGCGGAGGCACCCTCGCTCTCCTTGATGCCGGAGTCAAGATGAAACGTCCGGTCGCCGGTGTCGCCATGGGTCTGATCTCCGACGCCGGGAACGTCAAATATGCTATCCTCTCCGATATCCTCGGAGACGAGGACCATCTCGGAGATATGGACTTCAAGGTCACAGGAACCACAAACGGTATCACCGCCACCCAGATGGACATCAAATGTGACGGTCTGAGCTATGAAGTTCTCGAAAAAGCTCTCGACCAGGCCCGTGAAGGTCGTCTCCATATCCTCAACATCATCAACGAGACCATCCCCGCTCCTCGCGAGGATTATAAGCCCCACGTGCCCCGTCTGGTGACAATCACCATCCCGAAAGAGATGATCGGTGCTGTCATAGGCCCGCAAGGTAAGGTCATCCAGGGTATTCAGGAAGAGACCGGCGCAACCATCTCCATCGATGAGGATGAAAACCTCGGCGTAGGAAAGGTCGAAATCGCATCCAAGGACAAGGCAAGCATCGATGCCGCCCTGGCCAAAATCAAGGCTATCGTCGCAATGCCCGAGGAGGGTGAGGTTTACGAAGGAACGGTACGCTCTATCCTCGACTTCGGCGCATTCGTTGAATTCATGCCCGGACGCGACGGTCTTCTCCACATCAGCGAAATCGCTTGGGAGCGTCTTGACTCTATGGAGCAGTCCGGACTCAAGGAGGGCGACAAAGTTCGCGTCAAGCTGATTGAAATCGACAAGAAGACGGGCAAATACCGTCTGTCTATGCGTGTTCTGACCGATAAGCCGGAGGGATATGTTGAGCGTGAGGCACGTCCCCGTGGCGAGCGTCCCCGTCGTGAGGGGGATCGTCCGCGTCGTGAAGGTGACCGTCCCCGTGGTCCCCGTCGCGAAGGCAATGACCGTGGTCCCCGTGGACCGCGCCGCGACTGATTCCGTCGCGTACATCACATAAACCGATACCGGACGACCCCGGCAACCGTATATAAAAAACCATCGGAGCTAAAAAGTTCCGATGGTTTTTTATATCGCATAAGAGAATACTCCTTACTATAGAATAAAACAGTAAGATTCCGGAATCATTCTCTTGCAGACCTCTTTATATAATTTCACTGGAATCTCTCCCCATCCCATGCAAACGTCATCGAGCCGGGGATAATATCCTCTTCATCCCACGAAAATTTATGCCTTTCCTGCTTCGCACCCTTGGATGCTTTTACCATATTGCCATCTATTTCGTATTCATAGAATAAGGCTACCAGACGTCCGCTTACATCATGTATATATACCGAGCTATCGGTAAAGCTGATCGTATCGCCGGAACCGAACTTCCACTGTTTCGACATCAGAAGTTCCTTTGTCAGTTCAGGGACCGCTTGAGCGGCCTCGACCGCTGCGGCAAGCCGTTCGATGCCGGCGATTTCAGCATTCTGCTGTTCGGACACGGAGATTTCGGAGGCAACGGTAGTTGCGCATTCCTTGGAATTGGCCTGGTCACAGTCCTGTCCAAAGAAGTAATGGGCGGACGAACCTGCGAAGGCCATACTGCATATAAGAATTATGATATTAGTCATTGCCAGAAGATATTTAAGAAATCAACTATTTACATTTTATTTTCATGTTCCGTCACGTCCGCATCGGTCATTGTATAGCCTCCGAGAGAACCCTCTTTTGCTTGAATGCAGATGTAAGTCATCGGCGCTGTCACGCTTTTTTCCGACCGGAGTCGCGAACAAGAGTTCAGAAACGGACTCCAAGAGTGATGAGACCCTGCATTATGGAGGAGAAAAGAGAGGAAGAATGGCTGTAATAATACTGGCCGCTTATCTTGCCGGAAAATCCGCCGAAGAAATCTCCATAATTATATGTAACCGATGTCTGCCCTCTCAATCCGGCTGAAAACATCTTGGAGTCTTTCTTCGATGAGACTTCGTTGGATGAATTCCAACCGACGGCCGGCATGATGGTAACGTTGAACAACAGATGACGTCTGACAGGCCAGCTGTAGCCGTAACCGACGAGAAAATTATAGTTATAGTAATGATAGCGTAGCTGACGGTGTTCCAGAGGAAGCATGGAATACATATCCTCGGACAACGTATTGAAATTCATGTATATACTTTGGTCTACATACGAGAATCCCAAAAGTATCGAACCGGCTCGTTTCTTCTGTATGCGTCCGAAGCTGTAAGCCGCGACCTGCGAATAACGGCGGTGGTTGACAAAAAAATAGATATCCGTCTCGAATGTCCGCATCGTCAACCCCGGGAAAAGTATGTTTATCCATTTGCCGTCGTTATAATCTCCGAAACGATGAAGATAGGCCCCGCCGTTGTTCTCCATATATGAACCCTCCGCTGAGAAGAGGCCGCATGAGAATCCGAAACTAAGCTTGCGGTTGTTGGTCGGTCGATTGAAAATGATGTTGCCGACGTCAACCTGATACCCGACGCTGATTGCCATATATTGCAGATAGATACCCGTATGCACTATCGGACTGGACGCTATTCCGATAGGTGTTCGTCTGGCAGCCTTGAGAAGATATGTATCACCCCATATATCCGTCACGAGGCGCACTTTCCATCGACGTCCCGTCGAAACGACATAAGTGGTGTCGAAGCCATTGAAGAAGCGGTCGCCCCAGTTATAGACTCCGAGCGCAAAACGAAGAAAACGGGGCCATTGCACGGTGGTATCTTTCAGACTGAGTTTCCCTCGTTGCAGAAGATGAAGCCAGTTGCGGTTGCTGTCAGGCATCTCTGCCGCCGCGCGTTCGTCATCAGGATAATAATATCCGGCTTCGCGATAACCTCCGACATGGGTGCGCAGATGAACTTCCGGAGCGCCGGGAGGCATCAGCTCCTGTTCGTTTTCCATAACTACCGACGGCGATTCCCCGCCGACAGAATCAACAGAACTGAGAGGCGCGTCCCGCTCCGATTGAATAGAAAATACAGGCGCCCGCTCCGAGCCATATCCGCGCAGAGCGAGCAACAGAAATATGATGAGAAGCGCCGTCAGGTTTCTCTTCACTGGATTCCGCGTTTATTCAGTTCCTCCTGATAGCGTCGGGCGTTGGCCTGATGCTCGGAGTAATCTGACGAAAAGTTATGTCGCCCGGAGAAATCCTCCTTGGCACACATATATAAATCCTCGGAAGGTTCGGAACTGAGGATCGCATCGACGGTGCGTCCGGAAGTAGTGCGGATAAGGCCAGGAGGGAGGCCGCCGTGCAGATAAGTGTTATATGGAGAGGGATAGCGGAGATGTTCAGCACGCACGCGCTTTATTGTGAAATCTCCGATTGCGAAACGCACTGTCGGATCTGCCTGAAGCTTCATTCCCTTCTCAAGGCGGTTGATGTACAGACGTCCGACACGCCCCTTCTCTTCCGGAGCATTCGTCTCCTCATCGACAATGGAGGCGATAATCATAACCTGCGCAGGAGTTAACCCGAGCTCGGCGGCACGCGACACGCGCCTGTCATTCCAGAATTTCTTATAGTTGGCTCCTATTTTTGTCAGTACGCTCTTTGGAGATGACGACCAATAGACTTCGTAGGTGTCGTTAAGAAAAAGGGCGAGCGCCTGATCGGGAAGGAGATTATATTGAGCCAGGAAGGTAGAGTCCTTCAAGAGAGTCAACAGGGAATCGGGAGTAAAATCGAGTCTTGCGGAAATTCTCTCGCTGAGCGTCGGAAGACTGCGGAAGCCATTGATGGTCAGTCTGACAGGCTCCTGAGCGCCGACGCTTATATGGCGCATGGTCTTGAAAGGGGAATCCCCTTCATTTATCTTATAGGCACCGTGACGTTGCGACCAGTCTACCTTGTGGACTTTCATAAGGCGGGCGACACGGCTGCCGTAACTCTCTCCCATATATTTGGTAATAGAGTCGGTGACATTTTCGACCGTGGCGTTACGGGGTACAAGAATTATGGCCTCACGGTCGGCACCGCTGACCAGCATAGGAATCACCATCAGGAATGTCCCGATAGTGAACGCGACGAGCAACCATAGAATCACCGCCAGTCCGCGTCGGACACGGCGGCTGTGTGGAATCTGGTCTCCCATTTTTCAAAATGTTATAAAGAAGTATCTGTTCGTCAGTTTGCTTTGAGTATGATCACCGACTCCTCGCGATAGTCTACCTGATCACATCATTCCCCCTCCGCATATCCTTTACGCTTCATTTCTTTATAGCGCGCATAGTCGGATATAACGTCCTCCTCCTCGTAGGGATGAGAGCAGACAACGGCAACAAGCGAGCCTGAGGTAAATTCCTCAAGAGCTACCCACACACCAGCCGGCACATATACCCCACGGTCACATCTGTCAAGTTTCTTGACAATCTCTTTTCCCATCCCGTCCGTCCCCTTCAGAATCATAGCTCCGGAAAGAGGTATGAATATCCTGTCGGTCCTGAGACATGCAGACCCCGGGCTCTTCTCTCCTCCCGGAATATCATACAGGGTGTAGACGCGACGGATAGAAAAAGGGATATGGCAACCTCCCTCGATGAAAGAGAGGTTGCCGCGCGGATCTTCCACTTTAGGAAGTGGTATGGTCTTTATTCGTTCAGGCATTTTCAACGCAGCAGGACTCTGTCCCGCGCGGGTTTTCTCACTTCGTACGTTCCAGCTGACGCTCCAGAGCGTCCAGGCAGAGATCAAGCGCCTCTTCAAAACTGTCGGCGGTCTTGGAGGCGAAAAGCTTTCCCGATGCCGGAACATGAATCTCTACACCTGCCTCTTTGTTCATGGCAGCCTCGGGCTTAACGAGGGTGTAGTTGACGTTAATATCAGCGATGGCGTCGAAACGGCGCGCGAGCTTGTCAAGCTTCTTATTGGTGAACTCCAGAAGTTTGTCGGAGATATCGAAATGGATAGCCTTGATATTTACTTGCATAATCAGTGAGTTTATGGCGACTTGAGAATCTTCCTGCTATCGAGGTGCCGGATATCCTGTCGCCGCCTGGTTCATGGAGCACAAAAGTAAGTAAAATTTTCCATTTTTCCAAGCGCTTGACCATACGACTTATCACTCCTCTCGCCCAAATTCCTCCTCTTCTTCCGTATGCAAATCCTCTGTAGAGACGGTGTTGTCGGTAGCGCGGGGATGGGCGGCCCGATAATCACGCTGCAATTCGCGGAAGTTCAAGTGAGTATATATCTGAGTGGATGAAAGGGAGCTATGGCCGAGAAATTCCTTGACCGACGCTATGTCGGCTCCGCCGTTGAGCATGGCGGTGGCGAATGAATGGCGTAGTGTGTGGGGGGAGCGGCGGTGGGCAGAGGTTGCTATAAGCGCTTCCCTTACTATCTGGTAAAGTCTTGATCTGGAAATAGGTTCCCCGAAGCGCCCGGGGAACAGAGGGCGTTGCCCGGCCGGAGGAAGAGGGGAACAGCATATTTTATCCCTTATGCGTTTCCAGTTAGTGATGACCTCTATTGTCTCCGGTGCTATAGGTATGATGCGGGTCTTCCCTCCTTTGCCATGGATACGCATCTCTCCCCGGTCAAAGTTTAGGTCGCGGTCGCGGATGGTAAGCAATTCGGCCTGACGCAAACCGCAGCTGTAGAGCAACTCCACTATCAGATGGTTGCGAATCTCCAGGACCGGATCCTGACTGAGGCGCTGACGGGCAATGCGCTCCATTTCCTCTTCTCCGACAAATGAGGGAAGAGGTTTGTCTCCTTTAGCAAGTTTGAGCGAAGCCGCCGGATTGTCGGGGCGTCGCCCTGTCAGCACCATCCAGGCGAAATATGAGCGGATGCTCTGGGCCTTCCGTCGCAGGGAGCGGGGCGCGTTTCCTCGGCTGCTGTTGTCGGCCAGCCATCCGCGGAGGTCACGGGTCGTGATACTGCGCGGAGTGATATCCGAAGAGAGTTGTTCCAGATAATCACCCAGTTGCCGCAGGTCACGACCGTAAGCTTCGCATGTCAGCCGCGAGCGGTTCCGCTCAAGGAGCATATACTCCAGAAAATTCCCGACACTCTTTTCAAACTCCTCTTCCATAACCTCTATTTACATCTAATTCAGACCCCTTCCAACAAAATTTTTTAGACCCCTTCCAACGAAAAATTTTAGACCCCTTCCAACGAAAAAAGGAGCGCCGATGATCATGAAGACCATCCGCGCTCTATCTCTTTCAATTATACAGTCAATCCTGGCTCACTGCCGGAAGACTCTCGTTAAACGCCCGGCAAGGGAGCGTCAGGACGATGAGAGGGCGATTTACTGCTCGGCCTGACGGAGCTGCTGAACGTAGACAGCCTTCATCATCTTCTTGCGGTTGGTCACCGACGGCTTCTCAAATGCCTGACGGCGACGGAGCTCCTTGACTACGCCGGTACGCTCGTATTTTCTCTTGAATTTCTTGAGGGCCTTTTCAATGTTCTCGCCTTCCTTTACTTGTACAACGATCATGCTTTTTCTTGATGTGTTTTTATTTGTTTTTACTTGGTTTCGAGTCGCGCAGAACTCCCTTTATGACTCTAAAGACTGGAGAGAGTCCGCAACGCGGATGCAAAATTAGCCATAATTATCCGTATGGCAAAATTTTACATCCGCTTTTCACTCGTTTTTACGCTTTTTTCTCTTTTTCCCTTAAGGTATTAGACTCCGTCTTACTCCTGCGGACCATACCAACGGGAATACATCAGATAGTTACGCGCTATCTTCTCGTTCATTTCCTTTGCTTTCTCCGGCTCTACCATCTTGACGAATTTCGCCGGACAGCCGGCCCATAGTTCATGGGGGCCTATTTTCGTCTTCGACAGGACGACGGCGCCGGCGGCCACTATTGCGCCTTCGCCAACCTCGACATCATCCATAACGATGCTTCCCATTCCTAAAAGGGCGTAATCGCGTATATGGGCGCCATGGACTACTACGTTATGGCCGATAGAGACATCATTGCCGATCTCGATTGTCGATTTCTGATATAGGGTATGCAACACGCTGCCATCCTGAATATTGACGCGGTCTCCTATTCGGATTGAATTGACATCCCCTCGCAGAACGGTCGAGAACCAGACGCTGCAGTCGCGGCCGACTACTACATCGCCGACTACTACCGCATTGGCGGCCAGAAAAGTCCCCTCCCCGATCTGCGGCATGAATCCGCGGACTTCCTGTATGATTGCCATTATATTCTTTTATTTTTAGCTTATCTTGTGAGTTCGCGGGTCTTCTCCTTAAGCCAGGCTACTTCCTCTGCTTCAAGAAGCGGAGAGAGACGGGAGTAGACGAGTTTATGGTAATCATTGACCCAGGCGATCTCCTCATCCGTCATTATCTTTGTCTCGAAAAGGTTAAGGTCAAACGGGAAGAGGGTCATGGTCTCGAATTTCAGGAACTGGCCGAAATCCGTAGTTTCCCAGGGTTCGGTGACAACGAGGTTCTCGCAACGGATTCCGTATCGTCCTTCGAGATAAAGGCCGGGTTCGTTGGAGGTGATCATTCCGGGTTCGAGAGCGGTTGGATTCTCGTTGAGACGTATATTCTGCGGTCCTTCGTGGCAGTTGATGAAGAAGCCTACTCCATGTCCGGTTCCGTGATAATAGGCTTTCCCTTCATTCCACAGGAACTGGCGTGCGAGGACATCAAGCTGGGAACCACGGGTGCCGGCGGGGAATTTAGCCCGTGCCAGAGCGATATGTCCTTTCATGACAAGGGTGAAGTCATGACGCTGTTCGTCGGTCGGAGTGCCGAGTGCCACGGTGCGGGTGATGTCGGTTGTGCCGTAGACATATTGACCACCGGAGTCTACAAGCAGAAGTCCTTCTCCTTCGATTGCGACGTCTGTCTCCTCAGTCGCTTCATAATGGACTATGGCGCCATGCCCGTTCCAGCCCAGAATCGGAGAGAAACTCTCGTCAACGCAACTGGGATCGGCCAGGCGCAGAGCGCGGAGACGCTTGCCAAGCTCGACCTCGGTCAGTTTGCCGGTCGGGTATTCCTTCTCGACCATCATGAAGAAGCGGGTCAGAGCAACCCCATCTTTCTCCATAGCTATGGCGAGATTGGAGAGCATAGTGTCGTTCTTGATGCTTTTGAGACGGGCGACCCCTGCTCCGCCGAAGACAGGGGTGCAACCGACGTGATCATAAAGGGCGCGGGAGGTCTTCTCGGGATCCATCAGCAGACGGTTCTCCTTGGGAAGAGCGGCAACAAATTCAAGAACTGAGTCGTAGGGGCGGACATCGATAGAATATTTCTTCAGATGCTCCTCGACTTCGGGGGTGAGCTTGTCGGCATCGACAAAGAGCACACGCTGTTCGGGCGACAGATAGAGATAGGAAACAAAAATCGGAGAGAAAGCAATGTCGCCGGCGGTGCGCAGATTAGTTATCCATGCGATGTCATCAAGAGCGGAAAGGATGATGGAGTTGGCGAGCTCTGCCTTGACCTCGGTCAAGACACGACCGATTTTGGATTCCACGCTCTCCCCTACTATTTTTTCGTCATGAATGAAGAGCTTGTTCTTGGGACGTTCGGGGCGATCGGGATAAATATAGTCGAACTGCGGGAAATCGGTGTTCAGGTTGACTCCGTTGTCTCCCAGCTCCTGCTCAAGTCTCTGAGCGAACGATATAGAGAAAGTCATGCCGTCTATACCTACGGTTTGACCGGCCTTGGTATGCTCGGTCAGCCAGTCTACGAGGTCTACGGCGTCAGGACCATCTTCCTTCATCATGCGGAAACCGGTTCCCTTGAGCTGCTCCTCAGCCTGGATGAAATAACGGGAATCGGTCCAGCAGAGGGCATCGTCCTGAAGCACGACAGCTGTTCCATTGGTTCCGTTACCGCTTTCGAATCCCGTCAGCCATTCGCGACCACGCCAGTGGCGTGGCGGCAGTTCACTCTGATGGGGATCCGTGCCCGTTATGACGCAGGCATCGATGTTGTGTTTTTTCATGGTCTCGCGCAAGGCGGCGAGATATTGTAGATTCTTTTTTTCCATGTTCAAAAATAATCATTCTCCTCTAATTATCCAACATCTTTTCTGTTTTTTACGAAGGAAGCGTCGGCTCTCATCCTTTATCACCCATCCAATCCGGTCACATAGCCGGCTGACCGTTAACATTTCTTGTTGAAAACACACTCTTGACCCCTTACAGAATCAATTTCAGCGCTCTTATCTATGATTTTTTACCTCTTGACTCAATTTTTACCCTCTTATTCATAGTTCTATTTATCGCTTTTTTTTTCTATACGGAGCATTTTAGCTTTTTTTTTGCTTAAATATATTGACTCTTTAGTAAATCCGCATTAACTTTGCAATGTCAAGACGGGGAATCTCTCTAAAAACCCGTCCGACAAATCAGAAATCTTTTCATAACTGATATAACAGTAGTAAAGCAAATAGTGATATAATTTTGTAAGTTAGTGGTTGAGTAAAGACAAGTCCTCTGCTTGTGAAAGTCCGGGACTGTCTAAAAATCGTAATCCGGAAGCGTTTGTGAAAGTGCTTCCGGGTATTTTTTTTAAGCCCCCGTCAAAATAAAGCGATATATGCTCCAATATATGCCCAATCCATAATTATACTTCAATTTTTTTCTTATCTTTGTCCTTTGATGACTTTCCAATGAAGTTTTCCATACCTCTTCTCCTCAATAATAGCCCCTTCCTACAAGAAATCTTAACAGACGGGCGGAGGTTACCAAACACACTCTAAACGGATCAACTACTTCTATGGATGTATCTCTATGGTTAGCGCTCTGGGTCGTATATTATGTTATTGCGGCCGGTTGTATCGTAGTGGTCCTCTCCGAGAACCGCAACCCTATACGTGCCCTGTCATGGACAATCGCCCTACTCTCCCTGCCGGGTATCGGACTTATTTTCTATCTTTTCTTCGGTCGGAGCCTCAAGGGGATTTCTATGATCTCTCGGCGCAACAAGCGTCGCCTGATGCATGATTCACGCCAACGCACTTCTTCCGAAGCATACTCTGCTCTCAATCCAGATGAACAACAGCTGGCCCGCCTGGCCCACAATATATGCCGCGCTCCTTTGACTGTCAATAATTCCATAAGAATATACACTGAGGGAGACAAGAAGTTTCGCGACCTGCGCCACGACCTGCGCGCAGCCCGGAAAAGCATCATGGTCCAGTATTACATCTTCTCAGATGATGCCCTCGGTTCCGAAATCGCAGATATCCTTATCGATAAAGCGCGGGCCGGACTCCAGGTGATGGTTATATATGACCATGTCGGATCGTTCTCTGCTTCCCGACATTTCTTCCGCCGTATGAAAGAAGCCGGCGTGAAGGTCCATCCTTTTTTCCGCGTCACTTTCCCACAGCTCGCCAACCGCATCAATTGGCGCAACCATCGAAAGATTGTAATTATCGACGACGCTATAGGATATATCGGCGGAATGAATATAGCTGACCGCTATGTACAGGGACTCCCCGACGGACGCGAATGGAGAGACACCCATTTCCGCGTCGAAGGGGGAATTATCCGTTCTCTATTCTATTCTTTCTCCATTGACTGGAATTTTTTAAAACCGAACGAAGCCGGCTCGACATACCGCTTCGACCCTCCCGCGCAAGAAAAATCAGGAAATGTCGGAATGCAACTCATCACCTCCGGACCGACCGACCGTTGGGAATCTCTTTCTCTATGTTTCATGAAGGCTATATCGACAGCAAGAAAACGAATCTATATACAGACCCCATATTTCCTGCCGACCGACTCCCTGCAACACGCGCTCGAAGCGGCAGCTTTGGCAAAACTTGATGTCAGAATCATGATTCCGCGCAGAAGCGATTCCCGACTTCTGAAACTCGCAAGCTATTCATATATCACCCAATCTCTGCGCGCCGGAATCAAAGTCTACCTCTATGAACCCGGTATGCTCCACGCCAAAGCAATGATTATAGACAATTCCTTTGTCACCGCCGGCTCCACCAACTTCGACTTCCGAAGCTTCGAGAATAATTTCGAGTCAAATCTTCTTATATACGATGAAGCGGTCAATACCCACATGCGCGATATCTTCTTCCGCGACATTAACGACTGCACAAAACTGACCCTTAAGGAATGGATGAAACGTCCCGTCCTGCAACGTTTCTATGAGTCACTGCTTCGCCTTATCAGCCCTATTCTTTAAGGGTGTGTTTACTTTTAAACCGAATTAACTTATTAAAGTAGCACTCGTGATTCTTGATTTCATCACAAAGGATCTTTCGGGTGCTTTTTCAAAGAGAAGATCGACCCTTCAGGAATATTCCTTCAGAGCAATAACGAAAGAGGCTGTTCCGATAAAGTCGGAACAGCCTCTCATGTATCTGGACGGGGTTGAATTATTCAGCCTCGTTCTGCTCAGTTGCGGGAGCCGCAGCCTCGGGAGCCTCGGCAGCGTTCTTCTTACCGCCGCGACGAGTGCGACGGGTCTTGCCTTTCTTGGCTCCGCCCTCGGCGAGCATATTCTCGTTGAAGTCAACGAGCTCGATCATAGCCATCTCGGCGTTGTCGCCAAGACGGTGGCCGGTCTTGAGGATACGGGTATATCCACCCGGACGCTCAGCGACCTTTTCGGCAACCACGCCGAAAAGCTCCTTGACCGCCTCCTTATTCTGGAGGTAAGAGAAAACGAGACGGCGATTAGCCATGTCGTCCTTCTTGGAACGGGTGATCAGAGGTTCGGCATAGACGCGGAGCGCCTTAGCCTTTGCCACAGTCGTGAAAATTCTCTTGTGGAGCAGCAGCGAGATTGTCAGGTTTCTGAGCAACGCGTCGCGGTGTCCTTTCTGACGACTGAGGTGGTTGAATTTTTTATTATGTCTCATCGTTGTTAGTCTTTATCTAATTTATACTTTGAAATGTCCATGCCAAACGAAAGGTTTAGGCTGGCGAGCAGCTCGTCGAGCTCAGTGAGCGACTTCTTACCGAAGTTGCGGAACTTAAGCAGGTCGTTTTTATTGAACACCACGAGTTCTCCGAGAGTCTCGACCTCAGCGCTCTTGAGGCAGTTGAGGGCACGAACCGAAAGATCCATGTCGACAAGTTTGCTCTTGAGCAGCTGACGCATACGAAGGACTTCCTCATCGAATTCGTCGGCCGAATCCTCGACAGGAGTCTCAAGCGAGATCTTTTCGTCGGAAAAGAGCATGAAGTGGTGGATCAATATCTTGGCTGCCTCCTTGAGGGCATCTTTTGGGAGTATCGACCCGTCGGTGGTCACTTCGAGAGTAAGCTTTTCATAGTCCGTCTTCTGCTCCACACGATAATTCTCGACAGAATATTTGACATTCTTGATCGGGGTGTAGATAGAATCCAGAGCGATGACCGCGGGGTCGGCCCCCTGCTCCTTGAGGAGTTCGCGGTTCTCATCGGCCGGAACCCAGCCGCGACCCTTGTTGATGGAGAAATCCATCGTGAACTCAGAGTTCGGGTCGAGGTTGCAGATAACGAGTTCGGGGTTCAGAACTTCGAACCCGGAGAGAGCTTTACCCAAGTCGCCGGCTTTGAACACGTCGGTTCCCGAGACTTTCACGCTACCGGTTTCGGTCTCGTGTTCGTCAGTCGTCTGCTTGAAGCGGACCTGCTTCAGGTTAAGGATGATGTTTGTGACGTCTTCCTTAACCCCCGGGATGGTTCCCAGCTCATGAGCAACACCGTCGATGCGTATCGAGTAGATGGCGAAGCCACCAAGACTCGAAAGGAGGATGCGCCGAAGAGCATTGCCGATTGTCTGGCCGTAACCGGGTTCCAGAGGACGAAACTCGAACTTGCCGAACTTCGCGTCCTCTTCCAGCATGATGACCTTTTCGGGTTTCTGAAATGCTAAAATAGACATGGGCTTGAAGTGTTAATTATTTAGAGTACAACTCAACGATCTTCTGAACATCGATATTCTCGGGAATATCGGCCAGAGCGGGCAGATGAAGGAAACGACCGCTCTTGGAGCTGGCGTCCCATTCAATCCAGGGATATTTGCTGTGGTTGAAACCGGCCAGGCAGTCAGCGATGACTTCCAGGGACTTCGATTTCTCACGCACACCGACAACATCGCCGGCCATCACCTGATAAGAGGGGATATTGACAACCTTTCCGTTGACGACGATATGCTTGTGAAGGACAAGCTGACGGGCAGCGGGACGGCTCGGAGCGAGACCGAGACGATAGACGACATTGTCCAGACGGCTCTCCAGCAGCTGGAGAAGAACTTCACCGGTGATACCCTTCGAACGGGCAGCACGGTCGAAGAGGTTGCGGAACTGACGCTCCAGGACGCCGTAGGTGTATTTAGCTTTCTGCTTCTCCTTGAGCTGAACGCCATACTCCGAAACTTTGCGGCGACGGTTGTTGCCATGCTGGCCCGGCGGATAATTCTTCTTGGAAAGAACTTTATCTTCGCCGAAGATGGCTTCCCCGAACTTGCGGGCGATTTTGGTTTTGGGGCCTGTGTATCTTGCCATTGTTTGTTGCTTGATTTTTGGTCTTCGCTCCCCCCGCGCTCCTTAGCGCAGCCGCGGCCGTCGAGAGAAAAGCTGCTAAATTGACGGACCATTCGCATTCAGAGACGAAGGGGCGGGCCTTTTTCTTCCGGACCGCGAATGGCGGCCCGGAAGCGGTGTATGACCCTGTATGGCAAAGACCTGTTGTTTGGTTTTACTTCTTTTCCTGACTGGAATCAGCCTCCCGGATCAGACTCTTCTGCGTTTGGGAGGACGACATCCGTTGTGAGGAAGCGGAGTGACATCTACGATCTCCACAACGTCAATACCTGCGCCATGTACGGTGCGGATGGCGGACTCACGTCCGTTGCCCGGTCCCTTGACATAGGCCTTGACCTTTCTCAAGCCGAGGTCATAAGCAACCTTGGCACAGTCCTGAGCGGCCATCTGAGCGGCATACGGAGTGTTCTTCTTAGATCCGCGGAAGCCCATCTTGCCGGCTGAGGACCAGGAGATGACCTGACCCTCGCTGTTGGCCAGGCATACGATGATGTTATTGAAGGAAGAATGGACGTGAAGCTGACCCATAGCGTCAACCTTGACGTTTTTCTTCTTCGCTGCGACTGTCTTCTTAGCCATACTGTTTCTTTATTTAGTAGCTTTCTTCTTGTTGGCAACTGTTTTCTTGCGACCCTTACGAGTGCGGGCATTGTTCTTGGTAGACTGGCCGCGCAACGGAAGACCGATACGGTGACGGATGCCGCGATAACAGCCGATATCCATCAGACGCTTGATATTGAGCGAAATCTCGGAACGGAGGTCGCCCTCGACCTTGTACTGGGTCTGGATAACCTCACGGACGGCGGCCGCCTGATCGTCGGTCCAGTCCTGAACCTTGGTGTCGCGGTCTACGCCTGCCTTGTCCAGAATGGTCTTGGCTGCGCTGCGGCCGATGCCGAAGATATAGGTGAGGGCGATTTCGCCCCGTTTGTTTTGCGGCAAGTCAACGCCGACTATTCTTACTGCCATATTGATTTATGAGATAAGATGGAGCGCCGACGTTCAGCCCTGGCGCATTTTGAGTTTGGGATTCTTTTTGTTGATCACATAGAGGCGCCCCTTCCTCCTGACGATCTTGCTGTCAGCTGTGCGCTTCTTGATAGATGCTCTTACTTTCATATCGTGGGTGTGCTTTTTTTATTTATACCTGAAGGAGATCCGTCCCTTCGACAGGTCATAGGGCGACATCTCGACCTTGACCCGGTCGCCGGGGAGAATCTTGATATAGTGCATTCTCATTTTGCCGGAGATATGGGCCGTGATGACATGCCCGTTCTCAAGCTCGACCTTGAACATTGCATTGCTCAGGGCTTCGAGAATTACACCGTCTTGTTCTATCGCATCCTGTTTTGCCATTGTATTTTTCTTTTAATGGGTTCTGTTGTTTCTTTTTCCTCGTCCCGGCCGGACTCACTCCTTATCGGGATTCTCTATCGTCAGGCCTGAGCGGGAAGCCGCCTCAAGCGCCTCGTCGATATAGCGGAAGGTCGTCAGAACTTCCGGTCCCTCCTCGCGGATAACAAGGGTATGCTCAAAATGAGCACTGGGCTTGCGGTCTTTTGTCCGGCACTGCCAGCCATCCCTTTCGATGACTATATTACGGCTGCCCATGTTGACCATAGGCTCGATACATATCGCCATACCGGGCTTTAGAATCGGTCCCATACCGCGACGCCCGTAATTGGGCACCTCAGGATCCTCATGCATCGAACGCCCGATACCGTGGCCACACATTTCGCGAACCACATTATATCCGGCCTTCTCGCAGTAGGTCTGGACCGCGTTCGAGATATCACCGACGCGTTTTCCGGCACGGGCGGCCTCTACTCCGACGGTCAGAGAATGACGTGTCACCTCAAGGAGGCGTCTGACCTTGGGGTCTATCTCGCCGACAGCGAACGTGAAGCAGGAGTCACCGTTATAGCCGTTAAGCTCGACAACACAATCCGTGCCGATTATATCTCCCTCGCGCAGTTCATAACTGGAAGGGAAACCATGAACGACGGTTTCATTAACCTCGATACATAATGTTCCAGGAAATCCGTGATATCCTAAGCAGGCAGGTTTCCCGCCGTTGTCGAGGATGAATTCCCTGGCGACATCATCAAGACGGCGTGTAGTCACGCCGGGTGCCACCCAACGGGCGACCTCTCCGAGGGTGCGGCTGACCAGATCGCTGGCCAGTCGGATTTTCTCGATCTCTTCTTCTGTCTTCAGGAATATCATGTTTGAGCTTGTTTTTACGTGTCTTTAATATCCTGCGGTGTGCAGGGGGTGTTCCTCAGAACCCGTCCGGTCTCCCCTGCGGGAGCCGGATGCGGGGCTGATTCCGGAACGGAGAAAAAAGTTTTATCAGAATGCGTGATTGCCGGTTGTGCGTCCCTGGATACGGCTTCCGTCCTTCATGAGGCCATCGTAATGACGCATCAGCAGATGACCCTCGATTATACGCAGCGTGTCAAGCACTACGCCGACAAGGATCAGCAGCGACGTTCCTCCGAAGAAGGAAGCGAAGCTGCGGTTGATTCCGCAGACGGTCGCGATAGCGGGAAGGATAGCGACGATTCCAAGGAAGATGGAGCCGGGAAGGGTGATGCGCGACATGATGCTGTCGAGATATTCGACAGTTGCCTTACCGGGCTTGACACCGGGAATAAAGCCGTTGTTGCGCTTCATGTCTTCGGCCATCTGAGCCGGACGCACGGTGATCGCGGTATAGAAATAGGTGAACACTACGATCATCAGGAAGTAGATCACGTTATATGTCCAGCTGTACATATCTGTCAGCGAGCCCCAGAATCCGTTGTGGGAAGGAGCGAAACCGGCGACGGTTACAGGGATAAACATGATCGCCTGCGCGAAGATGATCGGCATCACACCGGCGGCGTTTACCTTCAGGGGTATGTAGTTGCGCGCTCCGCCGTACTGCTTGTTGCCGACAATCTTCTTGGCATACTGCACGGGGACCTTTCTGGTTCCCTGCACGAGCAACACAGCGCCTGCGATGACAGCGAGCAGGATAACGATCTCGACCAGGAAGAGAACCAGGCCGCCGCCTGCGGAGTTGAGCAGACGGGAGGTGAACTCCTGGAGGAAAGCCTCGGGGAGGCGGGCAATGATACCGATAAGGATGATGAACGAGATACCGTTACCGACACCCTTCTGGTCAATGCGTTCTCCAAGCCACATGATGAACATCGAACCGGCGGCAAGAATGATTGTCATGAAGGCGATCATCCAAATCGAAAGGTCGATGGCGCCGTTGGCGCTGCGGACCTGATACTGCAGGTTCATCAGATATGCCGGACCCTGCAGAAGCAGTATCAGAACGGTCAGGTAACGTGTATACTGGTTGAGTTTCATCCGGCCGCTCTCGCCTTCGCGCTGCATCTTCTGAAAGCTGGGCAGAACCATGCCGAGCAACTGGATGACAATCGATGCCGTGATATAAGGCATGATTCCCAGAGCGAAGATGGAGGCCTGCGAGAATGCCCCACCCGAGAACATGTCGAGCAGCTGCATCAGACCGCTGGAGGTGAAATTCTTCAGAGCCATGAGGTCGTCGGGATTGATTCCCGGCAGAACCACATAACAACCGAAGCGGTAGATGACCACAAGCAACAGCGTGATGCCTATGCGCCTGCGGAGATCCTCCACACTCCAGATATTTTTAATTGTTTGAGTAAACGCCATTGTGTCAGGTTTATTTCTTGATTACTTTGCCTCCGGCGGCGACAATCGCCTCCTCTGCCTTCTTGGAGAAGGCGTCGGCCTCAACTTCAAGCTTGTGGGTCAGAGAGCCGTTGCCGAGAATCTTGACAAGCACACGCTTGGGCACGAGTCCTGCGGCGCGAAGATCGTCAACGGTCACCTTCTCAAGCTGCTTTGCCTCTGCGAGCGCCTGGAGCGCGTCGAGGTTCAGAGCTTTGTATTCCACACGGTTGATGTTCTTGAAACCGAACTTCGGCACACGGCGCTGGAGAGGCATCTGACCTCCCTCGAAGCCGATCTTGTGCTTATAGCCGGAACGGGATTTTGCTCCCTTGTGTCCGCGGGTGGAGGTACCTCCGTATCCGGAACCCGGACCGCGGCCGATTCTCTTGTTCTTCTTGTTGCTGCCGACGGCAGGCTTGAGATTATGAAGTTCCATTTTCTGTCTTTCTTTTTAGATTTCAGCTACTTCAACAAGATGGGCTACAGCCTTGACCATGCCGCGGATCGAAGGATTGTCTTCGTGAACGACCGTATGGTTCATCTTTCTCAGTCCAAGGGCGTCGAGTGTGCGCTTCTGGACAGCCGGGCAGTTGATGCGGCTCTTGATCTGCTTTATTGCAATCTGTGACATTTTCTGTTGCTGTTTATTTGGTTACCACACTCGGCTCTTTATTTGCCGTTGAACACCTTCTCCACGGAGATACCGCGGTTCTGGGCAACCTGGGCCGGGGAACGCATCTCGTCGAGAGCGGCGATAGTAGCCTTAACCAGGTTGTGGGGGTTGGAGGAGCCTTTCGATTTGGCGAGGACGTTGGTGATACCGACGCTTTCAAGAACGGCACGCATTGCGCCGCCGGCCTTAACACCGGTACCCTCGGATGCAGGACGCAGATAGATGCGGCTGCCGCCGAACTTGGCTGCCTGCTCGTGGGGGATGGTTCCTTTATGGATAGGAACGCGGATAAGATTCTTCTTGGCGGCCTCTACACCCTTGGCGATAGCGGCCTGAACCTCGTTGGCCTTACCCAGTCCCCAGCCGATGATGCCGTTCTCGTTGCCGACAACGACTATGGCTGCAAAGCTGAACGCACGTCCGCCCTTGGTAACCTTCGTCACGCGGTTGATAGCCACCAGACGGTCCTTAAGATCAAGATCGTTGGTCGATTTAACTCTGTTATCTCTCTTTGCCATGATGATGATTAAAATTTAAGACCGGCTTCGCGGGCTGCGTCTGCCAGGGATTTAACTCTGCCGTGGAAAAGATAACCGTTACGGTCGAAGACCACTTCGGTGATACCCTGTTCCAAAGCCTTCTTTGCGACGAGCTGGCCTACTTTGGCAGCCTGGTCGACCTTGTTGGTTGCTTCTATGCCTTTGGAGGAGGCGGAGGTCAATGTGCGGGCTGCCAGGTCGTCGATAAGCTGGACGTAGATACCCTTGTTGCTGCGGAATACGGTCATGCGGGGACGCTGAGCGGTTCCGGAAATCTTGCCGCGGATGCGGGTTTTGATTTTGTTTCTTCTGTCTTTTTTGGAAATCATAGCTTCCTTTGATTATTCCTGCCCTCTCCTTTAGGTTCGGCCTGCGGTCCATTTCCCGGACAGCCGCTTCGCCCCGGAGGTCGGGAGGCGCCGGAGTATCTCTCCGGCCGTTGTTTGCTTTTCTTGCCTTAGGGGCCGTTTTACTTGGCGTTGGCAGACTTGCCGGACTTACGACGGATAATCTCGCCGACAAACTTGATACCTTTACCCTTGTAGGGCTCCGGTTTGCGCAGGGAACGGATCTTGGCGCAGACCTGGCCGAGGAGCTGCTTGTCGTAGCTCTCAAGGATGATGAGCGGGTTTTTGTTACGCTCGCTCTTTGCCTCTACCTTCACTTCTGCGGGAAGCTTGATGAAGATGGCGTGGGAGTAGCCCAGGGAAAGTTCGAGAACCTGACCGGAGGCGGAAGCGCGGTAGCCGACGCCGACCAGCTCCATCTCCTTCTTATAGCCCTCGGAGACACCGACGACCATGTTGTGAAGAAGTGCGCGGAAAAGACCGTGCTGAGCGCGGTGTTCGCGATCGTCGCTGGGACGTTTTACCTCAAGCTTGCCATCCTCTACCTCAACGGTGAGATCGGGATGAATCTTCTGGACAAGTTCCCCTTTGGGTCCTTTGACCTTGACAGTGTTTCCGTCGACGGTTACAGTCACGCCGGCGGGAAGAGCAATGGGTGCTTTACCTATTCTTGACATTTCTGTTTCCTCCTGCGATTAATATACGAAACATAATACTTCGCCGCCGATCTTGAGATCCTTGGCCTCCTTGTTGGTCATTACGCCCTTCGAGGTGGAAACGATGGCGATGCCCAGGCCGTTGAGGACGCGGGGCATATCCTTGTAGCCTGCATACTGACGCAGACCCGGACGGGAAACACGGTGAAGGTTCTTGATGGCGTTCACTTTGTCGACCGGATCATATTTGAGGGCGATCTTGATGGTGCCCGAAGGGGTCTCCCCTTCCATGAACTTGTAGTTCAGGATGTAGCCCTGGTCGAAGAGGATCTTTGTGATCTCTCTTTTCATCTTTGACGAGGGAACCTCCACGACACGGTGGCCGGCGCGGATCGCGTTCCTGAGTCTGGTCAAATAATCTGCTATTGGATCAGTCATTTTTTTGGTTGTTAAATTGATTCAGATTTTCTGAACAATATTTAATAATCTCTGATTGCTTTTTCTCGTTGTTTTTCTATTCCCCTTTTAGTTCCCTTACGTTAGGAAACCAATTTCTGAAGAGAGGTTCGGATATGGCGGAAGCCAAATTCTTCGTGTGAAAAATTCGGCTTCGCGGGATAGGGAAGGTCCGAAAGAGTATCTCCTGACGGAGACTCGTTTCAGATCTTCCTCTCTGTATTGGCCCGCGCCTGCTCGGGAACCCGTCCCGGCGGTTCGCC
This sequence comes from Bacteroides sp., assembly GCA_014801785.1. Taxonomy (GTDB): domain Bacteria; phylum Bacteroidota; class Bacteroidia; order Bacteroidales; family Muribaculaceae; genus Lepagella. The sequence continues at coordinate 60,816 of JAAVDN010000019.1, read as the reverse complement.
AGCGCGGAGTCATGACGTCGGGCGCCACGCTCCTCCTCTATGTCTGTCCTCCTATGCCTTGCGGCAAAGGAGACGGGGAAATCCTTCTGTTTCCGGACTTGCCGGAGAAGATTTTTACCAAGATGCCTTCTTGACTCCGGGGATAAGTCCTGCGGAAGCCATTTCGCGGAACTGGATACGGCTGATTCCGAACTGACGCATATAGCCTTTCGGACGACCGGTTATTTCGCAACGGTTGTGGAGGCGAACCTTGGAAGCGTTCTTCGGAAGCTTCTGGAGCTTGGTCAGCGCTTCGTAGTCGATATTGCCTTCGGCATCTGCAAGAGCGGCCTTCTTGAGGGCGGCCTTCTTGGCTGCGAATTTGGCAACCATTCTCTGACGCTTCACCTCGCGGGCTTTCATTGATTCTTTAGCCATGTCTTAATTTTCGTGTTTGAAGGGAAGACCGAATTTCTTGAGGAGGGCGAAGCCTTCTTCATCGGTGTTAGCCGAGGTAACGAAGGTGATGTTCATGCCCTGGAGCTTCGGAACGTTGTCAATATTGATCTCGGGGAAAATGATCTGCTCGTTGATGCCGAGGGTATAGTTACCACGGCCGTCGAGTTTGGCGTTGATACCCTTGAAGTCGCGGATACGGGGAAGGGCGACACGAATCAGACGCTCCAGAAATTCATACATTTTGTCGCGGCGAAGGGTGACCATTGCGCCGATCGGCATTTTCTTACGGAGCTTGAAGGCCGCGATATCCTTGCGGGAGAGTGTCGGAACGGCTTTCTGACCTGTGATGGCGGTCAGCTCGTTGAGGGCAGTCTCGATGATTTTCTTATCCTGAGTGGCGGCGCCGAGGCCCTGGTTGATGACAATCTTCTCCAGGCGGGGCACCTGCATCGGAGAGGTATAGTTGAACTCCTTGGTGAGTTCAGGCATGATTCTCTCCTTGTAATCGTTGGAAAGTGTGGTGGCGCTCATTACTTAATTTCTTCTCCTGATTTAACTGCTACACGAATAGTTTTTCCAGCCTCGTTCTTGCGGCGGGCGACACGGGTCGGCTTGCCGGTCTTGGGGTCGAGGGGATTGAGGTTCGAGATGGCGACCGGAGCCTCCATCTTGACAATTCCGCCGTTGGGATACTTGGCGGTCGGCTTGGTGCTCTTGGAGACGATATTGATGCCCTCCACGATTGCGCGTCCCTTTTTGGGAAGCATTTCAAGGACGCGTCCTGTCTTTCCTTTGTCGTCGCCGGAATTGACGTAGACCGTATCGCCCTTTTTAATATGGAATTTAGCCATTGCTGTTTTGTCGATTTAAAAGTTAAAGTACTTCGGGTGCGAGCGAGACGATCTTCATGTTGGTGTTACGCAGTTCGCGCGCAACGGGGCCGAAGATACGGGTTCCGCGGATTTCGCCGGCGTTATTGAGAAGCACGCAGGCGTTATCGTCGAAGCGGATATAGCTACCGTCGGGACGACGGATCTCTTTCTTTGTACGAACGACGACAGCCTTGGAGACTGTGCCCTTCTTGACATCGGAAGAGGGGATTGCGCTCTTGACAGTGACGACAATGATATCGCCTACCGAAGCATAGCGGCGGCCGGTGCCGCCCAGGACATGGATACAGAGCGCTTCTTTAGCACCGCTGTTATCTGCAACTGTCAAACGGGATTCACTCTGTATCATAATTACTTAACTTTTTCGATGATTTCAACAAGTCTCCATCTCTTGGTTTTACTCAGGGGACGGGTCTCCATGAGACGGACGGTATCTCCCACGCTGCACTCGTTGTTCTCGTCATGAGCGTGATACTTCTTCGTCTTGTTGACGAACTTGCCATAGATCGGGTGTTTCTCCTTCCACTTGATTTCGACTGTGATCGTCTTGTCACACTTGTTGCTCGAAACAACCCCGATTCTCTCTTTTCTCAAATGTCTCTTTTCTTCCATTTTTTCTAAGCGTTTTTCGGGGGATTATTACTTCGCGGAAGCAGCCTGAGCTATTTCCTTCTGGCGCAGGATCGTCTTCAGTCGGGCAATCTCCTTGCGATCTTTAGTGATCTTGGCGGGATTGTCAGAGGGAGTAATCGCGTGCGCTACTTTCAATTCACGATAAGCCTTCTCTGCGACCTCAATCTGGGCACGCAGTTCCTGAATGCTTAATTCCTTGATTTCTTCCTTTTTCATTTTATGTTGTGGATATAAAAAAGTCCGCTTTGGAGTGGCTGTCCCGGACGGAACAGACCGCATAAAATTCCACACCTCCCCTCCCCTTGCGAGGAGTCAAGGCGCAGATTTTCTGCAAAGATAGACAATTTTCGGCTAACAGCCAAATAAACAGCTCCTAAAATATATTAATACAGAAAGAGAGCCACCGGTATAAAACCGGCGGCTCTCTTGTATTTAGCTCTGCAAGCTTTATGTCGATTGCTTGCCGTTAAGAAATCTGTCGATACGAATCAGACGTTCTGGGAGGGATCATAGTCACGGCGTACCACAAACTTGGTGATGACCGGGAGCTTCTGAGCGGCCAGACGGAGTGCCTCCTTGGCGATGTCGTAGCTGACGCCCTCGACCTCGATAAGGATGCGTCCCGGTGTTACAGGCGCAACGAATCCTTCCGGATTACCTTTACCTTTACCCATTCGCACCTCGGCAGGCTTCTTAGTGATAGGCTTATCGGGGAAGATGCGGATCCAGATCTGACCCTGACGCTGCATGTAACGTGTTACCGCGATACGGGCGGCCTCGATCTGACGGCCGGTGATCCATTTGGACTCAAGCGTCTTGATGCCGAACGAACCGAAGGCGAGCTGGTTTCCCCTCTGGGCCTCACCTTTCATGCGGCCTTTCTGCGAACGGCGGAATTTGGTTTTCTTAGGTTGTAACATAGGGAAACTTAGTCTTTACGGTTGTTGTTCTTTTTGTTGCGGAAACCGCCGCGACGCTCGCGACGCTCGCCGCCCTGGGGACGCCCTGCGGGTTCCTTGACGCCGATGGCATAGGAGGGGGTCAGTTCCTTCTTTCCGTAGATCTCACCACGGCAAATCCAGACCTTGACACCGATGATACCGACCTTGGTCAGAGCCTCTACCAGAGCGTAGTCGATGTCAGCGCGGAGAGTATGAAGAGGAGTACGACCCTCCTTGAACATCTCGGAGCGTGCGATTTCGGCGCCGTTGAGACGACCGGAAACCTGAACCTTGATTCCTTCAGCGCCCATGCGCATCGTGGAGGCGATAGCCATCTTGATAGCGCGACGGTAAGCGACCTTACCTTCGATCTGGCGAGCGATATTGGAAGCGACGATCTCGGCGTCCAGTTCCGGACGACGGATCTCGTAGATATTGATTTGAACCTCCTTATCGGTCAGCTTCTTGAGCTCTTCCTTGAGGGCGTCAACATCTTTACCACCCTTACCGATGATCATACCGGGGCGGGAGGTGCAGATAGTAACGGTCACCATCTTGAGGGTGCGCTCGATGATAATACGCGAAACGCTTGCCTTGGCAAGACGAGTGCGGAGATACTTGCGGATCTTGGAATCCTCCAGAAGGGTCTCGCCGTATCTTTTTCCGCCAAACCAGTTGGAGTCCCATCCGCGGATAACGCCCAGTCGGTTGGCGATAGGATTAACTTTCTGTCCCATCTTGCTTAGTCTTGATTATTGGTGATAGTGTCTACAAAAACCGTGACGTGGTTCGAACGCTTGCGGATCCGGTAGCCGCGGCCCTGGGGCGCGGGACGGAGACGCTTGATCATGGGGGCGCAGTCTACGAAGATAGTCTTGACGTAGAGTTCGCCGGCCTGAGCCTTGCGCTCGTTTTTCTCCTCCCAGTTAGCGATGGCGCTGCGGAGCAGCTTCTCTACGCGACGGGATGCTTCCTTATTGGAAAACTTGAGTATGCCGAGGGCTTTGAAGACTTCCACACCACGCACCATATCAACGACCAGGCGCATCTTGCGCGGCGAAGTGGGAACGTTGCGGAGCTTTGCAAAGTATTCAGTCTTGCGCGCCTCTTTGATGGCGTCGGCTGATTCTCTCTTTCTTAAACCCATTGTATTGTTCTTTATTTATTGATAGATGATTGGAAGGACCGCTTACTTCTTCTTGTTGCCGCCGTGGCCGCGGAAGGTGCGGGTGGGCGCAAATTCTCCCAGCTTGTGACCGACCATGTTTTCAGTTACATAGACGGGAATGAACTTGTTGCCGTTGTGGACGGCGAAAGTGTGGCCGACGAAGTCCGGAGAAATCATCGAGGCGCGGCTCCAGGTCTTGATGACGGACTTTTTGCCGCTTTCCTCCATGGCCGCAACTTTCTTTTCAAGTTTGACGCTGATGAAGGGTCCTTTTTTTAACGAACGACTCATAGTCTTAAACTACTGCTAAATTTCAAATTACTTCTTTCTTCTCTCGATGATATACTTCGAAGAATGCTTCTTCGGCGAGCGGGTCTTGAGGCCCTTGGCGTAAAGACCTGTGCGGGAACGCGGGTGTCCGCCGGACTGACGTCCCTCACCACCACCCATCGGGTGGTCAACCGGGTTCATGACGACACCACGGTTGTGGGGGCGGCGTCCGAGCCAGCGGCTGCGTCCTGCCTTACCGCTGGATTCCAGAGCGTGGTCGGAGTTGCCGACAACGCCGATGGTGGCGCGGCAGGAGAGAAGGACCTTGCGGGTCTCGCCTGAAGGCAATTTGATAATCGCGTAGTCACCCTCGCGGCTGGTCAGCTGAGCGAAGGTACCGGCAGAGCGAGCCATAGAGGCGCCCTGGCCGGGCTTGAGTTCAATACAATGGATAAGGGTACCGACGGGTATCTTAGCCAGGGGGAGGGCATTGCCTACTTCCGGAGCAACATCCTCACCGCTGATCACTCTCTGACCGACCTCAAGGCCGTTGGGAGCGATGATATAGGCTTTTGAGCCGTCAACATAGTAGAGAAGCGCGATACGGGCGGAGCGGTTGGGATCATACTCGATGCTCTTGACAACAGCCTCGACACCGTCGTAGTTTCTCTTGAAATCGATAAGACGCAATTTTCTCTTGTGGCCGCCGCCGCGATAGCGGGTGCTCAGCTGGCCGGAGCTGTTACGTCCGCCCGTGGAGCGCTTGCCGACGGTAAGAGACTTTTCTGGTGTGGTAGCAGTGATTGTTCCTTTGAACACACCAATAACTTTGTGTCTTTGGCCCGGGGTGGTGGGCTTGAATTTTCTTACTGCCATTTTTTATCAAATATTGCTGTAGTAGTCAATAGTCTGTCCCTCGGCGACGGTTACGTATGCCTTCTTGAAGGCAGGACGCTGACCGCGGATGATGCCTGACTTGGTATAGCGCTGTTTGCGCTTGCCGGCATAGAGGGCAGTGTTCACTTTCTCGACGCGGACATTGTAGAGCTTCTCAACGATGTCCTTGATCTGGAATTTGTTTGCGTCCGGAGAAACGAGGAAGGTGTAGCAGTTCTGCTTCTCGCTGTAGTTGGTAGCCTTCTCGGTCACCAGAGGTTTGATCTGAATATCCATTTCTGTTGTCTCCTAAAGATTAAAACTGGTTGAGGACCTCAACGCTTCCTTCGGTCAGGAGGATGGCGTCATTGTTCAGAACGCTGTATGCGTTCAGGTCGATGGCGCGCATCGACAGTGCGTTGGGGACGTTGCGGACAGAGAGCTGAACGTTCAGGTCGCTTTCCGGAAGGACGAGAAGAACCTTCTTCTGGTCGAGCTTGAAGTTCTTGGCCAGCTGGAGGTAGCTCTTCGTCTTGGGAGCGTCGAAAGTGAAATTCTCGACTACGATGATCTGCTGGTCGGCGTTCTTGGAGGTAAGAGCGATGCGACGTGCCAGAGCTTTCTGCTTTTTGTTGAGTTTGGAGCGATAGTCACGGGGGCGGGGTCCGAAAACTGTGCCGCCGCCACGCAGAAGCGGGGAGTTGATGTCACCGCGACGGGCGCCGCCGCCGCCTTTCTGACGGCCGAGCTTGCGGGTCGAACCGGAGACCTCGCTGCGCTCCTTTGACTTGTGGGTTCCCTGACGCTGGTTAGCCAGATACTGCTTTACGTCGAGATAGATAGTGTGCTCGGCATTGCCTTGCTCGAGGTTGCGGCCGAAAACCTCATCGTTCAACTCGACCTTACGGCCGGTGTCTTCACCTTTGATGTTATAAACTGCTGCTTCCATTATTTCTCAACTAAAACAATTGAACCTTTGGCTCCGGGGATGGAACCCTTGATCATTAACAGATTGTGTTCCGGCAGGACCTTGATGACCTGCAGGTTCTGGACAGTCACACGCTCGTTGCCCATGTGGCCTGCCATACGCATTCCCTTGAAGACTTTCGCGGGATAGGAGCAGGCGCCGATGGAACCCGGTGCGCGCAGACGGTTGTGCTGACCGTGGGTAGCCTGACCCACGCCGCCGAATCCATGACGCTTGACGACGCCCTGGAATCCTTTACCTTTCGAGGTGCCGACAACATCGACGAATCCACCCTCCTGGAAGAGGTCAACCGTCAGTGTCTCGCCAAGGGCGGGAGCGGTCTCAAAAGATTTGAACTCGGCCAAGTGGCGCTGCGGAGCTACTCCGGCCTTTGCGAAATGACCCGCCTCGGGTTTGTTGGTGTGCTTCTCCTTCTTTTCCTGGAAGCCTACCTGGACGGCGTCATAGCCGTCGGTCTCGACGGTCTTGACCTGAGTAACAACACAAGGACCTACTTCGATAACAGTGCACGGAACATTCTTTCCGTCGGCACTGAAAACGGATGTCATTCCGATTTTCTTTCCTAATAATCCTGGCATTTCTTACTATTGCTTGTCGGTCCTCCCCTATTCTGTTTGCAGGAAGAGACCGGATAATTTTTATTTTTGTTTTCCTCCGGAACTGACTCCGGAAGGGAGTCCCCGGCCGGCGGAGCGGCCGGGGAAACTTTATCTTTTGTCTTTTATCAGACCTTGATGCTTACGTCAACGCCGCTGGGAAGCTCCAGTTTCATCAGTGCGTCTACAGTCTTGGATGTAGAGCTGTAGATGTCGATGAGACGCTGATAGGAGCTCAGCTCGAACTGCTCGCGGGACTTCTTGTTGACGAAGGTCGAACGGTTGACAGTGAAGATGCGCTTGTGGGTCGGCAGGGGGATAGGTCCGCTGACAACGGCGCCGGTGCTCTTAACCGTCTTGACGATCTTCTCAGCCGATTTGTCTACGAGGTTGTGGTCGTAGCTTTTCAGTTTGATTCTGATTTTCTGGCTCATATTCTGTTGGAAGTATTATTTGATCAAATCTACACGGCCTTGAACCTCGGTCAGCACGTTGCGCGCGATCGAGTTGCTGACCTCTGCGTAATGGGAGAAGGACATGGTGCTGGTCGCACGTCCGGAGGTGATGGTGCGCAGGGCAGTGACATAGCCGAACATCTCTGCCAGAGGAGCCTTAGCCTTGACGATACGGGCACCGCTACGGCTTGTCTCCATACCCTCGACCTGACCGCGACGCTTGTTAAGGTCGCCGATGACGTCACCCATTGACTCTTCCGGAGTTACTACCTCGATCTGCATGATCGGCTCCATAAGAACCGGACCTGCCTTCTCGGAGCCTTTCTTAAAGGCCTGGATAGCGCAGAGCTCGAAGGAGAGCTGGTCGGAGTCGACGGGGTGGAAAGATCCGTCGAGGAGGGTGACTTTGAGGCGCTCTACCGGATAACCGGCGAGGACACCATTCTTCATTGCGGTCTGGAAGCCCTTCTGTACAGAGGGGATATATTCCTTAGGAACGTTACCACCCTTGACTTCGTCAACAAACTGGAGGTTGCCGTCGAAATCCTCGTCAGCGGGTTCGATGCGGACGATGATGTCTGCGAACTTACCGCGACCACCGGTCTGCTTCTTGAAGACCTCGCGAAGCTCGACGGGTTTGGTGATTGCCTCCTTGTAAGTAACCTGGGGACGGCCCTGATTACATTCTACCTTGAACTCGCGGCGCAGACGGTCGATGATGATGTCGAGGTGAAGCTCACCCATACCTGAGATGACGGTCTGACCGGTCTCCTCGTTGGTCTCGACACGGAAAGTCGGGTCCTCCTCAGCGAGTTTCTGCAGGCCGACACCAAGCTTGTCGAGGTCCTTCTGAGTCTTGGGCTCAACGGCGATACCGATAACGGGATCGGGGAACTCCATTGCCTCAAGAACAATCGGATGGTTCTCGTCGCAGAGGGTGTCGCCGGTGCGGATATCCTTGAAGCCGACTCCGGCGCCGATGTCGCCGCAACCGATTTTCTCTTTCGGATTCTGCTTGTTGGAGTGCATCTGGAAAAGACGCGAGATACGCTCCTTCTTGCCGGAACGGGAGTTAAGCACATAGCTGCCGGCCTCGATATCTCCGGAGTAAACGCGGAAGAAGCAGAGACGACCTACATAGGGGTCGGTAGCGATCTTGAACGCGAGGGCACACATAGGAGCCTCCGAGTTGGGTTCGCGGGTCTCGATCTGCTCGGGATCGCCGGGATAGGTTCCCTCGACAGCACCGGAGTCCTCGGGAGAAGGAAGATATGCGCAGACGGCGTCAAGAAGAGTCTGGACACCCTTGTTCTTAAAGGAGGAACCGCAGAGCATGGGGTTGATCTGCATGGAAAGGGTACCCTTACGGATAGCCTTGCGGATCTCATCCTCGGTGATAGTGGAGGGATCGTCAAAATATTTTTCCATGAGAGCCTCGTCAAGCTCGGCGAGAGTCTCAAGCATTTTGTCACGATATTCCTCAGCCTCGTCGCGAAGATTGGCGGGGATCTCTTCGACGGAGTATTCAGCGCCCATAGTCTCGTCATGCCAGAAGAGAGCCTTCATAGTGATGAGGTCGATGACACCCTTGAAAGTCTCCTCAGCGCCGATAGGAAGCTGAATGGGGAGGGGGTTGGCACCGAGGACATCCTTCACCTGACGGACAACTTCAAGGAAGTTGGCGCCGGAGCGGTCCATCTTGTTGACATAGCCGATACGGGGGACATTATATTTGTCAGCCTGACGCCATACGGTCTCGGACTGAGGCTCGACACCGCCTACAGCACAGAAAGTAGCGACTGCGCCGTCAAGGACACGGAGCGAACGCTCTACCTCGACAGTAAAGTCGACGTGTCCCGGAGTGTCAATGAGGTTGATCTTATACTTCTCTCCGTCATAGTTCCAGAAAGTGGTTGTGGCGGCGGAAGTAATGGTGATACCACGCTCCTGCTCCTGCTCCATCCAGTCCATGGTGGCGGCGCCGTCATGAACCTCTCCGATCTTGTGGGTAAGGCCGGTGTAGAAGAGGATACGCTCGGAGGTTGTGGTTTTTCCCGCGTCGATATGGGCCATAATGCCGATATTGCGGGTATATTTAAGCTCGTCGTGTTTTGCCATTGTCTATATCTCCAATTAGAATCTGAAATGAGCGAAGGCGCGGTTAGCTTCAGCCATGCGGTGCATGTCTTCCTTGCGCTTGAAGGCACCACCCTGCTCGTTGAAGGCGTCGACGATTTCAGCGGCCAGCTTGTCGGCCATCGTCTTGCCGCCGCGTTTGCGGGCATAGATGATGAGATTTTTCATGGAAATCGATTCTTTGCGGTCAGCGCGGATTTCAGTAGGAACCTGGAAAGTAGCTCCTCCGACGCGACGGCTCTTGACCTCTACCTGAGGAGTGACATTCTCAAGAGCTTTTTTCCAAATCTCGAGAGCGGACTTCTCCTCGTTGGGAAGTTTTGCCTTTACATTCTCGAGAGCGGTGTAAAAGATGGTGTATGCGGTATTCTTCTTGCCGTCATACATCAGATGGTTCACAAACTTAGTGACCCTTACTTCGTGGAAGACGGGATCCGGAAGGATTACCCTTTTCTTCGGCTTAGCTTTTCTCATTGTAGAGAGTTGGTTGTTTAATGTTTTTGTCTTGGCTGTATCGGAGATTCTTCAACGTGCGTCCGAAGCGGAACGCCGGTTTACTCAACCACCCCGAAACTTCATGCACTTATTTCAGACAGCATGATTACCGTTCCGGGCCATCCAATAAATCAAAAACTTGAAATAATTTTTTGTCATGGCCCTCAAAAGGACCGTCTCTGGATTAATCCCGCGGCAGATTATTTCTTCGCGGCTTTGGGACGCTTTGCTCCATATTTGGAGCGGCGCTGAGTGCGACCCTGAACACCGGCGGTATCGAGAGTACCGCGAACGATGTGGTAACGCACACCCGGAAGGTCTTTCACACGACCTCCGCGAACCATCACGATGGAGTGCTCCTGAAGGTTGTGACCCTCTCCGGGAATGTAGGAGTTAACTTCCTTGCCGTTGGTCAGACGAACGCGGGCAACCTTTCTCATTGCAGAGTTAGGCTTCTTAGGAGTGGTGGTGTAGACACGCACGCACACACCGCGACGCTGCGGACAGGAATCCAGTGCCGGCGACTTGCTCTTATCTTTGAGAGCCACACGACCTTTTCTTACGAGTTGCTGAATTGTAGGCATTCTTGTCTCTAAATTTATTGAATAGTATCTGTTTCTATATTGAGCCCGAAGCCGGAAGGCGCCGGAGAATCGGAGAAAAGCATGAGTCTGACACCATAAGACACCACTCAACCCACTGACAATCAGCAGATTGGCGGCGTTTTAGGTTGCACGCAACCCCGAAAACTTTGCAAAGTTACAAAAAGTCAGCGAATTACGCAACCCTCACACCCCTCTTTATTGTATTTTTTGACATTTGGAGAGCCTCGTCTAACATCTGTTAGGTTTTTGAGGGTTCCGAGGGAAGGGGAAGTTATTCAGACTTTTTTCTCTTAGCCGATGCTTATCCTGTGAAGACCGACGTCTTATCCTTTGAAGGCGGAGGCGACTTCGTAGATCTTTTCAAAAATAAGGCGGTCGGCTTCTGTCAGGAGAAGACCTCTGCGAGCCATGACACGGGAGGCTATGGTCTCGAATTTATCGACCGGCACCGTCTTGAAGCCTCCGGCGGGACTCCCCTCACTGAAACTGGGGATAAAGACGCGAGGGAATCCGGCTCCATGAAGGTTGACTCCGACGCCGACAACTGTCGCTGTATTGAACATGCAGTTGACTCCTGCTTTGGAATGGTCTCCCATGATGAGACCGCAGAACTGGAGGTCGGTTTTCATGAATGTATGGCGCGCGTAGTTCCAGATGCGGATTTTAGAGTAGTCGTTCTTAAGGTTCGAAGCGCTGGTGCCTGCCCCGATGTTACACCACTCCCCTATCACGGCGTTTCCTAAATAACCTTCATGGGATTTATTGCTGTAGCCGAACATGACGACATTGCTGAGCTCTCCTCCGACTTTGCAATATGGGCCGAATGTTGAGCCTGAATAGAGCTTGGCACCGAGGCGCGCCTGCGATTTGCGGCAAAAGGCTATGGGGCCACGCAATGTCACTCCTTCCATCACGACAGCATCCTGACCTATATAGACAGGGCCTTCGCGGGTTGACAAGGTTGCACATTCGACATCGGCTCCCTCCTCGACAAAGATGAGAGGCAACCCCTCCTCATCGGTCATCGGACCGACTACCCGGTTTGATGACGAGAGGGGACGGCTTTTCCTTCCGGCTGTAATCCGACGGAAATCCTCCTTGATCAGAGCAGGATTCATAAGGAATATATCGAAGACAAACTGAATCCTCCGCACTCCGGAAGGAATCTCACGCAATTCCCATTCAGAGGCGGTAAATCCACCGAATCCGCCGACATAGGCGACCGGTTCTCCGCAATCCATCCAACCTTCGCCGGGACGAAGGGATAGAAGAGCCTGCACCGTCTGTTCATCAGCCACAACATTGCCTGAGACCCATATCGTGTCTGCGGGTAATACGGAGGGGTCGAAGCCGGAGGCATAACGGGGCCTGAGGTATTCGACAGGCCAATACAGGAGTTCGCATCCGCTCAGCATCCTCCATTTGTCAGCCAGGGTCGTTATGCCGACGCGGAAGTCAGCAACCGGACGCGTGAAGGATAAGGGGAGTAGATTGGCATGGCTCCCTTCAGTGTCAAAAACAACTATTTTGCGCATACTCGGCAAAATTAATGATTTCTCCCGATTCTCCGACTGATTTATCAACATTTTTTCGTTCCCTCCTTCTTCAATACGTTCTCAAACGACCTCCTTAAGCCTCCGTCCTATTGTGGGCCGGGGGCCTCTTCCTCTATCAATAACATCGCAGGTATCGCCGGCTCTATGAAGACAAACGGGCGTCTTCCATCTGAAAGACGCCCGTAATGACATTTAACTAAGATTTCCTTATTCTTATTCTTATTTTTATCAGTTGCGGTTACCGCCGAATATCTGAAGAAGGAAGAGGAAAAGGTTGATGAAGTCAAGATATAGATTCAAAGCTCCCATAGTCGCCAGTTTGTCGGCAAGGGCGGGATCAAGATTGGCTGCCGCCACGCGTTTCATCTGCTGGGTGTCCCAGGCTGTGAGGCCGACGAAGAGAAGCACTCCGACTATTGAAATGATCCACCCTAAAGCAGAACTCTTGAGGAATATGTTGACAATTATGGCTATAAAGAGTCCTATCAGCGCCATATATAGATAGTTACCTATACGGCTGAGGTCTGACTTGGTGAAATAGCCATAGACCGACATGGCGCCGAATGTTCCGGCCGAAATAAAGAAGGTCTTGACAATCGTTCCGGGAGCGTAGACGAAGAAGATGGGGGTCAACCATGCTCCCATGAGCACCGAGAAGAGGCCGAAAAGAAGCAATATCGTTGTCGGCTTCATCGACATCATCTTGGCGGGCATAATCCAGGCCATGGCAAACATGGCGATGAGGATGCCCCAGAAAACTATCTGATTCGTCAATATAGCGTGGGCGAGCGTAGGAGTCGAGGCTATGCCGAGCGATACGAAGGCCGTGATAAGAAGACCGACGAACATTCTGACATAAACACGCTTCATCACATTACTTACCTGGCGCGTCAGGGCGCCGGAATCTACGCCTCCGGTGTAAGTAGGAGGGGTAGTCAATTTGTAGGGATTGTTCTGATCCATGTTTAATATGATTGGAGAGTTTTTAGACCCGGCTGTTAACATTTCTTGTGGGACGGGCTCTTATTATTAAGACAATCTGAAGCTCCTAAGGTTTACATCCGCTCCGGCATCTCCATTCCCAGCAGAGCTACCGCATCACGAAGAGTGCGCGCCGTAACGCCCGAAATCAGAAGACGAAGGGTACGGACTTCCCTGTCTTCCTCGCGGAGGATGGGATAGTCATGATAGAACTTGTTATATTCCTTCGCCAGATCATAGGCGTAATTGGCAATCAGGGCAGGGGAATAGTTTCTCGCGGCATCCTCGACGGCGGAAGGAAATTCGCAGATTTTCTGGATTAGCTGCGTCTCTTTCTCGTTCGGAAGCGCCTGAGGGCGCAGGGAGTAACTGAACTCCTCTCCGGCACGCCGTATGACGGAGCGGATGCGGGCGTAGGTATATTGCAGGAATGGACCTGTGTTGCCGTTGAAGTCTATCGATTCGGCCGGATTGAAGAGCATATTCTTCTTCGGGTCAACTTTCAGTAGGAAATACTTCAACGCACCCATACCGACTTTCCGGGATACCTCAGCCGCTTCCTCGGCGCTCATGGAGTCCAGACGGTTGGCGGCGGCTTCGGCGGCATCCGCAACCATTTTATCCATCAGATCATCAGCATCGACAACCGTTCCCTCGCGGGATTTCATCTTTCCTTCGGGAAGCTCGACCATGCCGTAGGAGAAATGAGTCAGGTCACGTCCCCATTTGAAACCGAGACGGTCAAGAAGAATCGACAGAACCTGGAAATGATAGTTCTGCTCGTTGCCGACGACATAGACCATCTTGTCGATCGGATAATCACGATAGCGGAGTTTCGCGGTTCCTATATCCTGGGTCATATAGACAGAGGTTCCATCGGAACGCAACAGGAGTTTGTGGTCGAGTCCTTCATCTGTCAGGTCAGCCCATACGGAACCATCCTCCTTACGATACATCTTTCCTTCCTCCAGTCCTTTGAGCACCAGCTCCTTTCCTTCGAGATAGGTCTGCGATTCGTAATATATTTTATCAAAATCGACTCCAAGCCTACGGTAAGTCTGGTCGAATCCGTCATAAACCCATGAGTTCATGCGTTCCCAAAGGGCACGTATCTCGGGGTCGCCTGCCTCCCATTTACGCAGCATCTCGCGCGCCTCGGCCATAAGTGTCGAACGGCTCTCGGCCTCTTCCTTAGAGCAGTTCTCCTCCTCCATTATCTTCTTGAGTTCATCGCGGTAATGCTTGTCGAATGCTACATAGAAATCACCGATAAGATGGTCTCCTTTCTTCCCGGTTGATTCAGGAGTGGCACCCTCTCCCCATTTCTGCCATGCGAGCATAGACTTGCAGATATGGATTCCGCGGTCGTTGACTATGTTGGTCTTGATGACCCGGTTGCCATCAGCTTCAAGGATTCTGGAAAGGGAATATCCGAGCAGATTGTTGCGGACATGACCCAGATGGAGCGGTTTGTTGGTGTTGGGTGATGAATACTCAATCATCACAAGAGGAGAATCCGGACCTGCATTCTTGATACCGAACTGCGGATTCTCGGCGGCAGCCTCAAGAGCATGGAGCCAGAAAGCCGGATCGATAGTAATATTCAGAAAACCCTTTATAACGTTGAAGGCGCTGACAGCCTCGACATTATTTACCAGCCACTCCCCTATTTCGGCACCTGTTTGTTCGGGGCTTTTTCGGGCAGCCTTTACGAACGGGAAGACCATAACGGTCAAATCCCCCTCAAATTCCTTCTTGGTAGCCGAAGGAGCTATTTTTGCCGGATCGGCATCAACGCCATAAAGGCTCTTGACAGCCTGGGCCACGCCACAGGCAACAATGTTCTCAAGATTCATATATATACTACTAATTTTCTTTCCTTATTTTACTTTCCGGATAATATCCGTCAAGAGATTTTTCGGATGAACCGATAGGTTTTTATTGTCGGAAGAGGAGAAGTGGGTAGAGAGAAAAGAGAGACGGAGGATGAGTACACACGAATTCCGCCCGGAATCCGTCTCTTTCCAGTCAGGAAGGAGCAGATTCCGCGCGGTATACCATCTTTAATATATTCCCGTATGGGACAGGGGAATGGAGTGAGCCTAAAGAAAAATCACTTTGCAAGCTCGTTGGCGGGCTTGAACTTGACAACCTTTCGGGCAGCGATCTCGATTTTCTCCTTCGTGTGCGGATTGATACCGACACGGGCGGCCTTCTCCTGGACAGAGAAAGTGCCGAAACCGATGAGCTGCACCTTGTCGTCATTGGCCAGAGCCTGCTCGATAGACTCCAGGCATGCGTCGAGGGCCGCTTTGGCGGCTACCTTGTTGAGACCCGCCTTGGCGGCAATCTCATTTACTAAATCAGTCTTGTTCATAATTATGATGATTGAGATGTTTGATTTCTCAGAGAGTTGTTCTATCCGAGATGATATACAAACATTCCGGACCCCCTTTTTTGTTCTAATCCCATATTTTCACATACGGGACTTCCTTTGAGCGGGCAAATATAATATTATTTTTCTCAAATTCACTACTATGGCCCGCTTAAATATGGAATATCTGAGATATTTTGTAATTTTGCAGTGTATGACACCTATCAGAAACGGTGGATGGTGGGCTCAGATCCCCCCCGTCACCAAAAATCTCATCATCATCAACGTTGTCGTCTGGTTGCTTGAAGTGCTTCTTCCAGCCAGCGCAGGAAACTGGCTCGTCGATCATGGAGGTCTGCATTTTTGGGGTGGTTCGGATTTTAATCCGATTCAGCTTGTCTCCTATATGTTCCTCCATTCCCCGAGTTCTATCCTGCATCTGCTTTTCAATATGTTCACTCTCTGGATGTTCGGACGTATCCTGGAACAGACTTGGGGAGCGAAACGCTTTCTGCTCTTCTATTTTGTCTGCGGAATAGGAGGAGCGCTGACGCAGGAAATCGTCTGGAACCTGACTTGGTTCAACGATTACGTTTCAGGAATAGCCCCGCTGAATGGTCTGACCGAAAGCCACATGGCCCAGACAGTCCGCGAGGCTATGGAACATGGAGACCCCAATTTCCTCAGCGCCGTCAATTCCTACAAGAACTCGTTGCTGACTGTCGGCGCCTCGGGTGCTATCTTCGGTCTGCTGCTCGGATTCGCCTGCACATTTCCTGACCTTCCACTTTACCTTTTCTTTATCCCCGTCCCGATAAAGGCTAAATATATGGTCGTCGGATATGCCGTTTTGGAATTTTTCCTCGGAGTCTCGGGAAATCAGTCAACAGTTGCCCATTTCGCCCATCTCGGGGGTCTTGTATTCGGTCTTGGGCTTATCCTTTGGTGGCGGCATGGGGGGAAGCTGCGGAGTAACGGAGGCTTTGCATCTTCCCAAAGGTTGCGCCAGGCTTTCAACGGCCAGAGAAGGGAGGCCGGGCCCGATTATTCCTCATCGCTAAATACCGACCGTTATGAAGCACGCCGTCGCCTGAATGAATTACTCGATAAGATTCGTCTTTCGGGCTACGCTTCTCTGACTCAGGCGGAGCGAGATGAATTACGGCGTCTATCTGAAAAAGACCTCTGATATCCGCGCTGATTTCAACGACAGGCAACAAACATAAAAACAACCGATATGTTTATTGTATCCCCGATTCTGCGTCTGATCGGACGCATTCTATCCTATATATTATATGGAGTGACATTGCTCGCGGCTTTCGGCGGGAAGGTTGACCCTCAATACATGACGCTTCCCGCCATGCTGGTCCTCATCCTTCCCTATCTTGTCATCGCGACGCTTATCGTCTCCATCATCTGGTTCCTCAACCGCCGGATTATTCCCGGTGCTTTAGGAATAGTCGTCCTGGTGGCAGGGTGGAGTTCCATCGGTCCGGCGGTTCCTATCAGCTTTCCCAATAAGGCCCCGGAAGGTTCCAAGACCTTTACCCTTCTGACCTTCAACTCCCTGCATCTCGATGACCTGAAATCCCCCTCCGGGGGGGCCGACCGGGCTGTCCGCTTCCTGCTCAACTGCGGCGCCGACATAATATGCCTTCAGGAACTCGAAGACTGGAATGACTGTGTCGAAATCCAAGATCTGACGCCGGCTCTGCGTGACTCGCTGTTCGCCCGTTATCCTTTCCAGGCCGGATCCAAGAGTTCGGATCTCAAGGTCCTTTCCCGTTATCCGGTGGAACTGCAGAAAGTAACCTCTCCGGGACCCTTCAAGCGGGCCCACCGCTACGACTACTTCCGCCTTCGTATCGACGGGCGCCCTCTTGACCTTATCAATATGCATATCTCCTCCTATTCCCTTTCGGATAAGGAGCGACAGGTGCTGACCGATATCCACTCCCCGAGTTCGGCGCGTCACAGCGTTGCCGAATTCAAGGGTTCCATCTTTAATAAAATGCGTCAATCGTTCCGTGAGCGTGCCCGCAACGTCGATGAACTTATCGCTTTCGCCTCCTCCCTGCAGGGACCGCTTATTGTCTGCGGAGACTTCAACGACGTCCCCTCCTCCTGGGCTTACCGCAAAATGATCGATGCAGGTTTCCAAGATGCGTATTCAGAGACATCCTTCGGACCGACCTACACCTACAACAAGCATCTCTTTTTATTCCATATAGACCAGATATTCTATCGCGGCGCCCTCGTTCCGCTCAAGGTCTCGCGACTGGGACACGATACATCGGACCATTATCCTCTGATAGCCGAGTTCGCCCTGGAGAACACCGTTCCCAAACGTTAGAGATCATCACTTCTCTCCCCTCCTCCCGGAATAGAGAACATAAACCATCTAATTTTTCATCATGAAAAAAACAATCTTAACCCTGGCGGCGGCCGTAATGCTCACCGCCGCCCCAGCTTCAAAAGCAATGGCTGAAAATCCCTTCCTGAAGCCTTATCAGACGGTCTACGAAATTCCTCCCTTCGAGCAGATCCAGACCTCTGACTTCATTCCCGCCATCAAGGCCGGAATCGAGGAACAACGCGCCAACCTCAATGCCATCACCCGCAACCGCGCCGTTCCCGACTTCGACAACACTATCCTCCCCCTCGAAAACCTTTCCCCGATTCTTGACCGAGTAGCCGGCGTCTTCTTCCATTACGACGGCGCTATGAACACCGATGAGTTCGCGGCAATGGCAGAGGAAGCTATCCCCCTGCTCAATGAGGCCTCCAACATGATCAACCTCGACCCGCATCTCTTCGAGCGTATCAAGCAGGTCTACGACACCCGCGACCAACGTAAGCTCACTCCGGTCCAGAAACGTCTCGTCGAGAAATATTACCGCCAGTTCGAGGAGCAGGGAGCCGCTCTGCCCGAAGATAAAAAGAAAGAGCTTATCGCCATCAACGATCAGCTTTCCAAACTTTTCATCCAGTATAACAAGAACCTGCTGTCGGCTACGAACAACTTCTTCGTCACCGTCTACGACGAGGCTGACCTCGCCGGTCTGCCCGCCTCCTCCGTCTCCGCCGCTGCCGAAGACGCCAAGGCCCGCGGTCTCGACGGTCTCTGGGTCTTCACCCTTCATGCTCCGAGCCGTCTGCCGGTCCTGCAGTATGCTGAAAACCGCGGACTCCGCGAATCAATCTATAAAGGTTACACTACTCTCGCCTCCTACGGCGAGAACTCCAACTATCCCGTAATCGCCCAGATCGTCAAACTGCGCGACCAGAAGGCGAAACTCATGGGCTTCAAGGATTTCGCGGCCATGATGACAAGCCGTGTCATGGCCAAAACTCCCGAAGCTGCCGAAAATCTTCTTCTCCAGGTCTTCGAGCCCGCCGTCGCCCGCTCCCGCGAGGAGGTCAAGGATATGCAGGAGCTGATCAAGGCTGAAGGAAAGGAGTTCAAACTTGCTCCCTGGGACTACTATTATTATGCCGAGAAGGTCAAGAAACAGAAATATGACCTGGAGGAGAGCGAGGTTCGCCCCTATCTCGCGCTGGATAACGTCCTGAAAGGTATGTTCTCCACAGCCGAGAAGCTCTACGGCATAAAGATGGTCGAGATGCCGGACGCTCCCAAATATATGGATGAGGTGACGGTATATGATGTGCAGGACGCTAAAACAGGGGAACATGTAGCCGTCTTCATGACCGACTATTTCCCGCGCGCTACCAAGCGCCAGGGCGCATGGATGGAACAGCTGCAGTCCTGCGGCATCTATGGCGACGGGAAGGAGAAACGTCCTATCGTCTATAATGTCGGCAACTTCACCCGCCCGACAGGAGACACCCCGGCGCTCCTGACTCTCGACGAGCTGGAAACGACATATCATGAGTTCGGACATGCCCTCCAGGCTATCCTTTCCCAGGTCCCCTATCGTTCGCTGGCCGGCACAAACGTTGACCGCGACTATGTCGAGATGTCTTCCCAGATGCACGAACATTGGGCTACTTCCCCCGAAGTTCTGCGCGAACACGCACGCCATTACCAGACCGGAGAGGCTATGCCCGAGGAACTGATCGCCAAAATCAACAACGCAGGAAAGTTCAACCAGGGATTCACNACCACAGAGCTTGCCGGCGCCGCTATCCTNGACCTTAACTGGGGCCACAACGACGGCTCGAATCTCAACGATGCCCAGAAAGATGTCCCGGCCTTTGAAATGGAGGTAGCTGAAAAAATAGGTATGCCCGAGGAGATCACCTTCCGTTACCGTTCNCCCTACTTCAAACATATCTTCGGCGATGACGGATACGCTTCCGGCTACTACACCTATCTCTGGGCCCAGGTTCTTGAGGCTGACGCCTGGGAACTCTTCGAGAAGAAAGGAATCTTCGACAAAAAGACAGCCGAAAGCTTCAAGAAGAATATCCTCGAAACCGGCGANACGGAAGACGCAATGGTNCTCTTCAAGCGTTTCCGCGGACATAATCCGGATGTTCATGCCCTGCTCCGCCTTCGTGGTTTTGAAAAATAACAGATTTCAATCAATCNCTGATAATCAGTAATTTAGCCTCCATATCCAGTTAACNGGATATGGAGGCTATTTTCATTTTTACAGGTTTTATTATAATATTTTCGGAATTGGAATAAACCCTTTTTCATCAACTCTTGTTATAATTTCAAACCGACACCAAGACCCCTTCCCCGAAGGGCCAGGAGCCCGGAAGGAAGTAGACACGATTTCACACGCTCACTTCTCCGGCATACAGGAAGAAAGGTGAAGGTTTNAAAACATGACAAAAAATATTAAATAACAACTATATCTTGATTATTATGAAAAAGATGCTTCTCATGGCCGCAATCCTCGGCGGAACGGCCGCAATGAGCGCCCAGGTGGCGATGGTCAAACCCAAATTCACAGACAATTGGTCTATCGGTCTGGACGGCGGTGTCACCACCCCTCTTAACGACCACGGTGCATTCTTCGGCAATATGCGCGGCGTAGCCGGTCTGCATATCCAGAAACAGATCACTCCCGTATTCGGAGTCGGCGCAGAAGGCCTCTGGGGCGTCAATACCTCCAGCTGGCGCGGACTTGAACACAGCAAGACCGCTTTCGACTCCCAGTATGTCGGTGTCTATGGCGCAGTTAATCTCTTCGACCTTTTCTCAAGCAACTATAATCTCGGAGGTCGCGTCTTCGACATCGAAGCGCAGGCCGGCGCAGGCTGGGGCCACTACTTCCAGAGCAAATATACCGGTGTTGGCGACGCAAAAGAGCCTAAGGACCACAACTTCTTCGCAACGAANGCCGGTCTTAACTTCAACTTCCACCCCTCTCAGAGAGTCACCCTCTCGCTGAAGCCCTCCGTTCTCTGGAACATGAGCGACGCCCATTCCTCGCAGAGCTCCGCTTCTTACGACTCCCGCAAAGCTACNTTCAACNTGCTCGCCAGCGTCAGTGTCGCTCTNGGCAACGGTTTTGAATATGTAGTTCCCAACTATAACCTTGACGAGATCGCAGCCCTCAATGANCAGGTCAACAGCCTGAAGGCCGACCTCAACGGCGCCGCAACCGCCCTCACCGCAGCTAACGCCGCCAACGCCGCTCTTCAGAACGAGGTCAACAAGCTGAAGAACCAGAAGCCGGAGATCGTCAAGACCACCACTACCAACGACTACCTCCAGTCCGTACGTTATGTCAACTTCGCTCTCGGACGCTACAATGTCCCCGCTGACCAGCTGCCTAACGTAGCCGCAGTCGCAAGCTACCTCAAGAACCAGCCCAAGTCGACCGTAGTCATCAAGGGTTATGCTTCCGCAGACGGTCCTGTCGAAGTCAACGAACGTCTCGCCCGCCAGCGCGCCGAGTCCGTACGCGATATGCTCATCAAGAAGTATGGTATCGCTGCTGACCGCATCAAGGCTGAAGGCGAAGGTATCGGACACATGTTCGAGGAAGAGTCCTGGAACCGCGTTGCAATCTGCACCCTTGACAACAACGCTCCCGTTTCCTCTGACTCCCAGACTGTCGTCAAGAAATAAGATTTAACTCTCGCAAGAGATTATAAAGATATCATAAACCCGGCCGGGGCGCGATTCAGAATCGCGCCCCGGCCTATTATTATGCAAAATTCTGGCAAGTAGCTGGTAAATAGCTGGTAAAAAATAAATGAAAATATAAAACGCGACTATCGCGCCGGACAATCGGATGCGGCGAGAAGGTCAATGGGTCTCGAACGGCATCAGCATCCTGCGTCGTCCCGGCGCGGGAGAATGGGCCGCAACCACCCCTTCTTCCTTCCCCTTCCGGGAAGGTCCNCCGCCAAGCATATANGGACTCTCNCGCATCCAGCCCCGCGTGCTGTTGCGAACCTGCAGCAATGTCAATCCCCTTTGCTCCCGCGTCTGTCGGTGAATCTCCATCAGCAGATCGGAATAATCACGGACACGGTCGGTCGAAAGCTCAAGCAACACTTCGCATCCCCGTCTAATCCTGACGAATATGCGATCTCCGTATTCAATATGACGCNNNGCNGCTCCAAGACGCGGATTNCATATACTTTTNCNTTCNATNTNNGGATTTATGTNGCNGTNCATGATTTCCATAGCTATACCTATACTTGTTTAATCTTGGTNTAATTCCCTTCTCCCAAGAAATATTTGCNATACAAAAGTAATGGCTCNTACTGCCAATAAATTGCATTCATAAGTTAATGAAAAATAAAACAGTAAATAAACATGCCGGATAAGGAGGAAAATAGCTAATTTTGCATAAATCCAAGCNCGAAAGAGCTTACAACCGGAGCAGGAATGGTGGAATGGTAGACACGAAGGACTTAAAATCCTTTGGCTTTAATCGGCCGTGTGGGTTCGAGTCCCACTTTCTGCACAAATCTCAGGAGCACCCCAGTTNGNCTCCTGACTCATAGATAAATGTTTCATGATGGGACGCCCGCCGCTGAGGCGGGCCCCCGTTTTTTTTGACACATCATGAAAGGAAAAATAAGTTCCCTCGGAAGCGCGTTGCTGACGCTTCCCGACTTCCGGCCCGCCCTTGTCGGCGCGTTGCGTAATTATTCGTTTTCCAAATTCAAGTCCGACCTTATCGCCGGCATTGTCGTCGGCATCGTCGCCCTTCCTTTGGCGATCGCCTTCGGCATCGCCTCCGGNGTCACCCCGGCTTTAGGACTGATTACAGCCATTCTCGGCGGNTTCATCGTCTCCGCCCTCGGAGGCAATTCCGTCCAGATCGGAGGNCCGACAGGCGCATTCATCGTCATTGTCTANAACATCATCGCNCTATATGGCCTCTCGGGACTCGCGATAGCGACATTCATGGCCGGAGTGTTACTGGTATTGATGGGACTCTTCCGGCTCGGAACAATCATCAAGTTCATCCCCTACCCTATCGTAGTCGGATTCACCGCCGGNATTGCCCTGACNATATTCTCCACCCAGATGCCCGATTTCTTCGGACTTTCCATTTCCGAAAAAGTCCCTGCCGGATTCATCGACAAATGGGCGCTCTACTTNCGGTATTTCTCCACAATCGACCTGGCGACCACTCTCGTCGGACTCGGTTCTCTGGCGGTCATAATCCTGACTCCTAAAATCTCGAAACGTCTCCCGGGAGCNCTGATGGCTATCGTTATCGTCACGCTCATAGTNTGGATTCTGCGCCNGTANTTCGGACTTGAGGGTGTCCAGACCATCGGCGACCGTTTCGGAGAATTCGAAACTCATCTGCCCGAAGCCAATAATATCGGGCTCAATATGGAAGCTATCAACATTCTCCTCCCCTCCGCCTTCACNATAGCGATGCTGGGCGCNATCGAATCGCTTCTGAGCGCGACGGTCGCCGACGGTGTGACGGGAGGACGGACNAATAACAANACNGAGCTNATCGGNCAGGGAGCAGCCAACATTATTGTCCCCTTCTTCGGNGGAATCCCTGTCACGGGCGCCATNGCNCGNACNATGACCAANATCACCAACGGAGGNCGCACCCCNGTNGCNGGTGTGATTCATTCTATCGTCCTCCT
The DNA here is from genome assembly GCA_014801785.1 of Bacteroides sp. Taxonomy (GTDB): domain Bacteria; phylum Bacteroidota; class Bacteroidia; order Bacteroidales; family Muribaculaceae; genus Lepagella. The sequence goes on along the minus strand of JAAVDN010000019.1, from coordinate 37,365 downwards.
CGCTGTCTTTCTCTTCGCAATGCCTCTGATCAACCTTGTTCCTATGGCATGCTTGGGAGCGGTCCTGATAATGGTCTCTTATAATATGAGCGGCTGGAGAACTATAGTCGGCATGGCCTCNAANCCCCGCGGCGACCTCATAGTCCTTGCCCTTACCTTCCTGCTGACAGTTATTTTCGACCTCACGATTGCTATCGAGATGGGNATGCTGCTGGCCGTAGTCCTCTTCNTGAAGCGTGTGACCGAAAACACNGCCATCCGCGAATATGGCGAAAAAATCGATGCTGCCGATGGAACAGACATGACAACCCACGAAGTGCTTGACCTCGAACCCGGTGTCTCGGTCTACGAAATTGAAGGGCCTTTCTTCTTCGGCGTAGCGACAAAATTCGATGAAGTGGTGCGCCATTCTATGCGCAAGACCCCGAAAGTCCGCATCATCCGCATGCGTAAAGTGCCATTCATCGATTCGACAGGTATCCACAACCTTGAGATTCTTATCGAATCCTCCCATAAGGAAGGAATAAAGGTGGTTCTCTCCGGAGTCAATGAATCCGTCAGGAGCGCCNTGGANAAAGCTCATATCGACGGCAAGATTCCGGAATGCAAGATATGTTCCCATATTTCCGAAGCCGTCGAAGCGGCCAATGCCCTGGCCCGCGAATAATATATGAAAAATCCCCTGCTATGCGGGGGATTTTTTTATACCCCGGACGTTATAAGATTAAAGCTTCATAGTAATATTAAAGCTTCATAGTAAACCGATACAAATATTTATATGCGACTTCTCACCCTTATGATAGGGCTCGGGGCCTGCGCGTCCCTCTCGGCCCAGACTTTCGTAGAGAACAGTCGGTATGTATGGCGTGGCGACTCCATAGTGCAAGGGCCTTACATAGCTAAACCGACAGCTGACAACCGTATAGTCTCCACCTATTCCGCCCAACCGGGATATTANATGGGAATAGAGAAGGAATGGCGTCTGAAGAACGACATATCCTCCTATCCGCGCCTGACAACCCCAAACCTTCTCCACCAGGCTATCTANAATATGGGACTNGACGAGATGNTCAACGCCGTCGAGCCGGACACCACCTTGCGCACCGGCAAGGAGTGGGCCGGCGTATGGACCCGCGATGTCTCCTACTCCATACTTCTATCGATGGCCTATATGCAGCCNGANGCAGCCCGTATATCGCTGATGAAGAAAGTAGACNCNATGGGACGCATCATCCAGGANACCGGTTCNGGAGGTGCTTGGCCCGTATCGACAGACCGCGAGATATGGTGTGTCGCCGCCTGGGAAGTNTATAAGGTGACGGGAGACCGCAAATGGCTGGAGTTCATCTATCCTGTAATGAAACGCTCTCTGGAGACAGACCGCGAAGCCTTCTATGACAAGNATGGGGGACTCGTGAAAGGAGAGACCTCCTTCATCGACTGGCGCGAACAGAGCCATCCGCGCTGGATGCAGACCGCAGANATATACCGGAGCGAGACGCTCTCCACCTCCGTNGTCCACGCCGAGGCGTGGAANGTGTTGGCCGAAGCCGCCCGACTGCTTAAAAAGAAAGATGTCGCCGAACANGCCGAAGCGCGTTCCCGCGAAATCAAGGAGGCGATAAATAAAAAGCTATGGATGCCCGACAAGGGGTATTACGCNATGTATCTATACGGGCGCGACCATCTTATCACCAATCCCCGCGCAGAGACCCTCGGAGAATCGCTGGCTATCGTCTGGGATATAGCCTCCCCGGAGCGCGCCCGCAGTATCACGGAGAATAATCCGACAACACCATTCGGACCCGGCGTTTTCTATCCCCAGATAGCCGATATTCCNGCCTACCATAACAACTCTCTCTGGCCCTGGGTCGGAGCCTGGTGGACAATCGCCAANGCCAAGGCGAAGAATGAACTCGGAGTGGTAGAAGGTTTCGGAGCCCTCTTCCGTCCGGCTGCNCTTTTCTGCACCAACAAGGAGAACTACCGACTTGACAACGGAGATATCGCGACGGAACTCAATTCCTCGAATATGCTGTGGTGTCTGAGCGGAAATATAGCGCTGACCCATAAGATTCTTTTCGGCATAGATTTCCAGACCGANGGACTGGCTTTCACTCCCTTCGTTCCGAAAGTATTCGCCGCAGANCGNAAACTGGAGAACTTCCCNTATCGCGGAGCGACCCTCAATATCACTGTCTCCGGTTTNGGCGACCGCATCCGCTCCTTCAAGGTCAACGGCAAGGANCAGTCACCCTTTATCGAGGCCAAGAAGGCGAAAGGAGTAATGAATATCGAGATTGTCATGGACGACAACGAGATAGCTCCGCTTAAGGTCAACCATCAGGAAAACANGATGGCCCCTCTGACTCCGCTGACGCGTCTTGAAGGAACCACTCTTGCCTGGAACCCCATCGAATATATAGGNAGCTATGTGATAGTCAAGGATGGCGAGCGCATNGCGCAGGTCACGACAACTACTTTCGATGCCTCCGAACCCGGCGAATACCAGGTCATCGGAGTGGCTTCCGACGGCACCGAGGGATTTGCCTCCGAACCTCTCTCGACACGACCGGAAGTCTGGTTTGAAATNCCCGGCGAGGGAACGGCAGNCCTCTCTGCGGAAATCTCCTATCCTATCGCCGGCACCCCTGTCGGTTTCCGNGGNNAAGGATTTGCAGAGGTTGATCATCAGAGCGCNCCCCTGACCATTCCNGTCAGCGTTCCGGCAGATGGAAATTATTTCCTGACGCTTCGCTACGCCAACGGCAACGGGCCTGTCAACACGGAAAACAAGTGTGCCATCCGCACTATCCTTGTCGATGGAGAGCGCCAGGGTATAGTCGTCATGCCTCACCGAGGGGTCGGCAACTGGAACGACTGGGGANTGACCAATTCTCTCCCACTGTCACTNAAGGAAGGAGACCATACCGTCACCATTCTCTTCGAGCCTGACAACGAGAATATGAACATGAAGACCAACCACGCCCTGATTGACGCCCTGCGTCTGACCAGCAGCGGAAAGTAAAGAGAAGGTTGGATNTANCTGNATGAAAAACCGGCTCTTGCCATNNATGGCAAGAGCCGGTTTTTTTCATAGTCCTTTATTATTTATANTAAGGAATTTNTNNGGTTAGTCCTGGGCGCCATCAAGCTGGAGGAGGACCGGATAGTCAAAGTTATTTCCTCCGACTTCCTTNACATNATACATGACACGTATCTTCTTGAACTTGCGGTTGGCNCCACCCTTTATTATAATTTTNCCGCGGGCGCTGTCTCCGGCNTCAATATCTGTAANTATATAACGATGGGAGTCCTCGGCGTCATACTCGTCTCCNTCCTCATCAGTCGCCTTNCCGACNGTANTGCTGGNNATCCGCTTGTCACGCTTGCCGTTATTGGTCAGCGTGTATATGATTTCGAGATTCTTGCCGTNNGGCACGATTTTGTCTACCGTCATATCGAATTCGGTATCGAGAAAATAGCACTTNGCTTTATTTGATTCCGGATAGGAAGGGAGAGGCATATGGATATAGGTATAGTCAAACTCCCCATGAGGATTGGTTTGGGAANTCACGCTCGTACTACCTTTGACCGTTACAGAGGAAAGCTCCTTAGTATTGTAAGGAAGATTATCGACATAAAGGATTCGTTTCATGCTTTCACCGGCCGGAAGAGTGAAGGTATGCGCCCCGGCAGCGGAGTGGAGAGAATATTGCTCGCCATCGATGATAACATTGCCGTTGCTCAGGAAAGGATTGGCGTCAAGATAGATTTCTATCGGATGGTTGGTCTTGTTGATGAAGTGGACGTCCAGAAAAGCGGCAACTCCGGCGCGATGGACCTTATCATCAATGTAGAAATCCACGCCGGGAATCGGACGTCCGGCAAGGGAGGATAGTGGTGCGAGGAGCGCCATAAACAAGACTACGAGAGTCAGAATTTTTTTATTCATGATAGGTGGTGTTAAGAGCTTTTTACCTCCTTTACAGTGGTTGTACAGTGGTCGTAAAGTGGTCATAAAGCGTGGTTATTTGGCAAAGATAGTCATTATCTGCCGATATGCCAATTATTTATGGCTGAATTTATTNAAAAGGTCACAGCGGATAATCAGTCCCGAGATGTCGCGGGCCTCGGATNGATGAAGAAANCTTTCCGCATCTATTCCGACCGTATCGCCGACAACCTCTTCTGTCATGGAGCTGATGGCAAACCGCGGAGGCTCCGGGGAGAAAAGTGACCTTCCGAACCCTTTCCAGTAATAGTCATCCAGTTGCATGAGCGCGAGAAGGGAGGGATAGATNTCGATTTGTCCNACNAATCCATCATACCTNCCTCCGACAGGAGAATTGAGAATAAGCAGCGGGGTCAGTTGGCGGGGATTGACAAGTCTTTTTCCTTCCTCGGTCTGCAACAAGGANGCCCTGTCGGAGGCCAATCCCTCATGGTCTCCNGTAATGACTATCAGGGTGCGGTCAAAATCCTTTCTTGTCCTCAGATAAGAGATAAGCTGTTCGAGCGCATGGTCGGTATAGTTGGCCATCGTCATATAATNCCTCAGTCTTTCCGGATANGAGGCAGGAATATCTATTCTTTTCAGTTCCTGTGGGAGACGGAAGGGATTGTGGCCCGAATAAGTGACAAACTGCAGGAANGCTCTCTCCCCTTCCGGCCATACCTCTCCGGAACGCATCTTCTCTACCGACTGACGGAAGAAAGAACCGTCAGACAGTTTCGGCGGATTCCCTACCAATTCGTCATTCTTCCAGTTCGAGCGGTCAAGCAGGGAATCTATATGAAAAGCTTCGGCTATCGGTTTCTGGTTCCAGACNACCGGTTTGTCACATGTCAGCAGATAACTGCGGCTCCCGAATCGTTCCTTCAAGGCCTGATTNAGAGTAGGATATACCCGTTGGGGATATTTCATGCTGTAGACGGTATTGCGTAGCGGCAACATNCCGGCGTTAATGAGGAGCTGCGCGTCTATCGATCGNCCGGAAGCCACCTGGGTNACCACGTTCGGAGCGTAGAAATTCCGGGTCGTATCGGCAACCAGGGAGTTCATGAAAGGAGTGATCGGACGCCCCTCTACCTCAGTGCCTANCACCCAGCTCTCCAAAGACTCGCAAAATATCAGAATCAGGTTTTGCGGCGTCTCCCCNTCATATTGAAGNGGATGCCAGGGATTCAGNCTTTCNTCATCCTCNAGCCATTGCGCGACACGTCTGCNTTCCTCCTCGGTCGCCATATCATCTTTGGCGNCCATCGANTCATANAGNATGGATCCGAACGGTGTATATATGGAAGCGGTGCAGGTCGTGTAGTAGCAGGATTCCTTCAGTCGGTCGAAATGGGAGTAGAAGCCGCCTCTGAACGCGGCAGTAAGGAAGGCAGCCAGTACAGACACTCCTGTAAGAGCGCAGTAGGTCAGAGCGAATCTCCGGCAACGCCCCTCCGAAGAACCTGGTTTGGCGCGTCGGGCGACCAACAGTCCGGCGCCAGTGAGAAGCGGGAGTAAAAGATCGGTGAGCCGGAAGGAATCGGTGACGCTTGCTGTGAAGTCAGAGAGATTGGAGACGTAGGAGTATGAGTCGAGGGGTATGGCCGTAAGATATGTGCGGCAATACATCAGGTTGCTGATAAGGAAAAAGTCAAGAAGAAAGAGAAAAACAGCTTCGACCCAAAGGCGCCGGAATATAACCCAGGGCGCGATGAATAGCAACCCGAACATCAGGGCGTTTACGTATAACCCCGGATCGGACATCCCGCGAAAGGTCGTTTGTGCCGACCATAAGATATCAAAAAGTATAAATGTCAGAAAGGCGGTCGCCGCCAGAATCCAGAATCTTTTCGGCAAATTCAACATAATCTTTATCTTAAAGGTTTAAACCCCGTCTTAGCTGTGTCGCAAACAGCTGTGTCGGAAACAAAGATAACAATATTTCTCCCCCTCCATCTCTTCCGGGAGAATTGCAAAGATAACCCCTAATCTCCGAACCTCCAACTATTTCCGACATTTTGCTCCCCGGTCAATAAATTTCCGATTATTATTAAGATTTGCTATTTTTGCAAGAAAATATGGAAACGGCCATGAAAACGACATACGCGTATGCTATCGGTGAACAGGACTTCGCGAACCTGCGCAAGGACGATTGCCTATATATCGACAAGACTATGTACATCGAGAAAATCCTTCTTCAGAAGAATCGGTATTATTTTCTGGCGCGTCCGAGACGTTTTGGAAAAAGCCTTTTCCTTTCTACATTGCAGTACTTCTTCGAAGGAAGGCGTGATTTGTTCAAGGGGCTGTATATAGATTCGATTGCATGGGACTGGACTTCCTATCCTGTGCTGCATCTGGACCTTAACAGGGAGCGCTATCTGAATACTATGACTCTGGAGGAGGTCCTTGAAAAGNATTTCCGCGAATGGGAGGCGAAATTCGGCATAGAACAGCTCGACACCAATCCCGCACTCAGATTGGGAACAATAATCGCAGAAGCTCATCGACGGACCGGAAAACAGGTAGTCATTCTTGTGGATGAGTATGATAAACCGCTTGTCAGCAATCTGAATGTCAAAGAGAATTTCGATCATGACCGCGTCCTTTTGGCCACTCTATATTCCAATTTCAAAAGTTCGGCAGAACACATCAGGCTCGTATTCCTTACCGGAGTCAGCCGTTTCAGCAGACTCAGCATCTTCTCTGATCTGAACAACCTGAATGATATTTCCTTTGACAATGAATTCGCCGATATCTGCGGTATAACAGAAAAGGAGCTTCTCCGTGACCTCCGTCCCGGCATAGAAGCTTTGGCTGACAAGAAAAAAATTTCGTTCGAGGAGGCTTGTCATCTTTTGAAACGGACTTATGACGGATACAGATTTGCTGAAGATGGAAGCGACATATACAATCCCTGGTCGTTGCTCAGCTGTATGCAGAAACAACGTGTCGGTCAGTTCTGGAATCAGACAGGGTTGCCGACCGTTATCGCCGAGGTATTGCGTAAAGCCAATATGGATCTGGAGCGCGTCTTCAATTCGCGTTGTCCGCTTGACACGCTCGCAGGTATGGACCTTACGAATCCAGACCCAACAGCCCTGATGTATCAGACCGGTTATCTGACTATCAAGAACTACGACTCTTCCACCGACATAGTCACTTTAGGGATACCGAACGAGGAAGTGTCTAAAGGCCTTTTTCATTCTTCTGAGACTTANAGGTATGGAAGTCCGGGTAGAGGTCCACACATCATCCGGCCGTATGGATATTCTTATAGAAACCCCTGATTTTATCTATATCGTGGAGCTGAAATATGACAGGACCTCNGAGGAGGGCGCCAGGCAAATCGANAATAAGGAGTATNCCCTCCCTTTTCGTTTTGACGGAAGAAAGGTGTTCAAGATAGGAGTCAATTTCTCCGCGTCTACCCGTCATCTCGACACGCCCGTCATCACTCGTATGACCACCGCCCNCAAATAATCCACGAACCTCCAACTATTTCCCGGTAGTTTGAGAGCTACTTAAAACCAAACACACTCTGAGACGACCCAACTATTTCAGGATCAACAGTGTTCTAAATAATGAAACAGGCAGATACATATCTGCTACGAAGCCGTTCATTTATTTTAACGGCTACTCATCAATTAATTTATGAGTGTTTCGGAGAAACTGTCTAANAAACTTCAAATTTGAAATTATGGAAAACATTGAATCGCTCAATCCGAAGGATGAGATAACGGTAACCATCTGGGGACCTGAAAATTCCCGCCTCTACCAAAGCACCAATACAGGTTATCATACCGTCGAAGGCGCCATCCGGGAAGCACTCACTAACGCAGTGCTCATAGTCAAGCCGGAGGACTGTCTGTTTGAGATCACAAACACCAATACCTTCGCTTCCCATACCTACCGTCTGACTGCTGACGGTAAGCTGACACAAATGCTTTAAGCCCCTGTNCCACAAGGGCTAAGTAGCTGTTCAAAATAAACTGCTACTTAAAGCANCAAACAGCTTCTTCAGGTCTCCATAGAAGCTGATTCTTAATGAACTGCCCTCCAAAANTTTTGTGTTCAACTTTTGGAGAGCAGTTCATTTTGCTATACCCAAATAGAATAAAATAGATTCAAAAATTAGCGGGAGATTAATGAGTCATAAAATTTTTAATTAAATTTGCAATCCACTAATTTTTATATAAGCTTTATGAAAAAACCATTTACTCTTGGATCACTTGCTCTGGTGGCCATAAGTCTGACGGCAGCCGAAAAGCCGCAGAACGAGGCCTTCTACGTTGTAGGGGCAATGAACCAGTGGACTACTCCTGACCAGGGAGGCTCCCACTTAAAACTTACTGATGAAGACGGTGACGGCATATATACCGGCCAATTTGAAATCGGTGCCGGTGAAGCTGAGTTCAAACTGTTCTCCGAACCTGAAGGCTGGAGCAGCTCCAATTATTATGGCTATTCCTCCAATATAATTCTCCTGAAGGATGGCACAAGCCTTACCCTCCAGCCGGGATGGGCGTCAAACAACATCACCATCGGCAACTGGGTACCCGGCACACTCTCCTTAGCCGCAGAATGGGTGGAGGAAGAGGGCACCTGGTTACCGAAACTCACATTAAAAGGGTCCAACCAACCTGACGAAATCGTCAAACCATCCACCGATGCCTTCTATCTTGTCGGAGACATGAACGACTGGGAAATGCCCTCGTATGCCGAGGCGGACGCTTGGAAATATAAACTCACCGATGAAGATGGGGATGGTGTCTACGCAGGCTCATTTGAAATACCTAAAGGGAAGGTTTCTTTCGCNCTTTTCTCAAAACCTGACCGCGAATGGTTTAGTGATTCATGCTACCGGCTTCGATATCCTGACAACAGTTATCTATTTGCCGGCGAAGACCTTACCTTCCCTCTCCAAAATGGGATGAACGCCCAAACCAATATCACAATCGATAACTGGGAAGGGGGCGAGATGGAAATCAGTGTAAGCTGGGAACCTTCTGCGGCTATTGTATGGGAACCAATCATCACTATAACAGGAAAGAATCAGCCGGCTCGTCCTGCTTTACCCGAACTCTATATCATAGGCAACTTCAACAGCTGGGCTCTTCCTACCGTATCCTCAGCAAACGGAGCAATCAAAGTGACTGACTATATTTCCTATACCACCTCAGGAATTATTGAGTCACAGCAACTTGACTTTGAAAAGCAAGAAGTTATCTCCTTCGGCATCTGTCAGTTTGATTCCAATACCGGAAACTACTCCTTCTTTACACCGAATGAAAACTTGCCGTTCACTCTCTATAGTGCTAAAGCTAACAACAATGGAGATGAATTTATAAGGCAGGGTTCAAGATCCATGTCAGGAGCGTGGGACACTCTCAACGAGAAAGATAAGTANTCCATGACCCTTAAGGATTGGCAAGGAGGAAAATTTGGTCTTCGCATTGACATTCCATTCGATGAAAGCAGATTGTCAGAATGTCTTGTCTATGCAGAAGATACTCCTTTCATTACGAAGCCTGAATCCATGTATTACATATTGGATAGCGACGGCGACAAATCTTGCTATAACTCCAGCGAGTTCAATCTCTACGACTATGTCAATGCCTCTGTCAGCGGTAAAAATGTATCAATTGTCCTATCCTCTGAAGAGAGTATAAACCCGAATCCTGAAAACTGCTGGGGTATCGAGGACTCACTTGAAGAGACAGGCTTGGATAACAACAACACTCACACACGCATAAGCATAGTCAAAGGAGGCAAACCTTTATCCTGGAATTTCCCTGATGAAGGCACTCTGGAAATAAGCTTTGATTATCTTACTTCAACAGCGGAAATCAATTTGAGCTACGTCGGCGGTCATTTCCCGGCTGATAAGATTTATGTGTGCGGAAATGTAATGACCGCACCCGATGGTGTTTCCAATAATTTCCTGACACCTTCTGCCGGCAATCAATATGAATATGATGAGTATTGGAGGCTTGAGGAAACCTCACCAGGCGTATTCACAGGTACGTACTATGTTTATAAGGATTCTGATTATACCGGAGTAGATGCTCTACCTCAGTTCCGTTTCTTCAAAGACCTTTCAGGATGGATTTCTGAAACAAGCCTCGGTTCGGCTGAATCGGATTTCTATTGTCTCCCTGTCCTTCTTAAAGGAGATGCTGTCACTTACCCAATTTATCCGTCAGGTCTTGGAAACTGGGGTCCCTGCACGTCTATCAGTGGGGAGGATTATATATGGAATGGGGGTTGGGTGAAGATGATTGTAGACAGTAACACCGGTTTGCTGACCCTACAAAAGGTTGTTGACTCCGGCGTGGAAGGGATACACACTGAAAGCGAAGATCAGGAATCTTGGTATAACCTTCAGGGAATGAAGGTTGATCATCCTAAAAATGGTATGTTCATCCACATTGTCAACAATAAACCGCGCGTTGAAATCGTAAAATAAAGTTCTTGAGTAAGATCCCGTCCCACGATAGATCTTAACACTTACTAATATTACGACTATAACACCCTATCACCAAATAAGAAAACTGCCCTCCAAAAGTTTTGTATTCAACTTTTGGAGGGCAGTTTTCTTATTTGGTGATAGGGCTTATAATGTCTGAATTTCGTATGTGAGGCCACGATTCTCTTTCTTGTCACAGTAGTTGACGCCGATGAGGAAGACGGTACGTGCATCGAGGGCATATCGGCCCGCATAATCGCGGGAATGAATTTGTTCCATGGCCTCCCGTGCACTTTTGTTATATTTGAATTCGAACAGATAAACATAACGGCGCGTAAGCACCTCCATGTCGCTGCGGCCTTTATAGCTGTGTGTTTCCGTACGAGTATCCATTCCGCAGACCTTGCAGAGCAGATAGGTAACTGCACGGTAGGTTCCTTCGCGCTGATCCTCTACAGGTAGATCCTTGAAGGCCGTTGCAAGTCTTTTCATGAACGATACAGGGTCCCCTTCCGCCAGATCCTTGCGGAAACCTACAATATTGAAGGGTTCGTCGGAAGTCGTCGATTGCTCGAAATAGACGGGAAGTAGATCTTCCGAGAATGCCACCTCCACTTCCCGGTTCGGGAAACGAAGCGTGTAGCCGTCGAGTTCCTCATCATAACTGTCGATTGTCAGGTAACCGGTCTGGAACATCAAAGGAATCGGGTTGCGCGCCCCTATACGCACCTGCATCAATTCCCGCTTCGAAAAAAGGTGTCCGTTGATGTCGGCAGGATCAATAGCGTTGTCAACAATCATCCTGAAAAGAAACGAGGGGGTAGCGCTTTCGAACCAGTAAGGTTCAATCGATAGGGAGTCGAGAGCACGAAGGACACTGAAAGGATTGTAAAGACGGGAACCCTCGGATGTGAACCGATACCCATCATAATAGTCGCGTAACACACTTAATGTTGTTGCATACTCCTCCTTTCGTCTAAGAGCCAATTTTTCGATTCCCTGTCTGAAGGTACCTACCAACTCCTCCTCGGTCCATCCGCATATATCGGAGAACTGATCGTCAAGCGATATATCTTTCAGATGATTGATATCGCTGAATATCGATACTTTACTGAAGCGTGCCACTCCGGTAAGAAAAGCGAAGCGGATATAGCGGTCCATCGATTTCAGATTACCAAACAAACTTTTCAGCAATCTCTGATTGTCTTCAAATACCTCCCGGTTCTTTTCCAACCCGAGCAGAGGTTTATCGTATTCGTCTACAAGGATAACGACCTTCCGTCCTGTCATTTCAGCAGCCTGCTTTATGATTCTTTCGAAACGTAAGGGAATCAGTTCGCGGGTGTCCGATGCGGTCGGGAGTCCATATTTCATCTCCATTGTTTCCAAAGTCATAGAAAGACGCGCGACCAGTCCGACAGCGGTCTCATAGACACCTGAATTGAAATCGAAGTGCAATACCGGGGATGGATCCCAATCCACATCCATAGAATCCAGCGCCAGACCTCTGAACAAATGACGTTTTCCTTCGAAATAAGCTTCGAGAGTAGACAGTAACAGACTCTTTCCGAATCGGCGCGGACGGCTTAAAAAAATATACTTGCTTTTGATAAGCAACGGGATAAAATGCGTCTTGTCCACATAGGTCATACCATCCTCGATAATTTCCGAGAATGTCTGGACACCGATAGGATACCTAAGTTCTGTCATGAGGTCTAATAGTTTTTCCGTAAATATACGAAAAAATCCTGAGATTATGACGNTGTCCGAATAAAAGACAGATTTGCAAGCAACATATATCACGCCCCCGGTCTTTATGGACCGGGGGCGTGATATATGTTTATTATTTTATCGTAGGGATGAAATCAAGCCTTGAGGAACTCCTCGATTTTGGCGCGGACGGCGGNAACGGTGAAACCGAATTTCTCCTCCAATACCTTGTAAGGAGCGGAAGCNCCGAAGCGGGCGAGTCCGACGACATCCCAGCGNCCGGCCCCCTTCATCAGAGGATAGAGCGTCATAGGAACTCCGGCCGTCAGACCGAAGCGGGCACCTCCGGAAGGAAGAATCTTCTCCTGATATTCCTTATCCTGACGCAGGAAAAGGCCCTCCGAGGGAANGGAAGCGACAGCGAGACGATGACCNTCTGCATTCAGCTCCTGGGCGACCTTGACCAGCAGACTCACTTCAGAACCACTACCGACAAGAGTAGCCTCGCGCTCACCCTCGACATCGACAACGAGATAGCCACCGCGCTCGACACCCCACGCTTCCTGACGACGGTCGCCGCTNAGNGCAGGCACATCATCCAGATTCTGGCGNGAGAAGATAAGNACCGTCGGAGACTTGGTGTTTTCCAGAGCCATCTTCCAGCAGGCGACGGTCTCGGCGGAATCGGCCGGACGCAACGTCAGTACGCTCTGGCGCCCCGACAGATTATCCATCATCTCAAGCAGGCGCAGCTGACCCTCCTGCTCGATAGGCTCGTGGGTCGGACCATCCTCGCCGACNCGGAAAGCATCATGACTGAANGCATANATAACCGGCAGCTCCATCAGCGCCGACATACGCAGAGCGGGCTTTATATAGTCGGAGAAAACNAAGAAGGTTCCGCAGGCGGCGCGCATAGCTCCATGAAGCACAATGCCGTTCATGATGGAGGCCATCGTCAGCTCGGCGACTCCGGCGTGCAGGAAGCGTCCCAACGCATCGGAATGAGTCATGGCCGTCGTGTGTTTAAGGAAGCCATCAGTCTTGTCGGAATTAGCCAGGTCAGCGCTCGACACTATCATGTTGCCCATACGCTCGCTGAGCATATTGAGCACCAGCGCACTCGCGTTTCGGCTCGCGATATTTGCCTTATACTCGATTTTCTCATAATCAAGATTCGGCAACTTCTCCTCCTCCCAGCTCTTAAGCAGAGCGGCATCCTCGGGATTCTCCATTTCCCAACGGTGGAACTCTTCGTGGCGGGCGGCGGCGATATGGCGCAACTCCTCTCTGCGGGCTGCGAAAGCCTCGACGACATCAGGGAAGAGACGGAACGGATCCTCCGGATCCCCTCCCATACCCTTGATGGTCGCCGCAACATCGGCGCCGGCAGCCGANAGGGGTTGTCCATGAGTGGAGACCGCTCCCTCCATGCTCTTNCCTTCCTTGTCGACGACCTTATAGGCCATGCGGGTATGCCCTATAATCAGAGTCGGGCGTTTCTCCTCGCGGATCGCCTCTTCGAGGGCNGCCGAGATCTGAGCCGGATCATTACCGTCTATCTCAATGACATTCCAATGCCAGGCGCGATATTTGGCGGCGGTGTCCTCATTGGTCACCTCATCGACACGGGTCGANAGCTGNACATCATTGGCGTCATAGAACATAATCAGATTATGCAGACCCAGAAGCCCNGCGATTCGNCCGGCACCCTGGGAAATCTCTTCCTGGATACCACCGTCGGAAATGAAAGCGTATGTCTTATGGCTCATCTGCGGGCCGAAACGGGCCGTCAGATAACGTTCGGCTATGGCGCAGCCAACAGCCATGACATGACCCTGTCCCAGAGGTCCCGAGGAGTTGTCAACGCCGCGAAGCGGACAGAGTTCAGGATGACCCGGAGTCACACTCCCCCACTGACGGAACTGCTGCAGCTCGTCCATAGTGTAACGCCCCGTCAGGGCCAGGACGCCGTAAAGCATCGGCGACATGTGGCCCGGATCCAGGAAGAATCGGTCACGCGCCAGCCANAGCGGGCGGTCCGGGTCATAGACCATATATTTAAGGAAGAGGGTCGTCGTGAAGTCTGCGCCTCCCATTGAGCCGCCGGGATGGCCGGACTTCGCTTTTTCCACCATGGCCGCCGTCAGGATTCTGACATTGTCGGCGCCGCGCGTTACAATTTTTTCCATCGGATGTCGAAGGTTTTGAACTCTGATATTCGGTTCGTTTGATTTAAGGTTTCTAAAGTCTGAGGCTTCTGATTCTCCTTTATTGAGCATCAGAACCCTCTTTCGACTGCAAAAATAACTCTTCCCGTTGATAACTCCATCCTATTCGGTCAATATTTTTGACTTTTCGGAGAAGGAACACTATCTTTGGAGTATATTCACGCGTAAAACAGCACCTTTCAGAAAAGATGGACAAATCGAACCAACNCTNCCCCNCCTTCACACCCCNANACGCCGACGACAAGATATATATGAGGCGCGCCCTNCAACTCGCCCTTCTGGGCGAAGGTCTGGTATCNCCCAATCCCATGGTCGGAGCAGTCATTGTCTCCGCCGACGGAAGAATCATTGGAGAAGGNTACCACCATCAGTACGGCGGACCNCACGCCGAAGTCAACGCNATAGCCTCCGTCAAAGNAGAAGAGCGNCAGTTGCTTCCGCAATCGACTATCTACGTAACACTCGAACCTTGTTCCCACTACGGCAAGACACCTCCATGCGCCGNACTTATCGTCAGGACCGGACTGCGGAGAGTTGTCGTCGGAGCCATGGATCCCTTTCCGAAAGTCTCGGGAAGAGGNGTCAGGATGATTCGGGAAGCAGGNATAGAGGTGGAGACCGGTGTCTTGGAAGAGGAATGCCGTCATCTCAACCGAAGGTTCATGACAGCCCATACTCTCGGGCGTCCCTGGATTGAATTGAAATGGGCGGAATCCGCCGATGGTTTNCTCGGAGAANTGGATGAGCAAGGNATGGCGCATCCTGTCGCGCTCTCCAATCCTCTGACCAAAACATTAATGCACCGCCAGCGCGCGCTCTGCGACGCTATCATGGTCGGCNCGAAGACNATCANCAGCGACAATCCGCGNCTTGACACNCGCCTATGGCCCGGCAAAAATCCGCGTCCCGTTCTCTTCCGGGGAACGACACTCCCGGCCGATTCCCCTCTTGCANCGCGCAACCCGATATGGATCGACCCCCGCTCCCCCCTCAAGCCACAGATGGAACATCTTTATAAAGATTACGGAATAACGTCGTTGCTTGTCGAGGGAGGNGCGACAATCCTTAACGCCTTCCTCAGCGAAGGGCTTGCCGACGAGATTCGCCGCGAACGCTCGGAGAGAATTATNGGAGAGGATGGCTACGGAAAAGTACGGTTTCCGGAAGCATAGCCATACTCATGAGAGAATGCGCCNCCGCATACAAAAAAATGTTAACNGCAGATTTCTCTTTTTTCGCCATCGGATAGAGACCGTTAGCGGAAGATTTTGTAATTTTGCATCCGTAAAAAAGATTCAGCCCCGCCACGCCGGCTCCTCCGGCACGCGGGGCAATCAGGTTAATTAAATTCAAACTGTTTATGGGAGGTATTATGGGCGTATGCTCCAAAAAGGAGTGCCGCTATGACCTTTTCTACGGAGTGGACTATCACTCCCATCTCGGAACACGACGCGCCGGTATGGCAACTTTCGACCCGGAGACCCGTCAGTTCTGNCGTTCAATCCATAGTCTCGAACATTCCTACTTCCGGACCAAGTTTGAGAATGAACTTCCTAAGTTCAAGGGNCACAACGGCATAGGCGTTATCTCGGACACCGATCCGCAACCGATCGTCATCAATTCCCANCTCGGTAAATACGCTATTGTCACAGTAGCCCATATCGAGAATATCGACGAGCTCGAACAGGAGCTTCTCGAAGCCGGAGTCCACTTCGGCGAACTATCATCAGGAAAGACAAACCAGACGGAACTCATNGCGCTNCTGATCAACCGGGGNAAAAGCTTCGTTGAAGGAATCTCCTATATGTATGATAAGATAAAGGGTTCCTGCACTCTCCTGATTCTNACCGAGAAAGGGGTTATCGCCGCCCGCGACCGCCTCGGACGCACTCCCCTCCAGATCGGGAAAAAGGAGGAGGGATACGCTTTTGCCTCTGAATCGACCGTCTATCCCAATTTGGGATATACCCATCTTCGCGATCTCGGNCCNGGAGAAATCGTCGAAGCTAACGCCGAAGGGCTGACAGTCCTCAAGGAACCCGGAGAGGATATGCAGATATGCTCTTTCCTTTGGGTCTACTACGGTTTCCCGACATCGACATACGAAGGACGCAACGTGGAGGAAGCCCGTTTCGCCTCCGGATTCGANATGGGACGCGAAGACAAGACAGAGGTAGACTGCGCCTGCGGAATTCCGGATTCCGGAGTCGGAATGGCTCTCGGATATGCNGCCGGACATGGTGTNCCCTATCACCGTTGCATCTCCAAATACACCCCCACCTGGCCNCGNAGCTTCACTCCCAGCGAACAATCGACACGCAACCTGGTCGCCAAGATGAAGCTNATCCCCAACGACGCGATGCTGAAGGATAAGCGAGCCCTCTTCTGCGACGACTCCATNGTCCGNGGCACCCAGCTCAACGACAATGTCGCNGACCTCTACTCNCACGGCGCCAGCGAAGTCCACATGCGAATCGCTTGCCCGCCGCTCATCTACGGATGCCGCTATATAGGCTTCACCTCCTCCAAAAGCGATATGGAGCTGCTGACCCGCAGAATCATCGAGAATCTCGAAGGAGANCCNAACAAGAATCTGGAAAAATACGCGACCACCGGCTCGCCGGAATATAACCGCCTCGTCGANGAGATTCGCAAACGATTCAANCTNACCTCCCTCAAATTCAATCCGATCGAGACCCTCGTCGAGTCAATAGGACTTCCGAAATGCAAGATCTGCACNCACTGTTTCGACGGAAGTTCCCGCTTCTGACCAATCGCGCACCGTTGCAAAACGACGCATGACAAATTTTTTAACAGAGCAACGCCCGGCCACTTTCGCCGGGCGTTGCTCTGTTAAAAATAGTAAATTAAGAAATTTGAGGGCCGCAGGTTAGGAAAGTTTAGGTCATTAATGTTAAATTTGCAGGTTGAAACGCTATGTTTTCCAATATGACAGAGATACGATCCCATATTCTCCCCCTTCTGACGCTCCTTNTGCTGATAGGAAGCGCGATGAGNTGCAACTCGAAGAAGGAGGAGGAAACCGAGGTATACAGCCCTTCGTCGTCAACGGCGGTGACAGCTTTCAAACTGAAGGCAAATTCCGAAATCATGGCGCGGCTCGATTCGGTCTTCTTCTCCATNGACCTTGACCGCGGACTGATCTTCAACGCCGACTCCCTGCCNAAAGGGACTTCCGTCAACGCNTTGGGAATAACGGTCAGCACCCCCTCGGGAACAAGTGCCGTCACACTCACNTATTCCGATGAGCAAGGTGTGGAGACGGTTGTCAACTATNTGAATAATTCGACCGCCAAGATAGATTTCCGCAAGCCNGTCCGCCTCAGCGTCACAGCTCAGGACGGAATCACNACCCGCGAATACATTGTCAAGGTCAATGTCCATCAGTCGGATCCGGATCTTTTCGCCTGGAGCGAAACTTCCGTCGCTNCGCTTCCATCGCGTATGGGCAACCCGAGAGCCCAGAAATCATTCCGTCTCGANGACACGATCTTCGACATAATCGAAGAATCCGACGGCTCCTACACTCTTGCCGAAACCTCGGATCTTCCCTCCTTCTCCTGGCAGAAGAGAAGCCTGACTNTACCTTTCACACCGAATCTCGCCTCGCTGCAGGCCGGAGAAGAGGGAATCTTCATCTTATCTGACTCCGGAGAGCTNTACACCTCTGCANACGCTGTCAACTGGCAGGCGACCGGCCTNCGTTGGGAATCCATCATCGGCCCCTACATGAACGGCGTTCTGGGAATCCGGATGGAAGGNGAAGGACGTGTCCACACNTGCTGGCCCGAGGGAATGGTCGATGAACTTCCCGTCAGCCAAAACTTCCCCNTCTCCGGCGCCTCCGGNCCGGGACTCATCAAGAGTCAATGGTCGCAACTTCCGACCCTGATTATAGCCGGGGGAAAAAGCGNCTCCGGGGAGATCACACCCGANGTATGGGGATTCGACGGCTCNTCCTGGAGCGTCATCTCAGCCAACACCCCCACCGNAGCCGTCAGCGGAGCCATGCTGATTCCATACTGGACNACCAAACCGNCAGGCTCCGGCTGGCAACAGACTGACCAGAATATATGGCTCCTCGTCGGAGGAACTCTTGCCGACGGCTCTCCGAACAGCCGTATATGGTATTCTCCCGACAATGGCGTCAACTGGCGNGACGGAGGAGACAATATGTCGCTNCCCGCAGGGATTCCCGGTATCGGGACNGATGCCGTCGTATGGATCAAACGTCTCTCCGTATCNGCTACTGCGTGGCAGAGTCGNCTCAACACTTCGCTCGAAGGCTCCACAATCCTCTGGGATTGTCCTGAGATATATTTCTTCGGAGGGACCGAGACGCCCGGCGCCCCCCTCTCCGACACTGTCTGGCGCGGCGTNCTGACACGCTTCACCTTCGTACCACTCATCTGAGCCTATGCCCTCATCCCTTACTTTTGCCCTGCTCCGGCGCATCGCCGCCGCGTTTCTGCTCCTACTGTCTTTCCTGACGGCCCGGGGGCAGGAAGACTATCGTTTCGAGATAGGAGGAGGACTCGGAATGACCGGATACCTGGGAGACTCGAACTCCGCCAATATGTACA
The DNA here is from genome assembly GCA_014801785.1 of Bacteroides sp. Taxonomy (GTDB): domain Bacteria; phylum Bacteroidota; class Bacteroidia; order Bacteroidales; family Muribaculaceae; genus Lepagella. The sequence continues at coordinate 18,351 of JAAVDN010000019.1, read as the reverse complement.
GTCATCCCGGATGGGATCTGGAACTGGCTTTCCGCTATCTGCGTTCGCCGCGGATAGCTTTCAAGACTCAGGCNTTCGCGGGNTCNCTCAACGGCTCGACAAAGAATATGACCGATCTTCTGCCGGACCCCGGACTCGCTGACTATTCTTTCTCCACAACCTTCTTTCAGGTAGCGGAGATGTTTGAGTTCAACTTCTGGAACTTCGGTATGGGAGAGTCCTATCGCAAGCTCAAACGATTCTCCCCATATATCACCGCCGGACTGGGACTCAGCGTCTGGACCACCAAAGGATATACCGGAGCNGCCTTTACAATCCCCTTCGGGATAGGAGCCAAATANAAACTACGCGAACGACTGAACCTCGGAATAGAGTTCCAGATGGCCAAGACTTTCAGCGACAAACTCGACTCTCCCACCCTGGCTGATCCCCACGGCATCAAGAGCTCTTTCCTCAAGAATACCGATTGGTACAGTTGCCTGTCGGTCACACTCACATACGAATTTTCAAAACGTTGCGCTGTATGCAACTATAAAGAATAAATCCGGAATGGAAACACTGGACACTATCCTCTCGCAGCTTGACATGAANCGTCTGCCGGTTCACGTCGCCATGATTATGGACGGAAACGGACGCTGGGCCAAACAGCGTTCGCGCGAACGCTCCGAAGGGCACACGGAAGGGATCACAAGCGTCCACAATGTGACGGCCCTNTCCTCCGACCTGGGAATAAAATACCTGACCCTCTATGCCTTCTCGACAGAGAACTGGAACCGTCCAAAGGAGGAGGTCGAGACCNTGATGTATCTCATCGGCTGGGCCATTGAACGGGAGTTGCCCGAACTGCTGGCCAATAATGTCCGCATCCATCTTGTCGGCGATATAGANCGCATTCCGGAGGGNCCGCGNAAAAAACTTCTTGACTCGCGCGACCGGACGGCCCACTGCACGGGTCTGCAGCTCAATATGTGTCTGAGCTATTCCTCCCGCTGGGAAATAACNCGNGCGGCCCGCGAACTCGCCCGACGCGCCATCGCCGGAGAAATAGAGCCCGATATGATTTCGGAACAGGATTTCGCCGACGCGTTGCCGACGGCCGGAATCCCGGATCCGGACCTGCTTATNCGCACCGGTGGAGAACACCGTATCTCGAACTATCTGCTNTGGCAGATAGCATACAGCGAACTCTATTTCACTCCCGTTCTATGGCCCGATTTCGGCAAACGGGAATATGCACTCGCGTTGCTCGACTATCAGCAGCGCGAACGCCGGTTCGGAATGACAAGCGAACAGGTCCAGACTCTCTGACCTTTCTGCATTCCTGTCTCAACATNTCTNCCCCGACGGTTCTCCACTCTCCCCTTTCCATCCAACTTCGAAGCAAATGACTCTTCAGAATATCTCTTTCGCCCGCCTGACATCCCTGAGACGACCGCTCGCAGCGGCCGCCGCCCTGGCTGCGCTCCTCCTTCCATCGACAAAGGCTGCCGCCCAAGACTATGTCCTGCCGGGTGACACTATATTCAATCCCAACATCATCTACTCCCCNATTCCGAAATCATACGAGATTGCAGGAATCCGGGTCGAAGGACTCAAAGGGGTTGACGACTATCTGGTCATAGGCCATTCAGGTCTCGCCGTCGGCGAGCGCGTCAATGTTCCGGGGGATGCCATAACCGATGCCGTCAAGCGATTCTGGAGACAGGGTCTATATGCCGATATCTCCATCAGCGCCGAGAAGATTGTCGGAGACAAAGTNTGGCTCGTCATCCATCTGACGCANCAACCGCGTATGTCGGAACTTCGCTTCGAAGGGGTCAAGAAAGGGGAACAGAAAGACCTCAACGACAAACTGGCTATCGTCCCGGGGTATCAGCTGACCCCCAACATCATCGCCCGTGTCAAACAGGTCGTCGAAAAATATTACGCCGAAAAAGGGTTCAAGAACGCCAACGTCCAGATTATACAGCAACCTGACCTGAGCAAGGAGAATCAGGTGATTCTGACCGTCAGGGTAGACCGTCACAACAAGGTGAAGGTCCATAAGATATACATNGACGGAAACGAAGTCATGTCTGACGGGAAAATCAAGCGGACGATGAAGAAAACCAACGAAAACGGAAATCTGCTCAANATCTTCAAGCAGAAGAAGTTCGTTGATTCCGACTTCAAGGATGACCGCAACCGTATCATTCAGAAATATAATGAACTCGGNTACCGCGACGCCCGCATCCTNAAGGATTCAGTCNCCCGNTATGACGACAAGAGTGTNGATGTTTTCCTGACNGTTGACGAAGGACAGCGCTATTATATTTCAGATATATCCTGGGTCGGCAACACGGTNTATCCGACCGATGTNCTNAACTCNATGCTCGGCATCTTCCCGGGGGATGTCTATAANCAGAAACGCCTGACCAAACGNACAACGGANGATGAAGACGCCGTCGCCAACCTCTATCTCGACAACGGCTATCTCTTCTTCCAGCTTGTTCCGATCGAGGAGAATGTCAAGGGAGACAGCGTCGCCCTGCAGATGAGAGTCTTCGAGGGTCCTCAGGCAAGAATCAACCGGGTGATAATCAACGGNAACGACCAGCTCTACGAGAANGTTATCCGCCGCGACCTGCGCGTNCGCCCCGGAGACCTGTTCTCAAAGAGCGACCTNATGCGCTCGGCGCGTGAAATCGCAGCCTCAGGCCANTTCAATCCTGAGAACATGGATATACGCCCNGAACCGAACGAAAACGANGGAACAGTCGATATCGTCTTCGGACTGGAGTCAAAGGCNAACGACAAGGTNCAGATNTCNTTCGGTTGGGGACAGACCGGTATCACAGGACAGGTCGGACTGACTTTCACCAACTTCTCGATGCGCAACCTGTTCAATCCNTCAGCCTACAAGGGAATTATCCCGCGTGGCGACGGACAGACCCTCTCTATCTCGGCGCAGACCAACGCTAAATATTACCAAAGCTACAACCTGTCGTTCTANGACCCCTGGTTCGGAGGCAAACGACCCAACTCCCTTTCGGTCTCCCTNGACTACAGCCGCTCGACAGGTATCAACTCCGCTTTCTACGGCAACAACTGGTATAACGCTTATCTAAACTCCCTATACACACAGGGTAACTTCGGAACAAACTACAACACCTACGCATACCAGAATGCCTACGACCCCAATAAGGTCATCCAGCTGGCCGGAGTCTCCGTCGGCTTCGGAACGCGTCTGACCTGGCCCGACGACTATTTCCGTTTCCAGGCTCTTCTCTCCTACAGATGGTATTATCTCAANAATTGGGATTACCTCTATTACATGCATAACGGAACCTCCAACTCGCTCGCGCTATCTTTGATTCTCGAACGCACAAGTATCGATAATCCGATTTATACGCGCCGTGGATCCAGTTTCTCNGTCGAGGGTACGTTCACTCCCCCGCTGAGCCTCTTCCGCGGCAAACATAATTGGCAACAGCTCGCTTATCAGGCCGACCAACTTCACAACCAGAATGCTCAGACGGAGCTTTACAAATGGATTGAATACTGGAAGGTCAAGTTCAAATCAAAGACCTTCACTCCGCTNACTGACCCTGACGGTAGCTGGACTCTTGTTTTGATGAGCCGTGCGGATTTCGGTCTTCTCGGATCATACAACAAATGGTTCAAATCACCCTTCGAAACCTTCTATTTCGGCGGCGACGGAATGAGCGGCTCCTCGACATACGCTACGGAGACAATTTCGATGAGAGGTTACGACAACGGACAGTTCACACCNTGGGGATATGAAGGTTATGCCTATTCGAAATTCACTTTCGANCTCCACTTCCCGTTTATGCTCCAGCCGGCGACAACCATCTATGCCCTCGCCTTNGCCGAAGCGGGCAACGCCTGGACTTCGGTTAAGGAGTTCTCTCCGTTCAATCTCAAACGTTCGGCAGGAGTCGGNGTCAGAATCTACCTGTCGATGCTCGGNGTCCTCGGTATAGACTGGGGNTATGGTTTCGACAAGGTCTGGGGTCGGAGAGGAGGAAGCCAGCTCCACTTCGTGCTCGGACAGGAATTCTAAACCTTTTCCCCTCCTGAACGGTCTAATCTACCGTAGGAGCGGATAATATCTCCCAATCCCGCTACACTAAACATTTCAAACGGTAGACCCTGAATTTCACCAGGGAGTGATAAAAACAAAAGAATATGAAAAGAATAATCCTGGCTATCGCCCTTGTCATAGCCGCATTCATTCCGGCTATGGCCCAGAAATACGCGCTTGTGGATATGGAATATATCCTCCGCAATGTCCCGGCNTACGAAATGGCAAACGAGCAACTCAACCAGGTCTCCCTCAGATGGGAGAAGGAGGTTGACGAGCTGACTAAGGCCGCCGAAACGATGTATAAGAACTATCAGGCCGACATGGTTTTNCTGACCGACGACCAGAAGAAAAAACGCGAGGAAGAGATCGTGGCCAAAGAAAAGGAAGCCACTGATACCCGNTACAAATATTTCGGTCCCGAAGGAGAGCTTTACAAGAAGCGCCAGTCGCTGATGAANCCTATCCAGGAGGATGTCTATAATGCGATAAAAGCCGTTGCCGAAGAGAAGGGTTACCAGACTATCTTCGACCGCGCCTCCTCGCAGGCGATTGTCTTNGCCTCTCCCNGAATCGATGTCTCTAATGATGTCCTCGCCAAATTAGGATATTCCCGCTAAAGACACTTACCAAGAGACAGTATCCCGACCACTGATAAGCAGCTGATATACACTTGCTTATTGATTNAACAATCTGAAAACAAACAAAACAATCACAATAACAAATGATCAAGAAAATCCTTTTGGCCGTTGCCCTCATCCTTCCGATGCTGGCTTCCGCCCAGAGCGCCGATATGAAGATCGGCCTCGTCGATGTCAACACCGTCATGTCGCTGATGCCCGAGTTCGCTGACGCGCAGGCTAAGCTTGCCGAAGTCTCCAAGAAATATGATTCCGAATATTCCAAACTCGGAGAAGAGATGAAACGTCTCTACGAGGAATTCTCCAACATGAAGGAGGATGAGCTCCCCGCCATCAAGGAGCGTAAGGCTCGCGAACTGCAGGACTATCAGCAGAAACTCCAGACTTTCGAGCAGTCTGCAATGCAGGATCTGCAGAGAATGCAGGCTGAGCTCATGAGTCCGATTCAGGCCAAGCTCCAGCAGGCAGTAGAGTCTGTGGGCCGCGAAGGTCACTATTCTCTGATTCAGGTCAAGGAACCTCAGCTGGTGCTCTATTTCTCCTCCCCTGTCGAGGATATCACTCCGCAGGTAAAGGCCAAACTCGGTATTAACTGATACACTCCTTCCTGAGGGCTGCTAAAATAACAAGTAAGGCGGCTGTCGCCGAAAGCGACGCCGCCTTANTCGTTTATAAGGTTCTAGGTTATAGATCTCCACTCTCGACAAAATCCCAAAATCAGCGTTATTAATTTATGGATATGATTCCGGGTAAGATAGGCGTTTTCGATTCCGGTTACGGGGGACTGACAATTCTCAAGGATCTCCGAAGCCGACTCCCGCAGTATGATTATCTTTACTTGGGCGACAACGCCCGCGCTCCTTACGGCAATCGGTCGTTCGACCTTATTTACCGCTTCACTCTCGAAGCGGTCGAAGAACTTTTCGCCCGCGGATGTAACCTGATCATACTTGCCTGCAACACAGCCTCGGCAAAAGCTCTGCGCACGATCCAGATGCGCGATCTGCCCAGGATTGATCCGCGCAAAAGGGTGCTCGGAGTGATACGTCCGACAGCTGAGATCAGCGGCCAACTGACCAGAAACGGTCATATTGGAGTGCTCGCTACGCGTGGAACTATTGACTCCGGATCATACGATATCGAAATCGCCAAGCTGTATCCAGACACGACCGTGACGGGACAGGCTTGCCCGATGTGGGTCTACCTTATCGAACAGAACGAGGGGCTCGGACCCGGTGCCGACTATTTCGTCAGAAAATATATCGATGAGTTGAAAAAGAAAGATCCGCTCATTGACACGATTATCCTCGGATGCACCCATTATCCGATTCTTGCTCCCAAAATAAGGAATTACGTCGATGAGCAGGTAAGGATTGTCGGACAGGGGGATATTGTCGCTGATTCCCTCGCTGATTACCTGCGACGCCATCCGGAGATGGAACGGGCATGCTCACATGGCGCTTCCGTCTCGTTTCTTACAACCGAAAATCCCGTTCGCTTCTCGGAACTCGCCTCGATTTTCATGGGAGCCCATGTGGAAGCGGAAGGTATCACTCTGCAGCCGACCCACTCTCTTTAGAGGCAATATCCCAAACAACAACACCGCAATATCATAAAATGAAGAAATTACTTTTCCCTATTCTTGCAACGGTTCTTCTCGGAGGAGCCTTGACCTCCTGCTCGGACGATGATGACAACACGCCGGTCAATGTCATTCAGGAACTTTATACTGATTTCGGGCGTACCGGACTGAGTTTCAAGCCGGACGGCGTCTGGTCTGATTTCCAACGCGAAGGAGCCCTCGAAATCGGCGACTTCACCTTCTCGCATGTCATCAGCGAATGGCAGACCGTCAACGGATTCGTCGCCAGCCGTTCGACAGAAACCTCCTTTCATGATCCTATGTATCTTTCCCCCTACTGCTATCAGGTTTGCGGAGGAAAAGGGATGACGGGCGCCGGCACTCCTTTTTTAGTAGCTTTCTGGAATTCCTCCGAAGCGGCCCAGGCCGATGAAGGAGAACACAGCTGCGAGTTCCGGCTGACAAACAACACGGAGTTCAGCCCGATGCTGATATATGTCAACAATACCTCCTACGCCTATTATTATATGCTTAACGGCGATGCTTTCGGACGCAANTTCGAAGAAGGAGATTACTTCCGGCTGGTCATACACGGCGTCGCTTCCGACGGCACTGAGAAAAGCGTTTCCTTCAATCTTGCCGACATCAAGGATTCGGAGAATGTTGAAGCCGGAATCATTACCCGCTGGACACCGGTCGATCTCCGCTCAATCGGACTTGTCTCCTATCTCTACTTTACAATGGAGTCTAACGTCGCCAACCAATATGGCCTGACCGTCCCGACCTACTTCGCCCTCGGCGGAATCTCGGTAGGACAGGTCGTCTCCCTCTGAGAATAACCATAGCCAACCCTGCCATGACACTTGAAGATATAAAACAATCCATCGAAGCGGGGGAACCTGCTTCAAAAAGCATCGAGAAACTTACTCAGATAATCGAGGCTGATCCCGAGAATAGCAAAGGGGAGACCGAAGAGNCCCTTATTCTGCGCGGAATGCGTTACTGGAGCCTGTCGCAACGTGGCAAAGCTATCAGCGACTATTTGGCGGCCATCCGGCTGAATCCCGATTCGCAGGCCAAAACACTTCTGCAAAGNGCCAACGCTATCCTTGATTTCTATAACAAGGANCTCTACAATCCCTGATTCTTTTTGCTTAGATAAACTTTTTGCTTAGATAAAAGGAAATATTCCATACCTCCCTGTTGGGTAAAGGTTTCCGATGTNNCCCAACAGGGAGNTATCTCACAGCAAAAGCAAAACTATTAACATCTTTTAACCGAACGTTTTTCTTACCTTAAAATATTTTTAATACTTTTGTGGACGATACTATGAAAGCAAGATTTTAAGACATGTAAGAATTTATTTAGTTAAGCCAAGAGTCTGAGTTGATTGTGAAATCAACTCTTTCTTATTTTATACCCCCTCCCCTATTGTATAGCCATTCAATGTGGTATCGCCATCCCCCTGCATTACAAAGCAGGAGGCTTGACCAGGTCGGCCAACAGGCGATCGAACTCGACATCAGGATCTTCGGCAAATCCCGGATGCGAGGGAGAGGTNTGTATAACAGCGCTTTTCGAGGCGACAAGCCAACGGTAACGCTCCTCGACGGGAAGATCCCGTCCGGGGGCCTCACAATCTTCAAAAAGGGTGAGNTGCCTACAGAGACGGGGAATATCGACATGAGGGTCGAACGCGCGCAGACGCGACTCATCAATCCANATCGCTCCTCGTATCCACCGACGCCGCTTCGACATCATTATCAACCCTACATTTATAAACTCCTGCCGGTCAACGCGAGGAACATACCGAACAACCGCATACTCATAGAGATTCCTGTCCGGGACANTCCCGGNCATATTGCCGGGNGCTCCTGATTTAGCATTATAATCCGCTTTCATTTCTTAGGAAGTCTGAAAAGTTCCGGTTTCTTGGGATTCAATATCTCTGGAGGAAGCTTCTTCCGTTCCTCTATGGCCCTTTCAACAAAAAGACGACTCTGTTGAAGGCGTCCGAGCAAGAATCTGCGATAAGTCTCCCGACGCTCCGATGCTGAAATCCCGCTCCCCTCCTCCTCAAGCCACGCCTCCGGTATAAGGTCAATAATCTTGGAGAGGGTGCGGGGGGTTATAGCCTGACGCATAAGGGAATCAGCCTCCTCAAGNCGCGTTGCGCGCGGCAGAAGCGCATGGTTCTTGATATATGGGAAAGGATCCCGCAACGCNTCCTCGACATCACGCCAGGAATGATGAAAATAGAGGGATGCTCCATGATCAATCAACCATAGCTCTCCACGCCAGTTCATCATATTAGGATTCAGACGCGTGCGGTCAACGTTAGTCAGGAAAGCATCCAGCCAGACAATCTTCGAAGCAGTCAGTTCATCAATATCATTGACCGAGGGATCAAATGTNGTGGCTCTGTCAAGAAAATGGAGCCCAAGATTGAGCCCTTCCGATTTACGTAGAAGTTCCTGCACCTCTTCGTCCGGCTCAGTGATACCGAACANAGGNGAGATATCAAGCAAAACAAGTTCCGGGACATTAAATTTGAAAGCTTTGGCGACCAATCCGCCGACAAGTTCCGATATNAGNCTCTTTGCTCCATGACCGGCTCCNAACATCTTGACGGCATATCGGAAGCCGTCAGCNGCCTCGGCNAGNCCGGGCATGGANCCCCCCTCGCGCAACGGCAATATATAACGTGTCAATGTTTCCCTGCGTAANTCCATCTTATCTTTCTAATCATTCATAAGTAGCTGNTNAAAATATAGNCNNATCNGTTATANCGCGTCCATCCGCAACGGAATGCGAACCCANAGCGAGTTCGGTATCANCCGCCATAGTCCGACAACAAGATTCCAGCGCCAGTCAATGACAGCTACCCGAGGACGTCTCGCAAGCGCACCGATTATAAGGGGCACCGCATATTCCAGCGACATCTCCATCATCTGACGCTTCCCGCCAAGCAACGGCGTATCGATAAATCCCGGGCGGATATCNGTAAAGCNNACGGGCACTTTGTCACGTCTGGCACGCTGTTCAAGAGCAACGAGCCATTCCGAGACAGCACCCTTTGAAGCCGAATAAGCTGCCATATCACCTATTCCTTTTGTNCCGGCGACCGAGGTCANNACAGCAATATTTCCGCCACGCTCNTTCATCAGGGAATAAGCGGCCGCCACACAACGCACCGCACCGACAGTATTGACCCCGAATATCTCTGCCTCCGTCTCAGGATCAAGCTCAGAATTACCGGTGCCCATACCGGCAACGTGAAAATAGTAATCCAGGCCTCCCATCCGGGCGGCAAGGGAACGAATACGTTCCGGCGCATCAGGCGACGCGACATCAATAGACTCATAAACAACCTGCCCCGGGAATTCATCGGCAAGCGCTTCAAGAGGGGCAGTCCTTCTGGAGGCCAACCCCANAGACACGCCACGTTCAAGAAGAAAACGAGCACACCCGTAACCAATNCCCGAGGAGGCTCCNACTATCATCATTCTTTTCATACAGTTGAAACACCACCGCGCCACTTCTGTTCAGNAACAACNGTTTCCTAATCATCTGCGNACGCCTTTATTTAATCATCCCTCTTTATTCGATATACCTCTTTATATTTGATATACTTCTTTATTTGACGCTCAATAGGTCTAAGACACCATCTTTTGCATTTTTTACATCTCTCTTTAACCTCATTCCGTCATTTTTCGCTAACTTTGCAAGATGATAGGGACCAATCCCCTCACAGGCTTCGCCTCTTATAACCAAACTAAAATTGTCACTTATGAAGACTCCCGACAGACTCCTCGCTGAAAAACTCCTTCAGATCAGTGCTATTCAGCTGCAGCCCGAAAACCCGTTCACCTGGGCTTCCGGCTGGAACTCTCCTATCTACACCGACAACCGTAAAACCCTCTCCTATCCCGATATCCGCAACTTCATCAAGGTCGAGATGGCCCGCATGATTCTCGAACATTACCCGGAAGCCAACGCCATAGCCGGCGTCGCTACCGGAGCGATCGCCATCGGAGCCATAGTCGCCGACGTTCTCGGACTTCCCTTCGCTTTCGTCCGTTCCCAGCCCAAAGACCACGGTCTGGAGAATCTTATCGAGGGAAATCTCAAGCCCGGAGCAAAAGTAGTTGTCGTCGAAGACCTTGTCTCGACCGGCGGCAGTTCCCTGAAAGCTGTTGAAGCTCTTCGCACGGCCGGATGTCAGGTTGAAGGAATGGTATCGCTCTTCACCTACGAGTTCCCCGTCTCCGTCAAGCGTTTCCGCGAAGCCGATGTCACACTCGTTTCCATCTCCAACTATTCGGCCATGATCGATGTGGCACGCGAAATCAACTACATACGCCCCTGCGACGTCGAGACTCTCAAGGAATGGCGAAAGGATCCGGCCAACTGGGTTCCCAACAAGAGCGCTGAACGCGAATTCTGATTATTTCCCGATGGCAACCTACAAAAGCGATCCGACCCTCATCCACGCTTCGGCGGAAAAGGTATTCGGAAAACTACGCAATATTGAAGGATTGCGGGATATACTGGCCAATCTTCCGGCCGACCGCATCCCGGAGGACAAGCGTCAGATCTTCGAGAGCATGACTTTCACTCCCGACTCCATAACAATTCCCGGAGGCCCCGTCGGCTCGCTGACGCTCAAGCAGACGCGACTCGAAGAACCCCGTCTGATAGAACTCTCCGGCGTCGGAGCTCCGGTCCCCTTGAGTCTGGCTCTTCATATCGAGCCTAAGGATGAAGAGAACTGCAGCGCCCATGTAGCGGTCAATCTGGAAATTCCGGCAATCATGAAACCGATGGTCGCCGGACCGATGAACCAGATGGTCTCGCAGTTCAGTCAAGTCCTCTCGGCCCTTAATTTCTAAATATGAGATATTCCGCCAAACCGGCATTAATACTTATGACAGCCGTCGCTCTATGTAGCGGCGGCTGTCACGAAGTCAATGACGACCGCATCCCTCAGATGCCGGTCCAGATAAGTATGGCCGATCCTGCTCTATGGAACAGCTATGGGGTCGCCGGTTTCGGAATTTTCAGATACTTCACCCTCCAGACCTCCCCTGTTCAGCCTTCAGGATTCCCATATCTCTCCGACTCCAGAACAGGATTCGGCGGTGTCCTGCTTATCGGAGGAATGGATCCATATACAGGAGACACAAACACTCCTCTGGCCTACGACCTGTCATGTCCTGTCGAGCGGAGTCCTGAAATAAGGGTCTACGTTGACCCTGTCTCCTTCGATGCCATCTGTCCTGTATGCGGATCCCACTACGATGTGACAATGGCGGCAGGAAACCCAATTTCAGGACCGGCCTCCAACAAGCATAACCGCTATGGTCTGAAACGATACCGTTGTCTGCCGACAACTTTCGGAGGATATATCGTCTCCTATTGACTACACCCTCAACTTAATGGAAAACCTACTGTCAATATTTTGGCGTGGACTTGCCGTCGGACTGTTTGTCTCAGCTCCTATGGGGCCGGTAGGGATTCTATGTATTCAGCGCACCCTGGACAAGGGTCGGCGCACCGGCCTCTTTACCGGCATTGGAGCGGCTGCTTCCGATGTCATCTACTGTCTGCTGACCGGATTCGGACTGGCGTTCATCGAGGATTTCCTCGAAAGCAACCATGATGTGATACAGCTTGTCGGTTCCGCAGTCCTAATCGCTTTCGCAGTCTATCTTTTCCGAAAAAATCCGACTGCGACAATACGCAAACCCGACACCGAAAGCGGATCTCCGGCCAAGGATATGCTCGGAGGATTCCTGTTCACATTCTCCAATCCCCTGATATTGTTCCTGATAATCGGTCTCTTCGCCCGTTTCAACTTCCTTGCTCCCAATCATAAATTCTATCATTATATTGTCGGATACCTTGCGATTGTCGCCGGGGCCATCGGATGGTGGTATTTGGTGACTTATCTGGTCAATAAACTAAGGAGCCATTTCAATGTCCGATCAATGTGGCTCATCAACCGGGGTATAGGAATCATTATTCTCATTTTCGCTATCGTCGGCATAGTCACCGCTACAGCCGGACTCTTAGGGCATCCGTTATGATTCCTTTCCTACTCCTGACTGCAATTGCGCCGGCAGATACTGACGCCGAATGGTTCTCATCCCCTGAACCGGTCGATTCAGCTTTTATCATTACCTCATTGATGGAGGCGCCCGACTGTCTCCTCCTGAGAACACACGCNACCGAACCCCCATCGATGCGAAGGGGAACNCCCTCCGGATGGAGTCTCGATCTGACTGACGATTACGGCTACGGACTGCGCATGAAGGTCGATTTTGAATCCGACTCGTCAGAAGATAATCTATACCCCTCTTCCGATGCCGTCTCATTAACTTTCTCCCGACTTCCCGACCTGACCGACTCGCTTTTCTTCCGCGCATCCGAAGGATTTAATCTGCGGGGAGGTGATAATCTCTGGCGTCTCGCCCAAAGCNATGGAGTATGGATTCTGACAGCCGGATGCAACGTCCCGTCAGTTTCTTTTGAAATTCCATACCCTTTCTTTCCTATTGCCCGTATCTCCTTTCGTCCTGAAAGAGCCGGAATTATTTCCCTCCCCGAGATAATTCTGCGCCAGAGCGGACGTCTGATATATCGAGAATCAATCGCAGACCCGATTAACGCTTCGGGGGAAGGGGAAAATGATAATAATCCATCAACTGACACCCCTCGGAGTGGTTTATGGGGAATACTCGACTATAATATGGATTCAGACCGGGCTATCCTTGGAGGCAACTATACGTTGCGTCTCGTCATCCCGNAAGAGAACGGTCCCATTTATCTCCTGTATGAGAAAGGGGCAATGAAAATGCCGGGCGATTGGAAACNCGGCGACATCAAGGGAATACTGCATCCGACAGGAATCCCCGGTATTTATGATTTTGAATGGACAACAGCCTCCGGCAGAAGATTGAAATCCGGACTGCGTGCCGAATATGAATCCTCGTCTGAAATACTGACCCTTCACTTTCCGGCTCGCGGAGCTACAATCCGTCTGGCGCCCCTCACCACTCCCCTCCCAGGAGAAGATCCTCACCGAGCGGACTGAGCATCTCGCCGAGTTCATACGCGGAAAACGAAACGCTTATTTCGCCCGCCGAGAAAGGAGCGATATCATAGACAGGATAGAGGAATGTCAGCCCNCCGCGGGAGGTTATGCGGAAATTGGAAGGAATNTCTATCTCAGCATCGCGAAACACCTCCGGATTCTCCTTCACTTTCTCCTCAAGCATCGGGATAAGCTCTTTTTCATAACCGGGTTTAAGAAGGTCCCGCAAAGATATGATGCGATTGTTCTTTATATCGTAATTAAGGAAAGAGGTCTGGCTCCGTCCGTGAGCTGCNCCGTATGCATATAGCTCCACATAATCCTGCCAGACCGCCAGCCGGGAAGTCAGGAGTGTCAACNTCAATGTGTTGGAAACATAATTTCCGGCCTCAGAAGTAGCCTCCTCCGCAGAAGCAGGACGGAGTTCATGACCATANCGGGGAGAAGCCTCCCCNTTTTCTGTAAATATGACCTTTCCCATATTTTCAAGGGAGTCCCTGAGGGTAGATATATCATTNTCTCCCACACCGACAGGNAGAACGCCCTCTCCGACAACACGGCAAAGGGAACCTTCCCGCCCGCCGATGCTGTCAGGGTCGGTCAGTTCCGACATCATATCGAAGTTGTAGGATGTAAAAGTAATCTCGTTNTCTTTTTGTTTACCGGAGTTACCNCAGGAAGCCATAAGAAGAATCGNTCCCGCCGATAACACCGCTATACTCAGCGTTTTCATACCGCTATAACAAGACCNATATCGCAAATGTTTTTCTTAAAGTAGGTAGCTGATAAAAATAAATGAGCATCTAAAACGCGGCTATCGCGCCGGCAAATCGGATGCGGAGAGAAGGAGCTTAGCGGGCTAAGCGACTGAACGACAAGGTTAAATGGCAAGCGAGAGCAAGTTTTATAACTCAAGATTCAAAAATAAACATANATCGTTTTATTTTTGAACAGCTAAGTAGCCGAAAACTAACTTTGCATCTACCTAATTTGGGAAAGGATTATGCATATACCAAAATGTATAAACATCTATTGGGGTAAACGGGTGTATGGGTATATACCCATTCACCCGGATATCCATTCACCCATTTAGGCAAACAGATTTATGATTGATCCGATAGATATTCCGATGACTGATTACTTCTGTGATTAGCCATCGTAACATCTCCACATCCATATAGATGGATGTACTGCCGACCGCAACAGTTGTTCCGGCGTTATGGCAAATGTTGCCGACCATTTTCAACACCATCACTCAAATCTGAATGACTTACGCAAACAATCCTCAACATGACACACAACTTCACTCAATGCTTCTTCATCTCATCGAAAGAGTAGAAGCCCTCTCCCGTAGAAGATGAACCCCGCATCTATGACAACAAAGCGCTGATGACTCTCCTCGGCGTAAAAGATCGCTATCTGAAACGCCTCCGCGACAACGGCCTCCTCGGCTACTCCCATCACGGAGACAAATATTGGTACACCCAAGCCGACATCGACCGGTTTCTCTCTCAGTGCCATTACGCTCCATTCGGACCGTAATCCTTAAATTAAGGCCATATAGGATGCTTGACTATGTGTATTGTCGCTTTGCTAAGTAACTTTAGTTAAAAGCATAGCCGAATATTTGTGGGGTAGAATAAAAATAACTAAATTTACGTTCAAGCTCTATTAATGAAATAATGACAATAAAAGAAGAAACACGAAAACTTAACCGAATTAAGGCTGTATTAGCGGAAACAGGACATACGGGGAAGTGGCTTGCATAGCAAGTTGGTAAGGATCCTGCCACTGTATCCAAATGGTGTACCAATACATCACAACCGGATTTAGTTACATTGACCGAAATATCGAATATTATAAATGTGAATGTTCGGGAATTAATTGTATCAAACAAATAACCTCAATAAAAATGACTGCCGAAATATTCAATAGACTTCTAAGCGCGGAAATCGCATCCTATAAGACATTCCTTGAAACGACCAATAATGAGTGGATTGTCAAGGGTTTTATAGATGTCGACAAAAACATCTATACTATCACCAATGATACAAAGGTTGTTTCTAAGATAATTGAAATTCTTCTTATTCCGAAGCTGGAATTATTTGCTAAAAAGAATGGGTTGGTTTTGGAGTTACCTTCCAAACAAAACTACTATCCTGATTTGACTTTTAAAGATGATGAGGGTAATCTGTTCGCAGTGGACTTTAAGTCCAGCTATTATGAAGGTAAGAAAGCAAATGGTCTTACTCTCGGATCTTATTGGGGTTACTTTAGAAATCGTTCTGAAAGAATGAGTATGAATCATCCCTACGGAGACTACAAGTGTCACATGGTGGTTGGGATATTGTATGAGCAGACAAAAGGTCTGGAGTCTGAGAAGACTGTTTATTCTATATCTCAACTGGAAAAAATTAAATCTGTAATTGAAAATTTCATTTTCTTTGTACAACCAAAATGGAAGATTGCTTTAGATCGTCCCGGTAGTGGCAATACCAGGAATATAGGGGGAACCGATGACATAGAAAAGCTAATTTCTGGAAGTGGTCCATTCGCAGAATTAGGGGAAGAGGTGTTTGATGACTATTGGATGAACTATTATAATAAGGCAGATGCGAAGCTCTATGGTCCTTGTGTACCCAATTATAATAATCTTGAAACCTATAAGGCATATAGAACAAACAGTATCCTTTTAGATAAACTGAAATGAAGATGAACGTACAAATACCGCCGATAAAGTCTCAAGGAATTAAAACAAAGCTAGTGCCTTGGATTAATGACCTGATACTAAGATCAGGGATAGATTTGGATACAGCTACTTGGATTGAACCTTTCTTTGGTACTGGAGTAGTTGGTCTTAACTCTATAGTAAGGGGTGATCATATTGTTGGTGATACTAATCCTCATATAATTAACTTTTACCAAAAACTTCAATCCGGAGACATCACAGCTGGGAAAATGCGTTGTTATCTGGAAAGGGAGGGCGAGTACCTAAGACTGGGAGGGAATAATGGTTATGACTATTACAGAACTGTCAGAGATAGATTCAATAGTAATGGAGACCCATTTGATTTCATTTTTCTCTCAAGGGCTGGATTTAATGGAATGATGCGCTTCAATAAAAAAGGTGATTGGAATATTCCATTTTGTAAGAAGCCTGAACGTTTTGCTTCCGCCTATATTACTAAGATATGCAATCAAGTGGCAGGAGTACGTCAAATAATCGCGTCCAGTTCTTGGAGTTTCAATAATATTTCATTTGTTGATCTAATCAGACAAGCGACTAAGGGAGATATCATTTACTGTGACCCTCCTTATTATGGACGTTACGTTGATTATTATAATGGTTGGACAGAGGAAGATGAGGAAACGTTATTTATACTCTTATCTGAGACTCCTGCTAAATTCATATTGTCGACTTGGCATCATAATGAATTTAGAGAGAATGTGATGATGGAACGATTTTGGAATAATTTTAATGTAATGACAAAAGATCATTTCTATCATAATGGAGGAAGTGTAGAAAATCGCCATAGTATCGTTGAGGCTTTGGTTTATAATTTTAATTTGGAGGAACCATCAGATGTCCTTAAAGAACAACAGACTGTTCCATCCCTATTTGACATACCGTTATAGTTAGTGATTATGACACCCTATTCCCAGTTTGATAATTTCAGTACATATTGTGGAGACTCTATAGAACTGAGAAAAGTAATCAATGGATTTGTGGATATGGTATTTGCAGATCCACCATACTTCTTATCTAAGGGGAAGACAATGTGCATCAATGGTCAATATAAGAAGTTTGATAAAGGCGATTGGGACCAAGAAAAACCATTAGATGAAATAAATAAGTTCAACTATAAGTGGATTGAGACTTGTAGAAATGTGCTTAAGCCTGAAGGCACTATATGGGTGAGTGGAACATTCCACAATATTTTTAGTGTGGCTACGTGTTTGCAGCAATTGGGTTTTAAGATTTTGAATATTATTGTTTGGCAGAAATCTGACCCTCGTCCAACTTTATCAACTCAATTTTTCAGTTTTACTGCAGAATATATTATTTGGGCTAGGAAGAGCGCAAGTCATCCTCACTTCTTCGATTGTAAAAAGATGGAGGAAATAAATGATGGTAAACGTATGCCAGATGTTTGGCAAATACCTATCGTGAGACCTTGGGAAATGAAATGTGGTCAACATCCTACCCAGAAACCATTAAAACTACTTTATCGAATAATTCTAGCTTCTACTCGACCGGGAGAACTTATATTAGATCCCTTCGCTGGAAGTTGCACAACCGGAGTGGCTGCTAATTTGCTTGGCCGAAGATTCATTGGTATTGATAAAGAAAGTGAGTATCTTCAAATAGGCCATAAGCGTCGCGAAGAGTTGGATCATCCCGTAATTGCTGAAAGAATGAAGAAACTTTTACAAGCAAGTCCGACTGAACCCATGGTTATGGTAAACCATGCAAGAAAATCGACCAAAAAGATTATGCTTGAGAAGGGTATGTGTTACTTGAGAGCTGGAGACTCGAAGGGTTCATTGTTGGTAAAACCGGGCTTCGAAAGATTGCAGTATGTTCTTCTCCATACAAATGGAGAGGACTGCCATTTGTATAAATTAAAGAGTAGAGGCACCTTTCAGATTTGGACAAAAGATACATTGGTACAACATGGATTTAACCCAATGAATGCACCTTATTATATTGTATTACATTTTGATTCAACGAAGGAAATCAAAATATCTAAGGAACTGGATCTAAAGGCAAAAAGATACTCATATGTCGCAAAAATTATGCCTATTAGCGAACTGATATAATTGTTTAATAAGTAGCTGTTCAAAATAAATGAGTGTATAAAACGCGGCTATCGCGCCGGCCATTTGGCCGCGGAGTGAAGGAGCTTAGCGGGCTAAGCGACTGAACGACAAGGTTAAATGGCAAGCG
>JAAVDN010000018.1:24617-74281 GCA_014801785.1 Bacteroides sp. | reverse complement strand
AACACCTGTTGAATTTGCCAATATCACAGCATTTGCGACTGATTCAGTTGTTGGCGGTGGAGTGACAGACGCTTCCGGAAACTTCAGAATTGAAGTCGGGCCTAATTGTAATAAAATCAGAGTGTCATTTATAGGATATGAAGATGTTATGCTTTCCCAGATACAATCTGATATGGGTAGAATCGTTCTAAGACAGTCTTCAACCACATTGCAGGAGGTAGTTGTAAAGGCACCTCTGATACGAAGAGAAGCAGACCGTATTGTCTTGAATGTAGCAGCAAATCCGCTATCTGCCAATAAGGATGCTCAGGAGCTGTTGAAAACTGCTCCCGGAGTGTGGGCTACCGATGATATGTTGTCAATCTATGGACAAGGTGGTACTTCAGTCTATATTGATGACCGTAAAGTAAATATGTCTGGAAATCAGCTTATGTCATATCTGAAATCTATCCAATCGTCATCTATCGCTACAATCGAGATTATTCCCAAAGCCGGTGCTGAATACAGCGCCGATTCTTCAGGTGGCGTTATCAGAATAAATCTGAAACGCAATCGTGTCGATGGCCTCGATGGATCAACCGGCCTGAACGTGACAGCAGGAGAGTATAAACAATGGATAAATCCTTTTGTAAATCTTGGATTACATACAGGACGATGGACAGTTAACTTCAACGGCAACGTAAACGGAAGCCCGTCGGAGAAATATACCTCTCATGAAGAAACGACCAATTCGGCTGCGTCTCAGGAGATGACCGGCGTGTCACACCGTAAGGATAAAGCTATTCAAGGGAATATGTCTCTTGGTATATTTTATGAGCCGACCGGCAGAGATCAAATAGGACTTCAGTTTGACTACAACCCCAATAAATCCAGTAATCAGTCAACTTCGGAGACCTATATGTCAAGCCCAGACCTTAATGGGAGTACATCAGGCTCATATAACACTCAGGATAGCTTCCATAATTTCAATGTTGCTTTCAACTGGTCCCACTCAACTGACAATAAAGGCTCAGTGTTGAAGCTTATCTCGAATTATAACTATCAGAGTTCTTCTGTGGCCGAGGATAATGTAATGCGCTGGTCTTATTTACCCAATGACTCTGTTTACAGGAGTGACAGCCGTAACAGATACAATGTATTTGTGACAGATCTGTCGTTCCGCAAGGTGTTCAATCCGAGCTGGAATATCAATGTCGGTGGCAAATATACTTTCAACGATGTCTCAAACAATTCGTTTCATAAATTTTCCAAAGACGGAACATGGCTTATAAATCCCCGATTTGATTATGACACCTCGTATGGCGAGAATATTGCAGCCGTATATGCCACTGCAAATGGCAGAGCCGGAAGATGGAAATTCAAAGCCGGAATACGTGGTGAATATTCCGGGACAAACGGAGGTGTGGCAAATTACGACCGTTTCGACCTTTTCCCCAACGCAAATGTGTCATATAGCCTCACAGAGAAAGGAGATTATACTGTGGCTATGGGGTATTATAGAAACATAAGGCGTCCTTCGTTCCAGTCGCTGAATCCGGTTGTAAGACAGGTCTCTAACTATACCTATACAGTCGGCAACACAAATCTTACACCAAGTTTCACCGATGCGGTAAGTCTTGATTTTGTCCTTGCAGGCAGATTTACAATCGCAGCCGGATATTCAGTGACTGACAACCCGATAAGGCAGATGTTCACCTCGAATCCGGATTATCCGGAAAGACTATACCTTACTTGGGATAACGAAGGGAAAGACCGTAATTTCTTCATTCACGGCGATGGATTCATCAACATCACTAAATGGTGGAATCTCTATTCAAGTCTGACATATATGATTACCTCTCAGAAACTCTCTGCCAAGGATTTCTTTGATACTTTCGGTTATCTTCAGCTTGTGGGAAGCACCACATTTTTATTGCTAAAAGGATTCAATCTCACGATGAGTTGCTTCTATAACTCAAAAATGAAGATTGGCAATATCACTGTCTTCCCGATTCTGAATCTTAATCCGACATTACAGAAACAGTTTGGAAAACACTGGTCTGTATCAGTTGGTATTGAGAACATGCTGCAACGAAAAAGTAAAATAAAAACTGAATCATCAGGGTATAACCGTTTTACATCATCGAAAACTTTTATGACGGTAAAAATTGGAGTGACTTATAAATTCAACTCAGGAAAAGGATTCAGAGCCCCGAGAATTGAAAAGAATACAGACAATTCAAGATTCAGTACGGAATGAAACGGTTATCAAACAGACAAGAACAGATAATGGCTATAATATGGGAAAATGGGCCAATGACTGTGAACCAGATAAACGTCAAAATTGGAGAAAATCTACACTACAATACAGTCTCAACGGTAGTAAGAGAACTTGAGCAACTGGGGTACTCAGCTAATATCCATGGGTACAAACCGTATCTATATGCTTCCAAAATTGACAAATCTGATTACCTTCGATATATATTTGAATCAATAAAGAAAATATTCTTTAATGGTGATAATAATTCTTTTAAATTATTTCTAAAAGAAATTAAATTATGGGAATGATTATCCATTTTTTGGACAAGGATTTACAACTACGATGACAAGTATTGAAAAATTCAATGAGATTCATTCTGATTTATCACATTGTAATGAGGTGTTTGAGAAACTCGGAGTGCGCAATATCACGGAAGCCAACGGCAGAATTATTCACTGCAAAATTAGAATAAGTCTGTCCTCTATGCCATACCCAGTTGGGTATATTTAACTCTTTTGCCCCTAAATTTTCTCCTCGATATGCAAACGTGCCGATTTGGGTATGGCAAGGAATATCCAACGGCGATAACTTTACGATAACTAAACAAAACACCAAATATGATGACTAAAAAACTAATGATTTGGGTTTCTTATTTTCTTATTACTTGCAGTGCTTCTGCAAATAATGAAGCTCCAGAATATGAGACCCTATCAGACTCTATCGAAATCTATAAGACGCTAATCTACAAGGCAGATTCGTGCTATATGAAAAAAAATTTCGAACTTGCCTCGAATTTTTTCGACAAGGCGTTTTCTCTCGGAGTGAAACCTGCAGAAGTTGATCTTTATAATGGAGCCTGTGCAGCGGCAATAAACGGTAATGAAAGCTTAGCTTTCAATCGCCTGTTTGCAAGAGTACAGCTATATCCTCAATGGTACAGCGACAGAATTGGACAAGACAAGGATTTACTTTCCCTGCACTCTTCTCAGAAATGGAAAATTCTCTGCGATACCCTGCAAGCACGAAAATTATTTATTGAGCGTAACTACGACCACAAGCTTAAAGAACGGTTAGACTCAATCCATTATCGAGACCAAATGCCGCGTCATGCCTATCTTGCCGCGTTGCGAGATTTTCCACATGATACCCTGTTGGTAAAGACTCGCCTTGTGGAAATGCAAAGGAATGACAGCATAAATCAGATAGAAATATTTGATATTCTGGATAAATATGGATGGCCGTCTTCTAAAATCGTTGGGCAATCAAATTTTGCTATTTGGGAGGTGATTCAGCATACTTCGCTTGACGCTATTGAAAAGTATTTACCACTTTTCCATAAAGTAGCTGCTGATAACGAACTCAACAAATCTTTTATCGCGATGATGGAAGACCGTTGCGACATGTGGCGCAATCGCCCTCAAAAGTATGGCACACAATTAATACTTAATGATAGTGGTATAAGGGTGCCATATACCCTACTTGACTCCGATAAAGTAGATGAATGGAGAGCCGAAATGGGCTTACCTCCAATGAAGGAATACCTAAAACAAATGAATCGACAATGAAAATCGCAGGATATTTATTTATTGTATTAACCATTCTTTTGGTCGGTTGTAATTCAACGAAAGATATACCTTTTTCTTCTCATAGTTGGTATATAAATGACATAACAAGAAATGTAGAAAGTACAGACACGACTTTGTCGTTTACTTTATGCTCTGATATGACTGAACGGGAATTTCCGCTGATTGGAAATGAGAATGAGGTGCTAAAATATAAAGGACTGAGATCATACTTGAATAAAATTTGTTCACATCTTGAAGTGAAATGTGACAGCATTTTATTCTATGCGCCTACCAAGGGGATATTGATTATAGGTATTACTGAAGATAAACTTTGGAAACCTCGGTCTCAGTCATTTAATATATTGACCGAGACCCCATTCACCTTATGGGTGCGTGATGATGACGTGGAAGATTGGAATAGAAAGCCTGATGAGATCTACACAAATGTTGTTTTGGATAGAGCGGAAAAGCAGCTATTGATAATTGATCGGTTTACTTATAAGCACTCCGATATAGCATTAATCCACATTATTCAAACCGAAACTCGCAAATTCATGTCATTAGGTCTACCACTGTGGTCCTGTACTTGGGCTGATGTTACTGACCCGACATGCCTTGAACCAATTGCTAATTGGTTGGAAGGGCACCGAAATGTGGCTTTTGAAAATTTTAGACTAAGCCATAGGTCCAGTGAAAATGGCAAATCGTATCAAACTGCTGATTAATATAATGTTGTAGCCCTCGATATTGGTATAGATGTACTGCTCTTACGAGTAGTGAGGCCGGGCGTTTCTTTTATTAAGAAGAGGCTGTGTCGTAATGAACTGCACCCCAAAAGTTTTTTGTCCAACTTTTGGGGTGCAGTTCAATTTTGACACAGCCTCCTGTTATGCGAATCGCTTATAGGAGGTATATGCAAACTGCTGTGAATCAGTCGGTCAGTTTGCGGTAACGGATGCGGTGGGGAGTAGCGTCGGCCCCGTCGCGTTTGCGGCGGTATTCCTCATAATCGGAATAGGAACCTTCATAGAAAGTGACTTTTGAATCACCTTCAAACGCCAGGATATGGGTCGCGATGCGGTCGAGGAACCAGCGGTCGTGACTGATGACTACGGCGCAACCGGCGAAGTTCTCAAGTCCCTCCTCAAGGGCGCGCAAGGTGTTGACGTCGATATCGTTGGTCGGCTCGTCGAGAAGAAGGACGTTTCCTTCCTCCTTCAGCGCCATTGCCAGATGGAGGCGGTTGCGCTCTCCACCGGAGAGAACACCGATTTTCTTCTCCTGGTCAGCACCCGTGAAATTGAATTTCGACAGGTAGGCGCGCGCGTTCATGTCGCGTCCCCCCATACGGAAGGAGTCCACACCCTGCGAGATGACTTCGTAGACACTCTTGTCGGGAGAGAGATCCTTATGGTTCTGGTCGACGTAGGCGATTTTTACAGTCTCGCCAACCTCGAAGCTACCTTTGTCTACCTTCTCCAGCCCCATGATGAGCTTGAAGAGGGTAGTCTTACCGGCGCCGTTGGGACCGATGACACCGACTATACCGTTGGGGGGCAACATGAACTCCAGACCCGAGAAGAGAGTCTTCTCGCCGAAGGATTTCTCAAGATCGTGGCCGAGTATGACCTTGTTTCCGAGACGGGGACCGTTGGGAATAAAAATTTCCAGTTTCTCCTCGCGGGCTTTCTGGTCTTCGTTGAGCAAGCGGTCGTATGAGGCCAGACGCGCTTTTCCTTTGGCCTGGCGCGCTTTGGGAGCCATGCGGACCCATTCCAGCTCGCGTTCCAGGGTCTTACGGCGTTTCGAGGCCTGTTTCTCCTCCTGAGCCATGCGTTTGGTCTTCTGGTCGAGCCAGGAGGAATAGTTTCCTTTCCAGGGGATACCCTCGCCGCGGTCGAGCTCCAGAATCCATCCTGCGACATGGTCGAGGAAGTAGCGGTCGTGGGTGACGGCGATGACGGTTCCGGGATATTGCTGGAGATGCTGTTCGAGCCAGTCGATGGATTCGGCGTCAAGATGGTTGGTAGGCTCGTCGAGCAACAGGATGTCGGGTTGCTGGAGCAGCAGGCGGCAGAGGGCCACGCGACGGCGCTCACCTCCGGAGAGGGTCGAAATCTTCTGGTCGTCCGGCGGACAGCGCAGCGCGTCCATCGCCCTTTCGAGCTTGTTGTCGATATTCCAGGCGTCGGAGGCGTCGAGCTTATCCTGAAGTTCAGCCTGGCGAGCCATCAGAGCGTCCATCTTGTCCTGATTCTCCAGAACCTCCGGATCGCAGAACGCTTCGTTGACCTCATCATATTCCTTGAGGAGATCCATGATAGGCTGGACACCTTCGCGGACAACCTCGATAACCGTCTTGTCCGGATCGAGCTTCGGATCCTGTTCGAGATAACCGACTGAATAATCGCGGTTGAAGACAACCTCTCCCTGATACGACTTGTCGATACCGGCGATAATCTTCATCAAGGTAGATTTACCGGAGCCGTTGAGACCGATGATGCCGATTTTGGCGCCATAGAAGAAAGAGAGGTATATATTTTTGAGAATCTGTCTCTGAGGGGGGATGACTTTCGATACCCCGACCATCGAGAAGATGATTTTCTTGTCGTCTGCCATAACAATATTAAGAATTTCCCACCCGGGGGCTTATATAGGCCCGGGGACTTATTTATGGTTCGGGGCGGCTTTCGTCCGGTAGCCGGCGGCGATGCGTCCCGAGGCTATTTTGTTGAGTTTGTTCTTGATAAGCTGTTTGCGGATAGGAGCGATATGGTCGGTGTAGACCTCTCCCTCCAGATGGTCGCATTCGTGCTGGATTATGCGGGCGAGGAAACCGTGGAAGTCCTGCTCATGTTCTTCGAAATTCTCGTCCAGCCAGTTGAGGCGGACATGCTCGAAGCGCTTCACATTCTCCGAGAGACCCGGAAGGGAGAGGCATCCTTCGGCGCGGGTGACCGCCGGTTCATCCTCGATGACCTCCAGCTCGGGATTGATAAGCAGGAGCTTGGAATCCTTGCATTCCGGGAAATCCTCAGCCATCGGGGAGCCGTCGATAACGACGACGCGAATCGATTTTCCTATCTGGGGCGCAGCCAGACCGACTCCGTCGGTAGCATACATCGTTTCCCACATATCATCGATAAGTTTCTTCAGATCCGGGTAATCCGGCTCTATATCTTCGGCCTCCTGGCGGAGAATAGGGTGTCCGTAGACATATATCGGTAAGACCATATATAATAATGTGTATCTTGTCGGGTGAAACAATCGGAATCTCCGGCGGATAAGTATGCGCCTCGGATTCCTTATGCAAAGTTAATTAAAAAATCTCATCCGTCAGCATTGTCGTCTCCATTCATCATTGCGCATACTTTTCGCTGTACAGTCGCGAATCGAGAAAGCCGGTCAGGATGAGAACCGCCGCCATCTCGTCGGCCAGTTCCTTGTTTCGGCGTTCCATGCGGCGCACACCCCCTGCGATCATCTCGCGGTGGGCGATGGTGGAAGTGAAACGTTCGTCGAACCGTTCGACCGCAATATGGGGCAGTTCGCGCCCGAGCTGACGGAGGAAGGGTTCTATATAGCGGGTGCTTTCCGAGGGAGCGCCGCTCATAGTCGTCGGCAAACCGACAACAATGAGATCGACCTTCTCCCTCGACGAATAGTCTTTAAGAAATGTAATCAGGTCGCAGCTGCGGACCGTCGGCAATCCGTTTGCGGCGATACGCAAAGAATCCGTGACGGCCACTCCGCAACGTTTGCGTCCATAGTCGATAGCCAGTATCCTGCCCATTGATTGATAAATATTGAGGAGATGAATTGTTATATCTGCAATAAGATTCGCAGCCATTGCGTTTTTCTAAGTAAAGTCGCCATTTTACTGCGTCTTCTAAAATAAAAAAGATTAAGATGAAAAGAAACCTCGTCAGCATACTCCTCCCTCTCGCCCTTATATTGTTTTCCGCCCCTCTGCGTGCCGCCGAGCCGACGCCGGAGGAACTGGCGCGTATGAGCTTCATCGAGATGGTTAACTCAGTGGATGTCTCCAAATATTCCGAACTGATCCAGCGTTTTCAGAAGCGCGAGGCCCAGAGCCGACTGATGAAGGATCATTTTCCGCCCAAAGGGGAGTGTGATGTCGAGACATACCGCAACAGGGAGGTTCTGCTCGTGACCATACCGGCCCATCTCCTTTTCGCACCCAATTCCACGGAGCTGCGCGACGACGCCTCGAAATGGCTCCAGCCCTTCCGCCGCTATCTCAAGGACCCGGATATGTTCCGTGTCATGATCGTCATGCACACCGACAACACCGGCTCCGAGGACTACCGCGACCAGCTGACCCTCGACCGCGTAGATGCCGTCTACGACTGGTTCGAGGAGGCAGGCTCCGACACCCGTTTCCTCTTCCCCTTCGCAATGGGCGACGAACTACCTCTCTGCGACAACACCTCGATGGAGAACCGCGACCGCAACCGTCGTCTGGAAGTATATCTCGTGCCCGGCTCCAAGATGCTGGAGCAGGCCAAGAAAGGGCGCATAGAATTTTAGATCCCTTAGCTCAGCTCATGCGGTCGCGATAGTCCTCGTAAGAGAACTCGCGCAACAGGCGCGGGCGCCCTTCAGAGGGCTGGAACCAGATCGACGGGTGCTGAATCCCGTTGAACATATTGGTCTTGACCGTCGTGTAATGATTCATGTCGAGCAACGTCAGGCTATCTCCGGCCTTCAGCGGTTCGGCGAAACGCCAGTCTCCGACAAAATCACCGCTCAGGCATGAATTTCCGCCAAGACGGTAGGGGATACCCTCCTCCGTCCCTTCCGGGAGCGCCTCTGCGATTGCCGGCTTATACGGCATCTCAAGACAGTCCGGCATGTGGCAGGCGAACGAGGCATCGATGATTCCGGTCCGGATTCCTCCATCCTCGACAACATCCAGAACCTCCGTCACCAGGTCTCCCGTCTGCCAGGTGAAGGCACTTCCCGGCTCCAGTATGACCTCAAGACCCGGATATTCCTCTTTCAGATTCCTGATAAGAGATACGAGGCGCTCGATGTCATAACCTTTGCGGGTCATCAGGTGGCCACCCCCCATATTCAGCCATTTCAGCTTCGGGAGCAGATGGCCGTAATGCTTCTTGAAAGCCTCCAGAACCTTTTCCAGATCCGCGCTGTCGGATTCGCATAGAGCGTGGAAATGCAATCCTTCGAGCCCTTCGGGGAGTTCACCCGCCATAGCTTCCGGTCCCTCGCCGAAACGCGAGCCGGTCACACACGGATTGTAGATGTCAGTCTCGATGACACTGCATTTCGGATTGACACGCAATCCCGGGCTGACACGCCGGTCGGGATGCGCCTCGTTCCAGCTCTCTATCTGCGGAAGATATTTCCGCAGCTGAGCCAGCGAATTGAAAGTTATATGGCTGCATCCGGCAAGAAATTCCGGAAAGGTCTTGTCTGTATAGACAGGGCAATAGGCGTGGACATCGCCGCGAAGATAATCCAGCGACAGACGCATCTCGTTGAGAGAACTGGCCGTCGAGGCCCGGCAATAACGGGCTATGACCGGAAAAGTCTTCCAGAGCGCGTTGGCCTTGAACGCCATTATTATCTTGGCGCCCGAACGTTCGGCGACATCCTTTATCAACTTCAGGTTCCGCTCCATACGATCTTCGTAGACGATATAGAAAGGTGTCGGTATGTCGGCGACACTCTCCACACCTTCTACAATTCCCGCCTCGCGGTCGTCAAGAAAATCTCCCGTCCCTTCCCATTTCATATCCTTGTCGTTTTCGTTCGTCATTGCAATCATATTTTTTCCTTCCCATCTTTTATTTCCCCCGTTCCCTCCTCCTGTTTTCTCAATCTATTATAAGTATAAGAGGGCAGGTATAAGTATAAGAGGATGGGTTTACGTTACTCTCACTCCTCGATACGGAACTTGGCGAAGCGGAGCAACATCTTCTTTTCGCCGACCTGCGGGAAATCGACCGTAATACCATCTTCGCCCGAGACTTTGCCGATTCCTGTTATAATCCCCTTTCCGAAACGCGGATGATAAATCCTCAGCCCTTCGGAGAGTTCGGAAACCGGATGGAATCCTAATTCGCCGCGTCCCGCCGCCTGTGGCAAGGGGGCGTTGCTTCCCAGCGCCGATACCTTTTTCAGTCCGGCATTCCCCTTTCCGGGCGTCGGCGAGGAAATATAGGCACCCGAAGGAGTGCGGAGCGCGTTGCGTCCCGCCCCGTATTCCCTTCCGGAGCGTCCCGCGTCCGGACGCGTTGCGGAGCCGGCGCCTGAGCTGAGGTAGTTGCCGACCGGATTGGTTCTCAAAGTATTGTCGGAGGCTATGACGCCGCTCGACTCGACCTTGAGGAAACGCGGGTTCATATCCTGCAGGAAGCGCGAGGGTGCGGAGGAGACGGTCTGCCCGTTACGGTATCGCGAGCCGGCGTAGGTCAGCACGCAGTTCTTCTTGGCGCGCGTTATGGCGACATAGAGGAGCCGGCGCTCCTCCTCGACCTCCATCTGCGACGACATTGCCATCTGCGAAGGGAACAGCGTCTCTTCAACGCCTACGACGAAGACATTGTTGAACTCAAGCCCTTTGGCGGCGTGGGCCGTCATGAGCGTCACCTTCGGTGTCTCCTTATCCTCCTCCTCGTCCTGGTCAGTGGCCAGCGATACTTCGGAGAGGAAATCCGACATCGTCGTGCCCCCTTCGCCGCTCTCCTCGCGTGATTCGACGAAATCCTTTAGTCCCGAGAGGAGCTCCTCCAGGTTCTCGCGTTTGGAAACCGCCTCGGGAGTCTTGTCGAAAGCGAGTTCCTTGAGAATCCCTGTGCGGTTATAAATCAGCTGCCCCAACTCGAAAGCTGAGGCTCCCCGCTCATTATCTTTCATGAAATCCCCGATCATTTCGGCGAATCCGGCCAGTTTCCTTAGTGTTCCGGAGTTGACCCCTGTCGGATGAGCTTCCGGGTCGGTGATGACCTTCCATAAAGAGACGCCGTCGGCGATTGCGCGGGCCTGCAGCTTCTTCATAGTCGTCTCACCGATGCCGCGCGCCGGATAGTTGATGATGCGGCGGAGCGCCTCGTCGTCGTCAGGATTGATGGCGACGCGGAAATAGCAGATGGCGTCCTTGATCTCCTTGCGCTGATAGAAGGAGAGACCGCCGTATATACGGTATGCGATATTGCGCCGGCGCAACGCCTCCTCCAGGACTCGCGACTGGGCGTTGGTCCGGTAGAGAACGGCGTAGTCCGACAGCGAGTCGTGGTTTGTCAGCCGGTATTGCGTTATCATGTTGGCGACGAGAAACGCCTCGTCGAGATCCGTGTATGCGTAGACTACCCTTACCTTCTCTCCCGGCTCGTTTTCCGAGAAAACACTCTTCTTCATCTGCCGCGTGTTTTTCTCGATGAGGGAGCCGGCGACATTGATGATATTCTGGGTCGAGCGGTAGTTCTGCTCCAGCTTGAAGATTTTCAGGCGCGGATACTGTTTCTCCAGACTCAGGATATTGGCTATGTTTGCTCCGCGGAAGGAATAGATCGACTGCGCGTCGTCGCCGACGACACATAGATTCTGATGTTCCCCCGTCAGCTGGGAGACGATGAGGTTCTGGGCGAAATTGGTGTCCTGATATTCGTCGACGAGCAGATACTGGAAGAACTCCTGATAATGACGCCTGATAGCGGGATAATCGCGCAGGAGCAGATTCATGTTGAAAAGAATATCGTCGAAATCCATCGCGTCGGCGATTCGGCATCGCTCCGTGTAAATCTGGTATATACGACCCGTCATGGGGCGGTTGGCGCGACGGTCATTCTCATAATTGTCGCGGTCGCGGTTGTATAGCTCGGCCGAGATGAGGGAGTTCTTGGCGTTGGAGATAGCCGAGGCGACTGTCGCCGGCTTATAGACCTTTTCGTCGAGTCCCAGATCCTTGATGATACTCTTTATCAGGGAACGGGAGTCGGTGGTGTCATAGATTGTGAAATTCGACTTGTAGCCCGTCTCCTGGGGATGGCGGCGCAGGATGCGCAGGAAGATA
The DNA here is from genome assembly GCA_014801785.1 of Bacteroides sp. Taxonomy (GTDB): domain Bacteria; phylum Bacteroidota; class Bacteroidia; order Bacteroidales; family Muribaculaceae; genus Lepagella. The sequence continues at coordinate 62,418 of JAAVDN010000018.1, read as the reverse complement.
GAGTGGAAGGTACCCATCCAGAGGCGCGAGGCGGTATGGCTTCCGACCATACCCTCGATGCGCTCCTTCATCTCGCGCGCAGCCTTGTTGGTGAAAGTCAGAGCCATGATGCGCGACGGATTGAGACCATGTCGGAGGAGATCGACGATCTTATAGGTCAACACCCTCGTCTTGCCGGATCCGGCGCCCGCTATGACGAGCGCCGGACCATCCATATATGTCACCGCAGCCCGTTGCTGCGGATTGAGAAGGTCGAGATATGAGAAATCGGGCTCTCCTCCTGCGAAGGGGAGAGGCTCCTGACGGGATGATAGAGGCTCCTGAGATATTGTCATGAATCGAGAAGGTCGGTATAAACCGGAATTTTAGGAAGAAAATGATAACTGCCGCTCTTGTAGTCGATGACACAGCAGTAATGGTTAAGCCCGTTCGAGACCACGAGGTATCGCGCGCGCAACGTCATATTGTATCTGACTATCTGGTCGAAGACATCCTGGGTGAGCAGAACGTCAGGCGCCTTATACTCCACGATCATCAGAACCCGGGTGTCGCTGCCGAAGACTACCGTGTCACACCGGCGCGTCGTTCCGTTGAGTTCTATCTTGATCTCATTGGCCATCATCATCGGAGGATAGCTCAGATACTCGATAAGATAATTGACGAAATGCTGGCGCACATACTCCTCCGGCGTCAGCGCCACATATTTCTGACGCAGCGGGTCGCGGACCTGCAGACGCTCTCCGTCAAGGCGCGTCTTGAGTCGGGCCGGAGGAAGATTGAGCGGGGGATTCCCTTTGGGAGTTGGATTCATATTGCAAATTTACAAAAAAATAACTAAATTCGTCTCATCATCCGTCATCCTCCGGACTCATCGCGCTATCCTTCCTCTTCCCCCCGGACGGGGGGAGGAAACCCGAATGGCCGGGAAAACGCCTCCGGAGGAAAACAATCAGAACCGAACAACATGAAAAACGAAAATAACGCCCCCGGCGAAACCTCCGCTCCCCGCGCCGATTTCAGGCGTAAACCCGAGTGGCTGAAGATAAAGCTGCCTCGCGGCTTCAAGACGAGTCAGGTCGTCGGGTTGCTCAACGAACATCATCTCCATACCATCTGCAGCTCCGGAATGTGTCCCAACCGGGCTGAATGCTGGGGAGCCGGCACGGCGACCTTCATGATCGGCGGAAATGTCTGCACGCGTGGCTGCCGTTTCTGCAACGTCGCTACAGGGCGCCCCGCCCCCCTCGATGAGAATGAGATACGCGACATCGTCGGCAGTGTCCGCAAACTCGGACTGCGCCATGTCGTCATAACCTCCGTCGACCGCGACGACCTCCCTGACCTCGGAGCCTCCCACTGGGCGAAGCTGATACGCCGTCTCAAGGAGGAGTGCCCGGGGGTCACTATGGAGGTGTTGATTCCCGATTTTCAGGGACGCCTCGATCTGGTCGATATGGTTATCGACGCCGGGCCGGAAGTGATCTCCCATAATATGGAGACTGTCCGCAGACTGACCCCGTCGGTGAGAAGCGTCGCGACATACGACTGTTCGCTGCGCGTCATAGAGCATATAGCCTCCCGGGGGGTCAGGTCGAAATCCGGCATCATGCTCGGACTCGGAGAGACCCCGCAGGAGATAGAGGAGACAATGGACGACCTCCGCGCCGTCGGCTGCGAGGTCATGACAATAGGGCAGTATCTCCAGCCGACCGCCAAACATTATCCCGTTCAGGAATATGTCACTCCCGAAACCTTCGAGAGCTACCGTCGCCTCGGTGTCGCGAAGGGATTCCGTCATATAGAGAGCGCCCCGATGGTCCGCTCAAGTTATCATGCAGAAAAACATGTCCACTGATTATCTCTCCTCGTCTCTCTCCCCGTCACTCACCTCCCGCGCCGACGCAATAATAGTCGAGGATCTCGGACTCCGTCCCTACGGCGAGATTCTCGACCTTCAGCGCTCTCTCCACGCCGCTATGGTCTCGGCCCGCAAGGAGGGGCGCGAGGTGGGTGCCGAACGCATCCTTCTTGTCGAACATACCCCCGTCATCACTCTCGGCCGCCACGCCGTCCGCGCAAACCTTCTTCATTCGCGCGAAGATATGGCCCGCCGGGGAGTGGAGGTCTATGAGATCGAGCGAGGAGGGGATGTCACCTTTCACGGCCCCGGACAACTCGTTGTCTATCCGCTGGTCGATCTCGAACGGCATCGGCTGGGAGTGCGCCGCTATGTCGAACTCCTTGAGGAGGGGGTAATCAGGACTTTGGCCCACTACGGGGTGGAGGCAGGACGTGTCGAGGGTGCGACCGGCGTCTGGATAGGGATCGGAACCCCTGCGGAGCGGAAGATATGCGCCATAGGGGTCAAATGCACGCGTTTCATAACCATGCACGGCCTGGCGCTCAACGTCTCGACCGATATGTCGTATTTCAGCCTCATAAACCCCTGCGGATTCGTCGACAAAGGGGTCACCTCCCTTCATGGCGAACTCCTCGCCTCCGGAACGCCCCCTTCGGAACTCCCGGCTATGGAGGAGGTCAAGCAAATACTCGCCGCCAACCTGCTCGAACTTCTCGGGTATTGCAGTTGATAAAATTTTGAACTATCTTTGCAACCCCAACTTTGCAACCCTTAAGTCCTGTCCCTTGTCCCGTCAGGATGCAGGTTTTCCAATCTCAAAAGTCGATAAGTAGTTGCTTGACTACTTATCATATAATCTAATAGTCAATGATACAGCTTGTTGAGAAACGCGACGGTAGAATAGTCGGTTATAACGAAGAGAAAATAAAGGCCGCCATCCGCAAATCCATGCTTCAGACCGAGCGCGGTGAGGATGAGGGGCTTGTCCAGAAAATCGTTGACCGGATCGGAATGACCGGTAAACCGACGATGACCGTCGAGGAGATTCAGGACCGCGTGGAGTTCGAGCTGATGAAATCCAAGCGGAAAGATGTCGCGCGCCGATATATAGCCTACCGCGACCAGCGTTCGATCGCGCGGCAGGCCAAGTCCCGCGATGTCTTTCTCGAAATCATTGAGGCCAAGAACAACGACATCACCCGCGAGAACGCCAATATGAACACCGACTCGCCGGCGGGTATGATGATGAAGTTCGCCTCCGAGACCACCAAGCCCTTCGTTGACGATTACCTCCTCTCGACACCTGTCAGAGAGGCGTTGCGTTCCAACTATATCCATATCCACGACAAGGATTATTACCCGACAAAGTCTCTGACCTGCGTCCAGCATCCCCTCGACCGTATTCTGAAAAACGGATTCGTGGCCGGACATGGTGAGTCGCGCCCTCCGAAGCGTATCGAGACGGCTGGCGTCATTGCCTGCATATCCCTCGAAACAGCACAGAACGAGATGCACGGCGGACAGGCTATCCCGGCCCTTGACTTCTATCTCGCGCCTTTCGTCCGCGCCGCTTTCCATGAGGAGGTCCGCAATATCGAACAGCTGACGGGACTGGATCTTTCCGCAATCCATGAGACGCAGCTCAAGGATTATCTGCGCCGTCCCCTCGACGGCCTCGAAGGGGAGGAGAGAATGCTCCAGCATGCCGTCAACAAGACGGTCGAGAGGGTCCATCAGTCGATGGAGGCTTTCATTCATAATATGAACACCATCCACAGCCGCGGCGGAAACCAAGTCGTCTTCTCTTCCGTCAACTACGGAACCGACACCTCCGCCGAAGGACGATGTGTCATCCGCGAGTTGCTGAACACAACCTACGAAGGGGTAGGGCATGGAGCGACCGCTATCTTCCCTATCCAGATATGGAAGAAGAAACGGGGAGTCAGCTATCTCCCCGAAGATCCGAACTATGACCTCTACCGCCTCGCCTGCAAGGTGACGGCGCGACGGTTCTTCCCGAATTTCCTGAACCTCGACGCGACGTTCAACCGCCATGAGCTCTGGAGAGCCGATGACCCGGAGCGTTATCGCCACGAGGTCGCGACTATGGGATGCCGCACGCGTGTCTTCGAGAACCGTTACGGCGACAAGACCTCCGTCGGGCGCGGAAACCTCTCCTTCACCACTATCAATATCGTCCGCCTCGCAATCGAGGTCATGAATATACCCGACAAGGAGGAGCGTATAGCCCGCTTCTTTGAGAAATTCGACAAGGTGCTCGATATAACCGCCCGTCAGCTCGACGAGCGGATGCAGTTCCAGTCCACGGCCCTGGCCAAACAGTTCCCGCTCGTCATGAGTGTCCTCTGGAACAATGCCGACTCTTTGGGGCGCGACGAGACGATAGAGAAGGTAATCAATCAGGGCACACTCGGAATCGGATTCATCGGACTGGCCGAATGCCTGATAGCACTTGTCGGAAAGCATCACGGCGAGTCGGAGGAGGCGCAGCAGCTCGGACTCCGTATCGTCACCCATATGCGCGACCGCGCTAACGAATACAGCGAGCGTTACGGACATAACTATTCAGTGCTCGCGACCCCGGCCGAAGGATTGTCAGGTAAATTCACGAAAGTGGACCGCAAGGCTTTCGGTTCGATTCCTGGAATCACCGACAAGGACTACTACACCAACTCCAACCATATCCCCGTCTATTACCATTGCTCTCCGCGTCATAAGGCGCGTATCGAGGCCCCATATCATGACCTGACGCGCGGAGGACATATCTTCTATGTCGAGATCGACGGCGACGCCACTCATAACGAGGAGGCGATCATGCAGATTGTCGATATGATGGACCAGTATAATATAGGCTACGGGTCGGTAAACCACAACCGGAACCATTGCCCCCGCTGCAGCTATGAGAATGCCGAGAAGAATGCGAAGGAGTGTCCCAAATGCGGAACGCCGTTCGAGACCATTCAGCGGATAACGGGCTATCTTGTCGGAACGACCGACCGCTGGAACTCCGGAAAGCTGGCTGAACTCCATGACCGTGTCGTCCATGAGTGACAGGTTTTCCGCTCTTGGCGAGGAGTGGGGGAGAGGGAGTGTCAAGGTGCTTGACATCTACCGTGGGACTACGGTAGATGGTCCCGGCTTCCGCACCTCGATCTATCTCGCCGGGTGTAGCCATCATTGCGAAGGGTGTCACAACCCATCCTCCTGGGATTCCGCCGGCGGCAGGTCAATGAGCCTGGCCGAAATAGCTGCGATCATCGAGGAGGAGGATTTCGATGTCACCCTGACCGGCGGGGATCCGCTCTACAATCCGGAGACGTGCGCCCATCTTGTCTCGTTGGTCAAAGCACTGGGTCATGAGGCCTGGGTCTATACCGGCTATACCTGGGAGCAAATATCCTCCGATCCTGCTCTCCTTGCCGGAGTGCGAGAGGCGCAGGTCGTAGTCGACGGGCCCTATATCGCCTCTCTGCGCGACCCCGACCTACATTTCCGCGGTTCATCCAACCAGCGCCTCATCGATGTCGCCACCTCCCTGGCCACAGGGCGCCCCCAACCCCACCATCCCTGACACCCGCCCTTCATCGGCAGATAAATTCAAACATACTCTAAGTTTGTAGTTATTTTGTCTCAAAAATTTTTATCGGACAGTAATAGTATGATATAGTATTATATATTCCAAAGTAATCTTTTGGTGGAGCCTCATTAGTACAATTATTTTTGTATTGCAGTTTCAAAATAATCTGCAAAATTATATTGTAAGTAGCTGATAAAAATAAATGAGCATATAACTCAAGATTCAAAAATAAACATATATCGTTTTATTTTGGACAGCTACTTAATAAAATTATTGACATAAATTTAAACAGTTTCTAAGATTAATCGTTTTGTTCGTAATAGTATGAATAGTCAATTCCTTTCATAAACAGTTCCCGGTCATTGATGAGGTCTGTAAGGGCAGTCTCAAGTAGTGCTTTTATTTTTGTTGAATTCATGACGCTTTCACGCATAGCTTCCATATATTGATTTTTATCCACCTTACTCCAGTCTACGCATTTCTTCAGCGAACGTTTCAGCATAAGGTCAAGCCATATTCGGGTGCTACGCCCATTCCCTTCCATGAAAGGATGGGCTACGTTCATTTCCACATATTTGTCTATTATTTCATCGAAAGTTGTTTCCGGCATCCGTTCAATCACATAAAGGGATTGATTCAGAAACTGAGCCATTGCAAACTGAAAACCACCTTTAGCAATATTTTTAGTTCTGATTTTACCTGCGAAGTCATATAGCCCTCCGAATAGGAAAGAGTGTATTTGCTGTAAGCCCTTAATACTACCTACCTCAATAGTCTGCATTAAAGAACTATCCCATAATCGATAAGCTTTATCTCTACTTTTACTGTCAAGTTGATCTTCTCCGGTAATCAGCCATTTTGCAAATGGGATTGCAGTCTTGCTGGGGGTAGACTCAATTAGTGTCAGAAGATCCTCTTGTGGAAGACAGTCGGTAAGATAGCGTTTCCCATCGGAAGCAACCATTTTGAGTTGGTTACATTTTGTAACCAACTCACTTCCGGATTTAGTGAGACGATGTTTCATCACCTTCCAATAATTGGAAGGATTCTTACTATCTGTAAGGATTGCAATAACATCCACCACAGAGAAAAGCCAGCGGGAATTAGTTTCATCCCAGGAGGCACGCACCTCTCTATCTTTAAAAAATCTTATTGATATTTTGTTTATTTTATCCTTCATACTACTTTTCTTTTGCCGGTCACAACCTCGGAGATGATAGCTTGCCGAAGCTCTTTCAGTGTCTCGCGCTTTTTCACTAACTTTGCTTTCAAACCGTCAATTTCAGCACATTTCTTATCAGGATATCGAATTATCAATTCAATCTCACCAGTGGGTGGTAACGGTACAAATATATTAGTATTGGTCATCTCTTTTGACTTGCGAATAATAATTTCAAAGATAGTACCCATCATGGCGTTATCCATCTTATCAGGATGGAGGTCGGCGTTATTGATAAAACTTTCCGTCACTTGAAAGAGCAGGTCGTTACGATCGAGACGGGAATAGAATCGGGATCGGGGAAAGCACGGTATTGCTCATAGAGTTCTTCATATCTATCTTGCAACACACAATCGAGGCGACGCAGAAGAGTAAACGGTAGAATCACATTCTCTACTTCTGTATCATCATAGACACCACGGATAATCTCCTTGATATTCCAAATCATTCCTGCCAGCTCTTGTTCTGTCATATCTTGGTATATGTTGTTTTAAGTAGCTCTCAGAAATTAATGAGCATATAAAACGCCTCTATCGCGCCGGCCGATTGGCCGCGGAGTGAAGGAGCTTAGTGGGCTAAGCGACTGAACGACAAGGTTAAATGGCCGGCGCGAGCAAGTTTTATAGCTCAAGATAAAGCATAATATCAATTAATTTCTGAGTGCTACTTATGACTCAGAGTTTCACATCCGGGCTTCTTTCGGAATCGGGTTCAGATGGTTGCCGAAGAAGCGGTCTACAATCTGCGATATGGCGCCGTCGCCTGTTACGTTGCAGGCGGTCCCGAAGGAGTCCATGGCTATATAGAGCGCTATCATGAGCGCCTGGTCTGCCTCCGTGAAGCCTAAGAAGGAGGCCAGCAACCCTAAGGCCGCCATGATGGCGCCGCCCGGTACTCCGGGAGCTGCAACCATCGCTATTCCCATCATGCAGATGAAACCGATGAACATCCCGGGCTCGATCGCTTTACCCTGCATAAGCATCAGTGCCACTGCGCAGCAGACAATCTTAAGACAGCTCCCGGACATATGGATGGTCGCGCAGAGCGGAATGGTGAATCCCGCGATATCTTCGCTGACTCCCATCTTCACGGTCTGACGCAGAGTGACCGGAATGGTCGCTGCCGACGACTGGGTGCCGAGGGCGGTGAAATAGGCCGGAAGCATTGTAATCAGACTCTTGAACGGATTCTTGCGAGAGAAGAGGGCGGCGATGCAGAACTGGATGATGAGCAAGACGATACTCAGGCCGAAGATGATGAGGATGATACGCGCGAACGTCGATAGAACCGGTGTGACCTCACCGGTAATGGTCATTTTCAGGAAGATACCGAAGATATAGAGCGGAAGAAGAGGTATGATGACCTTACCGATTGTCATGGAGATGATATCGCGCAGTTCCGAGAAGAAACCCTTGATATAGGGAGCCTTAAGACGCGAGGCGGCAATGCCGATGATGAAAGAGAGGATGAGGGCCGACATGACATCCATCAGAGGGGGCATCTGGATCGTGAAGTAGGGATCGACAGCGACGCCCGACACATTCTCCAGCGCCGTGGCGGAGTTGGGGGTGACAAGCGAGGGGAAGAGGGCTGAAGAGAAATAGAAGGCGCCGAGCCCTGAGAGGGTCGTCGAGAGATAGGCCAGTGCGACTGTCACTACCAGCACCTTCCCCGCCTGGTCTCCCACTTCCGCTATCGCCGGAGTGACGAAGCCGACAATCAGCAATGGAATGAGGAAGCCGAGGAACTGGCTGAAGATAGCGTTGAAGGTCTGGAAGACTTGTGCCAGCCAGACGGGAAAGAAATTGCCACATAGGATTCCCAATAGAATCGCTAGCAGAATCTGGACCAGCAGATTGATTTTGATCGGTTTCATACAGATATAGATTTAAGATTTTTTATCTCAGGCGTGAGGAGGAGATAGGGGAGAAGTGACAGCTGACTTCATTTAACATAAATATCCAATCTCCATAATTTATTAACCATCAGAATTGAACTTCTGTTTTGCATGGAGCGTTTTTACATAAAAAATTAATAAAACTTCCGAAACCGTTAAATCAGTATATTTATGAAAAGACTCTTATCGACACTCCTGCTGACAGCCGCGATGGTGATTCCGGCCGTTGCTAAAGATATATATAGTCATGATCTTTCCATTCTGCCAACTCCGGCGCGCACTGCTATTGAGAGTCATTTCAAAGGAAAGGATGTTTCTCATATAAAGATTGAGAAAGATTTCGGGCGTGTGTCGGAATATGAGGTGACCATGATCGACGGATGTGAAATTTCCTTCGACTCCAAAGGGAATTGGAAGAATGTCGAGTCGAGTGGCCGCGGACAAGTCCCCGCCTCCTTCATTCCCAAAGCAATCGCAGCTCATCTTGCCAAGGCCCATCCCGGAGTCCGTGTGGTCGGTATAGACCATGACCGCAAAGGTTACGAAGTCGAGCTCTCCAGCGGACAGGAACTGAAATATGACAATCAGGGTAAGTTCCTCCGCTATGATGACTGAGACCACGCTATGACGACTGACCCTGCATATTCAGATTCAGTAGTATAAAAGAAATACTCCGGAGCGTCGCTCCGGATCAAACCGACAGAACGATTGTTTACGACACTATATTCTGAGATCCGAGTCCTATAACCAGATTCAAGTCCTATAACCAGATTCAAGAATTAAAATCAGATTCAAGAATTATCGCCAACAACAAGTATCTATAGCCAAATTCAGAAAAACTTCCGAGACCCGTGAGGGGTCCGGAAGTTTTTTCTTTTATTTTAGGCGACCGGAAGTAAAAATACGTTATATATTCATAGACAGGGTCATAAGCGCATGGTCCGCAAACCATAATCAAAAGGAAGAATGAAAAACCGAAATAACGATATAGAAGATACCGGCAGATTCACGCCCAAAGTCAAGACGATGCGACCTGATCAGTTTGCGCAGGCCTGCGAGAGTCTGGCTGCGATGGTGCGTAGCGAATTTGGACAGTGGCAACTCGTGGTCGGGATAGCCAGCGGCGGTCTCCATCTCCTTCCCTGGTTCGTCTCGGAAGGGGTCGGGGTAGTCAGTGTCGGGATGAGCCGACGGACCACGGCGCAGAAGCAGGGGCTTGTCAGCAAGGTGTTGTCGAAGATGCCGGAAAAGGTATGCGATTTCCTGCGCAAGACCGAATCCCGAATCTACGATTTCATGAATCGCGGCAATAAGGAGAATAGGGAGGAGGAGACAACCTCTCCCCCCGAAGGAGCCCTTCGACTCGAACTCTACCTCAAACTATGGCGTCTCGGACAGGGAGTGGACTCCTCGTCGGGAGAGGAGGCTCCCCGGATCCTCATTGTCGATGACGCGGCCGACAGTGGCTCGACCCTACGCAAGGTGAAGGCTTTTATAGAAGACCGGCTTCCCGACGCGCGGATAACGACAGCCGTCCTGACCGCGACAAGACGCTCCGGTAGCGAATCGGCCGATTTTGCCTTATACCGCAACGGAACGCTCCTCCGTTTCCCCTGGGCTCCCGACTATCGCCGGCTGCCCGGAGAGGAACCTCTGCCGACGATGAGGACGCAATGCGTCCCCTGCGCCGAGAACGGTATGACTATCTGCGACCTCGACGGAACGCTGATCGACACCAACAGCTTCTCCCGCTTCGTTGCCTGGATTCCGCGTGTCGCTCCTTGGCTGACACTTCGCCTGATGTGGATTGTCGCCTCGCGCAAACTGCGCTGTATCAGCCACGCTCAGGCCAAACAGAGAATCCTTGATCTTGTCGAGGGGTATATCGATGAGGATTGCCTGGAGGATTGGTGCGCGACACTCCTCAAGGAGCATGGACGCGACTGGATAATCGACGCCCTCCATCATTATCAGCAGCAGGGGGCGCCGGCTGTTCTGGCCACCGCCGCTCCATCGCTATATGCCTCCGTCATCGCCCGCCTCTGCGGACTGGACTATTGCCTCTCCACCGAGCGCGGAGGAGAGGAATGTGTTGGGGAACTCAAACTCGCGCGTGTCAGCCGTCTGCTGGAGGAAGAAGAGGCTCGCCCCATTCTCTTCTTCAGCGACCATGCCGACGACTTGCCGCTTGCCCGTTGGTGTGCCGGAAGAGGGGGGAGCGTAGTGTGGTGCCAAAAACGCAGTATGGACTGAAAAAAGAAAAAGATGAACGCTAAGATAAAGAAAAGTATAGATATCATCCTTCCTCTCGGAATTTCGGCAGCCCTGGTCGTATGGTTGTTCCGGAAGGTCGATATATCGCAGATTCGCGATGCCCTCTCCGGCGGCGACCGCTGGGGCTGGATGTTCGTCATGATGGGAGTCCTTATCCTGTCTCATGTCATACGGGGAATCCGCTGGGGGATGCAATTGCGTGCCGCCGGGATTCCGCGTATACCTGTGATGACAGAGAGCGTCTCCATATTCGGAGCCTACGCCCTGAATCTCGTCTTCTCCTATCTGGGGGAGGCGTGGCGCTGTGTCTACATATCGCGCCTGGCCGACGCCAAGATTTCGACTGTTGTCGGAACTGATCTGGGCGACCGGGCTTCCGACGCCCTGACCGTCCTTCTACTGATTGTACTGACCCTTTTCGTCGCCCGCCCCGCGATGGAGGGTTTCATGAACCATTATGATTTCGGACGCTCAATAATGGCGGCCCTCGGCGACGGAGCCCTATGGGGTTGGATTGCGGGAGTCATAGCCCTTATCGCTATTCTCTTATGGGTCGGGCGCAAGAGCGCATGGATGGCGAAGGTCAGAAACGCGGTGAAACGGATATGGGGAGGATTCGCCGTGCTCTTCCACATGAAAGGGATCGACATCTATCTTCTGTTGACAGTCGGCATCTGGACCTGTTATTTCCTTGAGACATATATCTGTTTCCAGGTCTTTCCATTCACCCGTCAGCTCGTGACAAGCCCCGGTATGGCCTGGGGCCTGATACCGGGGCTTGTGGTCTTTGTCTTCGGGTCCTGTTCGATAGCCATCCCTTCGAGCGGAGGTCTCGGACCCTGGAATATCGCGGTCATGTTCGCGCTGACGCTCTACGGAGTCCCTCAGGCCGAGGGTGCAGCATATTCGCTGGTGGTATGGTGTTTCGAGTCCGGAACATTGGTGTTGCTCGGTCTCTTCTCAGCCGCCTACGTCGCTCTCCAGCGCAAATATGGATTCGGTCTACCCATTAAGACAGGGGCTAAAAACGGTCGAGAACAGTCTCGACAAGGCGCTTGACACTCGGTTTGTAATCGACGTTCGCCTTCGTCGCGCGACGTTCGGCGATAATGCAGCAGACCGTCATCGCCTTATGCCCCAGTAGCTTCGCCATCCCTTGCAGACAGGCTGACTCCATCTCGAAATTGGTTATCGGGCGTCCGTCGAAACGGAAGCTCTCGATCTTTTCGTTGAGATCGGGGTCGGCCAGCGGGAGTCGAACCATGCGCCCCTGCGGCGCGTAGAAACCGACGGCGGCGATCGTGAAACCTCTGACCATATCGTCGCGCCCTATACGCTCGACAAGCTCGCGGTCGGCATCGACGGTATAGGGAGCGGCCCAGGTCGGATCCCATTGAGTGTGTTCGCAGAACAAGCGCTCGAACTCAAGGTCGCAGACCATGTCGCGCCCTGCATAGAAATTCAGGATACCATCGAATCCGGTTCCCTTGTCGGCTATGACGAAGTCTCCGATATGAAGCTCTTCCTGCAGAGAACCGGAGGTGCCGATGCGCACCATATTGAGTGTGCGGTGGTGCGGAAGAACGCGTCGCGTCTTGAAATCGACGTTGGCGAGCGCGTCAAGTTCTGTGACTACGATCTCGATATTGTCAGGTCCGATTCCGTGGGATATGCAGAGCAGCTCCTTACCCTTGTAGGTTCCTGCGATGGCGTGGAACTCGCGCGAGGAGATATCATAGTCGATAGAGTCGAAATAGGAGGCTACCATATCGACGCGCCCAGGATCGCCGACAAGTATGATGTTGTCGCGCAGCTGGTCGGGACGGAGATGGATGTGGAAGACGGAACCGTCTTCATTGATAATCAGTTCGGAGGCGGGAATCACCCGCTCGTTCTCTTTTTCCATGATATGATGATTTATAGGGTTTATATTCTTTTAACCCCCTGCCCGCAAGAAATGTTAGACTCCCTTCCATCAATAAATGTTAGACCCTTTTCCACAACAAATGTTAACGACGGGCGGCATATTTCGGAGGAAATTGAAAAGAGACCTATAACCTGAATCCTAAAGCTTCCTCAAGTTTTTCTGGCGACAGATTCTTTGCCTCTACCCGTCCTTGCGCGTCAAGGAGGTAGATGGTCGGAGCGGTCAGCAGGACATATATCTCTTCGTTATCTATCTCTCCGCCGACAGAGCGGCCGACAATCCAGCTTTCCGGCATCATGGAGGCCTTTGATTCCCATTCCTCAGGACCGGCTCCGTAGCTTTCTACGGCTACCACACTGAGCGCACCCCCGTCGATCTCCGACTGCAGACGCCCCGAGGTGGCCAGGGCCTCCTTCAGACGGTCGCATTGCTCGCAGTCGTTGTCATAAAAAATCAGCAGACGCCTCCCCGGAGTTGAGGAAAGAGAACGTTGAGTTCCATCCCGGTCGATGAAGCTAAAGTCTGTCGCCTCCTCCCCGACGCGATTTTTCATTATTTCAGCCCGGCGCGAGGCGATACGGCTCAGTTCGGCTTCATCGAGGTTGTCGCTTCCCCCCTCGGGTGTCGAGAGTGCGTCGGCGAAGAGGAGATATGATTCCTCATCGAAGAAAGGAGACAGGATGGAGTATAGATAGGTATAGGCCAGGGAAGCCACCTGCCGGGTGCCCTCCGCAGAGGCCGAAGCCGCTTTTGTCAGAACGTCGATACCCTCGCGACGCGCCTCAGCAGAGGCCAGTCCCGAGATGGCGAAGAAATTCGAGAGGTTCTGCTCCATGAAGGGAGTGTCGGAGAGGGCGGCGGAATCTTGCCAGTCCATGTTGTCCCAATAATGGCGCGCCAGAAAGGAGGCGCGTTGCTGCGGAACGCGCAGTGAGTCGGGGGGAGTGGGTATGACGAGTTCCCGCGCCTGCATAAGAATCGGGAACAGGGTGAGCGAGAAGATAAAGGGGAGTATGCGCATAAATCTAATATGGAGGAAGAGGTAAGTTGAGGGGTTTTAAGGAAAAGTCCCCTGATGCTATAACGGGAATAGACTCAGCTTAGTTCCACGCGGTTTCCGGGTAAACGGGTGACTATCCCGTCGAACTCCATGTCGGAGACGAGCGAGATCAGTTTCCCGACCGGAATCCCGAGTTCTGCCGTCAGCTGATCGAGAGGGATGGGGGCGCCGTGGCGAACCAGCAGTTCGTATAACCTTGCTGCCTCTCCCTCAAGTTCCGGAAAGAGGGTGGGGAGGGGAGAGGTATCGCCCGGAGTGATGTCGCAACCCATTATGGTCAGGATATCGGACGTGGAGGTGACCAGAGAACCCTTATTCTGACGTATCAGGAGATTACACCCTTCCGACTGAGGATCGGTGACCCTCCCGGGGAACGCCATGACGCTGCGGTCTATGCTGAAGGCGATTCGCGCGGTAGACATCGCTCCACCCTTGATCGGACTTTCGACGACCAGAGTGGCATCTGACATACCCGCGACGATACGGTTCCGCTCCAGGAAATTTCCCCGGAAGGGGGCCGTGTCGCTCGTGTATTCGGTCAGCAACGCTCCTCCCGAAGCTATGATGGCGCGTGCCAGATCTCTGTTCTGCGACGGATAGAGACGGCTCAGGCCGTGGGCCAGGACAGCGACCGTCGGCACCTGTGCCTCAAGGGCTGCCCTATGCGCCGCGGCGTCAATTCCGAGGGCCAGTCCGCTGAGGATGGAGAGTCCCGGAAGAGGGGCGAGGTCCCTGACCGTGCGCTCGGTCAGCGACAGTCCGTAGGATGTCGCCTTGCGCGTTCCGATGACAGCCAACGGATGAGGATTGTTGAGATTGCAGTTGCCTAACATGAAGAGACGTTTCGGAAAATCCGATGTCTCAAGCAGTCGCGCCGGATAAGCCTCATTCCAGGGAGTGAGTATTTTTATCGAATGCTCGATGCAGAACTTTATTTCCGCCTGACTTCGTATTCGCGCCTCCTCGATGCTGTTGCGCAACCGGGCGCGGGAGAAGTCGAGACCGAGTAGGCGTCCGACATTCTCCGTCTTCCCCTCTGTAAGTTCCGAGGCAGGGATCCCTTTTTCCGACATACTGCGCAGAATAGCCGGCGTAATCTCCGGCATCATGCTCAGCGTCAGTTCGGCAAGTAATTCCTTTTCCATCTCTTCCTATCGGGAAAGATACGGAGCGAAAATTGACGCTATCTCGTCTCCACGCGACACTCGTCCATCTTTGATGATGGCGACCGTGACGACAGCCGTAGTCACCAGAACGCCGTCCTGACGGAAGATATCCTGATGGAAGATATATCGCGCTCCCTTGCGCTCGACGTTCAAAGCCGACACGAAGCTCTGACACCCGCGTAACGGCGTGTGGTATTCGATCTCTATCTTGCGGACTACAGCGTCGATTCCCTGCTCGTGCATCTCGATGAACGAAAGGCCCGCTTCGAGACAGAATTTATGACGCGTGTGTTCCATATAATGGAGATAGTTGGCGTTGTTGACAATCTGCTCGCAGTCGAGTTCATAATCGCGAACCTCCATTTCGAGCAGGTAGCAATATTTCTTCTGGTTTTCTTTTATCAGTTTCATATCTTGTCTGTTGTTGCCGGTCTGTCGGAGGAGGATTCCCGTTGCCGCAGGGGACGGACCGGAAGAAGAAGCAGCTGTTGTCTTCCTCCCGACTTTATTATAATCTCGGAGGCGTTATGGCTGACCACGTTTGCGGCCGGAATCCTGACCGTACGGTGGAGTCTCAGTTCCCCGTCGGTCTCCGGAGTTTCTGCCTCAGTCTCTTTCCCTTCCCGCTCAGCAGGAAGGGGCGTCATGATTTCGACAATTATGGAGCCGTTGTCGGAACGGATGCGGTGGAGCGTCATGTTGAGGCTGTTGACCGGGAGCAACCCGTAGTTGAAGAAGAGAAGGGCGCAGAGCATCGGAACGACCAGCATGATAACCATCAGAGCCACAATAACCAACCGCAGATCAAATATGATTCCGGCGACGGTCAGCAGTAAGGACGCGATTCCGGCGACGGTCAGAGGAATCCTTGCCGGAGGATAGAATCCCATCATGCGAAGGAACCAGCGTCCACCTCCGACTTTGAAGACCTCCTCCTCCGGTGCGGGCGCGTTATCGTTTCTCATCACCCTCCTCTATACATCTTTCTTTTCCAATCCTCTCATGCGTCCTCCGGCCGTGGGTCTCGCGGTAGCGGCGGTAGGCCTCCAGGTTCTGAGGAACGAGCGTCTGGATATAGCCCGTTCCCTCCGCGTTGCTCAGACGGTCGAGACGGATATATTTGTCGCCGTTGCCGTAATGGATCGGGAATACTTCGTCGCGACGCTTGCGCGCACGGTCACTGAGAGGGGAGTGGCCCTGCGGACCGGTCCCCTGAAGTCCCGGATCGACACCGGAAGCGGAACAGGTGACAGGATAGATTTCGCTGCACGGAGGATAACCCAATCCCGTCCACATCACATAATCCGATCCATCCTCTGCCCCCTCTCCGATAACGTTCCCTTCAATGACGATGACCGCCGACGATTTATAACGCGGAATGAAATCCTGGTCGATAGCCCATGTCTCGCCGCTGTTGAGGAAATCGCGGCCGAAGGAGGAATGGTAGAATGAACGCGAAACACCTTCGGTCAGCAATTCCGGAGATACGGAAGCGGTCGCGACAGCCGGTTCGAGCAGATAAAGAGCGTTCGCCTCGCGAACAAACCCGTATCCTTCGTTCGGACGGCCCCCGTGGCTATAGTTGGTCCGCACGATCCAATCCCCCTCCTCATCTTTCAGATCATAGCGACGGTAGGAATGATTATTTGTCTCGAAATAGGCGCCGTTACCCGATGCGTCGAAAACACCGAAATTGGCTTCCACGCCCATGGGACGCGGCAGAGAGTCAAGCAGAAGCGCGAAATCATCAACCGTCCGGCAATGCTCCAGAGCCTGCCGCATGACGAATCCCTCGCGGTCCATCTTGCTCTCGGCAACATCATCATCCTTTATATTATAGGATGCAGTGTTCATAACTGCCAGCCCCGCCTCGTTGAACCCTCCCCAAACCTCGCGACAGTCGCGGTCAGCGGCATTGAAGAGACCGACGAAAGCCAGCGAACCTCCCGAGGAAGGAATAAAAGCCACCTTATTGTCGATTGCAGAAGTATCGCGATGTTTCCATAACAGCATTCGCCCGTCGCGCGTCACCGAAGCACCGAAAAGACCCGAAGTGCACCCACGGGCTTCGCAGAACCACCCCCCCAGCAATAGAGAGACTAAAGCCATACCCTTCAGAGAGCGTGAACCGCGTGAGAAAATAAGACTTGACAGACGCGTCAGGAACCTATTGTTGATCATCGTAAAATATCAAAGTCAGAAAACTACTGTTAAGTAAGATTAATTGAATCCGGGAGGTCAACCCTGCGGGGGGGAAGTGTGTTAGAATAGTACAAAAGCAAGAACACAGGATTCCCCGGATAAACTACTCCAGGAATTGTTCTCGCCCCGGGGCCGCAGGCTTCCCATTGAAGTCCGGCAGGCATCTTGACCGCAGGCTCCCCATTGGAGTCCGGACCGGTTAAAAACCGTAGACACTCCCATTGATGTCCGGCTACGCCACGGATGCCGACCTGAGGGCAAAGATAAACAATCCCTGCCACATACGAGCAGTCGAAAGGAATTTTTTTCAACACTTGCCGGTAGCACCCTCGCCAGAGATCTGCCCCGCGTCAGCCCCCGGCGCAGCAGTACCTCGCAAACGCAACATTGATCGCAAACACATCAGCGACCGTTACACACGTCAGCGATTGTTGCAAACCTGTCAGCGATTGTTGGCCGAGCAAGGAAAATGAAAGAAATCGAACTTGATTGTTTAGAGCGCATTATAGAAAGAGCAAAAGTAAAGAAAGAAGTGTTCAGAGTTTCGTGAGAAAAATTGAATGCGGTTTTAAGTTTAGTTAGATATAGTTTATAGTGGAATCGTGGGAGAGAGCCGTCGTGGAAGCGGCTCTCTCTTTTTTGTGCGATAAGGGTGGGGATGGCGGGAGGGTGTTTGGTGGGAATTGGTTGCTTTTTGTTCGGTTTGATTATTGTTTTATTGCTTTTGGTTAGGGGTTAGGGTTTTGGTTGGGCGGGATGGGGTGTGGATGGGGATTGGTGTGAGGGTGGTTTTCGGGTGGTTTTCGGGTGGTTTTCGGGATTTTAAACACTTATCGGGCAGTTTTGTATTGTTTTGTTATGCTGTTTTTGCCCGAAATTTGCCCGAAATGATTTTTGGTCGGGTGGTTGTGGGTTATGGGTTTTGGGTTTTGGGTTTTGGGGGTCGGGGTTGGGTTGCGGGGCGGGGGTTAGCGGTTGAAGAGGGTCATGGCGTCGGCTTTGGTCTGGTCGGCTATTTCGATGTAGGGGCGCATGGCGGCGTAGTCGGCGTGGCCTGTCCATTTCATGACGACTTGGGGCGGGATGCCGAGCATTAGGGCTTGACAGATGAAGGTGCGGCGGCCGCAGTGGGTGGTCAGCAGTTCGTGTTTGGGGAGGGTGCGGTCGATGCGTTGGGGGCCGTAGTATTGGGAGATGCGGACGGGGGTGTCGATGCCGGCTATGCGGCCGAGCTCTTTGAGGAGGTGGTTCAGGCGGTTGTTGGTGATTCGCGGCAGGGCGTAGGGGGAGTCGGTGTCGCGGTATTTTTCGAGGATTGCTCGGGAGTGGTCGTTGAGGTCGATGAGGATGTTTGTTGATGTCTTCTGGGTTGTGACGGCGAATCTGTTTTGTCGGATGTCGGATTTGCGGAGGGCGGCTGCGTCGGAGTATCTTAGCGAGGAGAAGCAGCAGAAGATGAAGAAGTCGCGGGCTCGGTCGAGTTCGGAGGATGGTTCGAGGGGTAGTTTTTCAAGGCGTGTCAGTTCTTCCCATGTCAGATAGATGACCGGGCGTCGGATTCGTTTGACGTCGATGCGGAGAGGTTTCCATTGTTTTTCGGGGATGAGCCCTTTGTATGTTGCCCATTTTAGGAACCATCGCAATATACCGGCGTTTTTGAGGGCTGAGGAATTGGAATAGCCGGGTTGTCCGGCGGGGATATTGTCGGAGGATAGGCGATGGTTAACCTGGTATGAGATGAAGTTTGGGATGGTGTCGGGGGTGAGGTCTTCGAGGGTTGCGTCGGGTAGGTATTTGTTGATAAGGTTACCGACATTACGGACGGATCTTGTGGTATTTTCGCTCCATTGTCTTGTTTTCTCACCGTCGCGCAGGAAATCGAGGAATAGGGTAGAGATCCGGTTCTTGTCAGACTTGAGGGGTTTATCTTTTAGTATAGCTTTGAGCTGTTGCGGGGTCGGGATGGAGTCTGTCAGCTCGAAATTCAGGAACGCCTCGTCGACACGTCTCTCGAAAGCGGTTATTATGGCGTTGATTGTAGCGGCTGGGATTTTTCGGGGGCCGTGGAAAGTATTTTTGCGCACCCTCATGCCGTCCCATGTAGGACGTCCCCTCTGGTCGAGTTTGGATATAGAGACGCCGAGGGATATGCGGATTCGATGGCTGTTCCATGAGATCTGCATACGCAGGTATTGGTTTTTCTCGACGGTCAGGGTTACGCGCCGTAATATGGGAGTCATAAGTTTGGTGATGTTTGGATAGTTCCGGTGGGCTATGGGTGCTTGTCTTCGGTACGGCTTGCGCCGTGTCTGTTCGTGACGAAGATGGCAACGAGGGAGACGATCGTTCCTCCGCCCAATATCCCCGCGACCACGGATTGCCCGTATAAAGCGAGCGCGACGGAAGCTCCGAGAAAAAGGACAGCAATGGCGAATCCCATCCACTGTCCGCGAGAGTTGGCTTTCAGGGTTCCGTTGACGATTGTCTCGTTGACCTTTATCCGGCTTTCCTGTTCCTGCTCGGCCATCTGGACGATTCGTTCTGCGAATCCTTCCTTTATCGCTTCGTACCCTTTTAGGATATCCGGATGCGGAATTGGCCCTCTGAACGTTTCTTGCTTTATTGCCTGGATGATGAGGCTGCGCTCGTCAGGGGTAAGCTCTTCAAGCACCTGCGAGACTTCCTGCGGCACATCCTGGGAGGCCTCATTGTTCAGGGAGGGTGTGTTTTCTTCCATTTTATCGAGGGTTTTGGGAGCGGATTATGGCGGTTGCTTTTCGGAGGGCGTCGCCGACGCGACCCCAATCGGCTTCCACGGCGTTTCGGTCATCGACAGGTGTGCGGAAGCGTGTGGAGGGAAATGATGGCAGGAAGTCTATGACACTTCCTACTCCTTTGAAAAATGCTTCGTCGAGATTCCGTTGTAGTTC
This sequence comes from Bacteroides sp., assembly GCA_014801785.1. Taxonomy (GTDB): domain Bacteria; phylum Bacteroidota; class Bacteroidia; order Bacteroidales; family Muribaculaceae; genus Lepagella. The sequence continues at coordinate 42,284 of JAAVDN010000018.1, read as the reverse complement.
TGCTCGGCTGATATTGTCTGTTTGCATGGTTTTCGTTTTATTATTTGTATGTTCGCGCGCGGGCGCTTTTCAGGTTTCAATTCACGCGCCCGCGAGGGACGCGACAATTATATAACGAGTTCAGGCGGGCGCTCCGTCGAAATTGTTCTTACTTCATTTTGATTTTATTTCTTTACCAGCCAAAGTCAGCGATATATTTGATGACTTTCCATACCCCTCGTATCATAGAGCGAGGAAGTTCCTCGTCGGCGACATCCGGGTTGTAGGAGATGCACCAGACGTATTTCTTTGGATCCGGGTCGTATCGGCGTACCTCTTTGGTTATTCGCCGTCCATCCTTTAGCCAGATGACGAAGATATTGCCATAGCCGAAATACTCTTGCCAGTCCGGGACCTCCCGGATAAGCAGGGCAGAGCCTGCCGGAATCATAGGAGCCATCGAGTTACCCGAGTGTAAAATAGCGACATCTCCCTCGCGGGCTTCTGTGAAGGGCATCATCTTTATCACATACTGCTCTGATACCAATATGGAGTTGTCGGAATGGATTCCGCCTACACTGTCGATATTGATGAGCGGCACCATCCGGTAGTCCTCATATTCCATATTCTGCTCCAGCCCCCGCGTCTCTTCGGCCGGTCGGGATTCCACACCCTCGTTCAGCATCTCACCCTCACCCGTCAGCAGCCATTTGAGGCTGACCGGAAAATTCGCAGCGAGTTTCTTTAAGGTTTTATCAGTTATGGTCTGTTTACCATTAATCATCTTGCTAAAGTTGGTGGGATCTATATCTGCCCGTAATGCTATATCCCTCTGAGAGAGATTCTGCTGACTTTCAACAAAAAGATTTACTCTCGTTATTTTCTCTGAGTCCATAATACCAATACTTAAATGTTAATTACTATTAAAATACCAACGTTAAATTGGTATTATTGGTAATTGCTATTATATTTGCACTCGCAAACGGGGAACCACATGGGAAACCACATGGGAAACCGCTTGCGAGTGCAAATATAATTAAAATCTGAGAAAATGAACATTCAGGAGTACAGCAAACTGATGGGCTACGAGCAGCCCTGCGCGGACGAGGAGTTCCTCGCTGCCCTCGAGGTCTACATGGCCGCAGGAGAGATGACTAAGGAGGAGTTTTGCCGGCATTATGCCGCCATCCGCGGTAATGCCATCGTTGCCGAGCTGACGGCTACCGTCAATCGGCAGCGAGAAGAGATATCCAGACTCGATGTGGCCGCAGAGAATGCCCAGGAGTTAAAGCAGGAGGTCGGAGAGCAGATAATGGAGATTGCTAATTTCGTCGAATTGCGAGGGCTGAATGATTCGTGTGACGACCTGTTTGAACTCGCTGTGTGTCTGCTTCCGGAGAAAACGGTCCTTCAGTTCAAACTGGAGAAAAACATAAGGCTGAACAGCAGGAATCGCGAACTGCTACTGCAGCTGCTTAAAGAACAGGATTAAGCCGTAGGTCCCGAGAGTTCCGGACGAATGCCTTCCGGATATAACGTCGGACAGGGTTGCGGGGTCGTTCCCGCCGGGACCGCGAATTTTAAAAAATCAGATTATGGAAAAGAAAGATATTGAGATGACGCCCCGCGGGAAGTGCGGGGTCACCGGGGATGAATCGAGGGAGGGGCGCTACCGCGAGGCATTAGGGACGGCCATCAGGGTAGTCCTGTTGGCGGCGGGGCTTCTGGCGGTGATGATGCTCATGAGCGAGAGCGAGGATCTGAGTCTCGGGCGCTTCATCGCTCAGAAAGCGGGAGGGGTAGCGCTGCTCATCGGGGTCCGCTGGGGCTGGAAGGGGATGTCAAGGAAGCACATATAACGGAATAAACGGAAAAAAGATGACAGAAGAAAAAATGATCAATAACCAGGTGGTTGAGACTGTCAACGTCGCGATGGATTCGGTCTCGATACTGAAGGAGACGGTAGGGGAGCTGCTGACGGATCTTGCGGAGCAGTTTGTGAGGATGCTGGCGGAGGACCGTCAGAAGATCATGGAGGGGGTAGAGGCCAGGATCGCGCTACTGCGCACACAGGAGGTTCCGGAGGATGAGCGTGGGGCGATGGAGACGGCCCGCAANTTCTACATCACCGGAGTCCGCAAACTGGCGNTAGCTCTGGATGTCAATCCCGGGACGGTATTGAGATGGATTGAAACCGGGGCACTTGACCGGGCGATAGTAGTCGATGAAGGGAAGGTGAAGATCTTCGACATCCGCAAGGTCATCGANTGNCTGCGNCCNCGTTGGGTNCCGACGGCGAAAAGATACAGATANNTNGTCCCCAGTCATGAAGAGATGCGNGGGGAGGAGCAAGATTAATGCAAAATGGCTATGGAAATAACAATACCGAAAGATATTCTCCGGCAGAGGCATGCTGAGGAACTTAAGGCCCGNAATGCGGAGATNTATGATCTCTACGAGCGGACGCTGAGGGAGAATCCGGATGCGTCGCGAATGAGGATAGCGAGATGGATCTGCGATCTGTATGATATCGANGNAGNNTACNTATTTCCGGATNCTTAAAAAGGAGCGCAAGCNCCGNGAGGAAGAGACTAAACAGGAACATCAAAACAATAAAGAATAATGATGGAAATCAAGATCAATGTAGAGATCGGGCTTAGGCCCGGACTTGAAGGGTTCCTTCGGGGAATCCTGGGTTTAGCCGGGACTCCGGCGCGAGTGGAGGCAGAGCCATCAGTGGCTCCGGAGCCGGCGCCATCTCCGCAGGAGCAGCCTACGATGGTGGTTGCGGTCGAAGAGGCGCCGCAAGAGGCGCAAGAGGCGCAAGAGGCGCCACAAGAGGCGCCGCAAGGAGCGCCGGAGCCTGAGGAGATTTCGGATGAGGAGCTTCGNAATCAGATGGACAAGCTTTTCAAGAAATTCTTAGGTGAGGGTTGGGAAGACTCGAAAGAGCGGGAGGTCGCTTTGCGGCGCCGTTCGCTGACGGATTGCTTCAAGCGTATAGCCCAGCATCTGGGAGCGTCTAAGCCGACGGGGCTTCCGGCGGACAAGAGGCAGGATTTTCTTCTCTATCTGGACTCGATAAAGCAGGAGGGGGATTCGGGTCTTTGTGTTTGGGACCCTTTTTAATGGATGTATTCTATGGAAAATTCAAAAATGACATCAGCCTCCGCGGATTCTTCGAGCGCGAGGGAGGCTTCATCACAGGAGAGGGCTCACGCCTTGCTGTCGCCGAGCAGCGCCGGGCGCTGGCTCCGCTGTACGCCCAGTGCGCTGAGGGAATCGCGCGTCGAAGAGGTCAGTTCGAGCTATTCCTTAGAAGGCTCTTTGGCTCACGCTCTGGGGGCGAAGAAGCTGAAGGAGTCGCTGGGGCTTCCGACGCAGAAAGAGGAGGAGGAGATTGAGGACCTGAGTCCGCAATACTATTNCGGCGAGATGGAGGAGCTGATCGAGGGATATGCGGCCTACGTCAGCGAGCGCCGGAGCGAGCGCGGGGGGAGGCTGCTGGTCGAGCAACGGCTGGANTTGGGNCATCTGGTTCCGGAAAGTTTCGGGACGGCTGACGCGATCATTGCTTCGGAGGGGGAGGTGGAGATTATAGATCTCAAATATGGGAAGGGGGTGAAGGTGTCGGCGCGGGAGAATCCGCAGATGAAGATTTATGCTCTGGGGGTCATAGACCTGCTGGATTGGAAGTATGATTTCGAGCGGGTACGCATGACGATCTATCAGCCCCGTCTTGGGAATCTGAGCACATGGGAGACGACAGTTTCCGAGTTGACGCGCTGGGCGGAGGAGGAGCTTCGGCCTGCCGCGCGGCTGGCGGCGGCGGGGAAGGGGCTTTACTCGGCCGGGGACTGGTGTCGGTTCTGCAAGATCCGGGAGAGCTGCCGTCATCTGGCGCTGGAGAGTCTTCAGCAGTGGGNGCTTCACGACGACGGACGCGACGCCTACACACCGGAGGAGAAGAGCTGGATTCTGGAGCAGCTTCCGCGGATGAAGAAGTGGATATCGGATTTCGAGGATTCGGCGCTGGCTTCGGCNTTGGGCGGGGAGAAGATTCCCGGGTATAAGGTTGCGGAGGGACGGGCGGTCCGCAAGATNGTGGATCCGGATGGGTTGCGCGCGGTGTTGTCGGCNGAAGGATTCNGGGAGGAGGATATTNTGCGGCCTCAGGAGATGCGGACGCTGACGGATCTGGAGAAGCTTGTCGGGCGGTCGCGCTTCGGGAAGCTTGCGGGGGAGACGGTTCGCAAGGGGAGCGGGAAGCCGACGCTGGTTCCTGAGACGGATCCGCGGCAGGANATAGAGCTTTTCCCGGATCTTTAGCGGGGGGAGCGGGGAGCGTTATAAACATNATCATNAAAAAAAATAGCTATGAAGAAAATCGATGCTAAGCGCAACGGCACGCGCGTGGTNTTTCAGTGCCGGTTCTCGTATGCCCATCTTGAGAAGCCGTGGAGCGGCGAGGAGGGGCAGGAGAAGAAGTATTCCATCTGCGCCATCATCCCGAAGGATGACGCTCAGACGATCAAAACTATCAAGGAGGCGATCGAGCAGGCGAAGAAGGAGGGACAGGTCTCGAAATGGGGNGGGACGCTGCCGAAGAAGCTCCATAATCCTCTTCGCGACGGGGATGAGGAGCGCGATGCGGCNGAGTATGAGNAGACNATGTTCCTGTCGGCGTCGTCGACGCGCCCGGTTGCGGTTCTCAATGCGCTGAAGCAGCCTATCGATCCTGAGGAGGCTTACAGCGGTGCCTACGGNTTGGTCTCGGTCGGGTTCTTCCCGTTCAACTCTAATGGCAACAAGGGGATCGGCGCGGGGCTGAACGCGGTNCTGAAGTTGGCTGACGGTGAGCGTCTCGGAGGAGGCGGCGATGGTCGCCATGACTTCGATGACGTTGACCTGGGTGTCGAGGAGGGTCTCGACGATCTCTGATGATTTTGCCCTGCGCCCCTTGACTGCGGACGCAGGGTTCCAATAAAAACTTTAGATGAATATGGCAGATAAGGGCTATATGCAAGAAAACAGAAAATTTTTCATCTCTGTCGGGAGGAGTCGTTTCCAGAAGGTGTGGAAGCGGCGGTCGGTCAGCTGGGAGCAGTTGCGCGACAAGCTGTCGTCGCCGGTTCGGACGGCGGAGAGCTATTCTGACTATCTGCGTTCCTCGCGGGAGCGCCAGACGGAGATCAAGGATGTCGGCGGNTTCGTCGGCGGTACGTTGCGCGAGGGTNTNAGGAAGGGTTCGGCTGTGGTTTCGCGGTCTGTTGTGACGCTTGACTATGACGAGTTCTCGCGCGATCGGCTGGAGGATTTGCGGCTGGCGTTGCGGGGATGGGTTTGGGCGCTTCATTCTACTCATAAGCATTCGGAGGAGGCCTGGCGGGTTCGTGTCGTCATACCTCTGGCGGAGGATGTGACGGTTGAGGAATATGGGGCTCTGGGGCGCTGGCTGGCATCGCGGATAGGTTTCGAGGGGATTGACCGGAGCACGTTCGAGGCTTGTCGTCTGATGTTCTGGCCGTCGGTGTCGGCGGATGGGGATTGGGTTTTTGCTTCTTCGGAGGAGGGAGGCTCGGACGGGGCCTGCTTTTTTGACGGGAAGCGGGTTTTGAAGGAGGAGTTCGAGGATTGGGAGGATTTGTCGCAGTGGCCGCTGCTGCCGGAGGAGGAGGTTTTGCTGGAGGCCGGTGATGGGGAGTTTGCCTCAGGGGCGGAGGAGTTTGCCTCAGGGGCGGAGGCGGCGATGAAGGGGTTGGGGCTGTTGCCGCGTAANGGGCGGCTGGAGGATCCGACGCAGAAGAGGGGGCTGGTGGGGGCTTTCTGTCGGGAGGTGGATTGTCGGGAGATTGTCGAGATGCTGGCTCCGGGGGTTTATGTTCCGGGTCGGGGTCGGGGGCGCTATACGTATGTCAACGGGCGTTCGAGTTCGGGGGCTTGTCTGATTCAGGGGGGGAAGTTCTGGTTTTCGTTTCATGCTACGGATCCTCTTTGCGGGAAGATGCTCAATGCCTGGGATCTTTGCCGGTTGTTGCTGTTCGGACATCTGGACGCGGGGGCGGGGGTCGGGACGCGGGTTTCGCGTCTTCCTTCGACTGGGGAGATGGAGCGGTTTGCGCTTGGGATGCCTGCTGTCAAGGCTCGTTTGGTCAGGGAGCAGGGAGCGGAGGATTTCGCCGGGATAGATCTTGGGGATGGCGGGGATAGCGGGGAGGGGGGAGGCGCCGGGAGCTGGGAGGGGGAGCTGGATGTCACTAAGACGGGGGCTGTGCGCTCTACGATTGCTAATGTGGTCGTTATTCTGCGGAATCATCCGGAGCTGAAGGGGAGGATCCGGCGTAATCTTTTCTCGGGGGAGCTGGAGGTCTGCGGGGAGCTGCCGTGGAGACGGGAGGGGGGCGCCTGGAGCAATACGGACGAGAGTTGCCTGCGGGTGTGGCTCGACAGGGTCTATGGCGTCTCGGGGCGGGAGAAGATCACGGACGCGCTGACGGATGTGGCCAATACCGAGGGGTTCCATCCGGTGAAGGATTATCTGGAGTCGCTGAGCTGGGACGGGACGGAGAGGGTTTCGGGGCTGTTCGTGGAGCTGCTGGGGGCCGAGGATATTCCGCTTTATCGTGAGCTGGCGCGGATGCTGTTGGCGGCGGCGGTGAGAAGGATTTTCGAGCCGGGTGTGAAGTTTGACTATTTCATTATCCTGCAGGGGCCGGAGGGGACGGGGAAGTCGAGTCTCTTCTCGATCCTGGGGGGAGAGTGGTTCTCGGATTCGGTGATTACCATCGAGGGGAAGGAGGGTATGGAGTCCATACAGGGGAAATGGATTATCGAGCTTGGGGAGCTGATCGGGATGAAGCGGAGCGAGCAGGCGGCGGTGAAGGGTTTCATCTCGCGTCAGACGGATGAGTTCCGTCCCGCCTACGGACGCATCAAGGAGCGCCATCCTCGTCAGTGTGTCCTTGTCGGGACTACCAACGAGGAGTTCTTCCTCCGCGGGGCTGACACCGGGAACCGGCGCAGTCCGGTTGTGGAGATACGTCCGGAGTTTCGGCGAGTGCGGGAGCCGGTCCGGGAGTGGGTCGCCAAATGGAGGGACCAGCTCTGGGCTGAGGCAGTGGTTCTTGCCCGGCGTGGCTATCCCTTATTCCTTGACAGCGAATTGAAGGAGACGGTCGAGGAGATCCAGGATCGTCACAACCTTGACAAGTCGGATTCGAGGTTTCCGGAGGTAGAGCGCTTTCTTGAAATGCTGTTGCCACAGCAGTGGGACTCGATGACGCAGGAGGAGCGTTTGCGGTGGCTACGTCAGAACAATGCCGGAGGAGAGGAGGATGGGGAGTGGATGCCGCTTCAGGCAGTCGGGATGGTTCGTCGTCAGTTTGTGACGATACCTGAGATACTCCAGGAGATGCTTGAGATGCGGAAGACGGACCGGGATTATCGGGTGATGAGCCGCGAGATCGGCGCGTTCCTAAATTCGCTTAAGGGCTGGAAAATGATCGGAACACGCAGAGGACGCCTATATGGAAAGCAGAAGACATGGGAGCGAACGGGACGGCTTGATGACGAAAATCCCGGTTGCCTTTTAGATGATTTATAATCAATCAATTACAATAATCATTATGATAAGGCAACCGGGAAATCTATAAAGAAGCAAATTATATGTCCCGTTAGCGAACCGGACGAACGGGACATACGCGCGGGGATTCTTATGAAATCCCGGTTTCCCGGTTACCTTTCCCCGTTCCGGAGCCTTTCCGGCCTCGGTGAATCGGGCAACGTGAAACGGGGGTTCGGGGGATTAAATGAACTTTTTATACAACTTTTTCAAAAAATAGGGAATATGAAGGAAAACGAGATAAAGACACCGGCGGGGGCCGGGCGTGGGAACCAGGTCATCCGGGCTTCGGCGATGACCCGCGCCACGATGGAGCGGCGCAAGAAGGCGGCTCTCACATCACACGCGGAGACGAGCGAGAAGGCGATCGAGCGTCATCTCTGTCTCTGCGTCAAGACGGCGGGGGGCCTGGCGCTGAAATACAGCAACGCCCAGCAGACCGGTTATCCTGACCGATTGCTCCTCTTCCCCGGAGGACTGACCGCCTGGGTCGAGATAAAGAGCGCCGGGAAGCAACCGACGCGCCTGCAGTCGCTGAAGATCGCGGAGCTTCGGGATTTAGGTTTCCCGGTGTGGGTCTGCGACAGCCGTCAGAAAGCTGAGGATATTGTCTCTACCCTCCGTAAGCTCCAGGAGTTATGAGATTCACACCACATCCTTACCAGCGTCGGGCCATCGACTGGGTTCTCGGTCACCGGCGCTGCCTCCTCTTCCTCGACATGGGATTGGGGAAGACGGTCTCGACGCTGACGGCGGTCAGTCGCCTGCTGGATTACGGGGAGGCGGCGCGTGTGCTTGTTGTGGCCCCGAAGAAGGTGGCGGAATCGACCTGGAGTTCGGAGGCCGCGAAGTGGGACCATCTCAGTCATCTGCGTGTCTCGGTGGTGATGGGGACGGCAGCGCAGCGGCGCAAGGCTCTTGGGGCGGAGGCTGAGGTCTACGTCACGAGCCGCGACCAGGTTGTCTGGCTGGTCAATGAAAGCAAGGGGCGGTTGCCGTTCGACATGGTGGTTCTCGACGAGCTTACGAGCTTCAAGAATCCTCAGAGCCAGCGTTTCAAGGCTCTGCGCAAAGGGCTGAGCGGGGTCGAGCGCGTCGTCGGGCTTACGGGGACCCCGACGCCGAACGGGCTTCCCGACCTGTGGGCGCAGGTCTATTGCATCGATTCGGGGGAGCGTCTGGAGAAATTCGTCACCCGCTTCCGGGAGCGCTGGTTCAAGACGGTCGAGCGTAATAACGTGACGATAAAGATATGGCCGAAGCCGGGGGCGGAGGAGGAGATATTGGGCTTGCTGTCAGATATCGCTCTGACGATGCGGGCGGAGGATTATCTGGAGCTTCCTCCGCTGGTTGAGGAGACCTTCTTTCTGTCGATGGGGGAGGGGGCGGAGAAGCGTTACGAGGGTTTCCGGCGGGAGCGGGTTATGGAGCTTGAGCGGGACGACCGGGGGGTCATTACTGCTGATTCGGCGGCTGCGCTGCTCAATAAGCTTAGCCAGTTTGCGAACGGGGCTGTGTATGAGGAGGCGGAGCCTTCGGGAGCGGGGGGCGCTGCTCCCTTCGTGGAGGTTCATGCGGCTAAGCTGGAGGCTCTGGAGGAGATTGTGGAGGGGGCGGGGAGCCCTGTGCTGGTCTTCTATCAGTATCAGCATGACCGGGAGCGGATTCTCAAGCGCTTCGCCAAGCTTAAGCCTCGGGTCTATGGGGACGCGCGGGATCTGGAGGATTGGAACGCCGGGAAGATAGCGCTGCTGCTTGCTCATCCGTCGGCTACGGCCTTCGGGCTGAACATGCAGTCGGGAGGGCATACCATCGTCTGGTTCTCGACGGGATGGAATCTGGAGCTTTATCAGCAGGCCAACGCCCGCCTCCATCGTCAGGGTCAGCGGATGCCGGTCGTTGTCTGGCGTCTATGCTGCCGCGATACGGTCGACGAGCGGATGCTGGAGGCTATCGACGGCAAGGGGAGCTACCAGGGGTCGGTCCTGCGGCGTCTGGCGGAGGGGGAGATCAGGAAATCAGAACATCAAAACAACTAATCATGTCACGAGTCATCAATACGTTTCAGGCACCGGGGAGCAGGGAGGAGGCGCGGATCCTGATGGCGCATATCAGGCAACTTCGCCTTATCAGCGAAAAAAAGGAGGTCACCAGGTCACGGGTACAGCGTCTGCGTGTGCGTGATCATGAGGCGTCTCCGGGTAATCCTGGGGGCTCGCTCTTCCCGGGTCTTGGACTTCGATTTTCGGAAGAGGAGCAGCGGCGCTATGTATGGGCGGTCAGGGAGGCTAATCTCTTCATGCACATGTACTGCCGTTTTTAGTGTTACGGAGGAAATATTTTGTTGATGTTCAGGCGGTTAGGGGTATCAACTTTGACGAATCGGAAAAAATTCATATCTTTCGCGGCTTTCGGATAATCCGGAGGCCGCGAAAACTTTATATCCGGCATGAGAAACGAACTGGAGTTGCTTGAGCGCCACCTTGAAGGGCTGCGTCTGCAGATGGAGGATGAGATGGGTCCTGACGACGGGGAGCGCGTAATGGAGTATTATGATGATGATGACCGCCTGCGGATTATCTACCGCTATGAGATCTCGCGGCATCATGGCTTTATCGCCGATGACGATGAGGATGACGGGATAGCGGTCAGCCGTCTCTCCTTCCTCCCTCCCTGCGATGTTTCGGCATGGAGGTCGGAGGGGGATGAGGAGCGCCGCGTCAGCCCCCGGGCGCTGAGGTGGCTTGAGGTCGAGTTAGGGCGCCTCTTCCGCGACACGTTGTCTGAAATGGATTTTGACTGAAACCGAGGTCTCAACACAACGCACCGAGGTCTCAACACAACGCGCCAAGGTCTCAACATACGGGGCCGAGGTTGCAACATAACCACTGAACTTACAATGAGCGATATCAAAGATTATGTAGATTTCGACGCCTCTCCTTCGGAGGTCATAGAGGCGTTGAAGGACAAGAGCGTCGACGTTCCGTCGTGGCGCCATCTGTCGGAGATGTATGACTACCGGTGTCATCCCATCCTTCAGGACCATACGAACCTCCGCGACAAGATCCGGGCTGACGGGACTGTGGAGAAGTCGAGCCGTATCAGTATCGGCATGGAGCGGCTGCTTGTGCGCCGTCTGTCGGAGTTCATGTTCGCCATTCCGGCTCGCCGCGTCTATAAGAACACGGCGGGCTCCGATCATCTTCAGGAGATCGCGCGGGCTCTGGAGAGCATCTACCGCGTTGCGCGTATCGACGCGCACAACCTGAAGCGGAGCCGCCGTTTCTTCGCCTGTTGCGAGATGGCGACCTTCTGGTATGCGGTAAAGCATCCGAACCGCCTGTATGGTTTCGAGTCGGATTTCAAGCTGCGGTGCCGGACCTTCACTCCGATGGATGGGGTCGGCCTCTACCCGCTTTTCGACGAGCGCGGCGACCTGCTTGCGCTCTCGCTGGAGTATACGGTCACACGCCGCAACGAGACGCGCACCTTCTTCGAGACCTGGACCTCTGACCGTCATTACAAATGGGAGACCACTGACGGATGCCGCGAGGTCTCGGCTCCGGAGGAGATCGTCATCGGTAAGATTCCGGGCGTCTATCTCCATCGCCCGGAGGCGGTCTATGAGGAGGTTTCGGAGCTTCGCAAGGAGATAGAATACACGCTGAGCCGCAACAGCAACGTCATCGCCTACAACGCCGCGCCGATTCTGAAGATTATCGGCACCCTCGTCGGCGGGGAGCGCCGCGGAGAGGATCAGCGAATCTTCCGTCTCTCCGAGGGCGGGAACCTGGAATATGTCTCCTGGCAGCAGGCCATCGAGGCGCTGAAATATAATGTCGGGGAGCTCAAGGAACTGTTCTGGGCGCTGGGGCAGATGCCTGATATCTCATTCTCGAACATGCAGAGTCTGGGCAATATCGGGTTCGACGCCCGTCAGACTCTTCTGACGGATGCCCATCTGAAGGTCGGCGACGAGAGCGGGGATTTCATCGAGTTCTTTGACCGGGAGCTGAATGTCGTCAAGGCATTCCTTGGGGCGCTGCGTCCTGACTGGAAAGATGGTCTTGCGGAGCTGGAGGTGGAGCATGTCATCACGCCCTATATCCAGCGCAACGAGTCTACGGAGATCGAGACCCGTATGAAGGCCAACGGCGGGAAGGCTCTTGAGAGTCGTCTGGAGTCTATCGAGCGCCTCGGGTTGTCGTCGGATCCTCAGGCTACTCTGGACCGGATCCGCAAGGAGGAGCGTCAGGATGCGGCGGGGCAGACGCGCTCCTCGATGGAGTCTTATTTCTGATTTCGGCTTATGGGGACTCCGAGACTACCTAATCACCGTCGGCTCAATCTGGAGCATAAGGCGCGGGCGGAGCGTTACGCGCAGCAGGTCCGTCGTCTATACGACGAGCTTGCGCGCAAGGGGGCATTCCTGGCTTCTCAGGCGGGGGCGTCTGCGGCTTCGGGTCCTTTCAGCTTCGGCGACTGCGCCTGGATCCGGCGGGAGGCAGAGAAGATGATGCGCGTGTTCGCGGAGAATCTTCGCGGAATCGTCATGTCGGGGATATCCGAGGAATGGGGGGAGTCTAACCTTGCTCAGGATCTTGTCGCGAAGAGGGTTCTGACCCGGTGGACGGGTTCTGACGGGCGTGAGGAGTATGCGCGCTATTATCAGACGAACCCGGATGTTCTGAAGGCGTTCGCTCAGCGTCGGGAAGGTGGGCTGGATCTGTCTTCGCGGGTGTGGAATCTGTCGGAGCTGTCGCGCATGGAGCTTGAGGATGCCATCTCGGTGTCGCTGGCTCCGGGTGTTTCGGCAGCGGAGCTGTCGCGGGAGGTGCGCCGGTGTCTGAACGATCCTGATCTGCTGTTCCGGCGGTTCCGCTATAAGGATGAGTCGGGGAAGTGGCGCCGGAAATGGAAGAAGCGCTGTATCGATGCTGACGGGAAGGTGAGGTTCGAGGATTGCGACCGGGCGTCATACCGCGACGCGTGGACGGGGAAGGGCTACTACAAGTCGGCGGCTCGCAATGCGATGCGCCTGGCGCGGACTGAGATCAACATGGCTTATCGGACAGCTGAGCGGACGCGCTGGCAGCAGATGGATTTCGTTGTCGGTTTCGAGGTCAAGACGACCCAGAACGGGCGCCATGAGGAGGATATGTGCGACCGGCTTGCGGGGAAGTATCCTAAGGACTTCAAGTTCGCCGGCTGGCATCCGCAGTGTATGTGTTACGCCATTCCGATTCTGAAGACGGAGGATGAGTTCTGGGATCTGGAGGAGGGGGCGTCTTCGGTCAACGAGGTTCGCGACGTTCCGGAGGGATTCCGCGACTGGGTTAAGGAGAACGAGGCCCGGATCGCGAAAGCGCGNGAGAAGGGGACGGCGCCNTGGTTTATNAGGGATAACGAGGGGTATGTCGAGGGAGCGAAGAAAGAGGGGATGCAAGACAAATATATCGGGGAAAATCTTGTTAGGCAGTTAACCGGAAATCCTGTTTCAAAAGAATTCGATGGTTTCAAGACGCATGCCGAAGTCGCCGAGTATTTGCAATCAAGACTCTCCGAGATAGACGGGACAGAAATCAATGTCAAGGTGAACCCTGCATTCATTAGTTTGTCGGATGCAAAAGTCAATGCAAGCGAGCTGTTAAAGCTTTGTCAGGAATACCGTTTTATGCAAGCGCCATTAGGAACAATCGAATTGGGATATCCTCCTTCGGACATTACTGAGGGAGGGGTGACTGAATTTCGCCATGATTCCGCCTCTCCAAAGACAATGAAAGTACGTTCGTTCTCTTCGGACAGGCATCCATATAACGCTATCGGAAGTTCGAGATGTCGCAAGAGCAAGCAAGCAGTTTCAGTATTGACTCATGAATTCGGACATGTACTCTATCAAGTTAGGACGGCTTCTGTATCCATTCCAGAATTTGAATCTACGTTGCATGAGATACATGCGCGCTATATGGCAAAGGTCGATGAAGTTCGCCGTGGTGAACTTCAAGATATGAAGAAAATAGCGAAATGGTATCTAGGTAATTATGCAGATAAGAACGTCAACGAATTTATGGCGGAAGCATTCCAGGAGTATAAAAACGCAAAGAATCCTTCCTCATTCGCCAAAGAAGTAGGAAGATTAATTGATTTATATTTTAAAAAATGATAAATTCTATTTGCCGCGTTGAGCACGCAACCATTTAAAGAAGTCAGGGACTTCTTCCGGGTCATATGGTTCAAAAACATAGTCCCCTACTTGTCCCTCTATAGGCAAACTATGATCCACGCCTCCCCGGATTCCATCTGGAATCCCGAATCCGTTATTCGGGAAGGCCCTGCATCCACATTCTAATCCATCACGATTATTATTACAAAAATGTTTGCAATTTATACAAGAATCTGATCCGAAATACATATTTTGATTATTGAGTTAGATTCGATTATAGTCCTTCCTCGAAGTAAGCAGGACCGACTGGCGGATGATCGCTGTTTTGGTCGTCACCGTCCCACCGCCCGACAGACCCGCTCCGCGCAGGTAAGCGTAGGAACAGCCGACCTCCTCGGGAGTCAGGTGGCGGTAGATAGCCGCTATCGACCCGAAGTAATAATCGCGACGTTGGCCGCATAGATGGACGTGGATCACCTTGGTCTGCTTCATGACTTCTCCATTTTTTCGGCAAATATAAGGCAAATAACCCTTATTTGCAATAATCGCGAAGAATTATCGTATTGACGACTATATTTTTTCGCATGCACCCCGATACTGGTATACAAGCGTGGATCGATATGTCAATTCCATAAATTATGAAGAAAACGAATATCCGAACAATAACAGAATCAGCATCTCCACTCCGTGATGCTCCTTTCGTTTCAGGGGGAGGGCCTTTGGGAGAAGACGTGGAATATCTCCGTAGCCATTGTGCCTGTTTCGGGTGGAGTGGGGAACCTGGACCATCGGGATATCCTATCTCCCCAACAATACCTTCCTCATTCGGTTCACCTCCTTCCGAATATGCTCATCCACCGTTGACTGAAGATGAGACAGCAGCTCTTCAAGAGATTGCCATTCGTCTGAATTCCCTATATGTCCGAGTATCTGCCATAGACCGGGATTGGTGCAGAAGAGAGGAAGAATCGCGTTCGCAATTACGGAATAGTGTTCCCGATGACTGCCGATGGGATAAAGATCATGCTCCCACGGACCAATCTCCCCGTTCATCTCGAACTCTCTCTTCAGATTCCCGTCAAGAGGCATGCAATACGTCAGGTAATGCCGGATTACCGGGATTATTGACTCGTGGCCCGCTCGGCGCAACAGCAGACCTTCTCCGAGAGTCTTTAACACGAATCGAGAGGATACTTCGCAAAGACACTCCTCGAACCAGGCGAGTCCCGCCTCAATCCCTATCATCTTTCCGTCGATTAAGTGATGGCAGTATTCATGTGCGTACTGATACAATATACGCCCCCAGTCTTCCTTCGTTATCGATAGATGAATTATCCGGGATTCTCCATAATTTGAACACATCGGCCCCGCAGCCCGATAGCTCAGNANGACATCGCGAGGAGATTTGACACCGCTGTAAACTTCAAGAAGCTGCTCAGTCAGATGAAGCAGCAGGTTCGCCTGCTCGACGTTCAGGTCTCCGAAGATAGTTAAGGCCATGATTCAAAAGAGGCGGGACTCCGGCCGGCTCCGCAATATGTGACGCTCTGCGGAGCCTTCCGAAGTCCCGAATATCTTTTCCGTTGATTCCGGGAGCGTCACCAACCGGAATCACGTTGCAAAACTAACGAATTTAATCCGTAATTCCAAATGGTGGTTTCCGCTCCCCGGGAACAAAATGAATCCGTCGGTTTTTAATTCCCCCGGATTCGGGGGAATTAAAAATGCAATCGGGTTTATTTCAGGAATTTAGGATTTTTGAGATGTTCCAGTTTGCTGAACTTTATCTCCATATCCGATTTTGCAAAACGCGCCAGCTGCTCTTTCGCTGCCTTGTGGAGAAGAGGTTTTCTTTGTTGAAGATCAGTGATTCCTTGTTTGATCAGTTCGGCGTTCAAGGCCTCCATATTAGACAAGACGGCAAGTTGGCTTAAGGTCGCGGCGTCTCGCATATTGAGTCCTTGTTTCTTTAGTTCAGGGTTTTCCTTTTCCCAATCTTTTGCGGTGGTGCCGAAAACAATAAGATTCAAGGCATCGGCTTCGGAGGCATAAATCCATCGTTTTCGCAATCTTCCGAATCTCTTTTCACTCACGACATGATCTTTGACGGCATCGGTATGAAGGACATAATTGACTTTAGACAGGATCCGTCTGACATCCCATTCCTTCAGACGCTTGTCTGAGAGAAGAATATTGAGGTTCTGATATTCCTTGATGAGATAGAGTTTGAAGGTCGGATTTACCCATGACCCGAACTCGAAAGCGATATCTTTATGAGCGTAAGTCCCTCCATAGCGTCCGGCCTTGGCCTGAATACCGATAGCTCCTGTCATTTCAATCCATTGTTTAGCCGAGAGGGTAAATCTATTGAGGCCGGACTGATTGAAAATTTCCTGATAAGCCTCCATATTAAACTTCGGATTGTTCATCTGCTCCCATAAGCCGAGAAATTCGATGGTGTTCTTGTTCCTTAACCATTTCTCGACAAGCGATCCTCCGTTGTCAAGGCCTTTGACCATATCGGTGATACATATATAATCCTGATCATTCACACGATTGAGATTAATCAGGCGGTCTACAACTCTTAGTATGAAACGTGTCATCTTCTGCTACTTTTTTGCAAAGATAGAGAAATATTTTTAATTACGCAAATATGAGAAATTAAAAATAAAATTTAATGTCCATCATCTCGAAGAGTCTTTATCAGTAGCCAACTGCTGGCGGCATTAGCGCAGAGGGTGGGAGAGGGTGGAGGTGGGGCGAGGNGTAAAAAAACGGGGGAAAGTATTGGATTTTCCGNNTTTTTTCGCTATATTTAGGGAAGTAGATTCATAGGTTATTTAAGTTAGTTAAGGNCTATTGTATCTCTCGTTTTATAGTAGTTCTTTTAAGCTCCATTTTTTNCTGATACAATTGACCCGGGGCCTCCGGCGTCGCGGTGACGGCGGAGCCCTTCATTTTTCTCTTTCATTCAACCACTAAAGACCGCATGACCATGAACGCCAAAGGCAGGCCCCCGAAATACTCGAAGGATCTGGTCGCCCGGATCGTGGAACTCCTGGAGAAGGGGAAATACTCCTACACCCGTATNGCGGAGAAGGTCGGCATCTCGCGCTCCACCTTCTGCGCCTGGAAACGGGAGCGGGAGGATTTCCGCGCAGCCGTCGAGGAGGCCGAAAGCGCCTGCCGCGAGGAGACGGCAGTCAAGGCCTACAATTCGNTGCGCTCCAAAATCGAGGGTTTCTTCAAGACCGAGACCAAGACCGTGTCCAGACTCGATCCGGACACAGGATCGATGCGTGTCGTCGAGATTGTCGAGAACCGGCGCTACTTCCCGCCCGACCCGACGGCCATCATCTTCGCGCTGACCAACATCGATCCCGAGAACTGGAAGAACCGCCACAACACCGAAGTGACCGGCAAGGATGGCAAGGACCTCCTCTCGCTCAAGAGCGACGCCGAGCTTGAGGCCGAGATAGCGGAGCTGGCGCGCAAGCTCAAAGGATGACNGNATGGCAAAAAAGAAAGAACTNAANGATGAGCTGATCCGGCGCATGGAGGAGCAGCTGGCGCGTAAAGCGCGTCAGGATCTTCTTCATTTCACGCTGATGACGATGCCCAATTTCCGGCCCGCCGACTTCCATCGGCGCTACTATGAGGTGCTGACCCGTTTCGCGCGCGGGGATATACGGAAGCTGGCTATCTTCATGCCNCCNCAGCATGGCAAGAGCGAAGGCTCGACACGCCGCCTCCCCGCCTTCATGCTCGGTCTCGATCCGGACCTGAAGTTAGCCATCGTCAGCTACAACGCCCCGAAGGCCCGCAAATTCAACCGCGAGATCCAGCGCGTCATCGATACCCCCGAATANCGCCGNATCTTCCCGGAGACCACCCTCNNNGNCTC
>JAAVDN010000018.1:0-24610 GCA_014801785.1 Bacteroides sp. | reverse complement strand
ACCACTGTTNCNNCCTCCTGGCTGCGCAACGCCGACGAGTGTGAGATCGTAGGTCGTCGCGGCGGCTTCAAGACAGTCGGTGTCGGGGGTCCGCTGACNGGCGAGCCTGTNGATATCCTGATAATGGACGACATCTACAANGACGCCAAGACGGCCTGGTCTCCGACGGTNCGCGAATCGGTCGCGGACTGGTATGACACGGTCGCGGAGACGCGACTTCACAACGCCTCGCGGCAGCTGATGGTCTTCACGCGCTGGCACGAAGAGGACCTTGCCGGCACGCTCATCACCCAGCAGGGNNTCTATGACAGCGAAGAGAATCCGGACGGATGGGTCGTCATCGTCTATCCCGCTATCAAGGAGGGAGCCCCGACGCGTTTCGACCCGCGACAGGAAGGAGAGGCGCTATGGCCCGAACGTCACAGCCTCGAAAAGTTGCTGCGCACCCGCCAGCGCAATCCGCAGGTCTTCGAGAGCCTCTATCAGCAGAATCCGCGTCCGATGGAGGGGCTGATGTATCGCGAGTTCCGGACCTACGACACCATCCCGCTCGCTCCGGCGGCGAAATGCCGGCGCGCCAACTACACCGACACGGCCGACACGGGNGCCGACTTCTTCTGCTCCATCTTCTACGAGGAGCGTCCGACGGGNAACTACGTCACGGATGTCATCTACACCAAGAAGCCGATGGAATATACCGAGCAGGAGATGGCGCGCGTCGCGACGCTGAGAGGCACGGAGATCTGCTTCGTTGAAAGCAATAACGGCGGTCGCGGATTCATGCGCAACGTCGAGCGCATCTGTCGCGAGATGGGGAACACGCGAACCTCCTTCTCCGGTTTCTCGCAACACCTCAACAAGCAGGTCCGCATCTTCGCGGCCTCCAACGAGGTCTGCAACCTGGTCTTCTTTCCGGTCGGATGGGAAAAGCGCTGGCCGGACTTCGCGCGTGCGTTGAAGGGGTACCGCAAGGAGGGGTCGAACGCTCATGACGATGCGCCCGACACGCTGACGGGAACAGTCGAGAAGCGCGGGGTCGGCCTCGGAGTGGGACTGACCGACGCCGAGATTCTCGCCATGGGACTGTAGCGGGGAGCAGAGCCGAAAAGTTTGTGGCCGAACTATTGCAAAACCGCTCTTTTTTTATTATCTTTAGGGGTAAAGGATTTTCACTGGTTTTTATAGCCATAATGAGTCCTAATCCCCTTTAGACCCAACCACTGACTTACATTCTTTTTCCCCTCTCATGCTNGGGGGAATGAGAAAAAATCCTGATTCAACATGAAGAAAAGACAGCAGCTTGTCCTGCGGATCCTGAGGCCGCGCGNGGAAGCGCTCGGTTTCAATCTNAAGGAGCTCCGGGGTATCGCCGCCCAGATAGCCGATAACCTGNNCTCCGCCGAAGACGCTTCCTCAGAAGATCTGAACGCTGAGATAGAGACGTCCGTCGAAGCGGTCATTCCGTTCCTTCGTCTTGGGGCGACTTACGCCAACCGTGTGATCAACGAGTCGCGTGTTTCCGACGACCCGGATAATGACTCCGACTCCGACCCGTCATCCTCCGGTTCTGCCTCCCGCAGGCGTCCGAAGGAGAAAGAAGAGGAACCNGCCTGGTTCCGCACCTACCGCGAAGGGATGGAGAAGCGCCTCTCGGAACTGCAGGGAGCCAGAACGGCCGACACCCGCCGCGCCCGTCTGGAAAAGATGCTGGCCGACTCCGGCGCCTTCGGCAAGCGCACCCTCCGCGGCTTCGAGCGCATGAGTTTCGGCTCGGACGAAGAGTTCGAGCAGTTCTGCGCCGAAGTCGAGGAGGATCTTCAGGAGCTAAACCAGGAACGGAGCGCCGCCGGGCTGGCGCTTCTCGGGGCTCCCGCCATCGGAGGCCCCGCAAAGAAAGAAAACGAGCCCGAAGTATTGACCCAGGAGCAGATCAAGGCGCTNGCCGCCATGTAAGCCTCCTTAAAANACCTCAACCGCTATGGGAGCAATCGCTAATCTGACCCACGAGGGTCAGTCCTATTCCGACGGCCTGGANTCGGTCGTCATCCGTCGCCGGGGCGCGACCCTCATCGGAGGNAAAACGCTCGACCTTTCCGGCTTTTCGGACACCAAGGTGCGCGCCGGCCACATCATCATCCATCAGACCGCGACAGACACCTACAAACCTCTCGGCGTCACCGAGGGCGCCTACCAGTCTCTNCCGGCCGGNCATACATACGCCGGAGTCCTGNTANCCTCCGTCACATCACGAGCCCCCTTCGGGTCGGTCATGTATGAGGGAGAAGTCAACGACGTCGCCTCCCCNGTCCCGCTGACCGACGCGCTCAAGACCGCCCTGCGCGCGGCCCTTCCCGGTCTCTATTTCANGCACGACTAAGACACTGTCTAAANTCACTCAACCAATGACACAACCTTCAATTTTCAGAGAGTATCTCGACAGGCTGCTCCCCGTTCTCGGAANCTATATCGACGAGAGGGTCAACGGAGGTAAGGAGAAGAAGCTGACCTATCTCCATAAGAAGCGTCTCCGCAAGGTCTTCTCTCCCGACCAGAAATGGGAAACCTCTTCGGCAAACACCCGTTACGTCAAGGCCGATTATGTGGCCATGGACTCTCCGCTGCCTCTCAAGAAGCGCGGAACGATCGCCAGCTCCAACGGCGACCTTCCCAAGATCGGCGCGCGCCGCATCATGAAGGAGAGCGATATCAACTCTATCAACATCATGATCGCGCAGCTCTCGACGATGAAGAGCGGCTCGGACTCTTACATCAAGCGCAAGCTCCAGATCATCAAGAAGCTCTCGGACGACCTTGTATTCGCCAATATCGCCCTCGATGAGCAGAACGAGTTCGCCTACCTCTACGCCATATCCCACGGCGAGGTTCTTGTCCAGGCGGATGTCAACGACCCCAAGTCGAGCGGTCTGGGACTTCGCGCCCAGTATGGCTATCTTCCCGCCAACCATCTCCACACCGCCACTCCCGGAGTCTGCGATTCGGATGACATCCAGAAGGTCATCGACAAGGCGGACGCCGACGGCAACACGATCGCGATGGCCATGATGTCACGCTCGCTNCTCGACCGCATCCGCCGCTCTCGNTGGGCCTGCGAGCTGGTAGCCAAGGCCGACAAGGTTTCCTATACCTCCAAGACGGTGCTTCCCGTCCCGTCGCGCACNGAGTTCACCGAAGCCTTCGAGGAGGAATACGGAATGCCGGTCGAGGTCGTTGACCGCACGGTCCTCTGCGAGAAAAACGGTAAGGATTATCCTGTCAAGCCCTTCAATCCGGACCGCATCATCTTCCTNCCGGANGCTGATTTCGACGGNTCNCTGGTTTACGGCGAGCTGGCCGAGAAGAGTCATCCGGCCGACGGAGTCTCCTATTCGACCGTAGACGAGTATAAACTCATCTCCCGCCTCCGTCTTTCGGAACCGACTCTGCAGGAGGTCACCAAAGGGCAGGCGATGGTCCTTCCCGTCATCGAGGATGGGAACGCCATCTATACCCTCGACTTCCTTGNGGNGAAGGAGGAGGANANCGGACAGACAGAAAANCAGNNCCAGNCCGGCTATGAAAACAATCCTGCAGGCGCTCAGGGATGAGATCCCTTATCCTCTTGACGAGGGTCATATAGAGAACCGGCTTCTGGCGCGCGGGCTCGATCCCGGCGCTGAGGCCGACCCTTCGCTATATTCTTCGCCTCCCTTCCTCGGCGCTATGGCGGATGCTTTCTACCGGTCGGCCCTCGCTCCGGATTTCTCCGAATCGGATATTTCAGTCAAAAAACCGGACCCGAAGCTGTTGCTGCGCGAGGCGAACCGCCTATATGCCCTGATTGGAGAACCGGAGCGATTCATCGACACTCCGACNGTCAGGGNCGGTCCCGATCCCGATGCCTATGTCCGTTATTGATTTCAGACCACACACCTTGCGCCGNCTTATTATCACACCCGGCGAGGAGGATGCCGACGGAGACTGGCATCCCGGGACCGAGTCTCTTTCCGAGCCTNTCCGTTGTCACGCCGTGGCNGCGGGTCGGGCCGCTGAGATCACCTTCCCCGACGGCACGACGGCAGCCTACCGTTATACAGTCGGGCGCCTTCCCCCCGACTGCGCGGAGTTCCGGATTGGAGACCGCGTCATGCTGCGTATCGGGGATTCGGAATGCGAATACAGCGTCAAGGGATTCCACCGTTATCAGCTCCAGTCGAAGATATGGGTATAACACCACAGTTTTCCCCCTCCCTGTTGCGTTTTGTCGGCGAAGAGATTCCCGGGATTTTCCTCCATGAGATTCAGCGCGCCCTGAGTTATCTGGGGGAGCAGTGTGTCAGGAGAATCCGCGACCGCACCGCTGAAGAGAGCTGGGAGGACCGGACGGGAAACCTGCGCTCCTCGATAGGGTACGCGGTCTATGAAGAGGGGCGCCTGGAGATAGAGTCGGCCTTCGAGCAGNTTGCGGGCGGGTCGGCAGGTACGGCTGAAGGGCGTCGGGTAGTCGCGGAACTGGCTTCGGAATATGCCGACACTTTCGCTCTCGTCATTCTTGCGGGAATGGAATACGCTCCCTATGTCGAAGCGATGAGAAAGAAGGATGTCCTGGCCTCCGCGGAGCTATGGGCGCGGTCTAAAATTCACGAATATATTGATAAAGGCGCGGCGCGGGCCCTCCGGCAGATCGAGAAGAGGATGAGGGAGCTGGGAGGCTGACTAATCCGAAAAATAATTCTCATGAAGACCGATATCGATATCAAGGATGAGTTCTACCGCCTGCTCAGGGATTCGGAACTGGCGGGGATGCTGACGGGGCGCGTCTCCAAGACGGGGCGTCCCCCCGGTTCGGAACAGGAGGATGCCGTTATCTCTG
The DNA here is from genome assembly GCA_014801785.1 of Bacteroides sp. Classification (GTDB taxonomy): domain Bacteria; phylum Bacteroidota; class Bacteroidia; order Bacteroidales; family Muribaculaceae; genus Lepagella. The sequence goes on along the minus strand of JAAVDN010000018.1, from coordinate 19,740 downwards.
TTCTTGCCCATCGCAGCGGGGAGATTCAGGAAGCATTCGTCGTTGTCCGCATCTATGTTCCGGACGTTGTCCGCACGGATGCCGCTCAGAGCTGGATGGTCGAAGACACCGTGCGCCTCCGTGCGCTCTGGAGCGCTGCCGCCGATCTGCTTGAGCGTGGCCACGGTCCCGGTTATCTCTTCCGGCTCGAAGAGCAGACCCTCTTCAAGGTCGAGGGGCGCGACGAACACTGTATCTATTTCAAATTGCTTTACAAATATTCAAACCGATAGGATTTTATGAAAAGACTTATGTGGGGCGAGGCCCGCGCGGCCATCGCTAAAAAGAAGAACGACGGCTCCGGTTACGACACCGTCAAGACGTTACCCTCCATTGTCGAGAATGCCCTCCAGCTCCAGACCACAAAAGGGGGAAAACAGGATGCGACGGTCGAGGGAGGGAGAGTGGAGGCCGTACGCTACAAGGCCAACACCTACGGACTGGAGATTCAGATCCGCAAGGGGGTAGAGAATGGGGAGTCCATCAAGCTTCCCTTCGATGAGATTGACGGCATAGTCGATGGAATCTGGGGGCTGCGCGTCCAGCCCGAGGACCCCGAAACCGGCGGACTGACCGTCATGGAGACCGTCATCTCCGTCGAGGACACTTTCACCGCCCAGGATGGCGCCATCTGGAAAATCACCTTCGATTTCATCAGTCCCCTCAGAAAGGCTGACGGCACCAAGGTCCCGACAATCGACTGGTCGCCGATTCCCAACCTGACGGCCGCTTTCGGGGCGACGCCTAAAAATTGAACTTAATGGCAGAAAAAGATAGGGTAGAGGAAACTCTCGCGGACGCGGCGCTCGGTCGCCCGCGGGAGTTCTTTGTTGGCAGGAGGCGGTTTTGTCTCTATCCGCCCTCGCTGGCCGTCTCGTTGCTGGCCTCACGTCGAATACAGAGCATCGGCATCGACGCGACACTTCTGGAGGCGGATCCGGCGATGGAGGCGATGCGTCTCGTCAGCTCGGCGCGTCGTGAGGTCAGCGCCTTGATCGCTCTCCATACCCTTCGAGGACGCCGTGCGCTGACCGACTCCCGGTGTCTGTCGCGGAGGGCGCGGTTGCTCAGNCGCTCTCTGGCCGACGCAGAGCTCGCACAGCTCCTGTTGGTAGTCCTGACGGAGCCGGGGGCCGATACCCTGCTTCGGGATTGCGGACTCGCTGCCGAGAGGGACCGGATGAAGCGTATCTCCGCCATAAGGCGCGAAGGGGGACGGACGCTGACCTTCGGCGGCAAGACTCTCTTCGGCTCACTGATCGGACCCGCAATGGAGACGTTCCATATCCCTTACGAGACCGCTGTCTGGGAAATGAGCCTGGTCTCGTTACGCCTTCTTCTCTCTGACCATATCTCCTCCGTCTTCCTCTCCGACGACGAAATGAAGAAACTTTCCGCACACAAGGAGAGCGGCGAGGTCGGGATGACCGCTGCCGATTTTGAACGATTGCGTCGCGAATACGGAGATTGATCTTCNACNTCCATCAACCACTAACCCTTTTCACCAATGTCTCAGAGACTTCATTTCGCCTTCACCGGCGACAACTCGAATTTCATGGCTCGTCTGCGCGAGGTTCAGGAGGGTGTCCTCAGTGCTTCGCGGCGTATAGAGGGTGCCGGAGATGATATCGATAAATTCTTCTCCCGCATCCGCTCCGGGCTGGCCATGCTCGGGGTCGCCACCGGACTCAAGGAATTTGCACAACAGGTCTACTCGACGCGCGCGGCCGTCCAGAGTCTGGAGATCTCCTTCTCGACCCTTTTGGGGAACAAGGAGAAGGCGGCGGCCATGTTCGGCGAGATCCGACACCTGGCGGCGACGACGCCGATGCTTGTCAAGGACCTGGCGACCGGCGCCCAGACGATGCTCGGGTTCGGTATAGCGGCCGATGAGGTGATGCCGATGCTGCGCTCTCTTGGAGATATATCGATGGGTGACGCCCAGAAGTTCAATTCCCTGGCGCTGGCCTTCTCGCAGATGTCGGCGACCGGGAAGCTGATGGGTCAGGACCTCATGCAGATGGTCAACGCCGGGTTCAACCCTCTCAACGAGATCGCGCGCACCACCGGCAAGACACTGGCCGAAGTCAAGGCCGAGCAGGAGGCGGGTCGCATCACTGTGAAGATGGTGACCGAAGCCTTCAAGTCGGCCACTGCCGAGGGAGGGCAGTTTTTCAACATGCTCAATAACCAGGGGGAGGGTCTGACGGGTGCGATGGCTCAGCTGGAGGGTGCTGTCTCTGACGCCTTCAACGCCATGGGAGAGAAAACGGAGGGGGTTATGGCCACGACTGTCAACGCCACCAAGAGCATCGTCCAGCACTGGGAGGAGGTCGCGCTCGCTCTGGGCGCCGTCGCCGCCGGCTACGGCCTGCAGAAAGCCGTTGACTCGCTCGCCGTCTCGCTTGCAGCACAGGCCGTGGCCACAGGATCCGCATCGACCGCGACGAATCTGCTCGCTGTCGCGCAAACCAACCTTACAGCCGCCGCCTCCCGGCTTTGGGGCGTGTTGGCTGCCAATCCGATGATGTTGCTCGTAACGGCCGCCACGGCCCTCGGATATGCCTTATACAAGGTGATGACTGCCCAGACCGATTATCAGAAATCACTTGAGAAGGTCTCGCAAGCCACCCAGACCGCAAAGGCCGAATCGGACAAGGAGATAAAAACGCTCGATGAGCTGAAGGCAAAACTGGAGTCGGCAGTCAAGGGGAGCGACGAGTGGAAGTCGGTCAAGGATGCTGTCGTCAGGCAGTTCGGACAGTATCTTCCGCAGCTTGACCAGGAGATAACCAAGGTCGGAAATCTCTCGACAGCTTACAGAGACCTGACCCTGGCGATTCAGGAAGCGAACGCCGCCAAAGGACTCAAGAAGTTTCTCGACGAGAATGACAACCAGAGCGAGGTTGACAAAAAATGGCGCGAGGGGCTGCATAAATGGAAGAAGTCTCTCAACGGCAAGCTCGATCCGAAAACGATAGCCGTGATTGAGCCGATGCTTCGCGAATACGCCACGCGTTCAGCCTCGGATGCCGACGTCCACACTTTCATCAGGGATAAGTTCAAGGAGCGTTTCGGCCTCGACAAAGGAGCGGAGTTTTACGCCGGACTTGAATATTATATCACCAAATCCAAACTTGGTGATATCAACGAAGCCCACAGGATGAACGCCACCCGGGAGCGTGAATATCAGATGTATGTCGACGACATGGGGATTTCGCAGGAAACCTATAAGAAAGTCAGATGGGGTATCGAACCTGCGGTGCCCGAGATACGCGACGGCGATACCATCGACGCGGAGATCAAGGCGAAGAAAGAGCAGCTGGCCAAGTATAAGAAAGACTCCGAAGAATACAAGGCGTTGCGCAAGGAGATAGCTTCCCTTGAAAAAGAGCGCCAAGAATGGGGCTCCGCTTCCGATCTCAAGACGAAGAAGCAGACCGGTCCGACGGTCGCCCAGCTGGAGGCACGGGAGGAATCGGCGTATGGGAAGCTGTCCGACATCGAGCGCCGGCAGCAGGCCGAACAGGCCCGTATCGAGGAGGACTACGAGCTGGAGCGCTGGCAGAACCGCATCGACCTCATGAAAGAGGGTCAGCGTAAGGTCGAAGAGCAGCAACGTCTCGACTTCGAGCGTCAGCGCGTCGAGCTCGCCCGCCGTCAGCAGCAGGAGGAGGAATCCGAGCTTAAGCGTCAGATGGCTCTCTTCGACGCCCGGGAGAACGCCCGCGCCGCCGCCGATAAGAAATACGCCAAAAAGACTTTCCGAGACTCCGACATAGATGAGGCCCCCTTCGATAAGATCAAGGAACGCTATACCGCCCTTTACGATGATCTGGCCGCCATACAGAAGAAAGGTGTCGCCGACCGCATGGCCGCGGAGCGTGACGCCCTCGACGCTTTTCTCATTGAATACGGCTCATATACGGAGAAGAGGNGCGCCATCGAGCGCCGGTATGCCGAAAAGATACGGACNGCCACCACCGACGGAGAGCGACGCCGCCATGAGGCCGAACAGCGTAAGGAGCTATCGGGCCTCGATTTCTCCATGCTGACGGAGAAAGGACCTCTGGCCGCTGCCTTCAACGACATCTCGCGCCTGACGGCCAAACGCGTCTCCGACCTCATAGAGAGGATGAAGGAGTTTCGCTCCACAGCCCTGCAGAGCTTCTCTCCGGACCAGCTCANGAGGTTCGACGAGGCTCTCGGGGCGCTCGTGAGCCGCAGCAGGGAGCTGGAAGGTGCAAAGAGTGACTGGCTCTCCGGACCCTTCCGCTCCGAACGCTCCGAAAAACGCTCTCAGATAGAGTCGAGGCAGAAGCTCAATACCGAGGCCATAACACAAGCGACCGACGAGACACGCGCCATCACCGGACGCATGATCTCCTTGAAGACCAAACCTGAGGATATGGAGAGACTTCGTCAGCTGACCGAATATCTTCAGACCCTGCGCGAGGAGGAGGAACGCCTGAACGAGGAAATGGAAGAGACAGAGACCCCCGCCGCCAGGCTGGATGATTATGCCTCCGCCGTCTCCTCGACCATTGAGCTGACGACGCAGCTTGCCGCCGATGTCTCGGCGCTTGCCGGAGCGTTGGGTGCCGACGGGCTCGGAGAATCCCTTGACCTCGCCTCGAAAGCATTGGCGGGCGTGGACTCCATCATCAAGGGTTTCAAGGAGGGGCTTCTCTCCGGTATCGTCGCGGCGGCGGCGACGGCTACAGACCTCATCGTCTCCCTCTTCGGCAACTCCGACAAGAAGCATCAGGAACGCATCGAGGAACTGCAGGATCGCGTTGACGACCTCAAGCGCTCCTACGAGCGCCTCGGCAACGCAGTAGAGCAGGCTTTCTCCTCCGATGCCGCCCGTCTCATCTCTCAACAGCAGCGCAACCTCGCCGCCCGGCGGCAGCTCCTCTACCAACAGATAGCCGAGGAGCGCGCGAAGAAGAAGAGCGACAAGGAGGCTGTCCGGCAACTTGAGGAGCAGATAAGCGATATCTCCGACCGGATAGCGGACCTTCAGAAGCAGGCCGAGGACGCTATCTTCGGCGCAGATGTGCGCTCGCAGATAGAGAGGTTCGCCGAGGCATACGCCGATGCCTGGACACAGGGGGAGAGCCGTGTGGCCTCGGCGCGCGACACGGTCCGCGAGATGATGCAGCAGATGGTCACCGAGTCGCTGAAGGCCGCCGTCCAGTCCTCCGGGGCGATGGAGCAGATCCGCCAGCGGATGATGCAGTATTTCCGCGACGGGATTTTCGACTCCGTGGAGCGGCAGGACCTCTATCTGATGGCCGAGGAGCTTCAGCGACAGCTCGACACCGTCATGGGCGAAAACAAGGAGCTGTTCTATGCCGACTCCTTCTCCCAGAATTTATCCTCGAAGACTTGGGGAGCGATGACCAGCGAGGACGCCGGTGTTCTGCAGGGGCGTTTCACGGCCCTCTGCGAGACTGGCGAGAGCATCCGGCAGGTCAACGCCTCCATCGCCGAAGCCGTCCGCGCCAACCTCGACCAGGCGCGTCTTCATGCTGACCTGCTCCAGGACTCGCTCAATGTCCAGATAATATCGATGGGTCATCTGGAGACCATCTCCTCTCATACCCGCGCTCTGGCCGAAATGCGCGAGAGCCTGAGCAAAATCGAACGTCACACCCGCAATCTCTGACTATTATGAACGACACCACGATAAACGGAATCCCAATCCGCTCCGCCTACGGCGCCATCCTCCTCGAAGGAGCTGTAGCCGCTCTGCTCGCTCCTCCCGCAACGAAACCATATATCGTCAACGCCTCCCGTCTTCAGGATGGGGAGCGCATCGTAGGGAAGAGTTCCTCCGGCGCGTCCCTGACGCGCGTGGCGGCAAGGGACGTGACGCTGACGTTCGCCATAACCGCCGACGGCTACGAACAGTCAGCGGCGCGCCTCGATGCCTTCTGCGAGGCTCTGATGGAGGGTGAGATTGCCTTGACGGTCCCTCAGTTACCGTACCGCGTCTTCCACCTCCGCTATCTCTCATGCACAACCTTCTCGCACGTCCGCGGAGAGCTGCTCAAGTTCGCGATCCGCTTCCGCGAACCTAACCCCAAGAACAGATCATGATGGAACAGATCGCTATCTGCCGTTCCGGCTCGGGAACCTCGTTGCTCAACCAGCCCTCCCGCCGCTTCACCGCGCCTGTGGGGGAAGGCTCGAAGCGCGTCCGCCGTCTGGGCGAGGAGAACTATCTTCTGATTCTCTTCAATACCTCTGACCCGGTAGCCTTCGAGGTCGGCGACTGGTGTGCTTACCGGGGGGAGCGTTTCTATCTCACCTCCGAACCTCAGCCGTCAATCGATGAGGAGACGGGAGCCTACGCCTATAAGCTCCAGTTCGACGCCGAGGAATACCTGTGGGGCAACAAGCTGCTCAAGCTCAATCCCGACTCCCTGCCGGAGCTGTCGTTCCGCCTTACCTCCTCGCTGCGCGCCCATGCGGAGACGGCACTGCGTGCCCTGACTCATCACCGCCTCTTCCATTTCGCCGGAGACTCCACGTCGGCCATCCCTTTCAGTATCTCGATAGATGAGAGTATCGCGGAGGATGCGCAGGAGGGGAAGCTTATCGAATATGCCAATCTCTCGATTCTCGATGCTTTCGACCTTATTGCCGAGGCCTGGGAATGCGAGTGGTGGCGCGACGGGAGCGTCGTCCGGTTCGGCCATTGCGAGTCGGGCGACAACCTGCTGCGCCTCGAACGCGGACTCAATATATCCGATATCACACCCTCCGGAGCGACGGATGGTGTCCCGAACCGCCTCTATCCATTCGGCGGAACAGAGAACATTCCCCCTTACTACCGCAAGAACCTGCGTCTGACCGTCACGGAATCTGACCCTCAGACGGGGCGTTTCCGTGTTGAGCCAAGCAATATCGCCTTCGATATGTTCAACCCCGACAGGATTGTGCGCCGCAAGGGCTACAACGCCTGCTTCATCCCGATACCCGACTCCCGTCAGTGGCCGTTGCCTGATATCGGAACCGAGAGCGTTGTCTTCAACCAGACGGAGGAATACAAGCTATGGGAAGGATACGGATATGCCGAAGATGAAGCCGACCAGCGCCTGGAACCCGGCTCCTACGTCGTCCGTCTCTCCCGGTTCCGTCCCAACATCATCTTCGAGCGCAACGGTCACGCCATCGCCCCGACCGACTCCTGGCTACACTTCCTCTGCGAGGTCTCCTTCCTCTGTGGCGGCGTTCGCAAGACGGAGAAGGCCGAGAGCCGCCTCTCTTCGTTCACTACCGCCTATGCCGCCAATCCGGGATGGGGGGACCTATCCTTCATCCTGACCGAGAAGACGGCCGTGACCGTCAGAATATCTATCCGCTGGGGNTCCTCNCAGGAATCCATCAGGCAGCCGGCCGATAAATACACACTCCGACTCCAGTTTCCCGTTATCGATTCTTCCGGTTCCGAGGGGAAAGAGCTTTGGGAATATCTCCCCGAGGGCGCTGTCTCCATAGACTGCGACGACTCTCCGGCCATAGGACCCCTGACGCTGCGCAACCTCTCCCGCGAGGAATCATCCCCGGCAACCGCCGCGACCTTCCCGGCTGATCTCCCGACCTTCCCTGTCATCTACAACCCGGACCACAGCGCCGCCCCCGACCGCCCCTTCCAGCTCCTCGCCGCCGAGAAGTCCTCCCTCCCCGTAGCGGGAGAGATCCTGACTTTCGCCGCCCCTGCAGAAGACCTGCGCCGGATAAACATCCCCGCCTCCTGGTTCGCCCCGGAAGAGGCNGCCGCCGTCATCGATGCCATAACCGCCTCGCGCCTCCGCTTGCCGCAGACCGACAGCGACGGAAACCCTATCCCCCCATATATCGACGCCTTCGATGGAATCACCGACGCCAACGCCGTAGAGCACGCCGAGAACTTCGACTCAATCTTTCCGCGCCAAGCCTGGAGGGTAGAGGCGGCCATATCCCGCCTCGTCGAGCAACAGGAANCNGACGGAGGAACGACCCGACACACTGTCTGGTATCTATCCCTGACAGACTTCGACTATGACGCCTCCTTCCGCATAGCTGAAGATCTGCGTCTCAAGTTCACCTCAGGCCTGCTCAACGGCATGACCTTCTCGGTCGGCTGGCATCCCGAAGGTGCGCCCGACGCCTCTTCCGATAATGCAGACCTCTCCTCGCGTCCCTGCTTCGAGATCGGCGTGACCACCGACTACGGCCCCGAACTCCCCAACGCCACCCTCTGTCCGAAGCCCGGTGACAGCGTGACGCTGCTCGGATGGGCCGACGACCGCATCTTCGACAATATCATCGCCGAGGCAGAACGCGAGCTTCTCGAACGGGCCACCGACTGGATGGAACGCCGCCTGACAGACGGACAGACCTTCGACTGCCACTGGCTTCCGATATCCTCGCTCTCCACNGCGAATGAAATCCCGCCGATCGGGCGGCGCGTGGCCCTCATCGCTCCCGATCTCTTCCCCCGCGGCGAGTTCCGCACCCGCCTCCTCGGATATGAGTTTCCGCTCGACATCCCCGAGGACCATCCCGTCATCACTGTCGGCGACATACTTCCCAAATCGCGCCTCGACGGTATCGAGACCGCTCTGGCCAACGCCGCCTCACCGCTGCGACAGACAACCTCCACACTTTCCTCCCGCGCCCTGTCGGGAAAAATCATCGTCGCGGACCTCACCAACCAGGCCGATGCCATAGTCTTCGATCCTCTCGGGCGCATCGTCGGCCCGCTCCCCTCGACATCCGTCCGCGCATACGCCGACGGCGCCGAAATAACGGCCGAAATCTCCATTCCGAAGTCATCGGCAGGCCTGACATTCGCAATCGAAGGAGAGACGCTGCGCGTCACCTCCGCAGACCTCTCCATGCCCGAGCTGGTGGAGATTCCCATCCGTGTGCGCATCCCCGGTCTTCTCGATATCAATCTGACCGAGTTCGACCGGACCCTGACCTTCACCCTCCGCCGCCAAAGAGGCGACAGCCGTCTTCAGCTCCTCGTCTCTCCCTCGGCAATCCATCTCCCTGACGCCTGCGAGACCCCGGTAGCCGCTGTCCTGATGCTGGCCGCAGACAGGAGCGAGACCCTGACCGAGTCTCAGCTCGAAGCCGCCGGCCTGGCGATAGAATGGGCCTCCTCAGACCAGCCGGAGTTCGGACCCGACCTGCCGCCGATAAACCCCGAAATGCCAGACCTTCCCGCAACCTCCTCACTGACCGTCCGCCTCGTCCGCTACCATGACGACGATGAANCCGAGGTCATAGATATCGAGACCATCCCCGTCGTCACCGACGGAAAAGATGGAGAAGACGGAACCGACGGCAAGGATGGCGAACCCGGCAAGGATGGCAAGGATGGCGAAGACCCGTATGTGGTCGAGACATACACCCTGACAGGGGATAAAATCAAGAACGGGCAGGGCTCCACGAAGCTCCACGCACGCGTAATCCGCTCAGGAGAAATCATCGAAGACTCCTCCTCGGCGATCAAAAAATACCGCTACACCTGGGAAAAATTCGACAACGAAGGAAACCCCGTCAACTGGAAATCCACCGGCACGCAGACCCGCACCGGCAATCCACTGACCGTCACGGCCCACGAAATCGACATCCGCGCCACCTTCCGCTGCTCCGTCTCCGAAATCTGACCCACCCGACCACTTACTGCAAAACAAATATTGAATTTATGGCTAAATCATACGGAACCACCCGAATTTTTCAACCAACTTCCAGATCCCGGACATCTACATACATAAGATTATGGCAAAAGGAAACGGAAGCTTGAGCGGCTCCTGGCGTAGGGGCTCGCTCGAAGAAGCGGTAGCCACAGTGTCGCGGGTAGCCTCGATTATAAAGATAAATGGTGGCCATGCCTCCCGAGAATCGCAGGTACCCCCGATAGAAGCCGGAAAACTTCCTCCTTCTATCAAGAAATTTGCTGAAAAGAACGGAATCCATCTTGAATCTGACAAGCTATATATCACTACTAAGGGCATAGAGCATTCCCTGCGTGAAAGCAAAACGGCAAAAGGAATCGCGGTTACCAAGGAGGAACTTGTGGACTTCGTGAGGAACAGAGATAAGATGGCGCAATATTATGATCCGCGAAAAGGAGATTTTATCTTCGCTACGGACAAGGCAAAATTCGTTGTAACCCCTAACTATGAAATCAAGATCAATAAACAAAAAACAAAGGTCGCCAACTATATCACGGCAACCAGANTNNATCNNNAAAATATTGANGACAATTTCNNNNANTNTATAAAAATAAGAGATGCGAAGCAACGATAGGATTCAAACCTACTCCACGCCCCGCNNTNANTGNNNGNGACGCCGTTTCGACATCGCGCTTCTATGCTTCGCATCTCTTAATATCCGAAAAATGCGAAGCAACGATAGGATTCAAACCTACTCCACTGTCCCGATAAGGGAAGACGCCGTTTCGACATCGCGCTTCTATGCTTCGCATCTCAACCGCGAATTTAATACAANCTGAATAAACAACCAAATTTACCACTAATTAAATGATGAATCCTTCACCTTATCCCACAGGCACTGACTATCTCCTGCCGACCGATAATACTTTGGAAATACCGACGCTAAGCTTGGAACTGCAACCAAAGAACGTTGAAATCCCGGTTCTCTGTTATGGTGAACAACGCCGCTCCAAGGATATGCGCAGCAAAGGAATCCTTCATTTCTACACCGACGACTACCGTTGGACATCCGTAGCTAATCATCCCGAGAAAATTATGCGGCATAATCCCGGATGTGCGGTGGAGCTGAATTTCTCTCTCTTCAATGATACTCCTATAGCTTTCGGTATGCAGTTGCTATATAAGAAACGATGGACCTCGCGTGCTCTTCAAGAGATTGGAATCCCCGTCTTCGTAGATCTCAACGTGGCAAACAAATGGTATGAGCTCAATTTGGTCGGCGTCCCTAAAGGTTACGGAGCTTTCGCTACCCGCGGATATTCAGACCGCATGGCNNCCCTTGAGTACGAATATGAACTCGCCAGCAGAGTCGCAGACGGAAATCTCCGTTTCTTCCTGGTCTATGGAGGTGGTAAGGACGTCCNGGACTGGTGTATGAAACATCGATGCGCCTACTACATCACTCCGACCATCACAATTAAGAACCGCATAAAGGCTATAGAGCAGATGAAAGCCAATACCGTAGCTGTTTCATCTCTCGAATCNTCATTGCCAATCAAGGCTAATGCTTCAGAGGAGAACCTCTTCGAGCAACAGATAATGAATAATCCCGAACTCTGACAAGACAAAAAATGAGCAACAAATTCATAGGATCATCCTCCATCACCATCATCGACATCAACGACGGCCTGCCCGGAACACCCGGCGACCCGGGTCATTCCCCGGTCGTCGAGCTGGACTCGAAGGGCTATCTCAAAATCGACAATATCCTCCAGGACAAATGTCTCATAGGCCCGACAGGACAGAAGGGAGACCAGGGAGCCCCCGGTCAGAAAGGAGATAAAGGCGATCAGGGTGAGAAAGGAGACCAGGGCGACAAGGGGGATAAAGGCGACAAAGGTGATACCGGAGAAAAGGGAGCCGACGGGGTCAGCGTCTCGATAACGTCGCAGGGCGTGAGGTATTCGACGGCCAGGACCGCCGCCCAGCCTGCGGATCCGACATTCACTCTGACGGCTGTGCCCTCGGACCTCAAGCCGGGCGATTACCTGTGGTCACGCACCGCGGTCTCCTACTCGAACGGGCAGGAGACGGTCAGCTACGCCGTCTCGCGCATCGGGGCGACGGGCACCAAAGGTGCGCAAGGACCGCAGGGAGAGAAAGGCGATAAAGGAGATACGGGTGCCAAAGGGGACAGCATAACGATCGTCGACACGGAGACGCGCTACGCCAAGTCTCCTATACCGTCCCAGCCGGCCTCGTTCCCCTTCGTCTCCATCGATGTCGCGCAGGTCAAGCCCGGGGAATATCTCTGGAACCGCACGAGGGTACGCTATTCCGACGGAACCGAGACTACGAGCTACTCCGTCTCCCGCATAGGATCGGACGGAGAAGACGGCGTCCCCGGGCCTGCGGGAGCCGACGGCACTCCCTCGTATATACATTACGCCTACGCCAATTCCAATGACGGGACTAAGAATTTCAGCCTGACCTATTTCAAGGACGCGCTATACATTGGGGTGTGTACTGACCACACGGAGGCGGATCCCACCTCGCCGGGCGACTACGAGTGGGCGCGTCTGCGCGGTGAGGACGGTCGCGGAATCGCCGCGGTTGTCGAGGAGTACGCGCTGTCGGCCTCGGGTTTGGCTGCTCCTGCGGACTCGGAGTTCTCTCAAACGATACCGACAATGACGGCGGCGAAGCCATATCTGTGGAACCGGGAAAAGACCACGTATACCGACAACACCTCAGCCACTACGAAGGCTGTCTGCATCGGCGTGCGCGGCGCAAATGGCGCGGACGGGGCGACGGTCGTTTCGGTGACCAACCGTTACCTCGCTTCGGCCCGCAATTTCGGTGTCAAGGCCTCGGACGCCGGGTGGACCACGGATCCCTCGTCTCCCGCCGCGACAATCGACGCCTCCAAGCCTTATCTCTGGAACTACGAGGAGACGACCTACTCGAAGGGAACCCCCGTGGTGACGGAACCGCACATCGTCGGCCGTTTCGGCAAGGACGGGCAGGACGGCGCTGACGGTAAGGATGGCGCTGACGGTAAAGACGGCAAGGATGGCGCGAGCTATACTCAGAACCTTCTGTTCGGAACGCGGGAGCCCGTGGAATGGGACAACTCCAAATACCTTCAGCATTCTTTCTCCGTAGACGAGGAGGGTCAGCAATGGCAGAAGGGTGACGAATACACCGTCTCGTTCTATTATGAATATGAGAACGTCTCCACTGCTGACAACGGCTTCTTCGGCGTCCAGGGTAAGGCCGGACTGGATGGTCCTTACGGCGACATATACATCAACGGCTATTTCGCTCTGCCACACGATAAAAACGGGTTGGCGGACAAGGGGCGCTTTGTCTATCACGGAACGGTCAAGGACGATGCGGAAGAATGGATCCCTATGAAGACGTTCAACATGTATATGCCCAAGGGTGGCTCCGGTTCGGCCCGTATCTGGAAAGTGAAACTCGAACGCGGCCACAATCCGAATCCCGTATGGAGTCCGCACCCGGACGAAACGGTAGGCATCGCCGGAGCCAACGGCAAGACCTATGTGCCCTTCCTCAGTACCTCAGGCGATCTGAGTTTCACTCTTCAGGAGGGCGTCAACACCCCCACGCTCGCCGCCGGCAATATCAAGGGGCCGGCAGGAAAAGATGGGAAGGACGGGGAGAATGGGAAGGACGGGGAGAATGGCAAGGACGGCGTGAGCGTTTCGATAACATCCGTAGAGGTACGATACTCCACTCTTAAGACTTCCGCCCAGCCGGTGGACTCGAGCTTCACGCTGGAGCAGGTACCGCAGATGGCGCCGGGCGAGTACCTCTGGTCCCGGACGATAGTCAATTATTCATCCGGTCCTCAGACAAAGACATATGCCGTCTCGCGTATTGGCGCGACAGGCGAACGGGGACCGCAGGGGACCAGCATAACGGTAAAGTCTTCGGAGGTGCGCTATGCCAGGTCCTCCACTGCCACCCAGCCGGCGGACTCGGCTTTCACCGCCTCCACTATCGCCGCTCTCAATCTTGGCAAGGGAGATTATATGTGGACGCGCCAGACCATCACATTCTCAGATAATACATCGGTTAAGAGTTACGCCGTCTCGCGCATAGGCGCTGACGGAGAAAACGGAACGCCGGGAGCTCCCGGTACCGATGGCCGGACCTCCTACCTTCATTACGCTTATGCGAATTCCCCGGACGGAAAGACCGGATTCAACACCGTCTATTTCGACGGTGCGCTATACGTCGGACTATGCACCGATTTCAACGCCAGTGACCCTACGGATCCGACAAAATACGAATGGAGCCGCCTTAAGGGCAAGGACGGCAAAGATGGTAAGGACGGATCGAACTACACCGCCAACCTGGCGCTCGGCACCTGCGAGCCGCACGACTACAATTTCGGTGACTTGACTACACTGAGTTTCAAACCTGTCAAGAACGCGAAGGCCCTCGGCGCGGGGGCGCTCTTCACCGTCTCGTTCGACTACGAATACGACGGGGTCAAGACGGGCTCGACGCTCACGCAGCAACGTTTCGTCTTCGAGCTCTCCTGCGGCAGGAAGAACACCGATACGCGCACCTACCTGGACGCTCCTGTTAACCTTCCCGATTCATCGACCGCCCTGAGTGGCAAAGGGCGCGTGGTCAAAACCCTAACCATACCTGCGGACGTCGATTTCACGAAGACCTATACAGTCAACTGGAACATATACTTCCAGGTCCTGGGCGGCCATATCCGTATCTCGAATTTCAAGGTCGAGGAAGGTGAGAACCCGAATCCTGTCTGGACACCTGCGGCAGAAGAGATGCTCGGCAAGACCCCGGCCATGTCGGTCAACGCCAGCGGCTACCTGCTGGCCGACGGACAGCAGCTTGCGCGTGTCGTGCCTTCCATCGAACTTGACAACGCCACCAACCGCCTGAAGGTCAACGGCACGCTGACCGGCAACTCCCTCAAAGGTAATCCCGGAAAGGACGGTGAAGCCGGCGCTGACGGTAAGGATGGTGCTGACGGTAAGGATGGAAAAGATGGCGCTGACGGTAAGGATGGTAAGGATGGTAAGGACGGATCGAGCTATACCCCGAACCTGCTGGAGGGAACTAAAGACTGGACGGGAGCGACCGGGACGGCGAACTATCCGGTCGACGGGATGAAAGAGGGCCTGACGGTCCGCCATGCAAGCTATGCGTCAGCTTCCGGAAATATTGATCTGAGAACAAAGAATGTCGCTGAACTGAAACCCAATACCGTCTATACGCTCTCCCTTTGGGCCAAAGGAACCGGATATTTCAACACATACGTCTATCCCTCAGTAACCGCGCAGATTATGAACATTGACGGTACTGCCGCGTCATCGACAAGCAACGATACCAACGCCCGACATTATCTGACCTCGGAATGGCAGCGCTTCTACGTCATATTCAGGACCCTGAACCGAACTGACCTGCAGAACAAGCAGATCATAGCTGCGCGACTGTTCGGAAGTTCGACAACCCCCAACGAGATATGGATCGCCGGTGTCAAGCTCGAAGAGGGCGCCAACGAGCATCCCGTATGGTCGCCATATCCCGATGAGCTTGTAGGGATTCCCGGCAAGACCTACGTGCCCTTCCTCAGTACCTCCGGTGATCTGAGTTTCACTCTTCAGGAGGGCGTCAACACCCCCACGCTCGCCGCCGTCAATATCAAGGGTCCCGCCGGAGCGACAGGAGCGACAGGCGCGACAGGTGCAACCGGNAAGACGATGGTNCCAAGCCTCGACNCCGACACGGGTGTCATGACCTGGNCCTCCGTGGNNCCGACATCCGTCCCCNCTTCCAAAACAGTNGGAGGNCTTGCGACNCAGACCCTGCTCGACCGNGCGACCCGATACGGGCGCCGAAACCTCGCGACAGGCGGNTCCGAAAGAGTNGAAATCGTAGCAGGCACGGGAGATTACCGCTACAAATCCCTCCCCGTCCCGTTCCCACTCAAAAAGGGGGACGTCCTGACCATTTCCATTGCCGGNGTGACCTCCTCGACAAAAGACGANTTCACAGCATCGGCGAGACTCTACGGCAAAGAGATAGCCGACGGATATATCACATCCGTTTCGGCCATCACCCTCGGCGCAGGCACCCTCTCCGCCAGTTTTCTCGTCAACAAGGACACCGACACCGCCCAGCTCCTCCTCTACGCCGGGCCATCCGGGCAGACCTCCGGCAAGGACGCCGTGTGGCATAAAGTCATGCTCGTCCTCGGTTCCGAACCCGTTCCCTGGCAACCCGCGCCCGAGGATCTAAACGCCTCCGTGGTAGCCCTCGACGGCAAGATCANCNCCACGGACGCCGGACTGACAAAGACNGCGACAGACCTCGCCAACGCCAAGGCCGACCTGGCAAACGCTAAAACCGACCTGACGACCGCAAGGAACAACATAACGCAGATCAGCAAATCCCTCTCATATCTCGATTCAAATATTGAAGATATAATGGACTGGGCTAACGAGATAGACCCGATAGTGACCAACACAAAGAAAGATCTTACCACCGCCACCACACAGCTGACTAAGCTGGAGAAGAAGGTGATCCGCTTCATCCTCCGTCCTTCTGTCGGGGTCATCAAGGTAAACCTGGAAGGGAAGACCCTCTCCGGACAGACGATGTCCATACAGGTCATGGAGGTTGACGGCACCACCACCACCGAGCTGACAGCCGCCGATCTGACCTCGAAGGGGCTGAAGCTCCAGACCGCCTTCAAAGCCTCCGCCACAACCGAAGCGGTCTCCGACCGCACCGTCGGCGCCGATTTCACCATCCCCTCAAACCGCCCCACCTTTGCGTTCATGGTGCGCCTCGTCAACAGCAACGCCAAGCCGGTCGCGGAGATGCAGGTGCCATTCGGCGTGGACATGTCAACCGTCATGCAGCTCAAGACTGACCTCGACCTTGCCAAAAGCACTATCACCACACTGGAGAATAAGATGTCCGCCGTCGATGAGAACGCGACTCTTGTCCCCGGGCGCCTCCTTGTGAGTCTCGACGGAATAACCAACATTGCCCAGAGCGCCCTGAAGCAGACCTCCTTCGGCCACGCGACCCCCGTCAAAGCCTATTACAACACACCGACAAAAACCATCGTCTTCTCCAATGCCGCAGACGACATCCCGACCGAATACTGGACCAACTGGCAGCTCGGCNCCCGNTACGGNGCCACAGGCACNGCCACCGGCTGGACCCCCTACACCGACCGNGACTACCGCGTCTATGACACCGCNACAAAAAAATGGAAATATTACTATTTCTACGCCAACAACTGGTATGAGAAATCATAACCCGCTAAACCGTGCTGAGGGCNNANGCCCGAAGCCCTCCGGCGACTCCCGACTGAAATCAAAACTCTCAAGACAATGGAAATCTCAGAAATCATAGGCATGATCGGCACCGCCCTCGGCGCCCTCGGAGGCGGAGGCTGGCTCATAAACCTACGCGCCTCCCGTCGCACCGCAAAAGCCAACGCCGACAAAGCCCTAATCGACAACTACGAGGCCCGCCTCGCCGCCCTCCACCAAACCATCGACCGTCTCAACGACACCGAGCGCGAACACGCGGCCCGCATCTGCGAGCTAAACCACGCCCTCGACGATAAAACAACCCAGATACGCAAATTAACCCAGCAAGTATGGGATTCCCAGCAGGACGTCAACAAAGCTCANGAACAGATCAACGTCCTCAACGAGCGTATCATCGCCCTCACCGAAGAGCGCGACTATTACAAAGCCTTGCACTGCCGCCGCCCCGACTGCCAGGACCCCCGAGGCCCCGAACCCCCGCGCAAGAAAAACAAACCCCTTCAACCCAAAGACCAACAAAAAAATAACCCCAAAGACCAATCCCAAAAATAACCTCAAGAAAGAAAAACCCAAAGTAAAACCGTGCTGAGGGCATAAGCCCGAAGCCCACCAAAAAACAAAAACATGATTATCCTGATAGACAACGGCCACGGCCAGAACACACCGGGAAAATGCTCCCCCGACCACACCTACTACGAATGGGCCTACACACGCGAAATCGCCCGCCTGCTCCAGGCCGAACTGACAGCCCGCGGCCTCGACGCCCGCCTCCTCGTCCCCGAAACCACCGACATCTCGCTAACCGAGCGAGCCCGACGCGCAAACCAGATATGCGCCATCCACGGAACCGCCAACGTAATCCTCATCTCCCTCCACACCAACGCCGCCGGCAACGGCCAGTGGATGAAAGCCCGCGGATGGAGCGCCTACACATCCCCCGGCAACACCAAGGCAGACCGCCTCGCCGAAAACCTCTACACCCAAGCCATCAATCATCTTCCCCCCGGAACCCTCATCCGCACAGACCTCACAGACGGAGACCGCGACTATGAGGCACGCTTCACCATCCTCACAGCCACCCGCTGTCCCGCAGTCCTCACCGAAAACCTCTTCCATGACAACCGCGACGACCTCGCCTACCTCAAGTCCCCCGCCGGCAAAAGAGCCATCACCCTCCTCCACGCCGACGCCATCACCGACTACATCCGCTCCCGATGAAGCGAAGGCCGGAGCGCGAATAGGGGTTAGAGGGCTTCCAGCCCTCGTCGCGGTCGTCCCGCCCCGACCGCCTGAATAGAGCTGAGTCCGGAAGCCCGAAGCCCCCAGGCGACTCAAGGAAACAGACCCTCGAAAATCCGGACAGCAGCCTCGTTAAGAGAAACATCGTTCTCCTGCGCATAGCGCTCCAGGTTCGCCTTCGCCCGCGCCGAAATCCCGAAAGCAACCTTACACTCCCGGTCTGCGATCTTCTTGCGCCCCGCCCCACGACGCGCACCTCCGCGCTGCCGCTTCGACGCCACCTGACCCTCGCTCTCTGCGACATTAACAAATTCAGATTCCATAATTCAAATAAAAAAACTATCTTTGCAAAACAATCCGACAGCCTCCCTCCCGACCGCCATCGGGAGGGAGGGGAGATCAGAGAATCGTTATCTTTATGACCCTCGTTTTAAATCTCCAGACTTTTTCAAGGTAATTTCGATTGTTACCATGGTTCTTGAAATCTGTCGGATTGTTTTTCTTCCCTTTTCCAGGCGGAAGAATTATCCCTTGTGACCTCTCATCGATCACACTACAAAGATAGTGAATTTGTTTGAATTATGCAAGTGTTTTTCAAATAAATTCATTATTTTTTTATGCTCAACCGAAAAAATTTCATCTTTCCAGTCCTCCTCGGAATACTGACGATAGCTTCCTGCCGAAGCCATAAACCGGCCGTCAATCCTGTCCAGACCATACCCGTCGAAAACACTGACAACACCCGCCTCATCCATGTCGAAACCATCGATACGGTATTCGTCGAACTCCCGCCGCAGACAGCCGAGCGAACGACCCCGGCAAAGACCTCCCACCTTGAGACCACCTACGCCGAAAGCGATGCCCGCATAAACGACGACGGCACTCTCACCCACACCCTCCGGAACAAACCAAACCCCATACCCATCCCCCTCACCAACACCCGCGACTCCATAATCCACGACCGCATGACCGAAAAGCCAATCCCCGTCGAAATCCCCGTCCCTGTAGAAAAGGAACTCACAACCTGGCAAAAAACCCGCCTCGCCACATGGCCCTACCTACTGACAGCCCTTACCGCGAGCCTCCTCTGGTCCCTCCGAAAACCCCTCCTCACCCTTGCCCGACGCCTCATATGAGACCACACACATGAGACCACACACAACAGCAGAGGAATGAATGATTAATTTTCCAAGTTCACAACGAGCGACCCCTCCGAGAGGATAGGTCGCTACATCTTTATCCACTCATCAAGACCCATCCATTCATTCCCCGGCTCTCATTCCCCGGCCAGTCATACCCCTGTTCCTCCCCAAAAGCACCAAAGCAATGCTAAAGATATTGATAAACGATAGATATTTTGCACCGAAATATAAATAACACATTGATAATCAACGCTAAAATTTTCTATAGTGGAATCGTGGGAGAGAGCC
>JAAVDN010000017.1 GCA_014801785.1 Bacteroides sp. | reverse complement strand
GCTTGTCCCTTCAGTCTTGTCGTTCAGTCGCTTAGCCCGCTAAGCTCCTTCTCTCCGCGCCTGAATTGACTGCGCGATAGCCCTGTTTTAGATGCTCATTTATTTCTGAGAGCTACTTACCGAAACATTTTACCATAAGCAACTGCTAAAAAATCCGAATAAAACAAGGGTTAGCAGAGAAATATAGATAAAAAAAATCAGGTGTAACTCGTTGAGTTACACCTGATTTTTTTTTGGAGTTAATGTATCTTATTTCACTTCCTCAAAGTCCACATCGGTGATATCCTTCTCCTCACCGTGGTGCGGAGCCTGCTGAGCACCTGCACCTGCGCCTGCGGCGCCGGCAGCCTGCTGAGCATTGTAGATATCCTGAGATGCAGCCTGAAGGGCATCTGTCAGAGCCTTCTCGGCGGAGTCGATATCCTCGACGAGCTGCTGTTTATGAACCTCTTTGAGGCGATCGAGAGCTGCGTTGATAGCAGTCATCTTGTCAGCCGGAATCTTGTCGCCAAGTTCCTTGATCTGCTTCTCAGTCTGGAAGATGATAGAGTCGGCATGGTTCAGCTTGTCGACGCGCTCCTTAGCTTTCTTATCTGCCTCCTCGTTTGCCTTAGCCTCATCGCGCATACGGTTGATTTCAGCCTCGCTCAGACCGCTGGAAGCCTCGATACGGATTGACTGCTCCTTACCGGTTGCCTTATCCTTCGCGGAAACATTAAGAATACCGTTGGCGTCTACCTCGAAGGTAACCTCAATCTGAGGCACTCCACGCGGAGCGGGAGCGATACCGCCAAGATTAAATTCTCCGAGGAGCTTATCGTCAGCGGCCATAGGACGCTCACCCTGGAGAACACGGATCGTGACCTCCGGCTGATTATCAGCGGCCGTCGAGAAAGTCTCGCTCTTACGGGTCGGGATAGTGGTGTTAGCCTCGATAAGCTTAGTCATGACGCCACCCATAGTCTCGATACCGATCGACAGAGGCACAACGTCAAGAAGAAGCACATCCTTCACATCGCCGCTCAGGACACCGCCCTGAATTGCAGCGCCGATAGCTACGACCTCGTCAGGGTTAACGCTCTTGTTAGGCTCTTTGCCGAACAGTTCCTTGACCTTGTTCTGAATAGCTGGGATACGGGTTGAACCACCAACCAGAATTACCTCGTCAATTTCAGAGGAGGTCAGACCGGCATCCTTGAGCGCCTGGATACAGGGGGCTGCCACTGCATCGATGAGCTTCTCTGCAAGCTGGTCGAATTTAGCGCGGGTCAGAGTGACGACAAGATGCTTAGGTCCTGTAGCGGTCGCCGTGATATAGGGAAGATTGATTTCTGTCGAAGTAGAACTTGAAAGCTCAATCTTCGCTTTTTCAGCAGCTTCTTTGAGACGCTGCATTGCCATCGGATCCTGACGGAGATCCACACCCTCCGTCTTCTGGAACTCATCGGCAAGCCAGTCGATGATTACATTATCGAAGTCATCACCGCCAAGGTGAGTATCACCGTTGGTTGACTTAACCTCGAAGACACCGTCACCGAGTTCAAGGATGGAGATATCAAAAGTACCTCCACCGAGGTCGAAGACAGCAATCTTCTGCTCCTTTTCGGATTTATCAAGACCGTAAGCCAATGCTGCTGCGGTAGGCTCGTTGACGATACGTTTTACCTTCAGACCGGCAATCTCACCAGCCTCTTTGGTTGCCTGACGCTGGGAGTCGTCGAAATATGCAGGAACTGTGATAACGGCCTCAGTCACCTCCTGGCCGAGATAATCTTCAGCAATCTTCTTCATCTTCTGAAGAATCATAGCGGAAATCTCCTGCGGAGTATAGTCGCGGCCATCAATGTCAACCTTCGGCATATCATTCTGACAAACGACCTTATAAGGAACACGCTTGATCTCATCCTCGACCTGATTACACTTCTCACCCATGAAACGCTTGATGGAGTAGATAGTACGAGTCGGGTTGGTCACAGCCTGACGTTTAGCCGGGTCACCGACCTTACGTTCACCGCCATCTACAAACGCCACAACCGAGGGAGTCGTGTTACGTCCTTCATTATTAGGAATTACTACCGGGCCTTTACCTTCCAGAACAGCTACACAGCTGTTGGTTGTACCCAGGTCAATACCAATGATTTTTCCCATAGTCTTTTTATAAATTTTGTTTTGTTTCTGTATTCTTGAATTTTGACTAACCTCAGAAGTGACAACTCCCGTTATCCGAGATCCGTCAATCTGAGAGGAACCCTCCGAGATACCTTTCGGGGTTCGTTTGAAATATTAACAAATGAAGTGCAAAATGTTTCAATCATATTTAATGTTTTATTCTAATATTCTTATTATCAATATATTATATAAAAACACACCTCTTCGTGATTGAGATTCCGACCGTGACAAATATGTCACAAACGTGACAAAACCCGTTAACCGTTATCCAACATACCTTCCCGCGCCCTTTCCCTGTCTCCCCTCATTCCAATAGAACGGGATTTTACGCCCTAAAGAAAAATTCCTGCAGGATTGAGTCTGACGCCATCCTTCTCCATATACAAAAAAAACGGAAAAACAAAGAGTCTCGCGACAAAACACCCCTCAATATCGAAAATATTTACTAAATTTGCATTCTAATCATATCTCAACAGATTGAAATGAAGCCATTACAAGAAAAGCTTGGAAGATACGACGCTCCTCAGAAAGCAAAGGCTGCCGGAATCTATCCCTATTTCCGCCCCATATCCTCATCTCAGAATACGGAGGTACTGATGGACGGCAAAAAGGTGCTTATGTTCGGATCCAATTCCTATATGGGTCTTACCAACCATCCCAAAGTAATCGAGGCTGCTGTCGCAGCTACCAAGAAATATGGCACCGGAATGGCCGGTTCCCCCTTCCTCAACGGCACACTCGATATACATAAGGAATTCGAGGCCAAAATAGCCGATTATGTCGGCAAAGAGGATGCAATGCTCTATTCCACCGGCTTTGGGGTCAATCTGGGTGTGGTTTCCGCTCTGACAGGACGCGGCGACTATATCCTATGCGACGAGCAGGACCACGCCTCCATAATCGAAGGACGCCGTCTCTCCTTCTCCACTCCTCTTAAATATAAGCACAATGACATGGTTTCCCTGGAGGAGCAACTGGCAAAATGCGATCCTGACAAGATCAAGCTCATTGTCACCGACTCGGTATTTTCCATGGAGGGAGATGTCGCCAACCTGCCCGAGATTGTGCGACTGGCTAAGAAATACAATGCTTCGACTATGATAGACGAAGCTCACGGTATCGGTGTCTTCGGAGAGGGTGGCCGCGGAGTAGTGAACCACTACGGGCTGACCGATGATGTAGACCTGATTATGGGCACATTCTCTAAATCCTTCGCATCCCTGGGAGGATTCATCGCCACAGACAAAGAAATCACCAATTTCCTGCGTCATCACTCACGTTCATATATCTTTACGGCCTCCATCACCCCGGCCTCCACAGCCGCTGCGAGTGCGGCGATGGATATCATGATTGCAGAACCCGAACGCCAGGCTCACCTGTGGGATATCACCAACTACGCGCTTGAGAATTTCCGCGCAATGGGACTTGAAATCGGACATACATCCACCCCCATCATTCCGCTTTTCATCCGTGACGACTATAAGACATTCGCCGTCACGCATGACCTGCTCGAAGAGGGTGTGTTTGTCAACCCGGTCGTCACCCCCGCTGTCGCCCCCAACGATACTCTCATACGCTACTCCCTGATGGCAACCCACACCAAGGAGCAGGTGACCCGTTCGCTCGAAGCAATCGAGAAAGTGTTCCGTAAACACGGACTGATAAAATAAATTTCCATCGGGCCCCCATGCCATTGATTGGCATAAGAAGCTACCGAGCAACTCTAAGAGTGTGTTTGAATTTAAACACACTCTTATATACTCATTTATTTTACCAGCTACTTATCCTCCGGTACACCCGAACAAATTTATTCATGGACTTCAAGTTAGAGACAACAACCCCACGCAGCAATGCGCGAGCCGGAGTCATCACTACCGACCACGGCGAAATCCGCACTCCTGTATTTATGCCCGTCGGCACGGCCGGTAGCGTCAAGGCAGTCCATCAGAGAGAACTGAGAGACGACATAAAGGCGCAGATTATATTGGGTAACACCTACCATCTCTATCTGCGGCCGGGTCTGGAGATACTTAAAGCGGCCGGAGGAATCCATAAATTCAACGGCTGGGAACGCCCGGTGCTGACCGATTCCGGTGGTTTTCAGGTTTTCTCCCTTTCCTCCAATCGTAAACTGACTGAAGAAGGCGCGCATTTCCGTAGCCATATCGACGGCTCGAAACATCTGTTCACACCCGAAGGTGTCGTTGACATACAACGCGTCATCGGGTCAGACATCATGATGGCTCTCGATGAGTGCACACCCGGCGATGCCGATTACACTTACGCCCGCAAGTCGCTCGACCTGACCCAACGCTGGCTCAAACGCGGATGGAACCGGTATCGGGACACCGAGGGTCTGTACGGGTATCGGCAGACATTCTTCCCGATAGTTCAAGGATGCGTCTACCCCGAACTGCGGCGCGAGGCCGCAAGGTTCGTCACAGATTTAGGCGCCGACGGCAACGCAATCGGAGGCTTGGCTGTCGGTGAACCGACTGAAAAGATGTACGAGATGATTGAGGTCGTGAATGAGATTCTGCCTCAGGATAAGCCCCGTTACCTGATGGGAGTCGGTACCCCGGCTAACATCCTCGAAGGGATTGACCGCGGCGTCGATATGTTCGACTGCGTCATGCCGACACGCAACGGACGCAACGGAATGCTTTTTACTCGCAACGGCATCATGAATATGCGCAACCGCAAATGGGCCGACGACTTCTCACCCCTCGACCCCGGCGGAGCTGCATGGGTCGACGAAGTATATTCCAAAGCATACGTCAGGCATCTGTTCGTCGCCAACGAAATACTCGGAATGCAGATAGCATCGATACATAATCTCGCTTTCTATCTATGGCTGACCGGAGAGGCGCGCCGGCATATTATCGCTGGAGATTTTGCAGAATGGAAGAAAGAGATGGTCGAGAATGTCACACGTCGCCTCTAAAACCTCCTAAACAACATCCCATATCTGTGACCCAACTCCCCAGGATGAAAATCAGTGTCAAAGAACGTATTTCAAAAGCAAACCTATTCTCCTTCTCCCCTTTCCGCAAAAGAAAAGGGGAGAAGGAGAACCGCAGGTTGCTGAAAATTCTCGACCTCTATATCCTGCGCAAATTTCTGGGAACCTATTTTCTCGCGACCCTGCTCCTGCTTGCGGTCATCGCGATGTTCGATGTGACCGAAAAACTCGATGCCTTCCTGAGCGCCCCGCTCAACGAGACCCTTTTCGACTATTTCGCCTCCTTCCTCCCCTATTTCGCAAACCAGCTCTCCCCTCTTTTCGTTTTTATCTCCGTCATCTTCTTCACAACAAAGATGGCCGGCAATTCGGAGATAATAGCCATACTCTCCAGCGGAGTCTCTTTCAGAAGACTACTGCGCCCATATATGATAGGAGCAGCCATAATTGCCGCCTTGACCTTCGCCCTGTCAAACTATATCATCCCACCGACCAATATAAACCGAATCCGATACACCAACAAATATGTTAAGAACAAGGCGGTTGAATCGGGCAACAATATCCAGCTCATGGTCCGTCCGGGAGAAGTGGCCTACATAGGGCGATTCGAGAATACCACAAAGACCGGATATCGATTTTCAATTGACAAATTCAAGGACAAGAAACTCGTTTCGCGTCTTACGGCGCAGTCGGTGCAATACGATTCCCTGCACCCTTATCACTGGCGCCTTAATTCCTATACCATCCGTTCGTTCGACGGAATGAATGAAAGTATCACACGCGGCTACCAGCTCGATTCAGTCATTCCGATAGAACCCAAGGATTTTCTCATTTCGGCAAATGATCAGGAGACCCTGACTACCCCCCAGCTCTCGGAATATATCCAAAAGCAGAAAATGCGCGGAGTCGCCAACATAACCGCCTTTGAAGTTGAGAAAGAGAAACGGTATGCCGCTACAGCCGCCGCCTTCATTCTGACACTCATCGGAATGTCATTATCCTGTAAAAAATCGAAAGGGGGAATGGGAATGAATATCGGTATTGGACTCGGCCTGAGCTTCAGCTATATCCTCTTCTCGACCGTCACCTCCACCTTCGCCATTTCTGGAGCCACCTCTCCGATGATCGCAATGGAGATTCCAAACGTCATCTATCTTCTGATAGGAATCTATCTATACTGGCGTGCCTCCAAATTCTGACATTTATCTTCCCCGGACTATAAGAAATGTTTCCTAATTTTTGGGAATTTTTACATTCTTTTCTTTGCCACCCCGCGAATAACCCCTATCTTTGCATCAATACACCCCGGATAAGACCCGGGGTATCTCTGCCATGAATCAACGAGAGATCGACTTCAGCGACATAGCACCATACGATGATGCAATCTTCCATCAGAAAATGGAAAATCTCGTGAAGGAACCCGGATTCCTTCATGCGGTAAAGTTCACTATGCCTGATGGAGGAGTTCCGGCCCTTATCGAGGAACTGCTCAAGATAGATAACAAGCATGACCTGCAGCAGAAGGTTATGTTTCCCTTTCTCGAAATGCTGGCCAAAACAACAACCGCCGGCATCTCCCTGGGCGGAATCAAATACTTCAATCCGGGAATCAATTACACGTTCATAACCAATCACCGCGACATCGTCCTTGACGCCTCGTTCCTGAACCTGGCTTTCATGCGGCGCGGATTGCCGACGACCGAAGTCGCCATAGGGAACAACCTTTTGATTTATGATTGGATTTCCGACCTGGTGCGCCTGAATAAAAGTTTTATAGTCAAGCGCAATACAGGTCTGCGCGAATCCCTGGAAGCCGCAAAACATCTGTCGGCCTATATTCATTACTGCATTCTGGAAAAACACGAATCTGTATGGATAGCCCAACGCGAGGGTCGTGCCAAGGACTCTTCCGACCGCACTCAGGAATCGCTCGTAAAGATGCTCTCCTATGCCGGCGAAGGGAATTTCATGGAAAAGCTTAAGGAAATCAATCTTATGCCCGTATCGCTCAGTTACGAGTATGACCCCAATGACTACCTTAAAGTAAAGGAGTTCCTGCGCCGTCGCCGCGACCCCAAATTCAAAAAATCCACACACGACGACCTTTTCTCCATGGAGACAGGTCTGCTCCAGTTCAAGGGACGGGTCCATATCCAGCTGACACCTCGCATCAACACCAAAATCGATCAGCTCGGACTTTTCCGCGACCCCAATACTTCGGCGAAATATATCGTTGCCCTCATCGACCAGGCAATCCACCGCTCCTACGAAATATTCCCCATAAACTATGTCGCGTTCGACCTGCTTCACTCCAAGAATAGATTCGCTGAGAAATACACTGCGGAGGAGAAACAGGAAGTGGAGGAATATTTCAGCCGTCAGCTTGCAAAAATCGACATCGAGGATGTAACGGATGAAGAACGGGAATTCATGCGTGAAATGATGCTCATCATGTATGCCAATCCCTTGAAAAACAAGCTAAAAGCCATTCTTGGCGGAGTGGAATAACCTTATATATCAAACTGCGGCTTCAAGTCGCTCGAAGGCTTAACAATGAGAATAGCATTCACATCATTCCTTTTTCTCTTCGTTGTCAGCATCCTTATCGACTGGGAAATTCTGAATTCCATACGTAAGTTCGCCCGCAAACGCATATGGTCGAAATATTACTTATGGTCTTCCATCGTATGCTGGATTTATCTCATAGTTGTGTATCTTTGGCCTAAGCGAAATGTGGACGAGGATATTCTGCTCCCGATGTGGCTGATGTTCTTCTACTTCACACTCTACCTCTTCAAGGCCTGCATAGCCCTTTTCTCCCTTCTGGGTCGCATTCCGCGTCTTTTCAGTCGCCGGCGCCTCCCGCTCGGTCTATGGATTGGCGTTCCAGTCGGGCTCGTGGCTTTCTGCGCGCTATGGTATGGTGCGCTCTGGGGACGCGACAGGATAGAGGTCGTTGATGTAGATATTCACTGCCCAAGATTGCCTGAGGCCTTCGTCGGATACCGTATAGCGCAGTTTTCCGATATCCATGTCGGAACATGGGGCAACGATACGGCCTTCATCTCCCGCCTTGTTGACTCCATAAACGCCCAGCACCCCAATCTGATTCTTTTTACCGGAGATATCGTCAACCGCACGACAACCGAACTTCGTCCTTTCATTCCGGTTCTCAGCCGCCTGAAAGCTCCTGACGGTGTCTACTCCATCCTGGGAAATCATGACTACGGAGACTATATAACGTGGCCTAACGAGGCACTGAGGCTCGCAAACAACCGTCTGCTCGATTCCTGGCAAAGGAAGATGGGCTGGACGCTGCTCAATAACTCTCACCGCTTCATCACGCGCGACAGGACGATACACGATTCGATAGCAAGAGACACTATGGTTCTGATTGGTGTCGAAAACTGGGGAGAACCCCCTTTCCGTCAGTATGGAGACCTCACGAAAGCTTATCCTACCCATCCTGATTCGGCCTTCAATGTCCATGACGACCGCTTCAAGCTCCTTATGACCCATAACCCGGAACACTGGCGCCGCGTCACTTCCGCACAGACCAATATCGACCTGACACTGTCAGGTCATACCCATGCGATGCAAATCCAGCTTAAGGCGGGAGAGCACAGATTCTCTCCTTCCAGTCTCTTCTATAAATTCTGGGGAGGTCTATATGTAATGGAGAATAAGGATGGAGACCTCGTCCAGCTTTACGTCAACGTAGGAGCCGGCGAAGTAGGTATGCCTTTCCGCATCGGTGCGACTCCAGAAATCACGGTTTTCACCCTTTACCGCTGATATCAGATGCCGTTATACTACCTCTCCATAGGCTCCAACTGCCACGGACGCAGACATAATGTCCAACGGGCGCTGAATCGTCTCGAAACACTTTTATCGGCGGTCAGCTCTTCATCAGTATATGAAACGCCGGACCTCTACGGAGGTCCGGCGCTATATATGAATGCCGTTGTCAAATGCAGGTGTGCCCTTACTACATCAGAACTTGAAAGTTTGGCAAAACGTATGGAGATTGAGTTCGGACGAGATGAAAAGGCGAGACTCAACGGGGAAGTGCCTCTTGATATCGATGTTGTCATCTGCGACGGAAACATCCTGCGTCTCCGCGATTTCGAAGCTGAGTTCTTCCAGATTGGATACCGCGAGTTAGCCCCTGTCTAATCACCGCGTATTAGCCTCAACATAATTGCGCCAGCGCTCGATAAGTTGCTGCATGTCATCCGGAACGGCTGATTCGAAAAACATCTCCTCCCCGGTGTGAGGATGCACAAAACCAAGCGTCCGCGCATGCAACGCCTGGCGCGGACATATCGCGAAACATCCCTCCACAAACTGCTTATATTTGGGAAAAGTGGTGCCGCGCAATATTCTGTCGCCCCCATAGCGCTCGTCATTAAAAAGCGGATGTCCCTGGGAGAGCATGTGGACACGAATCTGGTGAGTCCGTCCTGTCTCAAGCACACACTTGACCACACTGACATACCCGAATGACTCAAGCAGGTTATAATGCGTGACTGCGTGCTTACCTATATTAGGGTCCTGGAAGACCGCCATTTGCAGTTTATTGCGCGGATTTCGCGCAATGTTGCCGACTATAGTCCCCTCTTTTTCCTCAAAATCCCCCCACACGACAGCGATATATTCGCGTCTTGTTGTCTTATTGAAGAATTGCTGACCAAGATGTGTCTTGGCCTCCGGAGTCTTTGCTACTACGAGAAGGCCTGAGGTGTCCTTATCTATGCGATGAACAAGTCCCAGACGCGGATCCGACACATCATAATCCGGATTGTCGCGGAAATGCCATGCAAGAGCGTTGACCAAAGTGCCGTGATAGTTGCCATGACCCGGATGGACAACCAATCCCGGCTGTTTGTTGACAACCAGAAGATAATCATCCTCATACACAATGTCAAGCGGAATATCCTCCGGTATGATTTCAAATTCGTACCGAGGACGATCCATGACGATACTTACCGTATCGAGAGGTTTGACCCGATAGTTGGACTTGACAACCTTTCCGTTGACAAGTATACAACCGGCCTCGGCAGCCTGCTGGATTCGATTGCGGGAAGTGCGTTCCATACGATCGACAAGAAATTTGTCAACCCGCAACATCTGTTGCCCCTTGTCAGCGACAAAGCGGAAATGCTCGTAAAGTTCCCTTCCATCCTCAAGGACAAAAGTCGGCTCCGCGACTTCCTCCTCCTGATTATCTTCCAATTTCTCGGAATCGAACTCTTCGGAGGCCTCCTGTGGGTCGATACCGCCGGTTCCGGCGCCGCAGGACGGCGACATATCCTTGCCAATCTCTTCGTCGGAAATATCAATAATACTCATATTCCTGCTCTTCTTCTGTTGATTTTGACGACGAGGCAGATGAAGACCCCGATGTTGACGCGCCTCGTGAAGATCCTGACGCCGACTCATGTCTCACCGGTTCCGGAGTCGGTTCCGGAGTATATTCGGATGATTCGCCCTCATAATCGGGAGTCACGGGTTCAGGAGCGTATGCAGGGTCATACTCCGGATATTCAGCCATCTGAAGCGAATCGCGAATGTCGCGCAGACGTCCATCGTATACCTCGACTGTAATCTGGGCATTGACCGGGACCTTCTGCGTCTTCTTGACAACCCTCCCGTTGGCGAGAACCTTCACAATACAGTCATCCTCTCCAAGAATCTTGACAACACGAATATTCTTGAAACCCAATTCTTCCAGACGGGCCATTCCCTGTCGGAAAGAGAAACTGCGGAGAGCGTCCTCGCGGGGATTATTGTCGGTATCTATAACGACCTCCTTCGGATGGACCGCATTGATATATAGAAAGATTTTCCGTCCCGGTTTGACAACGGAATTTGCTTTTGGGAACTGCTCGATGACATATCCGGGTTTAATATCCTCCCGATAGATAGAGTCGCGGATATCTACGCGAAAACCTTTCTCATGAAGTATTCTGACCGCATCGGAATACGAGATATTCTCGATTTTCGGCACGACATCAGTCTCTCCATGCTTTGTAAAGATAGCTATGGAGAAATAACATATCACCAGTCCCAACACGGCGACCAGGATGATAATCAACAAATTGGCTATAACCGGATGACGAGCCACAAGCCCGTTGGCGGAAGATTCGGATTTTCCCATGATATATGAGGATTTTCCCAACAATAATTATTGCAAAATTAACGAATCTCAGCTTAATCTGCAACTGCTTGGAATGAAAAGAAATATTTATCTCCTTCCCCCTGCGCCAAATGAATTATTTTTTGTATCTTTGCACAAATATGCGCCCCGGATACCCCTACCCGTTTTTGAGGGTTGACCTCCGAGGCCTTACAATCCGATCAAAAGATGAGGAAAGCCTTTTTACTCCCTTCTTTCTTTATGATTTCTCTCTGCCTCCTCTCAGGATGCAGCGAGTATTCAAAAGTGCTTAAAAGTCGCGATGCCGGTGTCAGATACAGTTATGCCAAGAAATGCTTCGACCAAGGCAAGTATCTGCAGGCGACGACCTTGCTGACAGATATCATAACTCCGCTCCGGGGCACCCCCGAAGGGGAGGATGCGCTGTATATGCTCGCAATGGCATATTACAACAATCACGATTACATCAATTCGGGTTCTTATTTCAAGACATATTACAACCGTTATCCGCGTGGCAAATACGCCGAACTCTCACGTTTCTATTCCGGATACGGTTATTATCTTGACTCCCCCGATCCCCAGCTTGACCAATCGACAACTCTCAAGGCTATCGAAGAACTGGCGGCTTTCCTGGAGCGCTTCCCGGAGTCTGATAAGATTTCAATCGCCCAGAACGCGATTTTCGAGATGCAGGACAAACTGACTCTCAAAGAGTTGCAGAATGCCCAGCTTTATTATAATCTCGGTAATTTCCTCGGCAATAACTATCGTTCTGCGATTATTACAGCCCAGAACGCCATCAAAACATACCCCTATTCAAAATATAAAGAGGATTTCGAATTGATTATCCTCAAATCGAAATTCCAGGAGGCCAAGGAGAGTATCCAGGAGAAGCAGGAGGATCGATACCGCGAAGTCATTGATGAATATTATTCTTTCACCGCCAACAATCCGGAATCAAAAAACCTGAAAGAAGCCGAGACTATTTTCAATATCGCGCGAAGCCACGTCAAGGATTGATTTATCCAAATCATATCCGCACAACCCCCTCTCCACTCCTTCACTCCTCCCCTCTCCTCCTCTCTCCTCTCTCAGCAAACAAAACAGAATCAGTTCATATAATTTCCTTTGACAATGGACTATAAGAAAATCAACGCTCCGGTCACCACCGTCACCCGCGACATGATAAAGATGTCCGAACAGACCGGCAATGTCTACGAAACAATATGCGTCATCGGCAAACGCGCAAACCAGATCGCTGTCGAGATGAAGAAAGAACTGACGCAGAAGCTCAAAGACTTCGAGACAAACGATAACAACGAGGAGATCGCAGAAAACCGCGAGCAAATCGAGATTTCCAGAATCTACGAACGTCTCCCCAAACCAACACTTCTCGCTACCCAGGAATATATCGAGCACAATCTCTATTTCTCCAACCCCGCAAAGGAGAAAGAGCGTCTCGACGATTGACGGAGTGGATTCATCCCTTTTCGCTATACCTCAATCCGACATTAGGCGGAAGATTCTTATTTTCAATCCGGATACCGACTTTGCGTTGGGATCCGGGTCTGATTTTTATACCCCTCCCAAAGCGGCTGTCAATCAAGCTTTCTTCGCTCCGTTGACAGCTGCCCGTTGGGGAACTCCCGGCGACATTATTCTCATTCCATATCCGGTCTCTCCTTCCCTTCTGTCAAAATGGAGCGAAGAGGCAGAAGCAATGCGTTTCCATCTCATTGACTTTAACTCTCTGCAACTGTTACACTCTCTCAAAGGTTCAGACCGACAAACTGAAATCCATTTTTGGGATTCGGTCAGTGAGATTGATCCGTGGGGTTGGAACAGGACTCTTCGGAGAAGATTACTGGAATCGGGAACGCCGGAAAGATTGTTGCCGACCCTGGACTATCTGCAATCGCTCCGGCAGTTATCCCATCGCCGGACAACGATTCTCTTCAATAATTTTTTGGCTGATAAGATTGCGGCGGAATCCCCCGTGGAATTTAATCAAGTGGATGCAGCCTTGAACTTCATGGATGAGAATCCGGGATGCTGGTTTAAACTCCCGTGGAGCAGTAGCGGACGGGGGGTGGTCAACTCTGCGGTAAACTCCAAAGATAGAATTGAGGAATGGATCAGGGGTGGAATACGTCGCCAGGGGAGTGTCATGGGTGAAACCGGTGCTGACCGTCTTCTCGACTTCGCGACAGAATGGAAGCTTGAAAAAGGTAAAGCCGATTTCATCGGTCTCTCACTTTTCAAAGTCTCCAGTCGAGGACAATATCAGGGGAATCTCGACATCACCCAGACGGAAATAGAAAAGATTATCGGGCAAGCCATCACTATCTCCTTGAAAGAGATAATTTCCCATCAGAAAGATGCACTCGAATCCCTGCCTATCAATAGTTATGAAGGTTATTTGGGAATCGATATGATTGCGGAGCGCGATGGGAAAGTAAGACCCTGTGTAGAGATAAATCTGCGCAGGACAATGGGAATGTTTTCCTCCATCCCCAAAAGAACAGTTTCTAAATGAAGATAGATATCATAGGAACGGGAAAAGTCGCCAACCATCTCTACTCCAGAATGAGCTCTTTATCCGCAGACTCGGGAATCGACTGCCGGATGATCAGTTCGAGGACCTTGGAGGGTCTGCGTCCGGAGGCTGATCTCCTCCTTATCGCCGTCTCAGACTCAGCTATACGGGAAGTAGCGGAACGGGTCAGAGACCACTGGCGTCAGGGTGCCGATGGAAAACCCAATACCCCTCCTCCATTGCTTGCCCATGTCTCGGGCTCGACTCCTATTGAAGTTTTGGGAGTGGGATTGACAGGGGTTTTCTACCCTTTCCAGAGCTTCGCGGAAGGTGTGACTGTCGATTTCTCCACTGTTCCTATCATGATTGAGGGAAATTGCACGGATTCACGCGATAAACTGTTCCGTCTGGCGGAAACAATCGGTTGCCGTGCATACGATTGTGATGGTCAGCGTCGCCGCGAACTGCATCTGTGTGGAGTTCTGGCGTGTAATTTCGTCAATGAACTTATAGGGGTCGCCCAGGAAAGACTACGCGAGGCCGGACTTCCCCCCGAACTCATAGAACCTTTAGTCAGAAAAACGGTAGACAAGGCACTTGTCAATGGAGCGGAAAACGTCAGGACAGGACCGGCGGTACGCGGAGACAGCGCCACAATTAACGCCCATAAGCTTTTGCTTTCATCCGATCCTGCACTAAAAGATTTATACACACGCCTATCAGATCTTATAATCGCCCGCTCACGATAACAACCTCTTCTCTATTTAAATTTCAAGTAGCTCTGTCAAGAAACTGTCTAAACGCTGCTTGAACTGTCTAAACGCTACTTGTCATAAAGGATTACAATATGATACCTTACGATCTTACAAAAATTCGAGGACTGGCCTTCGATGTCGATGGAGTGCTTTCCCCCTCCACCATTCCTCTTTCGCCGGAAGGGCTGCCAACTCGTATGGTGAATATAAAAGATGGCTACGCGTTGCAGCTTGCAGTCAAATGCGGGTTGCACCTGGCTATCATAACGGGTGGTAACACCAGAGCCATCCAGGTCCGTTTCGAAGCCCTTGGCATCACGGAAATTTATCAGGGAGCAGCCCATAAGCTTCCTGTTCTCGAAGCCTGGATGGAAAAATATTCTCTCTCTCCGGAGGAGGTCCTCTATATGGGGGATGACATTCCGGATCTGAAACCTATGCGGGCCGTCGGACTACCGACAGCACCTTACGACGCAGCCTCGGAAGTAAGACAGACGGCCCTTTATACCTCCCGTTTCTCCGGTGGTTACGGATGTGTGCGCGATGTAGTGGAACAGGTACTAAAGGCGCAGAACCATTGGCTGGCCGAAGGTAAAGCCTTCGGATGGTAATCAGGACCCAATCCCTCAAATAATTCTCCACCCCATAAACAATCAAAGATATGCTCAGGAATCTTGATAAATACACTATCCTCCTCGGTTCAAAATCCCCGAGAAGACGCGAACTGCTGGAGATGCTGCGCATTCCTTTCAACTCCATCGTCATTGGTATCAAAGAGGAATATCCGGCATCTCTTCCCCTGACAGAAGTTCCGGAATATCTCGCCCGTCTCAAAGCGCAAGCCTTCGCGGACCGCCTCGACTGCAGGGAACTTATCATTACAGCAGACACGGTCGTAATATGCGATCAAGAAATTTTGGGAAAGCCCAGGAATGCGGAAGATGCAGGAAAGATGTTGAGAAAGTTATCGGGAAAATCACATCTTGTAGTGACCGGGGTCTGTGTCTCCACGGCTGACAGAACCGAGTCCTTCTCCTCGACGACTACCGTTCGGTTCGCAGAACTGACGGATGAGGAAATCTCCTATTATGTCGATAACTTCATGCCTCTTGACAAGGCGGGTGCCTACGGCATCCAGGAATGGATCGGAGGGGTTGCCGTTTCCGGCATAGATGGCAGTTTCTATAATGTGATGGGTCTCCCGATCCATCGTCTTTACCAACTCCTCAAGACTTTCTGACGCAGTCTCTGTCAATTATACTCCGTCTCTGTCAATCAATAATATAGATCAGCCGACGAATCGGCATCATCAAAATAATATCCCGCTTCCTTTTTCATCAGGGAATGAAAGGAAGCGGGATTCGTATTTATCAAAATTTAAGCGATCTTATCGGTTTCAGGCGAGGTTCTCCGCACCGACGGGACGGTTCGGCGCCTCGTAATGATACTTCGCCTCCCATCCGAGAGCGGAAGCGCCTAAGACTGCCGCGTCACTCTCCTTGAGTTCAGAGAGGATGATTTTCGTCTTGCCTCGGTAAATCGGGAAGAGACTGCGCTCGAAAGCCTCTTTAAGAGGCTTCATCAGGAGCTCGCCGCTCTTCGCCAGACCGCCGAAGAGAACGATTGCCTGCGGGGAAGAGAAAGCACACATATCGGCCAAAGCTTCACCGAGGATACGACCTGTATAGTCGAAAATCTCCTTAGCGAGTTTATCTCCGGCCAGAGCTGCGTCATAAACATCCTTGGAGGTAATAGAGTCAATCTCGATATTACGCAGCAAAGAGGGTTCAGTGCGGATTTCGAGGAACTCGCGGGCAGTGCGGGCGACACCTGTTGCCGAGCAGTAAGCCTCAAGACAACCCGTGCGTCCGCAACCGCAGATACGACCGTTGTTGCGCTTGACAACGAGATGGCCAAGTTCGCCGGCATTGCCATCATGACCATAGACCATCTGGCCGTTGACTACTATACCGGAACCCACGCCGGTACCGAGAGTAATCATGATGAAATCCTTCATACCACGGGCAGCACCATAGGTCATTTCGCCCAGGGCAGCTGCATTGGCATCGTTGGTGACAGCAACCGGAATCCCATTGAAAGCCTTGCTGACTTTCTCTGCAAGCGGGATGATCGGCCCCCAGGGAAGGTTTGGCGGATTGACGATCTCTCCGGTATAGTAGTTGGCGTTAGGAGCGCCGATTCCTATACCCTGAATCTTATCCTCCGCGTCATTTGCCTCAAGAAGGCGTGTGACCTCTGTGTGCAATTCATCGATGTAATCATCGAAATTTGTGTGTTTCTTGGTCTTGATAGAGCTGCTGGCAACAACGTGTCCACGAGCGTCTACAATACCAAAAACGGTGTTGGTGCCTCCTATATCGACACCCAGTACATAAGGCTTCGTCATTGGTAGATTTGAGTTTGAAAGGTTAACAGACATAATGTAGCCGATCTTGATGAGTTTGACATTTGGTAATTAAGTAGCTGCTAAAAATAAATCGATATATGTTGATTTTGAATCTTGAGCAATAAAACTTGCTCATTTATTTTTATCAGCTACTTACTTTCAAAACTCTAACAAACAGCTGCATCTCCGGGGCCATTTCATTGACCAAATTTAACAGCTATTAATCAGATCAACAGTCGTATCTGTCATCCGCCTACAAATATAGCTATTTTTTTTAAGAATGACAACATTTTCCCCGGCATCCCTTCCCGCCTATCAGATTAGTCGCCGCGATAATACTGCTGAAGATAGCATCTGGCAATAAAATCCCAGTTCTCGACCGCTATCAAAGAATCAGGAGAGCCGGGGAAGCGGGCATCAGGAAGCCATCCTCCACCGCATACGAACTCCATCAGATCATGAGGGCAACGCCCCCTGACTGTCAGTAATTCGATTGCGTGGCGAAGGGCGTATTCTTTATCATATAGAGGATTCCCCGGATACGCGATGCAACGGGCAACTCCCTTGGCGAGAAGCAACCCTTTGTGTCTGTCTATCAGCAACACAAAATCGCTCTCTTTCTCAAGCTGCGCGAGATGCTTCTCTCCCTGCGTCCATCCGAGCGCTTCGATGAAAAACCTGTTCAGTTCCTCGTATGTCGCGAAAAAAGCAATCCTTTCTCCCCCGGTTGCCTCCATGAAAGGTCCATAATATTTATGATCCTCCCCCTCCTCCTTGGGTAGGCGTCCTTTGGGAGGCATACGGTCAGCGACAGTCAGCCATACCCATTCGCGGAGATAGAGTGCGAGTGGACCGGTCGGCAGTTCGTTTATGGCATGGTCAAGAAGTTCCTTCAGTTTGTTTCGGACCTCATCGCTGCCGGGATCCTTTTGAGGAAGCTGAGCGACAAGCTCCTGCATATTGAGGGTATTGGCGGGAGCCAGGAGCCAACAGCGTTTATAGAGCCAGTCGCCGAGATGCATCAGTTTCTCCGCATCCTCCGGGTCGTGGACCTCCAGACCATGCGCGATGTTGAATTCATCCGGAAGGGGTGCTTCTTCATACCCCTCCTCAAGAATAGAATACCATCGCTCAGCCAGACGCTCCACAAAGCTGTCGAGCGGTGAAAGGTCGCGTCTGCTCTCATCCAGCATCGAAAGAGAATACCAGACCATGAAACGGACATCCTCCGGATTCAACTCGAAATCTACATATTCCTCCCCGGTGTCATAAAATGGGAGTGTCCTTCCGTATAGACGCCGGCATTCGGAGATGAACCCGCGCCAGACACCGGCATCGCTGATGACATCCTGATAATAGCCTACGACATAGACAGCGGCCCGCGCCACGACTGCCTCATTCCAGCGCCCTATTCCCTCTACCCGTGCTGACGCCTCGGCAAGACGGTTGGCGACGTTGAAATAATAATCGTCTGATTCGGTCTCAGCCGGATAGGAGGGCTGGTTGACCATAAACAGATGTTTATCTATCTTCATGGTTTCCTGTTTTTCAGGGCATTCCGGCGATCGTAAGAGACGCGAAGTCAGCCATAGGGATACTCTTCTGCTCTCCGGAACCCATGTTCTTCACTGTTACTCTCTTTTCTGCAAGTTCGCTCTCTCCGACAATGGCTACGAAGGGGATTCCTTCTGTATTGGCAAACCCCATCTGCTTCTTCATCTTCGTTGCTTCGGGATAGACCATAGCTGAGATTCCGTTGTCGCGCAACAGACGGGCGAGACCTTCGGAAGCCAACGCCTCTTCTGGGCCGAAGTTGACAAAGAGTACCTGGACGGCGCTACTAAGCGAACCGGGATAGAGTCCGAGGGTGTTCAGCACATCGTAGATTCGGTCGGCTCCGAAACTAATGCCGACCCCCGAAAGGCCACTGACTCCGAAGACCCCGGTCAGGTTGTCGTATCGTCCTCCGCCGGTGATGGAGCCTATCTGGGCGTCGAGAGCCTTGACTTCGATGATGGTGCCGGTATAATAGTTAAGTCCGCGGGCAAGGGAGACGTCGAGATCAAGCTCGCAATCATGTCCGAGGGATTCAAAAGACCCTATCACCTGCTGCAATTCCTCCACTCCCTTGAGTCCGGTTTCGGAATCCTTCAGTATCTCTCCCAGACGGGCGAGTTTCTCCTCGTTACTTCCTTTAAGCTCCAGAATAGGCTGAAGTTTCTCGACCGCTTCCGCGCTGACGCCTCGTTCGATAAGTTCCTCCTTTACGGCGTCGAGTCCTATCTTGTCGATTTTGTCTATGGCGACCGTAATGTCGATCAGTTTGTCAGGTTCCCCGATGACTTCGGCGATTCCGGAGAGAACCTTGCGGTTGTTGACCAATATTCGGGTCCGAATCTTGAGTTTACGCATCACATAGTCGATGAGCCCCAGCAACTCGACTTCATTATGAAGAGAGTCGGAGCCGACGACATCGGCATCACATTGGTAGAACTCTCTGTAACGCCCTTTCTGCGGACGGTCGGCACGCCATACGGGTTGAATCTGGAATCGCTTGAAGGGCATCTGGATATCCTGCCGGTGCTGGACAACGTAGCGGGCGAAAGGAACTGTCAGGTCATAGCGCAACCCTTTCTCACAAAGTTTTGTCGCGAGTCGCGTCAGGTT
The DNA here is from genome assembly GCA_014801785.1 of Bacteroides sp. Lineage (GTDB taxonomy): Bacteria > Bacteroidota > Bacteroidia > Bacteroidales > Muribaculaceae > Lepagella. Next base: position 39,270 of record JAAVDN010000017.1, on the reverse strand, counting down.
GGGATCCTGAAGTTCCGAAGGATCGACATCCTTGAAGAAATCGCCGGAATTAAGAATCTTGAACAGGAGACGGTCCCCTTCCTCTCCATATTTTCCGAGGAGGGTCGAAAGATTCTCCATCGCCGGGGTCTCAATCTGGTGGAATCCATGCAGGCGGAAGGCCTCGCGGATAGTGTCGAATATATAGTTGCGGCGTGCCATCTCTATAGGTGAGAAGTCACGGGTTCCTTTGGGAATACTCGGTTTTTGTGCCATCTTAATCTTTTAAGTTTAGTAGTCTGACCACACCTTTTCGCCGGAGAGGTCAGAAATAAGTGTTTCGGCAACCCGTAAGTAAATATTTCTTGTTGGATTGGGCCTAATTCTACAAAGATAACAAAAAACCAAATCATCCTTTCTGTCAATCTTAAAAATTTTTCAGCATATCTTACTTACATATACAAAAAGTCGTGCCGACTTCAATAATAAGGACGCCTGTCCGTTAATTCTTTATGTATCGTTTTCTGACTTTCCTGTCCCTGACCCTTATCTGCGTCGCCTTTTGCATCGCGGAGAATATCAAGATATCGGGACGCGTCATAGACAATGAGGAAAAACCTGTTGAGTTCGCGACGGTCCGTATCGCCGGCAAGGCTATAGGGACCAATACCGACCTGCAGGGCAACTATACCCTGACCGTAGCCCGCGAAGACACTATCCCGGTTGTCTTCTCCTGCATTGGGTTCAAGACCGTTGTTTCCAAACTGATCGATCCCAAGGGTGAAATAACATTAAACGCCAAACTTTTTCCCGAAGCCTCGGAGCTGACGGAGGTGGAAGTCGTCGGTTTCCGTCAGAATATCAACGGGATGCAGAGTTTCGACACCGATGCCTTCAAGACTTCGCCCGACGTTTCCGGCGGCTCGGTCGAAGCGATGCTGGCGACGATGCCCGGCGTCAATTCCTCCAACGAGATGAGCTCGCAGTATTCGGTGCGCGGAGGCTCTTTCGATGAAAATTCCGTCTATATAAATGGCGTCGAGATCTATCGTCCTCAGCTTGTCCGCTCAGGCCAGCAGGAGGGGCTTTCGATTATCAATCCGGACATGGTCGGAAACGTCAAGTTCTCTTCAGGTGGTTTCCCGGCGCGATATGCCGACAAGATGTCGTCGGCCCTCGATATCACCTATCGCGAACCTCAGGCCCTCGAAGGTGGTTTCTCTGCCTCTCTGATGGGTGGTTCCCTATTCTTCGGCCAGAGTTCCTCAAAATTCTCGCAACTCCACGGCGCGCGCCTTAAGAAGAACAATTCCCTCCTCTCCTCGCAGGAAACAAAAGGGGAATATGACCCGCTTTATTTCGATTATCAGACAAATCTGACCTTCAAGCCTTCCGAAAAACTGACTTTCAATTTTTTAGGAAACATATCGGTCAACCATTTCAATTTCATTCCGGCTAACCGCGAGACTTCCTTCGGTACGTCGGACAATATCAAGCAGTTCACTGTCTATTTCGATGGTCAGGAGAAGGACCGGTTCGAGACCTATCTCGGTTCATTCTCCGCCACTTACCGTCATAATCGCGCTACTTCCTTCCAATTGGGTATATCCGGTTTCATGACCTCCGAGCTGGTGGCCTACGATATTTCCGGCGAATATTGGCTCGATCAGGCTGGCACCGGTGGCGAAGGGGGTGTCGGCGGTGAGTTAGGTGTCGGTAAGTATATGGAGCATTCCCGCAACCGTCTTAAGGCTTCGGTTATCCAGACTTCGTTGCGCGGAACGACTACCGTGCGCTCGAATCATCTGACTTACGGATTCGTGTGGCAACATGAGAATTTCCGGGACCGCACCAAAGAATGGGAATGGCGCGACTCGGCGGGGTATTCCCTTCCGACTGCTCCTGCCGGGGTGCATCTTGTCTACAATCTGTCATCGCGTCATGATGTTGCCGCAAACCGCATTGCGTTTTTCGCGGAAGATGCGCTCTATATTGAACGCGACAAGTTTTCTCTGACCCTGAACGGGGGGCTGCGTTTCAGCTACTGGGATTTCAACCGGGAGTTTCTTGTCTCTCCCCGCGTCAATCTGTCGCTGATTCCTCTCGACCACTCTTATTGGAATTTCCGTCTGGCGACGGGCCTTTATTATCAGCAACCTTTCTATAAGGAATACAGGCTTGCGGTGGTTGACCCGCTCGGGAACTCAAATATAGAACTGAATAGAGACATCAAATCTCCCTCTTCGTTCCAGTTTCTTGTCGGTGCGGACTATACTTTCCGCGCTATGTCGCGTCCGTTCAAGATAACGGCCGAGGCTTATTACAAGGCTCTGTCTCGTCTGATATCGTATGAGTATGACAATCTGAAGGTCAACTATTCGGGTATCAATGATTCCAAGGGTCATATCGCGGGTCTGGACTTCAAGCTGTTCGGCCAGTTTGTCGAAGGTATGGATTCCTGGTTCACTTTCTCGCTTATGAACACGTCGCAGACGCTGAACGGAAAGAAAGTTCCCCTCCCCTCCGACCAGCGTTACGCGTTCTCGCTTTATTTCACGGATTATTTCCCGAAGTTCCCGAAGCTGCGCTTTTCGCTGCGCGGTATTTTCAGCGACGGTCTGACGATGACGGCTCCCCGTGTCTCGCGCGACATAGCCTGGTTCCGTGCGCCGGCCTACAAGCGTGTTGATATCGGAGTGTCATACCAGCTGGTTGGTGCGCCGACGGAGGGTGTGCGTCCCTACAATTTCTGGCGTCATTTCAAGGATATCACTCTCTCGCTCGACCTCTTCAATCTCTTTGATATTTCGAACGTCAGTTCTTACTACTGGGTGACCGATGTCAACAACATTCAGTACGCTGTCCCCAACTACCTGACGCGCCGTCAGATCAACCTGCGCCTCGACGTCTCCTTCTGAACCTCTTCATCATCGAATGTTCCGGAATTAAAATCAAAGTGCAACACCGGAGAAGGTGTCCAGTCCACATCTGCGCTGTCGAGAGCCAAACCTTTGAAAAGATCGCGTCGTCCCTCGAAATAGGATTGTAATGTAGAGAGGAACAGACTCTTCCCGAATCGGCGTGGACGACTCAGGAAATAATAGCCACCCCCATTGACAAGGGGCTCTATGAAAGCGGTCTTGTCGACGTATATGAATCCACCCTCCCGCAACTTCGAGAACGTCTGAATACCAATCGGAAGTCTGTGATGACACATAATCGAGTCTTTTTCGCAAATATAACCATTCCGAGGATTATATACAAATAATATCCCGCATCCACATTGCTTTCTACGTGGATGCGGGATATGTCAATGGTCGAGAGTATAGCTACTTAGCGTGTGCGGATAATCTTTTGTCCGTTCCGTATGACTATTTCTTCACCGGAGACTTCCTTGAGTGGACGCCCCTGAAGGTCGTACAGCGTCTCCTCTCTTTCATCGGAATCGATTTCATTGATTCCGACCGGATCTCCTTCAACCTTGAGCGTGAATGTCAGCGGTTCCTCGGGAAGCACGAAAGCGTCACCGGATTCCAGCACGAATTTCACATCGCAGAGTTCAAGTTTATAGTCGCCCGGCGCGAGCGTCGGCGAGGCAACCAGCCCGATCGTGAAGAGTGCGTAGGGATCTACACCGTCCTCGGTAGTGGGATAATAGGGAGAGAGAGACGGCGAGGAGCTGATGATCTTGATAGTGTTGCTGTCCGGCATGTTGCAGGTGATGTTGTGGGTCGCGGAAGCGCGGTCCGTCAGATGGATATCATCTACCCATTCGCGTCCCTGCTTTACCTTTGCGACCGTAATCCCCTCCGGAACAACTATTGCCATATTGAAGGCCGTATAGTCTACGTTATCCTTCTCATAGACGGTCAGTGTGGCGATACTTGTGCCGTCATTCTCTATAATACCATCCCCAATCCATACTTCAAGCGATTCGGAAGGCTCGGTGGTATAGGCCGAAGCCCCGAGGAATGTGCCTGCGGCCATTACGGCCGCAAGCGTTTTTTCAATTCTGTTCATATCTTATCTTTTTCTGAAATTCACAAGTTTACGGACAATTCCCCTCGGAAGGGTCTGTCCGAGATAGATCTTCTGCACTCCGACAGCATCCTGCGAGTCTATTCTTCCGTCGTTGTTGATATCGGCGGCTTCAAGGTCTATCGTCACGGGTCGTCCGACATAGTAATTGTAAAGAAGCACAAGGTCGTTGGAATCGACAGCACCGTTGCTGTCCACATCTCCCTTCAGCGTGTCGCTGATCTCCGTCTCCTCCCGGTTTCCGGCGTGGTCGACGGCCACGGTAAGGAATCTCGCGCCTACGACGGGGTCTACGAAGGTATGGCTGTAACTGTTATCGGTTATGCCCTCCTTTACAAGCGTCCAGTCAGCATCCCCGGCACGAAGCATATAGAGATCGTAACGCCACAGTCCGGAATCCTCGTCGGAACCCTCGAACTCGAAATTGAAGGTCCGGTCATCCTCGGTCGCGACAGAGAGTATCGCGCTGACAGGAGAGATGAAGTCTGTGATATTCTCCCATGCGGGAGTGTCTATCGGATCATTGCTGTCGAAGATTATGGTCGCTCGGTTGGAGATCGTTGTCTTGTTGGCCAACCCGCTCTTAAGGGCTATTCCATAACAGAACTCACCGAGTCCCGAGCCATCCATATTGACCGGCAGAATACCGCGTGTGACATCATCAGAGACTTCCATAGTGTACGGATTTAGTGTCTCCATCATCAGATCAATCACTCCGGTCGATGAATCATAGTTAAGCTTGATCTGAGCAATACCGTTGATTTCGGGGCGCATATCGAGAGTCGCGACCCGTGAGGAAGCGGTCTGCGTAATTATTGTTGCATCCGTTTCCTCGAACGAAAGTGTCTTCTTCCCTATCTTCAATTCCTTAGGTTCAAAGGAGGCAAGGTCGAAGACCTTACCGTCAAGACGGTTGACGATGTGGATAGAAAGGGCGGACGCCGTCGCGAACTCCGGATCATTCTCGAACTCTACCGTATAGTCTATCTCCTTGACCGCTTTGCCGATATATTTCGAACCGGACTCCGACTGATAACCGATTAGATCATTCGGGTCAACAGAGGCGGGGAACTGAACGTTGGTCCTGTTCGGACGCGGATTGCTGATTTCAGCCTGCTGTTGGCAACAAGTGCCCGGATTAGCACCATCAGGGACGTTGAAGGGCAGGATGCCGGCATTATTCAAAATAGCGGCCGGAGTCATCCCTGTCGGTATCCGGTAACGAGGCATAGCATCCCCTACAAGGTCGTCGAAACCGGGATATGCCTCGTTATATGCTTCGCGTCGCCGTGCGTCAAGACCTGCATAGACACCGGCTATCGCACACCCTGTCGAAACTGCGACATTACCCATTGTCACACCAGTCGCTACGCGTCCTCCGGCTGCTCCTCCTGCCTGATTAGCTATATTTTGAAGAGTAGTCAGACGATTATAATTCCTGTCCAACTGTACCTGACTCATCCGCTTTGCGACCATATCGCCTGAGGAATCCCTTACCTCCCGAGACCAGGGTTCGCCACACCAAGCGTAGAAATCGAACGTATTCTCTATCTTGCGCGGAATCGAGAAGGTATAGGTCAGTGTCTCCTTCGGTCCGATATAGGGAATAATCATCGGGAGATAGCGACCTTTGATTCCCATTCCAAGAAGGTTCTCCGTATCATAATAGAGAGGGTCTTCCCATCCCTGAGCTTCGGGTGCGGCCAGCAGATTGAACTTGAAGGCCATGTTCGGATCCGTGGACGTCCGCGCGACACAGAACGGCACACCCCATAAACCAATGTTGGAGGGGTTATAGATACAGACCTCAATATCGCGTACCTCCGCTATAGAGGTGTTGTTCGGACGTACCGACACCTGGAGGTCTTCCAGCTGTAATTCCGGTTGGACAGTAAAGCTTTCGCTGACCAGTTCCTCTTTCCCTTCGTCGTCAAAATAGAAGTTCAGATGATATTGACCGGCGGAAAGTGGCTTTTCTGAGAAATCGAATGATGCCATCCCGAAACTCCAGTCGGCGCTTTTGAAATCAGTGGGTTTTCTTACGCTCTTATCATCTGATCCTGTTATCTCGACACGTTTCAGCCGATCTAACCCGTTTCCTTCGAAGTCGAAGACTATAAGATCCGCATCCTTGCTCATGTTTACGGGTGAGAGATTAAGCACGGCGAACTTGTCGATCTTAGTCAGATAGGCGTAGAAACCGGAACCTGACGATGCGTTTAGTTCATCATGTAGGGCGATGTAATGAGTTCCCGTCAGTGGAGTGTGGGCGCCGGTTCCTATCCTTGACTTGTCAGCCGTGGAGCGGAAAAGCAAAGTGCCGTCTGGTGCGAATATGTCGAAAGTGCAGGTGGCATCTGTCCGGAAGGAGATGGAATCCCCTTTCTGGGCATCGAAAGAATACCAGGAGACCTGGTTCTTTGCTATATGCGCTACATTTTCCCTACTCTGTGTAAAGGGTTTTATCTCATCCTTTATCAAGCGACGCGAGGATGCGTCATAATAAGGGAAGGAGGTGATGCTGAAAAATCCGCGGGAATCCCTTATCATGAGGTTGAAATCGTTCTGTGTGTATAAGGTCGGCTCTCCATTCTCGACATCGAAATGGAACGATGAGGAGCGGAAGGGCTGTTTCTCCAACGGCAACAGAGCGGTCAGGGTGTAAGGGTTGGACGGTTGTTTGATATCGACATTCACCCGCTTATCCATCAGATCGTTAAGCCAATAAGAATATCCCGCTATATTGATTCCGCCGAGGGGGAATTTCAGGAAGTGGGAGGTTATGGACTGGGTCATCTGCCCTATCGAGTTGATGAGCATGAAGGTGATGGAATGGAGACCGTCCGTCAGATGGCTGACGTCGAGGTCGGCATGTAGGATATTACCGGAAAGTCCACCTTTGTAGAGGTGTCCCTCGTCATTGTCGATGGCATAATAGCATTTCAGCTCACCGATTTCCGCCGCGGAAGGCACACGTAGGAATACACCCTCCTTGACGCCCGATAAGTGACCTGAGCCGTCATTGACAAAAGTCAGTATCGTGTGGAGTCCTGTATCAAGATCCGATAGTTCAAGGTTGGTCTCGAAGAGTCCGTTCCCTGAATTCTGAGTGAGGATATCTCGCAGTTCGCCGTCTATGCAGACGTAGGCGACGCTGTTACGTGGATCGATGACTCGAACGAATGGCCGGGCAACAACGCTCGACTGTTTCCCATCCTCATCACGGACGAGAAGATGTAGCGTGTGGACACCCGGTTCAAGTTGCGAGGCATCGATGTCGAGTTTAAGGCTTGAAGATGTCAACTCTCTGTTCTGAAGCGTAGTCTCGGGAATGGCGTCGAACCACCAGGAATATTGGTTCACTCCCGCCGCTGCGTACAGATGCGTCAACAGCCCGGCCAGTATAACTATAAATACTCTCATGGCTGACCGTTGTTTATTCAGCGCCCTTCACTTCAATCTCGATAGAGAGCTTACCGTCGACGCTGGTTTTGGGAGCTACATCGAAGCGAGTAATCTGAGGGTTATTAGGCGTGACATCAAAACCGAGGTTACCACCATAAATACCGACCTCTTTTCCATCCGTTCCCTTGAAAGTCTTGTATTCCTCAAGAAGTTGGAAGAAACCATCCTCCTTGAAGACAGTAGTAACATCGTTGCATACCTTGTTCGTTCCGTTCTGATTCATCCCATCGAAAGTTCCATTTCCATTCTTTCCGTAGAAAAGACAGTTATAAAAAGCAGTAGATGATATTGGTGCCATTGCACTTCCATTTGTACAGTATATAATACTATTGGTAAACACACTATTCTCAACAAATACGTCAGCATAGTGTTGCCTATACCCAATTATACAGTTAATCATGTTTCCATGAAACACGGCATTTCTATTACCAAGAACAAATTTACTATTTATAGCAACCAAATCTATATAATATGTATATATATATTTATCGACAACACAATTTACAAGTGTTAAATTATTTTTTTTGTTAGAGTAGCCAACAAAATCATCTATGTAACATTTACTGAAACTAAGATTCTGTTCAGGATTGTACTGAATATATACTTGATCTGGGAATCGCAGCCCCTCACAATCTATATTGTTATAAATGTAAACAATCCCGTTAATGATAGTCGGGATGACGTAGGGTTTATACGCCTCAAGACCCATTCCTGCACCGCGAATTGTTAGAGATTTTTCTATAATACCCGGGCTGTCAAACGAGCCGGCGGAGAGGGTGATTACATCGCCGTCAGCAGAGGCGTCTACAGCTTCTTTCAGGGCTTCAGGACCCATGAAGATCTTTACGTCCTCGCCGGACATGAGGGTGGCTACCTGAGTTGACTGTGCGCTGCCTGTAAAGCCCATAAGGGCAACCAGGCAACTTACGAATAACATTAGGATTCTTTCCATAGTGTCAGTGGCGCATCCACAGACTCCCGAAACAGACGCTGATTTTTGTGGGTTGATTATCTGGAAAACAAAAAAGCGCGGGAATCTGTACTTGTTGCCGTCCCACTCACTGAGGCTTCTCGCATTGCCTATGGTCGTTGGACGGCAACGCAGAAGCCCACGCTTGTATGCAGTCAACGCCCCGGCCTCTCCCTCACGGGAGCAACCGGGCGGACATAACATATCCACGGGCATCTACCGTTGCCTTGTCCTTGACGACCATTTGAATTTTGCGAGAATTCCAGTGAGTCAAGAAACAAGCGCTAAGTAAACGCTTTTTATGTATTTAACGGGATGCGGATTTTTCCGCTTTCCCATACATCCCACCCCGCTCAACCCCGGACCGGGGCTTCTGCAAGGCGGTCTGTATATGCAAAATTAGTAATTTTTTTTATTCCTCAAAACTTCCTCCCTATATTATTTACAACAAGTAGTTTAGAAAACCTCTAAAGGAAGTATCCGGTAATGGAGGCCTCGCTCCTCCTTCCTCTCGTTATAGTTGGCCGCGATAAGGTAGACACGCCGTGATTCCAGCGAGTAACGCCCGGCATAGTCCCGGTCGCGAATTTGTTCCATCGCCTCCTCTACACTCCGGTTATACTTGAACTCGAAAAGATAGACATAGTTGCGAGTCAGCACTTCAAGATCACTACGACCCTTGAAACCGTGATGTTCCGCAATCGTCTGCGTCCCGCTAAGAACCGATAATAGATATGTGATAGACCTATATGCGGATTCGCAGTGGTCTTCAGTCGGCAAACCCTTAAGCATCACACTTAAGCGTTGCATGAATGACTCCGGATTTCCGGAATAAAGATCTTTCATAAATTCGGTAAAGTAGAATGGACTTTCAGGTTCCATAGTTTCGGGAACATACTCCCCGATTAGATTTTCGTAAAAACCAATTTCTACTTCCCTGTTAGGGAACCGAAGTTCGTATGTGCCCAAATCTTTGTCGTATGACGCTATTGTCAGATAACCGGTCTGGAACATAAGCGGAATTAAGCTTCGGGATGACTGACCAATGGAGATCAGTTCGTTACGGGTGCATCGTTTACCGTTTATATCCGGTGGGAAAATACCTCGTGACTTAAATCTCTTCACCAGGAAGGTCGGTGTACCGGTTTCGAACCAGTAAGGTGCTATTTCCTTAGTTTTGAAAGCCCGAAGGACACTATACGGATTATACAGGCGTGAGCCTGTAACGGTAAAACGGTAGCCATCATAATAATCCCGTAGTGCATTCAGTGTGACGGCTGACTCCTCATTTCGTGTTGCCGAGAGGACTTCTATTTCTCTACTGAATCTATCGACCAGTTCGCGCTCAGTCCAGCCACAGATGTCGGAGAATGCCTCATCAAGAGAAATGTCGTCAAGATGATTGACATCGCTGAAGATACTGACTTTACTGAACCGTGCAACCCCCGTGACGAAGACAAACCGGATATTGGCGTCCTGAGATTTCAGATTTCCGTAAAACCCCTTCAGAAGTGTCTGGTTACGTTCATACAATTCAAGATTTTCTTCCCTGCCAAGAATTGGTTTGTCATATTCATCAATCAATACCACAACCTTCTTCCCGGTTTTTTTCCTTATCCATTCCAGTAAAGAGCCAAAACGCACAGGTATTGCAGCCCGTGTCTTTTCTCCCGGCTCAAGACCATAAAAAACTTCATATTTGGAGAGAGAGCTTGCCAGGACTTCGAGTAGTCCCTCCTCGTCATCGAATGTACCGGAATTGAAATCGAAGTGAAGCACAGGATTCGGACTCCAGTCTACATCCGCGCTCTCTATGGCAAGTCCATTGAAAAGCTCGCGACGTCCCGCGAAGTAGGCGTGCAGTGTCGATAGAAAAAGACTCTTTCCAAAACGACGCGGTCGGCTAAGGAAGTAGTATTTTCCTTGAAGAAGCGCCGGGATATAGCCGGTTTTGTCGACGTATGCATATCCATTCTCTCTGATTTCAGCAAAATCCTGTATTCCGATCGGCAGTTTCTTCATTTCCATATAAGTCGAGTCTTTTTCGCAAATATAACCATTCCGAGGATTATATACAAATAATATCCCGCATCCACATTGCTTTCTGCGTGGATGCGGGAGAGTTTAGTGGGCTAAGCTCCTTCGCTCCGTGGCCAAATGGCCGGCGCGATAACCGCGTTTTATACACTCATTTATTTTGAACAGCTACTTAAAACTAAATACACTCTAAAGGTAGTATCCGGTAATGTAGGCCTCGTTCCTCCTTCCTCTCGTTATAGTTGGCCGCGATGAGGTAGACACGCCGTGATTCAAGCGAGTAACGTCCGGCATAGTCCCGGTCGCGAATTTGTTCCATCGCCTCCTCCACACTCCGGTTATACTTGAACTCGAAAAGATAGACATAGTTTTGCGTCCGGACTTCAATATCGCTTCTTCCTTTATAGCCGTGATGCTCAGCGGTAGTTTGTGTTCCGCAGAGAACGGTCATGAGATATGTAACGGCCCGATAGGATGATTCACAATGATCTTCTCCCGGTAGCCCTTTGAGCAAAGTAGCAAGACGGGCCATGAAATCTTTTGGCTTACCTGCATAAAGATCTCTCCTGAAGTCGGCAAAACTGAACGGACTTCCGGGATCATAGGTTTCCGGAACGTATGCCGTTAGCAGTTCTTTATAAAAACCTGTCTTAACCTCGTGATTCGGAAAACGCAATTCGTATTCATCTAATTCGGAAGAGTAGGAACTGATCGTCAGATAACCTGTCTGAAACATCAATGGAATCGGATTGCGGTCATTCAAACCAACTGCCATCAGGGCTTCTCTGGTACATCGACACCCATTCACGTCAGAAGGGTAAATTCCGAGTACCTTAAATCTCTTCACAAGAAAGGTAGGTGTGCCGGTCTGGAACCAGTATGGCGCCAGCTCTTTGCTCTTCAAGGCCCGCAGCACACTGAACGGATTGTAAAGCCGGCTCCCCCTCACAGTGAACTTATATCCGTCGTAGTAATCTCGCAAAATAGACAAGGTTGTGGACAATTCCTCTCCCCTATCTTCAGCCAGCAATCCTATCTGATGTTTGAAATTGCTATAAAGCTCCTCCTCGGTCCAGCCGCAGATATCAGCAAATGCGTTGTCGAAAGAGATATCCTCCAGATGATTAAGGTCACTGAATATACTGACTTTGCTGAAACGTGCGACCCCTGTCAGGAAGACGAACCGGATCATGCGGTCCATAGTCTTCAGGTTACCGTAAAAGCTTTTGAGAAGACGCTGGTTGCTTTCCAATATCTCGCGATGCTCGTCGATACCGAGCAAGGGCTTATCATATTCATCCACGAGAATCACCACCTTACGTCCGCTCTGTTCGTATGCCGCCCTAATAAGGCTCCGCAATCGCTGGGAAGGTGTGACATCTTCATAACTCCGCCCATACTTCTTCTCCAACTCTCGCAATGATATATCCAACATATATTCCAAACCCTTCTCCACACTGTAATCTTCAGCGTTGAAATCGAAGTGGAGTACAGGGTGCGCAGTCCAGTCTACATCCGCGCTCTCTAAAACAAGTCCATTGAAAAGCTCGCGACGCCCTGCGAAGTAGGCGTGAAGCGTAGACAGGAAAAGGCTCTTCCCGAAGCGTCGGGGACGGCTCAGGAAGTAGTATTTCCCTTCGAGGAGTTTCGGAATGAACGCGGTCTTGTCGACGTAGGCATAGCCATTCTCTCTGATTTCCGCAAAATCCTGTATTCCTATCGGTAATTTCTTCATTTCCATAAAGCCAGGGTCTTAAATTCTTTGTTGAATTTCGTAGGCAAGAACCGAATTATCATCGTTGGTCGAGAAGTTGACTCCTATCAGATAGAGACTCCTTTGATCGAGGGCATGACGTCCGGCATAGTCCCGGTCGCGAATCTGTTCCATCGCCTCCTCAACGCTCCGGTCATACTTGAACTCGAAGATGTAGATATATTTGTCGGTGAAGACCTCAAGGTCGCTACGGCCTCGATAGGTGTGGCGCTCGGCCTGAGGCGCACCGCTCGACAGCGCGCACAGCGAATAGACGATGCCGCGGTAGGTAGACTCGCGACGGTCCTCGTATGGCAAATCCTTCAACAAAGTGTCCAGACGCTTGAGAAAAGCTTCGGGTCGGCCATCAAGCAGGTCATCCTCGAATTCCTCAGCAGCGAATATCCCNTTCTTCCTGACCGGCTCNGGAACGTATATCCGGAACAGGGAATCAGCGAACCCGTGCTCAACNTCATAGTTCGGGAAACGGAGTTCATAGCGGTCGCGCCGTTCGTCGTANNTGCCAATCGTCAAGTAACCGGTCTGGAACATCAGAGGAGCNGGATCCCCTGTGTCAAGGCCCACTTCCAGAAGGTGGGCCTCACGCACAACCTTGCCGTTGAGCGACGCCGGATCGATACCGTAGCGTTTGACNCGACGGGCAAGAAAAGTTGGTGTTCCTGTCTGAAACCAGTAGGTNCCTAATTTGCCCGCATCAAGGGCCTTCAGCACACTGAACGGGTTATAAAGNCGCTCCCCTCCGGGTGCGAAAAGATATCCNTCATAGTAGTTGCGCATTCGGCTCAGAAATTCCCGGAACCCCTCGTTCCGTGATTCCGCAAGATGTTCGATTCCATCCCGGAAGATGGAAAGCAGTTCCCCTTCCGTCCAACCGCAGATATCGGCGTAACGATNATGCAACGATATGTCATTAAGATTATTGACATCGCTGAAAATACTGANTTTGTTAAACCGNGCCACNCCGGACAGAAACGCGAAACGGATANACCCGTCCTTCGATTTNAGGTTTCCNTAGAAACCCTTGAGCAACNACTGATTCTTGNGGAACAGTGTTCTATCCTCCTCTGCTCCCAACAGAGGCTTGTCGTATTCGTCCACCAGCACNACGACCTTCNTGCCGGTCATATCAAATATATGTTCCAGNAGGGAACCGAACCNCACAGGAACGGCCGCACGGCTCTTCTCACCGCGCTCAANCCCATATTCGATCTCATATTTTGACAATGTCTCGTCTATGATTTCGAGCAATGCACCCTCGTCATCGAAAGCNCCGGAATTGAAGTCNAAGTGAAGAACCGGATGAGGAGTCCAGTCAACGTCCGCGCNATCTACGGCCAAATCTTTNAATAGCTCGCGNCGACCAGAGAAGAATGCGTGNANNGTAGACAGGAANAGGCTCTTCCCGAAGCGTCGNGGACGGCTCAGNAAGTAGTATTTNCCTTNNAGNAGNNTNGGNATGAACGCCTGTCTTGTCGACGTAGGCATATCCNTTNTCTATGATNTCCGGNAAATACTGTATTCCTATCGGCAGTTTCTTCATTTCCATAACGCGAGTCTTTTTCGCAAAGATAACCATTNCGACNCGCAATTCCAAATTATCCNGCCTNCCGAAGCGGAGCGCAGGACTCCGATATTCACGANGTTACAGCGTGGGGTCTCGCGTTGNAGTCTATCAGCCTTGATACGTGGANGTGGAAGCGGCGGTCAGAGCNGCTTCGAGACGGCGNGCGACAGGGACATTCTCNTTGATAAACAGATAGAGCTCCTCTTTTGAGGTNTCGTCGTTCTTCAGTTCATCGGGATGGTCGGCGAGNACATCAGCAGAGGTGAACATCTGCCANGCGGCAACGAACTTGAAGCAATCCTCCAGCAGATCAGGCCATAGAGTCAGATCGATACGCGATTCCAAAGAATCCAGGCAAAGACTCGTCTGCGCCGCGGACTTCATCAGNCGCGAAACGGCCGGAATATGAGTCCGATCGAATTTAAGNCCGGAGGGACGATTCATATCCGCCATATCCTCCCTTGTGAACTCGGAATTATAGTCCGACCCGTCTTCCTTTCCCTGGCGCTTCGTCAGAGGGGTGGTCACGGCATAGCAATAGCTGAGGAACCGGTCAAGGGCGCCTAACAATAGCGGCAGACTCTTAGTCAGTTTCTCCTTCTCCATGACAAAATGGGCCTGCTTCTGTTTCTCNACCTCCGACTCGACATCAATCTCCGATTTCAGGGAGCCNACGGCGTTGAGGAAGAATCCGAGGATTATCAAACCACACATNACCTCGATNGCNGTGACCGCCTGCGCCCATNCGTGGGCCGGCGTATAATCGCCGAAACCGAGAGTCGTGATGGTGACGATACTGTAATATAGCCACGATCCGAAATCCGTCCCTGCNCCATCGGGAATACGGAACTGACCGTCNGGNAGCCACCAGTAGANGAGGGCGAAGACAGGAACCAGGGCTACGTATGACGCAATCCATATAATCGGCCTGACCATCGAGGCCGCGTGAAAAAAGTGATAGATGCGGGGAGCATATTTCTTTTCCATAATCCTTATTTTTTAACTGTTTGTCGTCAAACTGTTTATTANTATAATGATTGCANNGAACAAATGGTTGACAGTCACGAAAAAAGGGAGATCCGATTGCTCGGACCTCCCTCAGGATTAGGATTAAATTTAGGATTGGGCTTTTTATAATTATCGGGGGACAAGGTCTTAGTTCTTAAAGACCAGTTCGTCCCCTTGGCGGTCAATGATAATCGGGTTGGCGCGGTCTACCTTCTGGGCGAGGATATCCTTCGACAGCTGGTTGAGCACCATACGCTGGATTGTTCTCTTGACGGGACGGGCACCGAATTCGGGATCATAGCCATCCTCGGCGAGAAGTTCGAGAGCCGGCTTGGTGACGGTCAGCGTCACTCCGTTCGAGGCAAGCATCTTGCGGACACTGTTGACCTGGATGCTGACGATTTCCTGAATCTCCTTTTTGTTAAGCGGAGTGAACATGACTATCTCGTCGATACGGTTCAGGAACTCCGGACGAATCTTCATCTTCAGCAGATCCAGGACATCCTCCTTGGTCTCGCTGATGACATCCTGACGCTGAGCATCCGTTTTCTGATCGATTCCCTGGAATTTCTCACGGATGATGGAGGCTCCCTCATTGGAAGTCATGATGATGATGGTGTTCTTGAAGTTGATGAAACGACCCTTGTTATCGGTCAGACGTCCGTCATCAAGAACCTGAAGGAGGATATTGAACACATCCGGATTTGCCTTCTCGATCTCATCGAAGAGAACGACGCTGTAAGGTTTGCGACGCACAGCCTCAGTCAACTGTCCACCCTCCTCATATCCGACATATCCCGGAGGCGCTCCGACAAGACGGGAGACGGAGTGTTTCTCCATATACTCCGACATATCGATACGGGTCATCATATCCTCATCGTCAAACAGATATTCAGCAAGGGCCTTTGCAAGTTCTGTCTTACCGACACCTGTTGTTCCGAGGAAGATAAAGCTGCCGATAGGACGGCGAGGATCGTTCAGCCCGGCGCGGGAACGGCGCACGGCGTCACTGACAGCCTTGATTGCATCATCCTGACCGACGACACGCTTATGCAGTTCCTCTTCGAGATGGAGCAGTTTCTCCTTCTCGCTCTGGGCCATCTTCTTGACCGGGATTCCGGTCCAACGGGAAACGACCTCCGCGATATCCTCGGCATCGACCTCTTCCTTGATCATCGCGCCCTCTCCCTGAAGCTGATGCAGCTTCTCCTGGATAGCGACGTTCTCATCCTGTTTCTGCTTGATTTTCGAATATCTTATCTCTGCAACCTTGGCATAGTCACCTTCGCGTTCCGCGACCTCAGCCTCATGATTGAGCTGCTCGATATCGATCTTGTTCTGCTGGATTTTATCAATCTCGGTCTTCTCGGCCTGCCATTTGGCCTTAAGGGATTTCTCCTCGTCGCGCAGATTGGCGAGATCCTCGTCGATCTGCTTGAGCTTATAGTCATCCCCCTCGCGCTTGATGGCCTCGCGCTCGATCTCAAGCTGCTTGATCTTGCGGGCTGCGTCATCAAGGGCCTGTGGCATGGAGTCCATTTCAAGGCGCAGTTTCGAGGCGGCCTCATCAACGAGGTCAATAGCCTTGTCAGGAAGAAAGCGGTCGGTTATATATCTGACGGAGAGCTGAACCGAAGCGATAATAGCTTCATCCTTGATACGGACCTTATGATGGTTTTCGTAACGCTCCTTAAGTCCGCGCATAATGGAAATTGCGCTCATCTCGTCAGGCTCATCTACCATGACCTTCTGGAAACGGCGTTCGAGGGCCTTATCTTTCTCGAAATATTTCTGATACTCGTCAAGGGTGGTAGCGCCGATGGAGCGCAGTTCGCCACGGGCAAGCGCGGGTTTGAGGATGTTGGCGGCGTCCATGGCGCCTTCCCCTTTACCGGCTCCGACAAGGGTGTGGATCTCATCGATGAAGAGGATAATCTCGCCGTCTGACTGGGTGACCTCATTGACGATCGCTTTCAGACGTTCCTCAAATTCACCTTTATATTTCGCGCCGGCAACCAAGGCGCCCATATCAAGGCTGTAGATCTGCTTGCTCTTCAGGTTCTCGGGAACGTCACCGCGAACGATACGTTGCGCAAGACCTTCGGCGATTGCAGTCTTACCGGTTCCCGGTTCGCCGACGAGCATCGGGTTGTTCTTTGTTCTGCGCGAGAGAATCTGAAGAACACGGCGAATCTCCTCATCACGCCCGATAACCGGGTCAAGTTTGCCGGAACGGGCGCGGTCATTGAGATTTATGGCATATTTGCTCAGAGCCTGATACGACTCCTCTGCGCTCTGACCTGTCACCTTGCTCCCCTTGCGGAGATCAAGAATAGCGGCCTTGAGGCCATCCTCCGTGAAACCGTTGTCCTTAAGAATGCGGGATGCGGAACATTTAGTCTTCAATATACCCATCAGCATCGACTCGACAGAAACGAACTCGTCGCCCATTGTCTTTGAGAAATCGATAGCCTTCTGCATGGCTTCGTTGCTCTCGCGGGAAAGGAAGACATCACCTCCGCTGACCTTCGGAAGGGTTGCGATATCCTTGTCAATACCCATCTGGATGGAGCTGAGCGTAGCGCCGAGCTTCTGACAGATGAAGTTGATGATGTTCTCGCTTTCACCAATAAGGGCCTTGAGGATATGAACGGGTTCGATCTGCTGCTGACCATTCTGCCGACAGAGTTCGATCGCTTTCTGGATAACCTCCTGGGATTTAATAGTGAAATTGTTAAAATTCATAGTATTAATATCTATGGTCTCTCTGATCCATGAACCCTATCCCGCTTCTTTCATATCTGTTCATCAAGAACTTTTTCCGGTCAGGGGGAAGGGCTACTGTCAGGAGAACCGGTTTTAATCTGTTTTCGGAATATTAACAATCTGACTGCATGAGGGGTTCAAAAAAATGGCTCTCCGATAACGGAAAGCCATTTTTGATTTTATCCTGCTCCAATCACTTCGCACTGCGTCCTCTCTTTCTGAGTTTGCGACGCTGCATGCGTAATTTCATCACTCCCCATACTGCCTCGCCGAAGATGCTGGAATCCATCTTGCTCGTGCCGAGCTGCCGGTTGACAAATACTATGGGGACCTCAACGACGCGGCATCCCATACACCAGGATTTGAATTTCATCTCAATCTGGAAGGCATACCCCTTGAACTGGATGCTGTCAAGCCCTATATCTTCAAGAACCTTCCGACGGTAACAGACGAATCCTGCGGTCGAATCCCGCAATGGCATACCTGTCACTTTGCGGACGTAGGCCGAAGCGAAATAACTCATCAGCACGCGTCCCATCGGCCAGTTGACGACATTGACACCGGAGATATAGCGCGACCCGACGCAGACATCGGCGCCTCGATCCTTACATTCGTGATAAAGACGCGTCAGGTCAGCGGGATTATGTGAGAAATCGGCGTCCATCTCTATGATGAATCCATAGTCGCGGGCGAGGGCCCATCTGAATCCATGGATATAGGCCGTTCCCAGACCGAGTTTCCCTTGACGCGTCTCCAGGAACAGGCGTCCGGGATATGTTTCCATACAGCGGCGGACCGCGTCGGCCGTTCCGTCCGGCGATCCGTCGTCGATGACCAGAAGGTCGAAGCCATCTTCGAGCCCCATGACCGTATGGATCATTTTCTCTATATTCTCTATCTCGTTATAGGTCGGTATGATTACCAATGCGTCGCTCATCTTGTACTCTTCTGTATCTCCGTCTCCGGGGAACCTCCACTGACGGAGCGTAAGCCTTATCCGAAGATGACGTTGTATTTTTTTAGTTTTTCTACCGGGTGGTAGCTTTCTTTTGCTTTGCGAAGACCTTCATCGCCGGCATCATCCTCGCGGTTGATGAAGCGTATCTGAGGATATCTCTCCATCATGCGGGCGGCGAAAGCCTGATTTATTTTCTCGTAGCTCCCCTCGATGTTGCGGGTCGCCTTCTCGACATGCACAAAGAGGGTGTCCCCCTTGATATCTCCGATGGTGAAGGCTGCCACCTGTCCGCCGACTTTGAGCAGAGCTCCTTTAAGTTCATTGTCTCCGGCCATGACATGCCCTATCAGTTCGCGGGTCAGATGTCTTTCGGATATGGCCATTCGGGTGTTATCTCCTTCCAGATCGAAGATATCCATAAAATCCATCGCCTCCGATGCGTTGCCGGGAGTCATATCCTCAAGCGTCCATTCAGGATAGAGGGCGTTGAAGCGGTTGACATGGTTACGCTTCTTAGACATCTTCTTTCCTTTGAGAGTCGCCAGCGGCTCGGCGTCATATAGATAGTCAGCCCAGTCGGTCAGTTCCTCGGTATACGATGGAGAGAGGAGTGAAAGCTCCTGCATCGCGTATTCCGGAACTGCGGAGAGTTCGCACTTCATCCCTTTTCTGCGGCAATAATCCTTAATCATCGGAATAGATTCCGAGAGAGGAAGCTCTCCGACAGGGAGGGAGAAAGCGGGTGTCTCACGGTCGTTCTCAACCAGACCGCGAATAAACAAAGTATTTTTCAGAATTGCAAATTCATAGTTGAAATAATTGACCCACATAAGCAGACCACCATAAGAAAAGTCGGTTGTCCGACCCTTCTCGCCGTGGAGAATCGACCAGATGCGGGGCATATCCTGACGGGTGACAGGTCTGAACTCCTCAAGTCTTTCTTCGTTACGAAGCCGGCTTTCGGAGATATTGGTCTTAATGAGATTGACCGTCGGAGGCAATAAGCGTCTTCTCGACCTTAATCGAAGTTCGGTTGTGGAGGGAGAGGATGTTGCGGGGCGTGAGAATGTGTTTTCCATAATAGTGAAATCTGTGGGTTCCCCATTATAACACATTCACCCCGCTCCGGGTTTGAACATCGCCCCAGCGGCCCCTCTCCTAACCGCTCTCTCCTACCTGCTCACTCCCCTCTACTACCGCATATCCGATTCATCGGGCGAGGTTGACATTGACGGCGACTCCGTAATTGGAGTTAGAGGTCGGATATGCCGCGCTGGAGACAAGCGGTGTGTTGACCTGATGGTCAAAGAATGCGGAGAGTGTTATGCGCTTGCTGACAACGTAGCTCGCCATGAAGTTTATCGAGAGGGTCTGCGTTCCCTGGGTGGCCTGGGTGTAGGCGGTCTCGATGCGCCGGATAAGACTCTGGTTGTTGGATAGGGAGAAGTCGAGATTAAGCGAGAGGTCGTTGCTGACTCCGGCCTGTTTGGTGCCGAGCTTGAGGATAGAATTGAAGTTGGCTATCTTGTAGCCGGCGCCGACCGTTATCTGTTTGCTGGAGGTCTCTACAATCTGACCGGCCGAGGAGTTCAGGTTCAGAGTGCGTGAATCGCGGTATTCAGCATTGACGTTGAGATCATTCTTGAATGTCATGCTAACTCCGAAGAGAGGAGCGAATTTCTCGGTTATCGCGACGGAGGAGATGTTGTATCGCGAACTTGGCATGGGATAGTCGGAGCCTTCGCGGGAGGTGAAACCGTAGTCGCCATCTATTCCCAACCAGTTGAGGTAAGAGCTGTAACTGCCTATGGAGTATGTACACTGATAAGCATGGTTAAGGGTGAAGCTCTTGAAGATGTTACGCATGTTGCCGAGCTGCATAAGGCCGTCATAAGTGACTTTCCAGTTGGGGCGCACCGATCCGAGCCCCGGGAAAAGCTGGAGGGTCTGCTTCTCGGGACTTCCTCCGGAATAGGCCGCCAGGAAAGCGGGTATGAGGATATCGGAGGATGTGGTCGAGACGGGAGACATCTCGGGATTGTACGGAGTCCCGGCGAGGGGATTCCCTTCCATGAATCCTCCCTCGGGATAGGCGCTCCCTGCATACTGCGACTGATAACGGGCAGCCACTCGCGGTATATACTCCAGGAAGCGGTTGAAGGCTTCGGAATTGTAGCCGTCGGCGGCCTTCGAGCTCTTGAGCGCGGTGGCTATCGCGACATGGGTGCGGGTATAGCTGCCGGAGAGGGCCGTCGGCATATCGGCATACATAAACTGGACCTGACGGGTGCGGTTGTCTGTCAGATTGTTGGTCAACACTATCTTCAGGCCGCGTATCGGTTCGAGGGTGAGCTCGAAATGGAACTCCTTACCCTGATTCCAAAGGGCGGGTGAGGTCATGCTCTCCCCTGTCATGAGCCAGCCTCGGTCAAGGGCGGTGTTGACATAGTTCTCGTCATAGAAGCCGAAGGCGAAGTCGAGACCGGGTGCCATCGGCCCGTATTTCGTTGACTGACCGAAAACATCTCCTATCATGGGTGAGAACTGCGGAAGTGTCATTGAATGGGATGACTTCCAGCGGAAGGAGGCGCTGCGGGGCATCATGAGGAACCGGAGGGCGTAATCGCGAATCTCTGTCATGATATTCTTTTTCTCCTCCCTCTTGGTCTCGCGGACGGTCAGCTTGATATTTCCTTCCATACGGTTGAGAATCTCTACCGTATTCTCGTCAATAACCTTTGTCTCCAGGCGATACGGTTTCCCCTGGTATGTCGCGTTCAGGCGCACATTCTTGTTCTTGAGGTTATGCTTGACAAGAGTCGAGGAGTCGGGGCTGAGGGTTACGGAGCGCTCGAATTTACGCGCCGCGCTGCGTCCGTTCGCCGCATTGTTGAGGCGGTTTCCGGTGGAGTTCCGCGTCCGCGAGGCATTGCTCGACGAGAAGCGCTGGTTGATGCTCTTCAGGAGTTTCGACTTGTTGTAGAGAGTCTCGAAGTTGAGACGCGAGTCTGCCGACCAGGCGCTCTGGTTGTTGATGGAGTTACCGAGGAAGAGTTCATCAACGGTCGCTCCGCGATCCCAGCGGTAGGTGGAGGTATAGGAGATGTTTCCTGTCAGATAATCGAGGAAAGGTATCTTAGAGAATGGTGCGCGGTAGGAGCCCGTGAAGGTCTGGTTGAATCCCCACGGGGTGCCGAGTCCTTTGATGGAGCTCCAGACGGTGTCGCGCCAGTCGCGGTAACGGTCCGGGAAGAGTTTTTTGTTGACTGCGCCGACTGTCTCCTCGATTCGGGCGGTCGTATTGCTCGAATATGAGAAGGTCAGCGACTGGAGGAGGTTCCAGTTCAGGGTCAGCTGGCGGTCCCAGTTGAAGTTCTTGCTGACCTGTACCGGAAGCTGGAAGTCCATGTCAGCCTCGGAACGGGTCTGCTGCTCGTAATAATGGCGGGTCATCGAGGTGAAGAAGGTAAGGTTGTTGAAAAGCCAGTTGACCTGCCAGTCCTTGAGGAAGCGCACGAATTTACCCTTTCCGTTCAGTTTGGAGAAGGGTTTCCAGGGCTTGAAATAGGGGGTGTATGAATACTGGAAGGACCCGCGGTAGTCGGAGGTGTTCTCGTATTCAGTCGTAGGATCGAGCTCGTGCTGCTTGTTGAAAGAGAAGGCGAGCTGGAAGTTTGCCGGATCCCAGGGCATGGGATTCTTGCCGGTTATGTTGAACCGGAGGTTGGATATTGCGAAGGCCTCCGTTGTCTTGCGGGTGATAGCATAGCTCTTGATGGAATCCTTCTCCTGGCGTGTGCGCGCGGCGTCGAGGGCATCCTTGAGGAGAATGTCCTGGTCGAGGGGGTTGTATTTTGGTGTTGTCGTCTCTTGGGAGCGGGAATAGAAGATGGGTGCCTGAAGCTTTACTTTCTCAGGCACTATCTTGCCGACATCTCCCTGAACGGCGAGGTTATACTGCTCATAATCCTCCATTCTTCTGGCGGCGAGTCCCTGGTCAACCCCACCGAATCCGGAGGTCTCCTTATGATAGGCGAAGTTGACCATCGCGACATCAGAGAGGGCGAGCGATGCGTTGGCGCGTGCGGCCCATCCTCCGTCCTGGTTAAAGTCCGTGACCTTGAGTTCGTTGATCCATATCGTGCCGTCCTTGGTAGTATTCGACTTGTTGCGTATGCCTATGAGCATGACGCGGACATCGGAGAGAGATGGGTTGCCGAGGACCGAGACGGTGTTGCGGGTGTTCGAGGGGTCGAGCTTGCTGTAAACGTTCAGGAAGCTGATTCCATCCTCCTGGGCGCTCTTGCGGCGGTTGCGCTCGGTCTTGAGATCGGTGAAGGTCGAGAAGTCAACATCCAGGAAGTTATGGATAGGCCAGACGAGAGCGCGGTCGGCAGAGGAGAAGTTGTTGTAGTTGCCGGGCGCGGTCAGGTCGAGGGGTATCTCATATTCGTAATAGTTGTTCTTGACGTCCGAGCCGAGACGGATGAAGAGGGCGAGGTCGCCGTTCTGCAGGTTGGTGACATCGCCGGTCAGAGCTTCGGCATGGACCCACATCTGCATACGGCGATAGATGCGGAGGTCAAGCTGAGTGTTTTTGTAGACGCCGCGGGCGTCGCCGGGCTGGAGTCCGGTGACCTTGAGAGAGAGTGACTGCTCGTTGAGCTGGGTCGCCTGGCTCTGGCCGGGATCCTGGATACGGTCAACGCCGGGAGGAAGGACGTAATTGACCGGAGTGCGTCCGGAGTTCTCCTCGATGTTGACGATCGACATATCGAGCTCACCCTCCGCGGGGGCGTCGTTACGGGAGTTGAGATTGAAGGCGTAGTCGCGCCATTCGCCGCGAACGAGTTCCAGGGAGGCGAAACGGAGATGGGTTGTCTCCTTGAAGTCAGTGAGGAAGATGCGGGCAAAGCGGACGGTGGAGAAGTCATTGATTCCTCCGACAACCTTGTCGGGAGCCGACAAGGGTATCTTGAACTGATACCAGATGACTTCCTGACGTCCCTCGCGGGTGTTTACCTGCGATACCTGCTTGTCGGTGACATAGTTGCGGCCGACTTCGAGATCCTCGGGGCGGATGGAGACTTTATATTGGAAATAGCGCTCGTATTCATTGAGCGTATTGTCCTGGTTGATATCCTCGACATCGGGGGTGGTGCGCGATGACTGATACTGAGGATTGTCACTCTCGTCGGGAGAGAGGGAGTTTCCTTCGACTCCGTTATAGTGTTTGTAACGCTCAAGAATTGTTGAGCGGTGTTCGTCATAATAGGGAGAGCGGTAGAAGTGATAGTTGTCGCCCGCAGGGTCGTTCATCGGGGAGAAAGGGTCCTCCTGCATGGCGGCGATAGTGGAGGCCGGAAGCTTGGCGCGCAGCTGGTCGAGATAATCCTTGTAGGAGCCGAATCCATATTCATCGGCATTGGGAAGACCGTCAAGACCTACATCCTGGAGGAGGCGGGCGTTGTTGGCGTTCTCAAAGGCGTAGGTCAGGGAGTTCTGGCGCGAGACGCGTCCCCAGGCTGTCTCGGTCATGAACTCTTCGTTGCCGTCGATGGGTATTCCGTTCTCGTAACTCTTCATTCCGTCCTTGAGAATATCCTCCGATATCTCGCCGAAGTTGAAGTAAAGGTCACCTCCCTCGGTATTGGGATTCTCGGGGTCCAGGAAGGGGTCCATGAGCCAGAACTGGATATATTCGACGTTGGAACTCTCGAAGTTGGTATTGTCCATCTTGCGCATGATTCCTCCCCACCGCCTTTCGGGATAGAGAAGATTGCCGGCATCGTCGATGTCGGTCGCATCAAGGTTGTAGGGGCCTCGCTCCTTGGGATAGAAGGAGAGGTTAAGGGTCTGGATATAGTTGGCTTCTCCGTATGCGAGGTCGCGGTTGGGATAGATTTCGTTGACGGTAACCTCACGCACGTATGGATTGGAGAGTTGCTTCAGGTCGTTCTTGAGATAACCGGGAAGTGAGGAGGAGTTCTTCTCGGTAAAGAGGCGGTCAACATAGTTCCAAGCCAGAAGAGCGCGGTTCTTTCCATATTCGACGTTGTTGGAAAGGGAGGCCTCGGGGAACAGCGGGTCGGCGCCTCCGTCCTGGGGTGTGGAGGCGAGGGCCCAGGAATAGGGGGAGCGTAGATCGACTCCGGTCTGTGTCGACTCGAAGTCATCGATATAGCTGGAGCCTTTGTTGGTTCCGCTCTTCTGCGAATGAGGGACCAGCTGGGCGAACTCGGCATTCATGGTAAACGTCGAGGGAGCCGTGGCGTTAATCGTGGGGACTTTGTTGAGGAGGTTGGTCAGCCACATGAAGTCTTTGTTGTAGCTGAGGTTCAGTCCCCACATGGTATTGTTGATAAGTTCCTCACCGATAGCGACTTTCTCCGTCAGTGCTTTTTCGGAGAAGTGCATGACGGTGGCGCCGAGGGTGAAGTCCTTGTTGAATTTATACTGGGCGTCGAGTCCGAGCAATGTCTTGCGTTGCATCGAGAAGAGGGATTGGTTCTCAAGGGTGACGCTGACATTGGTTCCGGAATCGATTATGCTCTGGTTAGTGATAGTGACTATACCCATCGAGTAATCGACGGTATAGTCGCTGTTCTCGGTCAGTACGACGCCGCCGGCCATGACGACAACCGATCCTCGGGGAACATTCATGGCGTTGAGGCGTATCTGGGCGCCGTTCGAGGCCTGGTATTCGCCGACAAGGGAGAATTTGTTCTTGTCGGAGAACTGTCGGGCCACGACCAGAGTGGAGTCATAAAGCTCCTGATATACATACGGAGCTGCGAGATCCTTGTTCCCTATCTTGCGTTCGAGATGCTCGCCGAACGGTTCAACGACGGGGAAGATTATCTTGCCGCTGGATGAGAGAACCGTATAACCTTCGATATAGTCGAACATACCGTCGGAATTTGACTCCTGGTTGCTGTCTATGCGGTCGAGATTCATGACCTGCAGCAGTGGCTGGTTGGCAATAGGGCCGACGGGAAGGAAGGAGATTTCGGTACCGGCCTCATCGCTGAGATATTTGATGTTCAGCTTGAAGTTGCGGCTCTGCAGCTGATAGGCTCCGAGACTGTAGACGTTCTTCATCATTAGGTCCCACATGGGGAGTTTCGGGGAGACGGTCGTTCCCCGCAACATCTTCAGGTAAAGACAGTCTTCGGTCTTCTCGACATCGCCCGAAAATTCTCCTACCTGATAGACTTTGCCGTTGTAGGTATATTCGTATGCGACAGCGAGGACCTCATCGGTATTGAGCGCCGATTTGAGGGAGATATATCCGAGTGTGGAGTTGAGGGTGTATTCGCTCGACTTGAGCAGTCGGGCGCTCTCGACCTTCTCAAAGTCGCGGCCGCCGGATATGCCGTAAGCCTGCAGGGGCGCGAGAACCTGGGTCACCTGGTTGATGTTTCTCGAACCGGGATACTCCGAGGTCATGACGTTTATGATGTTGTTGCTGCTGTTGGCGGGATTGGCGAAGGCGAGGTTGGGAATCCAATAATCGTTGTTGAGATGCTGATTCTCACCGAGGTCCATGAAGCCGACGAAGTTGCGCGATTCGTCATACTGCGAACCTTTGTTGGTTATCCAGACCTCTATGCGGGTGATATTGATGCCTGAAGAGACATGAGGAAGTCGGGAGGCGAACTGGTCGTAGTTATCGCGGAAATAATGAGCCAGGAAGAAGTGGCGGTTGGCGTCGTAGTCATCTGCTTTGACGGAGAAGGCGGTGGTCTGCACTCCGCCGGAGGTGTTGACCGTCTTCGATTCGGAGTTCTGTTGGGAGACAAGTCCTGTGAGTGTCAGTTTGCCGAACTGGAGTTTGGTCTTGAAGCCGAAAAGAGCTGTACCTCCTCGCATGAGCGACGAACCGGTGGTCATGCTGACGTTACCGGCCTCAATGGATTTGATAATCTCGTCTTCTTTCCCTTCATAGCTGAGTTTCAGGTTTTTGGAGTCGAAATCAAAGGTCGCGTCGGTGTTATAGGTCATGTTGAACTTCAACTTGTCGCCGACTCCGGCCGATATGTTGGCCTGAATCTTCTGCTGGAAGTCAAAGAAAGTCTTGCGGCGTGATTTGAGCGACAAGGCGGGATTGTCGGTCTTGTTGCTCTTGACACCCATAGATATCTGGACCGATCCGGAGGTGGTCAGACGGACTCCTCCGGGGCCGAAGACCTTCTCCAAAGGACCGAGCGCGAAATTCATGTCGAAGATGTTGAAGGCCTCCTTTCCTCCGTTGACAACGGCTTCGGAGTTGCGGCTGTTGAAATAGTCCTGCATCTCCTGGCGGTTGAGGGCGGCGGTGTATTGCTCGGGGGTCATCATGTAAGGCGTCACTATGTCTTTATCTCCTATGCGGGTATGAAGGACATAGAGACCGCGTTCCGGATCATAGATGGCTTCGGTCTTGATGTTCGAGGGATCACGCAGGTCGGCGACGTATGTCGCGCCGACATATTGTGCGTCGCGCGTGGGAATGGTGGTCTCGACGGGCGAGGGCATTATGATGCTGTCGGGGATTCCTCCGATCGTAGCGTTTTCGGGCTGGGATGGGGGCGGAGGAAGAAGTTCGCTCTTCCGGTATTGCGCGCCTCCGGTTCCGAAAACGACAAAGAGCAACAGCCCCACTGCAAGTGAGGCTATGAGCGCGGGTATATTTCGGGAACAGTTTCGCTTCTTCATCAACAGACGTAAGTCAGTCTTGTTTCCCGCTCCCGGAAGCGGGAGCGGAGTTTCCGGAGGTACCGTTGCTGACAGAAAGGCTCAGAGGAGACGTAATGCCTGCTTTATGGCCTCTTCGGTTGTCAGGGCGGGATTGTCGGTGAAGAGTTTCTTCAATACCTTCCGCGTCTGCTGGGGCTGGAACCCGAGCATAATGAGCGCGGCGACCGCATCCTCACTGGCGCCGGATAGATCCGGAATACTTGCTATAAACGCGTCACCCTCAACTTTTATTTTATCGCGGAGATCTACTATTATGCGCTGAGCGGTCCGCGCTCCTACTCCCTTGACCCCTTTGAGGAGCTTTTCGTCGCCTCCGGCGATGGCGTTTTCGAGCTGCGGGGCTGGAATTGCGGATAGGATGAGGCGGGCGGTGTTGGCGCCGACTCCGCTTACTCCTATGAGCAGCCGGAAGAGTTCGCGGCTATGACGGGTCGTGAAACCATACAGTTGGTGGGCGTCTTCGCGGATGGCTTCGTGGACGTAAAGTTTCGTCCGTTTGCTGTTCTGCAGATCGGAATAATCGGGGATGGTGATGTTTATTTCATAACCGATTCCCCCGTTGTCTATGACGGCTACGGTCGGAGTCAGTTCGGCAATCTCTCCTGATATATAGTCTATCATTTTTCTGTACGTTTTTACCTTTTCGGGGCCTTAATTAAATGGAATCCGGTTGAGAAGGCTGCGTCCCAAGGTGAGCTCATCGGTATATTCAAGCTCGTTCCCTATGCTGATTCCGCGTGCGAGAACAGTCACCTCCACTCCTGTTCCTTCGAGTTTGCGGAAGATGTAGAAGTTCGTGGTGTCTCCTTCAACTGTCGGGCTGAGAGCGAGTATCACTTCCTTCACTCCCTCCTTCCCTACCCTTTCAACCAGGCTATCTATCTCAAGATCTGAGGGTCCGATACCGTCAAGTGGGGCTATGAGACCGCCGAGAACGTGATAGAGACCGTTAAATTCATGGGTCGCCTCGACGGCCATGACATCCTTGACGTTCTCAACGACGCAGACTACTGTCGGATCGCGCGACGGATCGGAGCATAGTTCGCATTCCTCCTCTTCCGATATGTTATGACACCGTTCGCAATAGCGTATCTGCTCGCGCATGCGTATGATTGACTCCCCTAAGGCAACCGACTCCTCCTTCTCTTTCCGGAGAAGATGGAGAGCGAGCCGCAGAGCTGTCTTCCTCCCTATGCCTGGAAGTTTCGACAGTTCGGAAACCGCGGTGTCAAGTAAGTTCGAGTTATATCTTTGATTCATTTATTCGTTTCTTTGATTCTTGTTTATATGCCGCTGACAGCATCTCATGGAAGCAATTTCTGAAACAGCAGGCAGTCGGATACTCCCGCCGGTGTGTGCCACCATTTTTCGAGGCGCCCGCAGAGTTCATACCCGGCCGACTCGAATAGTCGGCGGCTGATGCTGTTTTCTTCAGCAATCATTGCTACGAGTCCCGCCAGTCCGAGACGTCCGGATGCAAAGGCCGACGCGCATTTCAACAGGCGTCTGCCGTAACCCTTTCCCCGCTCTCCGTCAGCCACCATTATTCCGACTTTTGCATGCCGGTGACGTGCCGATATATCATAGAAATCAAGCAACGCTATCGGGGTGCCTCCGGAAGTTGTGCAGACAAGTCGCAACTGGCCGCATGAAAAGGGATCAGGATCGCAGGCCAAGACATACGTTTCGATGCTATGCCGCGAAACGGGAGCGCACCGATCCGTCCATCCTTCACTAAAGCCTCTGTTCTCCATCTCGAAGATAAAATCTATATCTCCGGGTTCAACCGCCCGGAGTCGCAGAGCGCCAACGACATCTTCATCCATTCTCTGTTACCTGTAGTGTTTTGTTATCATTAAGAAACTGTCTGTCTAATTCAGGTCGGGAATCTGCGGAACCGCAAGCCAGTTTCTGTATTCTTTTCCAAGTCGCGAAACCTCGCGTCGCCAGTATTCGTTTCCCGCCCCGCTAAGAAGATCGGAACTTTGGGGCAATTGCTGTACACCCCAGCTTCTCTGCATTATCTCGCTTTCAAGCTGTCCGGCCGACCATCCGCTGTAACCGAGGAAGAAACGTATTTTCGTCGGGTCGCCCTCATTACTGCGAATATATTCCGATATCTCTTCCAGATCCCCTCCGCAATAGATACCATTGGCAATCTCAACAGCATCCTTTATTTGATCGCCGAGTGTATGTATCATGAAGAGTCGCTCCTGCTCTACAGGTCCTCCGACATAAACCGGAAAACGTGCATCTTCGGGACACCCTTTGATGATGTCGGCCATTGTCAGTCTGCTACGGTGATTAAGCACTAACCCTATGTACCCGCTCTTTTTATTCCCTTCCAAGAGCAAAATAGCTGACCTTGAAAAGTTGGGATCTGTCATCAGAGGTTGAGCGATAAGCAAACGCCCCTTGCCGGGCGCGCTCATTCCCTGCCCCCCGTAAATATATTTCTCAATATCTATATCTTCCATATCTTTATCTTCCCTCTCCTCCTTTCCTGCTCCTTCCCGTTCCCCCTATTTATACAAAGATAACATCTTTTCCGTCATTCTCCAAATTTAGACCCTGTCCCACAAGAAATGTTAACAGCCGGGTCGCAGAAACATCTATAACAAAAAGACGGTGAAGAAAGCTCTTCACCGTCCAGGATATATATGTCAGTTTCTTAGAAACTGTTTCTTATTGTCCAAAGCCCTTGAGAACCGTTTTTCCGGCACGCACGATGTTAAGGCCGGGAGCGAGTTCTATACTGCCGCTCCCAACTATGAACGTCTGCTTAAGGACTCCTCCATCCGCACTACTGATGATAATACGGGTAGGCTCGGAAACATCTGTATAAATCAACTTTCCATTAGATATTGAAAGCCCTATGTCGGTATATGACAGTTCCTTGACCGCAGACGGATTTGAGTAAAAAACTTTGTCTCCGTTCCGAACCTCGACAAGCTGGTATCCGACACCTAAGACTCCAGCGAAATTAGGTCTCATCACACCGAACGTCGAGCCGATTCCCTTTAACCATGTCCCGGTATCGAACCAGGTCGTATTCCCTTCTTCATCCGAAAGTTTCCCATATTCATGCATAGTCATTTCGGTCAGACCTTTTTCATTGACTCTTGTGCCGACGCATATATCATAAGTTACCAAATAAGGCTTAGTTTCCACCTCCCAAGGAGAAAATATGTCAGCACCCTCCTCTCCTTCCGTCAAATTGAAATCGTACAGCAATTTCCATTCCGGTATCTCAGTAGGAAAACTGAAATAAATTTTCTCTCCTTCCTGACGAATGTAATATACGCGAGATTCATTACGCGTTTCATCATCTTCGAATACACTCATTTTCATATATTCCGCACCATCCTCGGCACTCTCAAGTATTGCAGTCTCAAATTTCCCCGGAGGCATAGGGTAATCTACACCTTGAACATATGAAGTCCATACCGTCCCGGGAACAAAGGCATTTTCTGCCAATGCTCCGATAACTGTAAGCAACGCCAGTAAGATAAAAAATACCTGTTTCATTATCTGGGAGATTTATAAACGTCTGAAGCACGTTTGATGTACATATATTCAATTTTCGCGAAATCGTACCCCCCCGCACTGAATACAGGTCCGCTGAAATACCCATTTGAGCGACCATTCCAACCCCAATCGCAATGAATATATCGATTATTCATTTCGCCAGTGACTTCATCGTAGCATACTCGACACCCGTCTCCAACCCAAGCATGTCCGTTCTGCCCTGACGCCTCTCTTCCCTTAAAATAGATTAAATTATCATCTAATATATAATCGCAGACCGAAACTACATCAAAATCATAAAAAATACTTGGATTGTACTTGTGGGATCTTAATTGTGCATAAGCATATGTGGAAGATGTAGAACTTGCCTCTTCTCCATAATTCATATATGTACATTTACCAACATTGTATAGCAGACTGGCCACAGAATCCACGGCTTGTTCATAAGTATACGCGCTATAGGATGGATTTCCACCCACAATACGTTTAAAGTCACCGGCGACCGCAGGAGGATAAAGATAAGGAAAATCATGAACGTGAATAGCTTTAACCATTGCATTAAGATTGTAGGTAGTATTCACATTCTGTAGGCTAGAAAAATACTTTAGTTCTGATTTTGCATGCATCATAACTAAAGTGGTGGCTACCGCTACACATCCAGCTACACAATTTGGATGATCTTTAACTACAAATTTATTCCACGGTGCCCCTTGCCCTATACTGCAAAGGACTTTAGGAGTCTCGACATAACATGATTCGAAATCCTCTGGCACGACATCCTTGAATTCATCAGCGACTGATTCTGACAAATAGCTTTCTATTCGATCCAGAAAATTATCCTTTACAAGTTCATTTGAACTATCCAAACTTCCATCTTCTGAAAAAGCAAGCACAGGATAAACCTTACGACTACCAGCTATCACCGCAAATCCTGCATTTTTCGCAAAATTCACAATATAAGCTACTGTATCATTAGCGTTCTCACTTCTTGTAGTCGATTTTGACTTTAGTATTTCTACTTCAGCTACGGAATAATCGAACCCTCGGGTATTCCGCCCTCCTACAGCGATCTTAGCCATTTCTATGGCTTCATCGGGAGATATCCGTTCAGATACGCCTTGGACTGATGAGCGCTCGGGTCTCATCAAGTCCTCTTCTTCTCGGGACTGACAGCTTGGGAATACTGTCAGCATTGCAGTACATAGGAATGCGACTGCAATGATCAATTTACTTGATCGATTCATAACATTTAGTTTTAGTTAAAATTGAATTCATTCTTCTCGATGCCGAATTCATTCTTCTCGATGCCGAATTCATTCTTCTCAATGCCGAATTCATTCTTCTCGATGCTGAATTTGTTCTTCTCGATGCAAATATAAAAACTTAAAATAAAATTCACAAATAAATTTTAATGTTTAATAACATATTTTTAAAACATAAATTTATAATCAGTGTCTTCCCTCACAACTCCTACATTTTGAATCCGATTTGGGAGGACGGGGATTTTTTTGTAAATTTGCAATCTATGGCAACCGCCCTCCGTCCGGTGACGAAGGTATACGAAAGGTCGTCAGTGCTTATTAAGTATGAGAGTTCTGAAATTCGGAGGGACCTCGGTCGGTACGCCCGAGAGTCTGCTCAACGTCAAAAATATAGTCGAGAATATCAATGAACCGGTCATCGTTGTAGTCTCTGCACTCGGGGGACTGACAGACCGACTGATTGCTACCGCCAATAATGCCCGTGACGGCAAAGAATGGAAATCTGATTGGGATGCGATGGTCGAACGCCATCACAATATTATCCGCCAGGTAGTGCCCGACAACATGCAGGACGCTACTGTCGAGACAGTGGACAATCTCCTCAATGACCTCGCACGAAATTATGAGGGTATCCAACTCCTCGGACAGCTCCCTCCTCAGACACTCGACCTCATTGTCAGCTTCGGAGAACGTATGTCTGCCCCAATTGTGGCCGCTATGATTCATGATGCCCGGCTGCATTATTCCCCGGACTTCATAAAAACGGAACGCTGGTTCGACCGTAACATCGCCGACGTGCCTCTGACCGAGGAATGTATCCTGAAGGAGTTTCCGGCCGGCTCTGTCCGGCGCGAAGTGACCGGCGGTTTCATTTCATCTGACCGCGAATCGGGAATAATAACCAATCTCGGCCGGGGAGGCAGCGATTACACGGCAGCCCTCATAGCGGCAGCCCTCGATGCCTCTGTCCTTGACATCTGGACCGATGTCGATGGTTTTCTGACAACCGACCCTCGTATCGTTCCATCAGCCCGCATCATCGACGAAATGTCGTTTGTTGAAAGTATGGAGCTTTGCTCCTTCGGCGCAAAGGTCATTTATCCTCCGACAATCTATCCGGTGTTCCATAAGAATATCCCGATCCGCATCCTTAATACTTTCAATCCCCAGGCACCGGGCACTCGTATCACCGACACTCCGGCACCCGCCAAAGGTATCGTCCGCGGACTATCCGCCCTCAGAAATATGGCGTTGCTCACCATACGCGGTAATCTGTCAGCCGATATTCCACAGATGACCTCGCGATCCTTCAACGCTCTCGCCCGGGAAGGGATTCCCATGCTGTTGCTGACCCAGGAGAATGATGAGCTACGCTATTCATGTGCTGTCGCTTCGGCTGACAGCCAAAACGCGCTGAAAGCTCTTGAAAAGGAGTTCGCACCCGACCTGTTGGCAGGAGGACTGGAGGAGATCCACGCCGATGACTCTCTCGCAATAGTGGCTGTCGTCGGCGACAATATGCGTGATGCCCGCGGTATCAGCGCCCGTATGACACATACGCTCCGGCGAAACGGAATCCACCCGCTCGCTGCATCGGAGGAATCGTCCAAAACTACCGTCTCGGTTGTTATAAAAGAAGAGGAGGTCCAACAGACTCTCCGCATCCTGCATGATCTTTTCTTCTCCTCGCCGGAATTCTGATCCGGCACGAAGTTGTAAGTAGCTCTCAGAAATAATTGAGCATCTAAAACAGGGCTATCGCGCAGTCAATTCAGGCGCGGAGAGAAGGAGCTGAGCTAAGCGACTGAACGACAAGACTGAAGTGACAAGCGAGAGACCTGTTTTAGAGCTCAAAATAAAAAATTCATTGTATTGATTTATTTCTGAGAGATACTTAACAATCAAGATTAATATGGAAATAAAAAACGCAAAATATCTTATCAGTAATGCCGATGTCAGGAAATGCCCTGAACATGACCGGCCGGAATATGCTTTCATCGGTCGCTCTAATGTTGGCAAGTCTTCGCTGATAAATATGCTTACGAAACAGGGAAAGCTTGCCAAGACTTCGCAGAAGCCTGGAAAAACCTTGTTGATAAATCATTTCGAAATCAACAACGGACAATGGTATCTCGTAGACCTGCCCGGGTATGGATACGCACAGCGCGGAAAAGATCAGCGCGAACGGTTCCAGAAAATGATTGAGGGATATATCCTCCATCGCCCGCAGTTAGTGTCACTCTTCGTCCTTATCGATATCCGCCACGAACCCCAGAAGATTGACCTGGCATTCCTGGATTGGCTCGGTGAGAATCAGGTTCCTTTCGCAATCGTCTTCACTAAGGCTGATAAACTCGGCCCCGTGGCTGCGGAACGCAATGTCGAAGATTACAAAAAAGTGCTTCTTAAAAGCTGGGAGGAACTGCCCCCGATTTTTATCACCTCCGCAGAAAAAAGCAAAGGACGCGAAGAACTCCTCGACTATATCGGAATGCTGAATACAGAAGTAGCCGCAAACCAGCGCAAGGAAGAGGAAGAGGAACAGACTGAAACAGTTTCTTAGGAAATCTTCGCGATAAGACCATATCATACTCTTTTTACCTGACATCCCCATGAATCTCAAACAATTAATCAACGGACAGTCACGTCTGTCGGAAATCATCCGCTTCGGGATGGTCGGCGGAATCGCGACTTGTCTGCAATATGGCCTATATGTAGTATTCGTTCACGCTGTCGGAACTACCCCCGTCGTATCGACTATTATAAGTTATGCCATTTCTTTCATTGCCAATTTCTTTCTATCTTCTTACTTCACCTTCCATTCCTCTCCCAACGCACTGAAAGGGATTGGCTTCACCCTATCCCATCTCATCAACATGGGAATGCAGGTTGGTCTTGTCGCAATCTTCAAAGGGATTGTCGGCCCGACTCTCGCGCTCTTGCCTGCGCTCGGTATCTGCATCCCGGTCAACTATCTGCTGGTCCGTTTCGCCTTGACAAGCCGTCTCTTTCAATCGAAAAAAGAGAAAGGATCCTCTCCCGCGCCCGCAGACAAATAAGCTAAGACCTATCCCACAATAAAACTGCGTCTCACAATAAAAGTAAGACCCTATAACAATACACAACATCATGACCAAAGTAGCCTTCGCATCCGACCATGCCGGATACGACCTCAAGAAGCATCTTGAAAACCTTATGGAATCCCGCGGATATGAAATCTGCGATTTCGGCACTGACTCCACAGAATCCTGCGACTACCCCGACTTCGCCCATCCGGCCGCCGAAGCAGTTGAGTCCGGCAAATGCGCTTTCGGAATTTGCATGTGCGGCTCCGGAAACGGTATTCAGATGACCCTCAACAAACACCAGGGTATCCGCGCAGCCCTTTGCTGGCTTCCGGAAATAGCATCTCTTGCCAAGCAACACAATAACGCCAATATCCTCGTCCTCCCGGCCCGGTTCATCTCGGAAAAGGAAGCAGAGGAGATTCTGGACGCATATCTCAACGCAGAATATGAAGGGGGACGTCATCAGCGTCGTATCGACAAGATCCCCGTTGCCTGATTCTCTACATATACGACTCCCCAACCCTTAGCCCTTTTTCGCCGGAAACAATTATGAACAGTTTCACTATCCGTCTTATCGACGTGAGGTTCGATATCCGCATTGGAATCCTCCCGCTGGAACAGATCGTCTCGCAACCGGTCAGCATTTCTCTGGAGGTATCCATCGCGTCAAAGGATTTCGAAACCTCCTTTCCTGAAGAAAATCTTCAAGTCTCAATCTCCTACGCAGAACTCTACCGCCTCATGGAGGAGGAAATGAAAGATGGAAGCGGATTGCTCGAAACACTCGCAGTCCGTCTTTCACGCCGTATTCAGGAGAGCTATCCATCTGTTCTTAAAGGGGTTATCGAAATAACAAAGCTCAATCCCCCGATTCCGGGAATGGCGGGCAAAGCCGGTATCAAATATTTTTTTGAAAAAACTTCATGAAATATTTGCAGAAACCGAAAAAAAGTCGTAACTTTGCATCCGCAATCGGGAAGGTAATTAACTGATAAAAACCGATTGCTGATTGGTTCGCTAGCTCAACTGAATAGAGCATCTGACTACGGATCAGAAGGTTACAGGTTTGAATCCTGTGCGAATCACAAAGAAAAACATTCACGCTTACCTTTAATTGGTTCGCTAGCTCAACTGAATAGAGCATCTGACTACGGATCAGAAGGTTACAGGTTTGAATCCTGTGCGAATCACAAGAAACTCGGCTTTATATGCCGAGTTTTTTGTTTTATATACCTCTCCTTTTTCACTTTTAGAGTGTGTTTGCTTTTAAATGCTTTTAGCACAAAGAGAGATTTCGGAGGGATTTTTCAAAGTTGAAGAGAGAGTGATGCGGGCATAGCGACCGATAATTGTTTCAGAAGGAATACTTCTCCTCAATAAAAAAACCGCATAAGAATCTAACGCGATCCTTATGCGGCCTCTCATATTCGGATTCAATATTATTCAGTCTATTATCCTCTCTATATTTCCGAAAGGATTGATCTCGAAAGCTCGTAAGCCACTATGGACCTCATAGCTCTCTACAGGATTTCCTTTGCGAATATCACTCGCCATATATTGCTGAGTAGCATCCAGACCATCCTGTGCAATGATCTCGCGGACAAGCGACCGATCATCATCCACACATATTCCTACAAATTCCTGCCCCGCAGCACGGCACTCTGCCGAAAGACGCTGATTCCGTTCACGCGACGCTGCATCCTTGACCGACCAGAAATTCAAAGTGATATATTTCCCTTTGTAATCAGCCGGACGTATGGAATTCGTCTTGTTGAACACAGCAAAATCAGGAGCTTCACTCCCTACGGTCGGACTTACCCGACTTAAAGACATTGATGACGATAAAACTACAACACTGATAAACGAAAAAATTAACGATAAAAGTTTCATAATAACTATTTTGGTTATACACTCGCCATATCGTGAGTCTAAGGTGTCATGGAAGTGTCTTGCAGATCAACCGGAGGCTGATATCCAAAACACAGGTGTCATATCTGTTATTAAAACAGATTGACAACATCTTTTGTTTATTAACTTTCAGTAACAAAATTGCTACAGAACCGTAATATATTTTCACGGCATGGCGTTGGTGACTCCGCTCCGATTAGGTGTTTTATATGGGAGTGGTTCTGAGCGGAAGAATCCTTATCGAAGACCGCAAGCAATATTTCCTCACTAATTCTCCGGATGAGTGGGACCCGAAGAAAAATTGAAGAAAATCCATACGCTCTCTCGAAAAAGATAAAATCACCTTCACAGGCTGAATCTACTATTTCCAAACCGGATTCAGCCACACATATACCCGGCGTCCTCGACGCCTTACAAAACTGCCGCATAGCAACAGCTTTTTCCGGGGATAGCGAGATTCTAAGTTGTGCGTAGAACCTGCTTGTCGTACATCTGAGTTTTGATAGCTTTATAGTCCTCAAATTCGGACTTCTATAATATAACGGGATTTCTCATATTTTAGTTTATTTTTCCCGGGAGTACACCAGATAGTCTCACAAATGGTATTGTATAAATGAAGGTTTTTTATCAATTTTGCATCATGAATAAATTCTTATTATCTCTTTTCCTGACGGGGTGCGTTTCAGTTGCGACTGCAGTGACCCCATACGAGGAAATTCTTGCCGACCCACAGAAAGCAGGTGGCGTCTATTTCGCATATCCTGACAGAGAATCGAAGATTACTAACCCACCGGCCGGGTACAAACCCTTCTACGCCTCTCATTACGGCCGTCACGGCTCTCGTTATCTGATATCCGATGCTGACTATACTCGCGTCGCAGAAACGCTCCACAAGGGCTTCCAGGATAATGCACTGACTCCGCTTGGGGTAAGAGTTATGAATGATCTTGACTCGTTAATGATCGAAACTGCAAAGCGCGGTGGTGACCTCACACCCCTCGGAGTCAGACAGCATCGCGGAATTGCCGAAAGAATGTTTACAAACTACCCTCAGATTTTCAAAGGGGCTCCGGAAGTCTCAGCGCGTTCAACAACTGTCCCACGTTGTATCCTGTCAATGGATGCCTTCTGCGAACGCCTCAAAGAACTCAATCCTAAGATAAGAGCTACCAGAGAAAGTTCCGGCAGATATATGGATTATCTTAACTACCATTCCGATGAATCCAACACCTTTACCTCCGGAGACTGGAAAATAGAATATGAAAAATTTGTTGAAGAACGAATACACCCGCAGAGACTCATGAAAGCACTCTTCAACAATGAATCGTATGTAAGGAAAAACATCAAGGAGAAAAACCTGTACTGGGGACTCTATTGGATAGCGGTGGACGGACAAAATGTTGAGACAAAAGTCGATTTCATGCATCTGTTCCCGACGGAGGAACTATACTCCATCTGGGAGTGCGGAAACTACAATAACTATGTATGCGATGCAGATTTCGCTCTCAGTAATGGGCTGGTCGTAGGAAACGCAAATAACCTGCTGAATAATATAATTGAAAGTGCTGACGCAGCTATTTCAAGCGGAGAGAACTCTGCGACTCTGCGCTTTGGACATGATGGAAATCTTATGCCTCTGGCAGCTCGACTTCACTTGGAAGGATGCGATGCTTCAACAGCTGATCCGCACTCAATATCGACGCTATACGCTAATTTCCGCGTCTCCCCTATGGCCGGAAATATTCAGATGATATTCTTCCGTGATGAAAAAGATAAGACGGGGAAGAAACCTATACTTGTTAAATTCCTTCTGAACGAAGAAGAAACGACCATCCCTATTCCACCAGTTTCAGCTCCCTTCTACAACTGGGAAGATGTGAAATCATTTTATCAACAAAAATAAATGTCATGCTGTATATTCACGAATGAATATCAACAGTAGCAGAGGTAACAACAAGAATCCTCAAAAACTTCCGCGCCATTCCCAGGACGGAGGTTTTTTCACGCCAGCCCTCGCGAGGCGACAGACATCCGAATAGGGCTTCTCGCAAAAGGACGAATCGCGCGAAGGACGCGACGCGAGCGGACATAAAAAAAGCGGCCTCAGATTTCTCTGAGGCCGCTCGATTAAGGGGGCGATTACCTACTCTCCCGCTTTCGCAGTACCATCGGCGTGATAAGGTTTAACTTCTCTGTTCGGAATGGG
>JAAVDN010000016.1 GCA_014801785.1 Bacteroides sp. | reverse complement strand
GGGGTGAAGAGCGCCAGGGTTGAGAGACTGAAATAGATTTGGAGGAGTTCGTCCTTGATTGCGTCGGGGTTGACGTCGGATGTGAGGACCTCAATCAGGCCATCGATGTTGTAGCAGTTGGCCTCCTGTGCGAGGTCTTCGGCATCTTGATAAGATAGGCTCATTGTTGTATGTACATTTGGCATTTGCAGACAGAGAAACGGCTGTCACTTCCCGTCGCCAAACGTACATACAACATAATATGATATATGAGTGGAAGTGACAGCCGCCTATATTGGTGACAGTCCTAATCTATGTAATTATGTTGATATACGTTGGCACTGCGAAGTTAAGAAGAATATTCGGGACTTCCAAAAAAATTAATGACTCCATTAAAATTTCTTGTCTGAAATTTGTTTATTAATGAAATTATTACTATCTTTGTATTGTAAAAATAACCAACAAAGAAAGGAGGTGTAAAATGAAATGAAGGAAATGAAACGGTTGGTTTTCCGAATCCTCGACCTCTTGGCAATGATAGAGAATAAGAGAAACCAACCGATAGTCACCCGAATCAGAGGGCTGCTTTATGAGGTCCTCGACATAATGGATAATGAAGATTGACCGACGCCCTCGGACTCAGTTCCGAGGGCAAATTTACAAAAAAAATGGATAATAAAAAACCGACTTACGAACAGATATGCGATCCGGCCTATCGACGGGCCGAACTGACGAGCGAGAAGATGGGCGCCGTCTGGGTAGCCTTCAACGAACTGGACGGCCTTATCAACAAGACGCAGCTCGCGCGTCAATACTTCCACCGCTCCCAGGGATGGCTGTCGCAGAAGCTGAACGGCTGCGAGGTGTGCAGTCGTCAGCGAGCGTTCACTGAGGAGGAATACCGGCAGCTCGCCGACGCCATGCGCGACATCGCGCGCCGCCTGAACGCATACGCGGCCGAGATTGACGCCGCGGCCTACGACCCTGAATAACCTTCACACCATGGAGATTCATAAACAGACCGTCAACGCAAGCTGGACTGAAGATAATTTCTGCTGTTCATGGACGGATGAGAACGGTTTTTTTATAATAAGGGCTACAATCGACTATAAATCTACAATACCGATGTAAAAAAATCCCCGCCGGAAATGTCGGCGGGGATTCATCGCCGGGTTTAGTGTCTAATTAAACAGAGCGCTCGACTAATTCTTTTTAATTGACTTGAAACGGGGGCGGGGAGTATGTTTTACAACATATTTTTTTAAGCGGGCTAACGGGCTGGGTACCAGAGGGAAAAGGGGCTTCGAGGGGATGGAAAATTCAGGAAAAATCCGATTTGTTAAGCGCTGGAAAATGCAAACGGCTGATAATCAGCCGTCGGGGGGTCGTTAGGGGGCTTCCCCCTTAACTGCTGTCTGCGAAGACCCCCCCCCGCCCTGTTTTGCGGGTCATTTCCGGGGGCTTTCCGGGGCGCTATATGCAGAGGGGGCGCGGGGGCGGGGATTCTGCCGGGGCGGTAAGGGGGCCGGGGTATCAGGTATTGTCCCGGATCGGCCAGAATATACCTTTGAGGATCGGGGAGCGTCCGCGGACGGTAAAGGTAGCGGTGATCTTCTCGCAGATGTAGCGGCGTCCGGCGATGATGAAGATCCGGCGGACGTCGGGTATCGAGTCGCAGAGGAAGGAGACTGTCAGTTTGGTCGTCGGGTCGATGTCGAGACGGTCGTAAGAGTGGTCGCCGCGTCTGGTAGCGAGGCGGAAGGAGAACGGGAGTTGAGCCGAGCGGGTCACGAGGTCGGCGTCCTTGTAGATGACGTATTGCTCGACGTACGGGCGGGGGAGCTGGGTCGGCTGTCCGCGCTCCTTGAAGAACTGGCCGTCCCACCAGGCGACGAAGATGCGGTCGTAGAACTCGGGGCGCTCTTTTCGCTGACCGTTTTCGAGGAGGGACTGGACGCGGGTTTTCTGCATCGGGTAGTTTTGGGATTCGTCGTATTCGCCGGCGTCGTATTGTCCGGCGTCGTCGTAGGATCCGAAGCTGAGGAAGGGTAGGTCGCCGAGGGGGTCGTTGTAGGAGATGGGGGTAACTTCGGCGGTAGAGTCGATGCGGACGGGGACTATCGACAGGGAGGTCTCCCGGGCGGATGAGTCGTCGTCATCGGCGGGGATGCGGGGCCCGAGGAGGTTGACGGGGCGCAGGGCTGTCTCGTAGAGGAATACGGTCTTGTGTTGGGCGAGGGAATGGAGGTCGAGGTTTCGGCCGAGGGACCGGAATGCAAAATAGGCGTCGATGTCGGCGGCATAGAGGAGTTCGTCCTGCGGGTCGTATCCGGTATTGTGGAGTCCGTCCCAGGTATAGGAGTGTCCTCTGGCGGCCATGAGGTCGTCGAATGTAGGGTAGCTGTTGACTTTTGTCTTCAGGAGGTCGATGAGCCAGGGGCATGAGTACCGGTCATATACGGGGGAGTCGGGGAAGTCGTAGGCGAGACGTTTTGTCGCGGCGTACTGACATGAGGATGAGGAGTCGGAGTTGTTTATGTCGGTCTGGTATGAGGAGAGGATATCGCTGACGAGGAATGTTCCGGCGGGGGTTTTCGCGCGGCAGCTGACGGTCTTTGCCTGATGGTCTACAGAGAAGTCGAGGTCGAGGAAGTCTTCGAGCTGGGAGATGAATTCGGCGAGGGTCCAATGGGGGAGTATCGCGTTCCAGTCGGGGAGGTCCCATGCGAAAGGGAGGGCGTTGCAGACGAGGATCCTGTTGAGGGCGGGGTTATTTCTCCAGGGGTAAAGGAGGGGGGTATATCCTGCGGCCCTGAAGATGAGTTCGGCGATGTAGACGAGGTATGGCTGCCAGGAGAGTCCCTGGAGACCGGGGACCCATTCGTATTGGGCGGAGGCCGGGTTCCATCGGGCGGAGTTCTGGATATTGCCGGTAGCGTCGTTGACCCATGGTAGGGCGACGACCGAGAGGTCGCGGATTCCGTCTGTCCATGCGGACTGGGTATCGATTTCGAGAGGGCTTCTCGATGGGACGCGTCCGAGGTCGAGTTCGTTGATGTAGAGGGTCTCGAAAGAGTCGGAGAAATTTGTCGCGGAGCGTCCTTCGAGGAACTGTAGGGAGATGCTGTCGCGGGTAATGGCTGTAATGACGACGATTCCGGCTCTGACGAATCCGGCGTCGATGATCCGGGCGGGGAATGTTTTGCGGGGGGTCCGGGCGTCGAGGCGGGAGATGTTGGAAAAAATCCTGCGGTTAGTAGGGTTGTCGGCGGGGAGGGTTATCGAGAGGGTATAACCGTCGGCTCCGGAGAAAGCTCTGTTCTCGGATATGTATTCGATAGTCTGGGACTGGGACAGGACGGCGGGGGTCCCGTCGATGAGGATTGTCATTTCGAGATTCTGTTTCTGGGATTTTTGTTGTCGAGGAGGGTCTGGTATTGGCGTCGGGCTTCTTCATAGCCGTATTCGCCTGTAATCGAGGTAACGGCGAGGATCGGACCGGAGAGGGTTTTGTCGAGGCGGTCGATTGTGCGGGAGAGGGAAACGAGCTGTTTTGCCTGGGAGTCCTGTATCTCGATCTGCCGGGCGGTATCGACAGCGGCGGTCCGGGACCATGACCTGATGGCGCGGGATGCGCTGTTGTCTGCGGCGGCGTCGGCGATTCCCGCGGGGATGGATATTGCGCGGGAGACGTCGCGGGCGGAGAGGGCGGAGACGCGGTTGTATCTCTGGGCGTATTCGAGGGCGTCGATAATGGGTCGGGTCACGGGGGAGGAGACGAGTTTCTGAGATGCGACCCATTCTCCGGCGTGGACGATTCCGGCGACTTTGCTGCGGGGGCCCGGGGCGGTAAAACCTCCCTGTTCATATCCCTGGGCTTCGGCGGCCTGCTGCTGTTTCTTTATGGCTGCAATCTGTATTGCACCGGCGGCGACGGCTGATGCTGCGGCGATGGGGGCGAGGATGTATCCGATGAGGGGGACTGCAGCTGCAGAGCCGTAGGCGTTGAGGGCGTTGGTCGCGGTCTGGGCGACGGCCTGAATAACCTGCATCGAGAAGGATTTGCGGTTAGCCTCGTTTTTTGCTTTCGCGAGATCCTTTTCCTTTCTCTTCTCGGCCTGGGCGACGCGGTAGGAATTTCCTTCGGCGAGGGAGACTTCCTGTTCGTAGCGGGAGTTGATGGCTGCGGTCTGGAGTTCGAGTTCTGCCTGGACGGATGAAGATAGGGCGGAGAAGATCGCGGACATGGATGAGGAGACGGTATCGATGGCGGCTGTCAGGGCTTTTCCTCCGTCGGAGTTGAGCCATTCGATAGAGTCGGCGACTGCTTTCTGCATGGCGTTGGTATGGAGCTGTTCGGCCTGGAGTCCATATTTTTCAGCGAGTGCGAGTCTGGCCTGTTGATAAGCCTTTTCGATGCGGAGCTTTTCGTCGGCATTGTCGCCGGCGGCCTTCAGTTCGCGGTCGTAGACGGTATCGAGGATTGCTATGGCGTCGTCATATTGTTTCTGTCGTTCGGCCGGGGATAGGCCGAAGAATTCGGATTTTGTCTCCTGATATTTTTTTTCGAGGTCCTGGAGTTCCTTCTGTTTTTTCTCTTTGTCGGCGATGAGCATCTCCTGGAGCCGCTGTTCGGCTTTGAGTCGCTCGTCGGATCCTTCCCGGGTCAGGAGTACGATGCGGCGCTGATGGAGGATTTCCTGCTGTTCGATTTGTTGGTCGTATGTCTGGCGCGATATTGATGAGTCGATATATTTCTGACGGATATCCGCGAGGGTCTTCAGATAATTCTCTTCTTCGAGGCGCATTGATTGTTCGTCGGAGAACTTCTGTTGTTTTTCCTGCGCCTGAAGGCTTTCGACGGTAATGTCGAGGCGTTCCTGTTCGGAGAGGTCGGTGTGTGCGAGTCTTTTTTTCTGATATTCGACTTCAATGAGATTCATTTTCTCGGTGTGCCGGATCAGGTCGGTCTCGCCCGAGAGGTAGGATATCCGGGCGAGGGCCTCCTGTTTCTGGCGCCATTGTTTTTCGGCGAGGAACTTGTCGGCGGCTGCGGCTGCCTTGGATGAGTCGGCGGGGACTGATGCGGGG
Organism: Bacteroides sp.; assembly: GCA_014801785.1. Lineage (GTDB taxonomy): Bacteria > Bacteroidota > Bacteroidia > Bacteroidales > Muribaculaceae > Lepagella. The sequence goes on along the minus strand of JAAVDN010000016.1, from coordinate 45,540 downwards.
GCGGGAGATGCGAGGTCGTTATCGATCCGGTCGATGACGGCGGGGGCATATTTTTCGGAGAGGCGGGCGTTCGCCCCTTTCTGCTTCTGCATGAGGTCCCAGTTTTCCTGCACTTCGCGGGTATTTGCGTTGAGTTCGAGAATAACCTTCTGACGCTGGTCCTGGAGCTTGAGGATTTTCTGCCGGATCTGTCTGTTGACTTTGTCGGCCTGGCGGTTTTTGGAGGTCGCGTCGGGGTCTTGTCCGACGACAGCATATTTTATTTTTTTGCTTTCGAGGGAGCGGATTTGGTCCTCGATCGATTCGAGGGTCATGCGGAGTCGCTGATGGGTCTCTTCGAGCTGGTCGTGTCTGATCTGTTTGTCAAAGATTTCCTTTTCGTTTTCCTGGATTTTGTCAAAGACCGCGCGGGCTTTGGCTGCTTCGAGGATGTTGTCGCGGAGTTTGAGGTATTCGTCTCGTATTCCATGTACGAGCCATTGTTCGGCGGACATTCCGGAGAAGACGTCTGGGTACATATCCATCATTTTGCGCATGGCCTTCAGGCGGAGGTCGCGGGATCCGGCTTCGTTTCTGGCGACGCGGTAGAGGGTATTGAGGGCGGCTATCTCTTTTTCGGCGTTGGCGGTCGTCTTTGACGAGAGGTCGGAGAACCCTTTGATCTGTTCCTGGATCTGGCGGTTGTGTTCCTGAGCTGCCTTTCTGGCCTGGCTGTTGCTTATGGCGAGTTTGGCGAGCCACCCGACGAGGGCGGTTATAGCGGCGATTGCGATTCCCCAGGGGGTAGCGAGCATTGCTATGCGGAGCAGTTTTGTCGATGCAATGACGCGGAGGGTCGCGATGTTGGTATTACCCATTGCGACGGAGTAGAGGGCCTGGGCGACGGATACGGCCCTGAGTAGAGCGGCTTTTCCCCTGATGAGGGCTGAATGGAGGGTCTCGGCAATTACGGCGGCCTTGACGGCGACGGTAAAGGATAGGATGGTAATCGTCAGGGCTGCGATCGCGTTTTTGTTCTGAATGAGGAAGGTCACGAGGGCGGAGAGGACCTTCAGGGTCACGGTCGATGAAGAGACGGCGTATTTCATGACCGGGATGAGTTTTTCGCCGAGTTCGACCGAGATTTCATGGAGATGATTCTTCGCTTTGTCGAGACCTGCCTGAACGGTATTGTTCTGGACTTCAAATTCGGTATCGATTGAAGTAGCCTGAGCGAAAGCCTCGTTGGCGGCGTTCTGCTGGGCGACGACGTCGGAGATGTTGTTGGCCAGGGTCGAGAGGGCTGCGATTGCCCGGGAGCCGTTTTCGCCCATCTCCTTGAACATAGGGGAGAGGATATCCATGTTTCCGGCTTTGTCGAGGGTGGAAAGGAATTCGATGAGTGCGGCGTTCATGTCGGATCGGACGAGGTCCGCGAACTTCTGGACATCGAGACCTGCGACCCGGGCGTATTTCGCGGGGTCCTGGTATATTCTGACTATAACCTGGGATATTGCGGTAGATGAAGCTTCGAGCTTCTGATTATTCGAGTCGAGGACAGCCGCGAGACCCATAATCTGCTGTACGGTCATACCTGCCTGAGCGCCGACGCCTCCCATGCGGGATGCAAATTCGGCGAGGTACGGGGCGGATGCGGAGCAGTTCTGGGATAGTTCGTTGATGACGGAGCCGACTGCGAGGAGGGATTTTTCGGTACCGAGTCGGGCTTCGTCGCCGAAGATGCCTGTGAGTTTCGAGAGGGTCAGGGTCGCTCCGGAGCCGAGGTCGTCGAGGGCGACGTTGATTTTGTCAGCGGCGCGGACATAACCGAGGATATCTTCAGCAGAGGTTTTTCCGAGGCGTCCGGCTTCCTGGGCCATGATGTTGAGGTCTTCGCGGGATGTGCGGGTATTGATTTTCCTGAGTTCGTCGTTGAGCCGGGCGACGTCATCGGCGGTCATTCCTGTATATTTTCTGACGTTTGCCATTTCCTGCTCCATTCCGGCGTAGGCCTTGACGGCTGACTGACCGGCCATGACGAGACCGGCGGCCGCGGCCGCGGCCCCTGCGATAGCTGTCTGCCACTTGTTGAAGAAAGCGAGCAACTGTTCTTTTCTGGAGAGGGGGAGGGTCATTGACCGGTTGACGCGGTCGAGTTCGGCGCGTACCTGCTGGATTTTGCGGATCTGGGCGTTCCATGCCTCGGAGCCTCGCTCGATGGAATTGAGCTGCATCTGAAGCTGGCGGAGGGCTTTGTTGAGTTCGCGGGGGGAAGCCCGGTCGAGTCCGGCGAGAACTTTGGAGACGTCGAAAGCGCGTCCCTGGAGCTGGTCGAGCAGCCGGCGGGTGTTGTTGAGTTCCTGCTGAAGTTTTTTCATCCTGACCTTATCTCCGGCGGCGGCAGCTGCGGCGATTCTTTTTTCGAGGTCAGATGCGTCGGACTGAAGGTCAGCGATCATTTTCCGGGCCTGTTGACCGTTGACGTTAAGGACGACGTTGGCTGTAGTCGTGTATGATGCCATTTTGTGAGGTTGGTGTGTGGTTGGTCTGTTATGGATTTAGATTCAAAGATAATGGGGCGGGGCGGGGTATCAAAAGACGTCAGGGAGGCCTATCCTCGCGGACAGGCCTCCCTTTAAAGCGAAAATTATTATTGATGAATTGGAGTCTGTGTTTGTAAGTTACGGCGGTTGATTATAGTTTATTGTGCGGGGGTCGGCAAATAATTGCGACTGTGGCTGCGATAGCGATTAAAATGATAGGGATTATGAGAGTAATTGCGAGGAGCGGGGCTGCGGGAGGTTTCTTTTGTTCCGCGTGCGTGCGCCGGTCTGTCCGGGCGTGAGAGCCGGTCGCGGCGGCGTATTGCGCGGAGTCGCGGCTTTCGACGGATTCGGCGCTTGAGACCCGTCCCCGGAAAATCCTGACAGAGCGCGGAGCGGGAGATTTTTTTCCGGCTCCGGTCCGGAGGGGGTCCGGGGGAGCGGTTTCCGACGTCACGGAGAGGTCCGGGGGCGCGGGGATGTCGATGATCATGGAGTCGAACTCGATCAGGGTAGTACGTTCGCGGCTCAATGAAGATGCGGAGTTTGCGGAGAGGGATGCCAGGGATCCGGATTCGGCGCTGAGGTCTTCGGAGAATTTTGAGGATTGTCTGGAGGAAGAGCAGGAAGAGAACAGGAGGATGAGGGTCGCGCCCAGTAAAGAAAAAATAAAGTTATGGATCATTAAATCGGGAAGGAGCTTGAATCAGTATGAATCTTAATAGGCTTTTGGATTTGTCAGGGGAATGGATGTATCGAGCCGTCGTTGTAGACGAGGGCGCGGTAATGGATGGATCCGAGGCGTCGCAGCCAGCCGTTCCGGAAACAGATCTGCGAGGGGTTTGCCTTGCACAGACTTTCGATGTATGCGGCGCGGGCAGATGCGATACGGGAGAAGAGGTCGGCGGGGTCTGCGGCGGTGATGGCCGCGAGGGTTTTCGGTCCGACGATACCATCTTTCTTCAGGCCGAGTAATTTCTGGAGCTGGCGGACAGCAGTCCGGACTCCGGAGGCCCATCCCCAGTCCACGAGAATATTTGCGAGGGATTGGTCGAATGCCGGATCGTCGGCTTGCCAGGGGTCCCAGAAATGGGGTTTGAGGATTCGGTCGACAGCGTCGCGGTCAGAGATGAGGCGGATATCCTTTTCATCGATTCGACCGTCGGAGTTTTTGTCGTATCCGTATGCCTGCCATGTGCGGAGGGTCACGCCGCGGTTAGTCGCACCGCCGCGGTCCCTGGGGTCTTTGACGAAACCACCCTCGAAAGAGAGGATGAAAGGGGCGAGGATTTTAACGTTAGCCATGTTATTTGAATCTGTGTTTATAATCGATGCCGGTCACTGTACCGATGAAAGTAAGGATTTCGCCGAAAGCGATGAGGACGGAATTATGAATCTGTCCTGTCGGGGCGACGATGAATCCGGCGACGAGCAGCCCGCATCCGACGCAGATGGAGAGGACGGAGCTGATGAATTGTAGGCGTTGGGATTTGGGTTCCTGCATTAGTGGTTAAGGATTTTCAGTTGAAGCGGGTTAAGGAGATCAGATTATTGCGGAGACCTCGTAAGGATTTTTAACGGCGCAGATTGCCGCGGTCTGGGCTTTGAGACAGTTGTCCATCGATATTCCGACGACTCCGGATGTCCCGTAGTTCGGGCCGACGACGCCGATGTAGTCGCAGATCTCGCGGTCCGGCTCGAAGTCTGTTCCGAAAACGGAGAGATGCCCGAGACCGGCGAGGTCAAGGATTGTGATAGTATTTGCATAGGCGGCTGTCAGGCATCCGAGTCCCTCCTGGAGATGTCCGCCGTCGACTGTCAGGCCGATACCGTCGGCGAGATCCTTCAGGTCGGTCGCCCTCAGATTCTCGACGGCGGTCCCGAACGGGAAGAGGACCTCGAAGGGAGTAGACTCCATGACTTTTCCGGCATTTGCGGCTGTACCCTGCCACTGTGAGCGCTGGGCGGCGTCAGTCTGTCCGTATGCACCCTGAGTCAGGAGCCAGCCGAGCTTGAGGCGACGGTCCCGGGAGATCGAGAGGGAGTATAGATTGCTGATGATGATCGAGAGGTATGGCTTGAAGTATGTATCGAACGCCTTTGGGGCCGCGATACCGTTTTGCTGGAAAGTAACGAGGTCCCATTCTTCGCGGTCAAAGATGCGGAGGGCCGAGAGGTCGCCGGTTTTGCCCCATTTCGGGGCGTCGGAGGTCGAGACATACAGCTCGTAAGTCGTCGGGGAGTATTCGGCACCGTCGAGGGTCTGGACCTTCTGGCTGAAATTTGCGGCGTGCTGGGCGAGGGAGCATCCCGGGATGTATGCGATAGCGAGGGTAAATTTCAGGTCCGGCGCGATCATCGACAGCAGGGTCGGGACGTATGAGACGGAGTCGCAGGTAAAGGAATTTCCGTAGAAAAGAATTTTTATTTCTTTTTGAGCGTCTGAGGATTCATTGTCGTCCGGCTCCCGGGAACCTGACTGGGAATTTCCCGGGTTTGTCGTCTGAAAGATTTTAATCCGGTCATCCACATATTGGGCGAGGGGGAATCCTCCGACGCACAGGCGGAAAGAGTCGAGGTATGATTTTGAGCAATGGACGAGAAGGATCGCGGCGTTATCGGGAGCTATCAGTCCATGGTCGGTCGTCATCTTGTAGTCAAATTCGGAGGGGGCCCAGGAAATGATCTTTCCGTCGGCGTCATACCAGGCCCAGGCCTTTGCGCCGAAGGCACCGTAAGTCGTAAGGTAGAAACGCTGACCCGGTTTTACTTCCATCCAGAATCGCCAGTACAGGTCGGAGTTGCGGACCTTGGTAAAGAGGTCTGTCGCGACAGCAGTCTCGCTGTTGGCTTCGACATAACCGAGGAGGAGGGATTCTTTTGTCACTGCATAACCGATACCGGCAGTCACCCGGCTCTGAAAATCGATGGCCTCGGATATGCCGGCGATAGCGTCGCGGATTTTCAGGGTCAGGAAACGGGTCAGGGAGCCGTTGAGGAGCTTCAGGGAGAAATTGTCGTAAGCGGCGAGCGTCGAATGGACGACGAGGAAAGCGGCGTCGTCGGGGGCGACGAGTTCGAGGTCCTCGCATTTGAGATTCTGAGCCGAGCAGCTGATAATCTGTCCTGATCCGGCGAACCAGGCCCAGGCTTTGGCGTTACCGCCTCCGACAGTCGTCAGGGCGTAGATGTCGCCGGGCAATACGGGGATCCAGAGTCTGAAGTAAGAGTCATGGGCGGAGATACCGTATTTGATCTGGCGGAAGTCGGTAGATTCGTTGATTGTGGTAAATCCCTGCCGGAGGTCTTCGGGTCCGGCGTTGAACGAGAAATCGGCGAGGGGAGCCGCCGGGGAATTGGAGATTTCCTCGATAGCGCGGATATGGTCGGGGGTCATCAGACCCGGGGAGTCGGAGGTCGCGGGGCCGAGGATCGGGGTAGAAGTAGATGAGCCGAGCGCGGAGGAGAGATTGATGAGGGATTTGCGGAGATTGAGGGTAGAGCCGTCGAGGGTCAGGGAGAGGTCCTTGATGACGGAACCGCAGAGTTTTATTTTAGCGATGTCGGAGCTTAGAACTGTGAGGGTCTCGAGGTCTTCGGGGTCAGCGGTCCGGGCGAGCAGTTCGACGATACGGTCGAAGATAGCGGCGAGGGAAGCCGGGGAGACGGAGTCCTTTGCGGTGAGTTCGGAGAAGTCCTTTATTATTGCGGAGAGGGAGGAAGTATCTGTTGCCATGATGCGAAATTAGGTATTTTCCGGGGGCTGGGAAAAGACATAAGGGATGTCCGGGACTAAGTAAGGAAATGCCTGGCGACGCGGGCTGTGAGGGCGTTCGAGACGACATTTGCGGCGGTCTGACCGAGGTTGTCGGCGAAAAATTCGCGTAGGTTCATGACGGAAGCGAAGTATTTTTTCGAGAACCAGGGTTTGCGGCGTCTTGGGTTGTCGCGGCCGATGTCACCCGGGTTGCCGCGGAAAGTATTGGAGCCGGTACCGTAATCGACGAACAGGCCGTAGAGATTGAAAGATTGGGCGAGGGCAATGGATGTGAATTGCGCGTCGGCGTTCATACCGATTTCGGCGATCGAGTTATAGAGGGCGCCTGTATCGACGGCTTTGAGGAGGGCGATCCGTTCTTTCCAGATGGAGAGCATGGTATGGTTGAAAGCTGAGACGTAACGTCTGCGCTGTTCGAGGAGGGAATCGGGGTCATTGGGTCCATTCATAGGGGCGGAAGATAAGGTCAGTGTAACAATCGACGGCTATCTGGAAGTAAGCTCCGGCGGCACCTGAGAAGAAGTAGCGGTCGATTTCTGTAAATGAGATCCTGGGGTCGAGGAAGATAGAGTTTTGTTCGAGTCTTGTTTTTTCGGGGATGAGGCGGGACATGAGCTGTCTGAAGAGTTCGCGCATCGTCTCCATGCAGCGGGCGCGGGCGTCCATGTCTTCGGCTTTGTGGCGCATCGCGAGGAATACTGTTTTGACGCGCCGGGTCCTCGGGATGTTGTTCAGTTCGGTATATCCGTCGGCGAGATCGGAGACGCATAGTATCGCGGGAGCCGACTGCATCTGATTGACGGCCTGCTCGAAACCATCGAGACCTGAGACGCGGGCGAACCGGAAATCATGAGTTGCGGCCAGGATATTGAGCGGTAGGATATTCTCGAAGAAAGCGGCGGCGTCCCAGTCGCCGCGGAGGGTCGGAGGGGGAGTATATTTCATTTGTTATATTTGGCTTCGATTTCGGCGGCTTCGCGTGCGAGTTCGTTCAGTTCGGTCAGGGCCGTATAAAGGTCGATGCCGAGGGTCTGTTCCTGTTTTGTAACGTCCCCTTTGGTCAGGGCGCGTATCATGGCCGTCATGTTCTGCCGCTGGTCGGTCGGGGCGGGTGAGAAAATAGCCCGGTTATCGGACTGAAGAGGTTTGAGGAAGTCGGGGAAGAGTCTGGAGAGATGCAGTTTTAGACCGATCATCCAGTATATGCAGTTGATCCGGAGGATGTCGGAACGGAGCCGTCTGCCGGAAGAGAATTTCTCTATCCGGAATTTCGGGGCCGGATAGAGGATTTCGGCGAGCCGGTCGATAAGGGCCGGGTCGCGGGTCTGGAGAAAACCTTGATAAAGATTATCGCAGATAATGTATGTGCGGAGGTCACGGGCCGAGAAGTCGGCCTCAATAGCCCGCCGGCGCCCGACAGCCGAGATCCGGAGCGGTGATTGCGGGGGTGTGCGGAGGAAGTCGAGACGGGAAGCGGCGTCGACGATTTCTTCGACGGAAAGGGAGAAGATTGTATTTTTTTTCCGGAGGAGGGGTCGTCCGTCGAGCGATGAATGTCCGATGAATCTGATTCCGGACCAACGGAACAAGAGGGCGACAGTAAGCTCCGAGAGGTCACGATTCGCGGCCAAGAGGGCGTAAACGTCCCGTAGCTCGGAATCGGAGAGTTGATTCCAGGCTGTCGGTATTGTAATTGATATTGTTTGCGGGGTCATGGTCAGAAGAAGTATCCGGGGGAGTCCCGCCGGTTTTTGAATGTAGGGATGGGGTCGTAGTATCGGGCCTGGGGGGAATTGATCCAGGAATCATATATCTCGGTAATTTCGTTTGTTACGGAGGGGTAGATAACCGGGATCTCCTTCATCCTGTTTGCGAGAGGGATGAAGTCGCAGGTCGAGACGGGCCGGGGGTTTTTGAAGATATGGATGAATAGGCGTTCGATTTCGGAGAAGAAGAATGAGCGCCAGAGGGGGAGGGAGTCCGGGGATCGAAGATAAGAATTGCAGAGATAACGCCAGGTCTGCTCCGGAAAGAATAGATCTTTCATGATTTTTTCTGTCCGGTCGAGGGAGGGGCGTATGCGTCTGAGTTCATCGATCGGGTCGGAATAGGTAAGGTCGAGATAGTCGAGGAGTTCGAGACCTCTGAAAATGGAGTGGTCGACGAGATAGTCGAAAACAGGTCCTCCGATAGCCCTGGCGATTATCTGCGGGGGGCCGGGGGATGTAATGCTGACGCTCATGCAGACGTCGACGAATCTGCGGACAGCTCTGTCGCGCTGCTGCAACAGGGATTGCCGGAGAGCATCGGCACGAGCTTTTGAAGCCGGGGCGAGGTTGGAAGTAGAGACAGTAGCGAGGCCGTTAGGGGTAATGACGATGTCGAGGGAAGCGAGGGCGGATGCGAGAGCGTCTGTAATCCGGATCGTATCGTAAGGGTCGGTAAAATCGGCGAGGGAGTATATCTGGCCGGCAGCCGGGAGAGGGGTTCCGAGGATATGGGAACCGATCCAGTGATGGGCGTCCGTGAGCTGCTTGTCGAGCTTTTGAGCGAGGGATTTTTCCCCCGGTGCGGGCTGGATGCTGTTCGGGAGGAATGCGGCTATCCGGGAGTCTGAAATCGGGGAGGGCATCTGGGGATATGGGGTTTGAGGATTGTCAGATAGAGACGGTTTTCGCGTCTTTGTGTTCGTCGAGGGTCGTCAGCTGGATGAATGGGACGGAGGGGTGAACGCCTGTCCATTCGTTGAAACGGATAACGAGTCCGATTGGCCGGAGGAGGATATCATGGTATGGCTTCTGCAGGGCCTGGGATATGGTATATAGTTCGCGTTTGTCGGAGCCGGAGTTGTTCGACTGTGTTTTACCGGGGACGGAGCCGACGAGGTTTGAATGCACGCGGGTAGCGAAACAGATCATGTTGATGGCCTCCTGGATGTCTGTCTGCCAGTCACCCCCCTCCTTGGAGTTTTCGATGCGGTGTATGAGGACGTCGTGCTGTTCCTTTCCGTCGGGGGTCATGTAGTATTTCGAGAACCAGACTTTACCGGAGTTTTCGGCGCCTGTGAGAAAGTCGAGTATTTTCTGTTTTTCCTCGATCATGCGTTCGCGCTGGAGGCGGATGTCTGTAATGTGTTCGCTCTGGAAAATGTCGCGCCAGAAATTTTCGGAGATCTCGATATGGTATTTTATGGGGGCCGAGTTCCGGAGTTTGGCTTCTTTGGCGGTACCGATGAGCTGTTTTATGTCATACCACTTTGAGCGGAAGAGGGAAGCGTAGCCCGGGATAGGGTAATAAGTCGAGTCGGTCGTGGGTATTCGTGAGATGACCGCGAATTTTCGCGCTTTAGGTTTTCCGGTACGGTCGAGGAGGTCATCCCATGGAGAGCGCGGGTCGAGAATCGGGATTGATTCGATGTCTTGGGGTGTCGGGGTCGAGCGCCAGTCGGCGTAATGGACTGTCGGGATTCTTCCTTGCGCGTCAGCGGGGGCGAAGCGGCAGTAACAAGCCTCCTTGCGATGTATGGAGATGATACGGGAAGCGTCGCGGGAGAGGATGAGGACCGAGACGGCGAAACCGAAAGTCTTGAAATCCTTGGCGATACCGAGCCAGTATTCGGGGAGGTCGTTGGAGAGGAGGAAATCCCGTATTTGCTCTTTAACAAATTGAGGAGCGTCCTGATCGCAGAGTCTGAGGCCGGCGCCGTAGCAGAGTTCGGACTGGGTATCGAGGCAGGTCGTGAGGGTTTCATCCTGTTCGATGAGGTCGAGGATTCTGTAAGGCATCTTGTTGCCGGCACCCCATGGAATTACGGAGATATTGTCGGAGATGACAAGGGGGGATGTCCGGCGACTGTCGCGGAAAACGGATGTAGTAGTAGGGGTGAAAGCTGCGGCGGCGTTCAGCACCGGTATGTTTTCGACCGATGCGAAGTAAGGTATGGTAGTTGTCATTCTGTTTTCGGGTTATGGATTGTATTGTCGCGGGGGCGGAATCAATTGTCGCGGGGGCGGAATCATAGGAATACTTCGAGGCCGTTCACGCGGAAGATGCAGACGTCGCGTATCCGGCGTTTCTGACCGGAGGAGAGGATTTTTATATTCCGCCATCCTCCGTAGAAGTCGTAACCGAGGGAGATGACGGAGCGGAGCTGAAGGATAGAGCCGTCTGCTTTCCAGAGGTCGAGGTCGACGGGGTCACCGGCGTTAAGGATAGCTCTTGCGGTCGAGATGTGAATAGCGTTGGGCATGGGGTCCGGGGTCAGTTGAAGACGGGATTGAAATGGTAAGTGAAGACCGAGGAAGAATTACATACAGCGCGGTCGAGGTCGTCGGCCAGTCTGTAAGAGAAAGAGACTTCGGTCAGGTCGTCGGGATCCTGGCGGTCGATGTTTATTTCGGTAATCGCGATAGGGATTTGCCGCAGAGGCTCTTCGGGGTCTGAGGCCGGGATAAGGATTGCCGTCATGTGAGAGGCGACGAGGTCTTCGACGGCAGAGATTTCGCTGTCCGGGAGAGGGGCGAATATCGAGGAGAACAGTTTCCAGGTACGATGTGCGGTTATGGTATTGCGGTCGATGAGGGCGCAGAGCTGCCTGTCCGTCTCTGTTTTGGAGGCAGTGACGGCCGGGATATTGACCGAGGTCTGAATATTGAAACTGTCGCGGTATATGAACGCCGGGGCTTGGTCGAGGTCCGGGTCAATGAAGAAAGAGGCACCCCGCTCGCCGAGCAGGATGTCTATTCTGCGGATGATCGCGCCGGAGGGGAGACCGTATTCTTCGGGTACGGAGAGGAGTGGTATCGAGATGAAAGATATATCCGGGGCCGGCGCGTCGGGAAGAACCGGGGATTCGCTTCTGAGAACCGGGAGATGCACCGGGGAAAGGTCGGAGGAGCCGGGGGCGTCAGCATGGATCGCGATCGAGAGGAGAGGAGTTTCGCCCTGAGCGGGAATCCAGGGGAGGCGTATTGTCGCCGAGGAAGGGATTCGGCGGAAAGGGTCTGCGATGAGGAAATTTCGGGCGAGCCATGAGGATTCATCGAGAGCGCCGACGTCGCGGGCGCAGAAAATGACGGAGAATGATTTGTCGGCGAGGGTAACGGTAGAGTCTGCGTTTTCGATGAGGAGGGTATATGATGCGACTGACAGGTCGTTGTCGGCCATGTCTGTCTCGATGAGAGACCGCAGGGCGTATATCGAGATTTTATGACCGGATGCGTAAAGGAGATTATGGGTAATGGTATAACCGTCGCGGGATATGCGTATGAAGAGGGCCTCCAGGTCTGTCGAGACGCTGAGGTCCGGGAGGCGGTATGAGAGGTATATGGAGCGGGAAATGTTGTGGGTCGTAGCCATGTCACGAAATTACAATATATTTTCCGATGCGGAAAGACAGGAGCGGGGAATCAGATAATCGATGAAGAGTCCGGGATAGAGATAATGGACAGTCGGGGGAATTTTTCGGCTCCGATGTAGAGGGTATCGAAAGCGTCGGTCCCGTCCGTGCGGTGTTCGAGGAGGTTTTCTTCCGATTCGGCGAGTTTTTCGCCGCCCTTGACTTTTGTAAAACCGTTGCGGCCGCGGGAAATTTCGGCCGTCTGGAGAGCGAGGATGAGGTCGGGGTTGTTGGAGCGGTTGATGAAAGGGGTCAGTCGTTGACGTCCGGCGAAAGCGCTGTTTATGAGGGTATATTTTTCATCCTTGCGCATGGGGGGTCCGATATATACGGGTTCGCAGTTCCAGCCGGCACGTTTGAATTCATTGATGACCCACCATCGGAAGTCCTGGGCGTTGACGGCGTAGTTTGAGTTGAAGGCTGTCGAGTCATGGTAGAAGATTACGGTTTTGTTCCGATGGGATGCGTAGTATCGGCAGAAGTCGCTGACGAGGGCCGGGATTTTGCGGTCATATTTGACAAAGAAAGATTTTATGACATTGAGGCGGTTGCGGCGGGGTTGGCCGGCGACGATCCAGTTGATGTTGGCGTTGTAGTCCATACCGATGCAGATGGGGGCGTCGGGGTCGAGGTCGAGGTCAACGCGGGAGTCGAGGGCGTCGGGGTCGGGGGTATATCCGAGGGAGTCGAGATAGTCGTTGTCGTTGGCGTCGTATTTGTGGGATTCGCGCATCGATGAGTAATATCCATCCTTTGCGATGCCGATTCGCCGGCAAAGTATCGAGGTCTGGAATGTGAGCGGAGTAAGGTCGCGCTTCATCTGCTTGATGTAGTTTTCGCCGAGGAGCTGGAGGTTTTCGATAGAAGAGTACTCCCGGTAATAGACGGCGACGGAGCGCATACGGTTGAGGTCGCGGTCGAGTCTGCGGAGATGCCCTTTGAGGTAGTCGGGAGGCTCGACGCCGTTTTTGCGGAGATCGCGGATCCTCTGTTTGATTTTCCAGATTTCGTAGACTGTGGCCTGGATCGCGTCGATGAGTTCTGGGTCCATCTTGTCGCGGTAATGGAGGAACCATGATCCTTTCTGAGTCTGTGGCATATCGGATAGGATCATGAGGGAATGGTTGAAGGAGTGAGCGCCGAAGAAAGATTTAATACCGCCGTTGGCGGGGAGGGTCTCTTCCTTAAGCTTGACGTAGTCGATGAACTTTGCTTCATCGACGAGGATCCAGGAGAGGGTCAGGGAGTTCGAGGAGCCGGGTCGGTCCTGGGATATGATGACGGCGGTAGAGCCGTTGTGAAAAGTAATGATGTGTTCGTAGTCCTTAGGCTGGGTAATGGGGAGACGGAAAGCCTTGGGGGGTTTATGTCCGACGACGTAATGCAGCCCTTCGACGTATCCCCATCGCCGCCATGCGGCGAGGAGACCCGGTATTGTATTTGTCAGGCCATGCTTGAAAGTAGGGACGACGATACCTCCGGTAGAACCGGGCATGCGCTGCATATTTCGGAGGATGAAGGGGGCGGCGATGGAGTCGGTTTTTCCGGTACGGCGTCCGGCGACGATAACCGAAGTATTGGCGGCGATGAGCTGTGTCAGACGCTGGGGGGTATTGAAGTAGATTCTGTTCTGTTCCATGACTGCTTGTCGGGTACCGGTTCGGGGAAAAGGGTATCGAGTTCAAGGTCCGCATCTTCATATTCGACGTCTTCGATGTCGATGGATTCGCGTCTGTAACGTTCGAGGAGGGAGTCGATTTTCTGGCGGAGATTCGGGATCGGCTTGATACCGAGGACGGAGGGGTCGTCGGTAGCCGTAAAGGGCTGGACCGGTATTTTGTCGTAAGGGAGATCGGGGTCTTCCTCGATATGTACGGCGTTGGTCCGTCCGTAAGATGCGGCGACGCGCTCCATTGTACGGGTATCTTTTCGGCGTTCGGCGAGGCGGTATGTCTCGAGGAGCATTTCGTTAGTGCGCCAGCGATGGAACTGGCGGGATGCCGAGCCGTGGAGGGGGAGGAGGGTCTTGACGATGGAGAGGTCGTTGTAAGCGGTGACGCGTGAGATGTCGTGGCGTTTGAGGAGTTCTTCGACGAAGCGCCGGTCGGTCGAGTTGGGGTTGGCGACGAACCAGTTGAACATTTCGCGTACGCGCAGAATTTTTTCGACGATGACGGCGGGGTATTTTTGCCGGAGCTGGTCAAGGTCCGTGAACAGGTCGGCGCGTACGGCTTCGATTGCTGATGGTATTGACATTGTTCGGGATTGGTTTGCAAGGTCTGGGCGGGGGTCAGTCTTCGTCGTCTTCCATTTCGATGAGGTTCCGTCTGGTAATTTCGACGGCGAGGGGGGATCCGGCCTGGGCGAGTTTCATTTCCTGTGCGTATAGCCGGACTTTGGATGCAGCCTTTCCTTTGTTGTAGGCGATTGCGGCGGGGGAGTCCGGGTCCTGGATGTCGGCGCGGAAATCTTCGGCGGGTCTGCCGATTATGACGGCGATGTCGGAGGGCTTGATGTAGATAGCGGCGAGGGATTCGATCTGGCGGAGGTCGTTTTCGGAGTAGGAGTTGTCAGTAGAGTTCATGAATCGGGATGCTGTGGAGGTCAATGATTGAATTTATTTCGGTCTTCATTTTGGCGACGATTCCGGGGTCCGAGGTCGTAATGTGGGATTCAAACCGGTTACCTCTGGAGAGGTTTTGCGAGGTAATGACGGCGACGGGTTGAGCGTGCGGGTCGCGGGGTATGACGAGGGTCATTTTGGAGTGATTTGCGGCGAGGTAAATTTTTTCGGCGCAGTTCCGGAGGAACGGGATGAGGGTAATTATTTTTTCTGTGGATTTGGTATCGGTCACAATAATCATCGAGAGGATGAGCTGTGACTTGCGGAGGTTATAGAGTCGCCGGAGGTATTCTTCGGAGATGGAGAAAGTAGTCTGGAATATGTGTGCCGGTCCGGTAGTTTCCAGGATTTCGGCGAGGATGTCGATCTGCTGGCGGGTCCGGTCAACGGTGAGGGTCGTGGGGTGTGTCAGGGTTCTGTCGGTGTTGTGGGGGGGGGGGTATTATTTTTCATCTTGGGATGGGATGTATTGGTCGTAAGTCTTCCAGTTGAGGAGTCGTTTTTTGTCGAGGTTTATGAGTTCCTTGAGGAATGGGTACCGGTCGGAGGCGGGGCATGTAAGGGATACGGGTGAGAGATTGCGGAGCTGCAGATGCAGTTCGCGCATACGCCGGAGGATCGAGAGGTTTTCGGTCCAGAGGGCGCGTATATCCTCGGGGAGAGAGTCGTGGTCGGGTCGTTTGCCGTTTTTGTGTGGCTGCTGTCCGGGGCCTTCGGGGTCTTCGGGTGTGGCGGGGTCGGTATCGGCGAGGGTATGGCTGACAATTTCGGCGACCTGTTTTTCCATTTCGGCGACTTGGTCGGCAGTCATTCTGGCGAGTCTGTAATCGAGGTATCTGCGGAGCTGGGAGCGCAGGTACGGGAGGGATTTTCGGGGGTTTGCGGTCATACGGGCGTAAAGGGCGCGGTTGTTTGTGAGCTGGAGGAGGAGCATTGCGCCTTGGGCGGGGTCCTGGAGGTTGTCGGGGGCGTTGACCCATTGCTGGAGGGATCGGGTGAAATTGTCGTCAGTCATTCTGTTGTTCGGATGGTTTTCGGTTGTTTATGGCGGCGAAGAAAACGGGGTTGTATCCCGCGAGGATGAGGAGGCGCCGCATCTCTTTTGTAGTCGAGCCGGTCGTCAGGATGTCGTCGATCGCCATGATGTTCCGCTGAGGAGGGAGCGGGGCGGAGAAATTGAAGGTAGGGTTGACGCGTTGACGGGAGGAGCAGCTGAAGAGGTCGGGTAGGAACGGAATCTGGAGGATTCGGGAAATCCGGTCGCACAGGAGGGTCGCGAAGTTCCGTTCCTTGTGCCGTCGTCTGGGGGCGGTCACTATAATCCAGTCGCGGGGGTCGGGTTTTTCGCCGATGGTCTTACGGATGAGGGCCGCGAGGTCCCGGGCGATGGGTTCGACGAATCGGTCGCCGGATTTGATGTCGTCGAAAGATGGTCCTGTCAGGGAGCGGTCATATTGAGTATGTACGCCGAATGACGGGGAGCGGAACTGGAAAGAGATTTTCTGGCGGAGTTCGCATCTGGGGACGATTCCGGGGTTGTCGCTGTTCCATGCCTTTCTTTTCGGGGTCCGGAAGGGGTCCTGCTCCGCAGAAGAATCAGGGGCCGGAGATATATCGGGTATGAGGGACGAAATTCCGGCGAGGATTTCGTCGATACCTTCAATTCTCCGGCCCCGTGGCAGATGAGGGGTCATTTTAACGTATAGTCCTGGGATGATGGGGAGGGGTCCGGGAATCCGGGGTCGGAGTCGGCTGTTTCATATTGGGATGCGCCTTCGGGGGCGATGGGTCCGAATTCGGTCTCGAGAGTCTGGGAGTAGATGGGGAACGGGATCTGGTCGGTAACTTCGATATTGAAGGTCGTCGAGACGGCTCCTGTCGGTCCCTGACCGTAGTCCTGGGCGACTGTCACCTTTGTGGGCCAGATGTTGTTACCGGCGACGCGGAGTATTCCGTTCATGTCCTGGAAAACGATCACGCAGTCGTTGTTGAGGAGCATTGCGGCGACTTCGGAGGCGGCTCTGGAGACGGATGGATGGAGGAGGGAGAGTTTGCAGAGGAAGGTCTGGGAGGGGGCTTCCCCCTGGGTCTCGACGGTAGCGGTCGATTTGTCGGGGAGGAAGTCGATTATTTTCCATTGCCTGTCGGCGAGGAGCTTGAATTCTCCTTTGAGGATTCCCTGGAGGCCGTTGCCGGAGCGGTTCGTCAGGACCGGATATGCGGCGATGTCGGATTTGAGGCAGATTGCGGCCCGTCGGCGGAGTCCGGGGAGGGATGTCTGTCCCTGGCACCATTCGAGGGACTTGAGGATTGTATTTGAGCAGGATGATGTAGCCATTGGTCGAGGGGTTGAGGGTTTATCCTACGGTTGTATTGACGAACATGAAGCGTTCGCGGTCGATTGACTCGAACTGTACACCGAAGAATATCGTGGCGATGTATGAGAGGACGAAAGCCTCGAATCGTTCGATGTCGATTGATTCGACGTCGGAGAGGGTATCGGCACCGATGAGGAGGTTGTCTTTTGTAGTCACGATCATTCCGTCGTTTATGTCGAGGCAGTCGACGGGGATGATGCGCAGTCGTCCGTTTGAGCCTTCGACGACGGTCTGTTCGTATTTGTCGTTGTAGGGGGCGGCGCCGTGAGAGAGGAGGTATGCTTCGTTATAATTGTCGGCGAATTCCTGGGAGCAGAAGAGGAATATTTCCTTTTCGCGTCTGAGCTGGGGGGACATCGCGCGGAGGATGTTCTTCGCAAAGTCGACGGCGTTTTCGGGTTTGAGGTCATCCTGGGTCGCGAGGTATTCGTTTTTGACGGCGTCACGGGCTGCGATGGCTCCTACATTTCCGTCGGGGGCGACGTTGCTCTTTTCATTCCGGATTATTGTGAGGAGGCCGTCGAAGAGGTCGAGGGTCGTGTCTCCTTCCTCGTTTCGGACCCCTTTCCAGATTGCCTGATGCAGGTTTTTGGAGAGGGATTTGGCGATGAGGGTCAGGACGTCCTTTGCGACGGGGGTCGAAGCCTGTGAGTCGCCTTTGGTAATTTTGGATCCGAGGATTGTGGAAGCTGCGGAGTTCGGCTCGAATTCGGCGACGACGGATCCGAAGAAAGTTTCGAGGGTGCGGTATCGGACTTTGAGGTCGATGTCTTTTTTGCGGCGGGCTTTGTAGGGTGCGAACTGTGCGTCGCCGGTCATCGTGCCTACTTTTTCCTTACCCTGGATTCCGAGTCGGAGGGTCATGTAGGGGAGGTCTTCTTCGAGACCGAGGATGGGGATTGTGAGGAGTTCGCGTCGGTAAGTTGTAGCGGCGTCCTTGAATTCCTGGATTTGTTCGGCTGGGATTGAGAGTTGTCCGGGCATTGTAAGTCAGTATTTGGATTATTGATCAGATGTTGTCGAGCATGTTTCTTGCTCGGGACCATACGGTAGGAATTGAGTCGGTGCCGGGGTCGAAGCCGCAGGATATGACCCGGGTCGTCTTGTCGGCGGGTTGGTTGCGGAGGGTTGCGTTTTCGGCTTCGAGGCGGGAAATTTGGTCGCGGAGTTCTGCGATCAGGCTTTCATCGGCGGGAGTCGGGGTTGAGTTTTCGGTTTTTTGGTCGGGTCCGTCAGTGGGTTCGGATCGGTCGGGGATGTTCGGGCGGAATACGGATTCGAGGGCTGATCTGAGTCTGGATAGGAAGGAGGGTTCGGGTTGGGAGTCCTGTCCAGGTTCGGCGTCCAGTCCGGGGTCGGGATGCGGTTCGTCAGCGGGTTCGGGTTCCGGGGGCGTGTCGGGGTCGGGAGTTGTGGGGATTGCGGCGCGGAGGGATTGGGAGACGTCGGCGGAGACGCGGGATGAGATGTCCTGGGGTCTGTCGGTCACTTCGTCGACGAATCCCCATTCGAGGGCGTCGGCGGGGGTAATCCAACCTCCTTTGGCCATCAGGTCGAGGAGTTTGTTTTCTGGGCGTTTGCAGCGTCGGGCGTATAGTCTGGCGGCGAGGGCGTCGAGGGCGTCGAGTTCCTCTTTGGCGGCTTCGAGGGAGCGTGTGATGTCCTGGATCTGGTCGGCGTTGAGGGAGTCGAAGATCTGTATGGGGCGGGATGTCTTGTGGACGAGGTACATTGCTCCGGCGTCGATTGTGACTCGTTTTGCTCCGAGGGATGCGATTGTGGCGGCTGATGCCGCGAGGGATACGAGATGGACGGAGACTTGACCGTGGCGGGCGAAAGCGGCGGATATCGAGAGTCCCTGGGCGAAAGATCCTCCTGTCGAGTCGATGAGGATGTCGATTGGTTTTGCTTTGTGTTTGTCGAGGACTCTGTTGACTTGTTCGAGGTTGAAGTTCTGTCCGCCGACGTAGCCTGTAAGGGTAAGCTGGTAGTCGGTTTTGGGCATTTGAAGAGTAGTGTGTGGTCGGTAAGTTATGGATTATGGTCCAAAGTTAGGGGTATTCCATAAAAGGGGCAAAGACATAAAGAGGGGGGCGTCCTGTCTCGCGACAGGGCGCCCCGGGGCGGGTATAGAGGATTCCAAAGATTTTTTTTGGGGAGGGAGGTTCAGGGGATGTGGCAGGGGATGAGGGTGCGGAGGGCTTTGTGGGTTATTGTGTGTGTGAGGGCCGCGGGGTCTGCGGCGGGGGCGCCTGTTGTTTGTGTCGTGTGGATTGTGGGGTGTGGGCGTTCGCGGGATCCGATGAGGTATGTGTTGCCGTCGGGGGTCCGGATGACGAATGCGGGGTTTTTGTGGTACGGGAGGGGAGCGGGGGTCTTGAATGTGAGGAGGGCTGTCTGTTTTATTCCTGTGTTTATGCGTTCCTGTGTGAGATTGCAGGTGGGGGTGTCTGTCCAGGGGATTGGTGTGAGGCGGGTGAGGATGGGGACGGGTCGTCGGATGATGCACCAGAGGTCCACGCGGGCGGGGAGGTCGGAGGCATCGATGATGTATATGTCGGTAATTCCGGGGAGTGTGGAGATGATTGTTTTCATGGGGCGGGGGGGGGGGGGGAATGTTTTTCGGGATTTCAGTTTTTTCAGTTTTTTGTTTTGGCGGGGGTGTATTTCATTGTTTTTTGCGGCGGTTTCTGTCTCTGGCGGCCCATAGTCGTTTTGCGTATATGGTTCGTTGGCGCTGGTATCTTTTGGCGATTGCGTTCCAGTTTGTTTCTGTGGGTTCGATTGCGTTTGTCTCCATCCAGGCATATATGAGGTAGTCTTGCCGTCGGCCGATTGCTCCGAAGGAGTGGAGGTCGTTCCAGAGGGAGACGTCGAATCGGTTTTTGATTATGCGGATGAGGGCGTTTTGTGCTGCGTGTGGTAGGTAGGAGTATTTTTGCGGGGGTCGGTTACGGAATTGGGGTATTATGATCGATGTGTGGGAGGGTTGGCTGATCTGGGGCGGGGTGTCGGGGGGTGGTGTCGTGAGGGTTATGGAGAGTAGTTTCGCTTCGACGGAGTTTTTGGGTAGTTTGATCGGGTGAGCGCCTCCGAATTGGTTTATGAGCCATTGGGATAGGTAGGGTTCGAGGGGGATGTGTATGCAGATCTGTTCCATTGTTTTTCAAAGTTATTTCTTTTTGGTTTGGGATGCAAGTTTTTTGCAGGCTATTTTGAGGCTGTAGTATATGACGCGTCAGGGATTGTTAGTCCGGAGGATCGAGACTTCAGGCTCGACGCGTCAGCGCCAAAGCCCGCCGGCGGAGCCGGGACGCCCAAAAAAGGGTCTTGAAGGAGGATTTTTTTTTCTTTTCTGACTCAGACGGGGGTTTTTTGCTCAGACAAGGGAGCCGATTCGATGTTTTGCGGGGTAATCGATTGATATATAGATATTTATTTTGTCAGACAAGTTATATATTTTTGTCTAAGTAGGGTCGAAAAACGGCTATTTTGTCTAAGTAAATCGGATTTTGGAAATTTTTGTCTGAGTTTGTCTGAGCTTTGTCAAGGGTTGTCAGGGGGTTAATTGTCTGATTTTGAGCGTTGTCTGAGTTGTCTGAGTTGTCTAAGCGGTTTTTACGTGTAGGAGGTTTTGTTTTTTTTCTGTCGGTTGGATGGGTCGGTTCTCTTTTCGGTTTTCGGGGGCGGGGGATATGTTTGAGGCTCCGTCCCGGGATGGGANGGAGCCTCATGGGGCGGGTCAGATGCGGGTTTTGTCGGTGGAGTGGGCGAGGAGGTCTTTTGTGTATTGTATGGCTTTGTATCGGTCGGAGAATTTTTTTTCTATTGTGTTTGGGTCGCATGGTCGTCCGGTATATACGGCGTATGCGAGTCGGCCNTCGATGGAGATTGTATCCATGTAGCANTANATTCTTCGTCCGGAGCGGAATTTTTCGCGGGATATGATTGTTTTCCGGGGGGTATTCATTTTTNGGGGTTTTTATTGTTGGTCTTCGGGGAGGTCGATGTCTTCGCGCTCGATTACTTCGAGGGATATGTCGTATGCTTGTTTGAGCATTTCGTAGTCGAATATGAAGGCCATNGGNCGGACTTCCTTTATGCGTTTGACGTTTATGCCGTTGACTGTCTCATATGAGTAGTCGGGGAGTCCTGTGGGGAGGAGGAGGCGGAAGCGGTGTTGTTTTGTNCCGAGGTATGCGGGGTGTGTCTTGAGGTATGATTCGAGGGATGANGGGTCGAGTCGTCCGACGACGGAGAGNCCGTTGTTNCGCTGGGCGAGGGNGTTGACGACTGAGTTGTAGTTGAGGAANAGNAGGGTTTTGTCTCGTCCGAATTCGATTTTNNGGCCGTATGATGGCTGGATNGTCGNCAGGCGCTTGAGGTGGAAATGGGCTTTGTTNACGANNCGTCCTTGCATGTGGGCTGCGTCGAGGAGGGTCCAGAACAGGGCGACGTCGGAGTTTTTGGTCAGGTATGAGTTCTGATGTCTTATCCCTTGGACGCATAGGTCGAACAGTTCGCGGTATGTGAAGGGGGCGTCGATCGATGTCTGGGCTGTGGCGAATGCGGCGAGTATCGCGAGCCAGTTGTCGAGGACGCGGTTTTCGATTTCGTCTTCGGCGAGGGCTGTCTGGAGCTGNGCGCGGCATGCGCGGTAATGTTTTTCGTAGTCGGCGTCGAATATGGGGCGGAGGCGGAGNAGNTGNACGGTGAGGTGTGAGAGTCCGAGGGCGCAGATGTTNCGGAGTTCGGAGAATGCNCGGATTTCNNGTTCTGNGAATACTGTNCGGGAGTATGTNAGATGTATCATTCTGGANAGGAGNGCGTCGTCGCGGGTGGGGGCGTCCTGTCCTGTCAGGATGACTCCTGAGCGGTAGAGGGTCTGNCGGGCTTTTTTGTCTCCGTCCATGTTCATCTTNAGGTCGCNGGCTCCGCCCCAGATTGCTTTGAGGGTCTCGATTTTTCGGAAGTTTATTTCGTTTTTGTATTCNTCGAGNTGNACGAGGTTGTTTTCCCCGGCTGANAGCATTGCGTTCATNGCGGAGAGGGTTGTCTGGGCGAGGGATGCGGGTTGGTTTCGTCGGATGAAGAATGACATGAGTACTGTTCCGAAGTATGTTTTTCCGGTCTGTTTGCGTCCGAAGATGTTGAGGATGGGGAATGATCCGTTGACTCTTCGGACGATGTCGTGAAAGAGGGTAGCGAGGAGGAATGAGAATCCNATGTTTGCGTTTGGCCCGAATACCNGGGCGTATCGGGTCAGGAAGTCGGGGAGGGTTATGTCTCCGTGTTNNTTNGCGGAGAATGATCTTTCNAGCTGGTATGCGTCGCGTTGGTCTGCGTTCATGCGTGCTGTNGCGGGGAGGTAATATGATTTTTCNGGGGTTTTGACTATTCCGAGGTCGTTTGCCGTGTGGATTGCGTTTTCAAAGAATATCGCGTCNCCGAATGCGTATATTTCGTTTTTNGCGTCCCATCCGAGTTTTGTGATGAGGTGTGCGGAGTCGGTTATCGAGTANAGGTATTCCTTGAGGTTGGAGAGTTTGATGGCGTCGCCCTTGAAGTTGAAGTATCCGAGGGATTCTATNCGTTGGCAGAATCNGGAGAGGGATATGAGTTCTTCCTGNCGGAGTTCGATTTCGACTGTTGTTCCCCGTTCGTTNCNGAGNTTGAAGAGTCGGATTGCGTTGTCTCCGTCGATGATGTGATAGAGGGGTTCGATAGCGAAGTTTGTCCATCGGTATTCGTCGCCGTCCTTGTTGTATGAGTAGTAGGCGTTGTTNCGGACGAAGAATCCGAGGTCCTCCATGAGGGCCTGGTCTTCNTTCATTTCGTCCCGTTGCCGGCGGCGTTGTTCGCGGGCGTGTTCTCCTTTTGCGCGTAGGAGGGCGTCTTTCCAGAGTTTGAGTCNNCCGAATTGNCGGGAGAGGAGTTCGAGGTAGTTNGCGAGGGCTGTCTGGTCCTGGATGTTTATGAGTACTTCAGAGCATATTTTGTTTATGACCGCTGTTTTTTCGTCTTGGGTCTCTGCGGTCTGGAGTAGTTTTGTTCCGTACCAGACGGGGAAGGGCTGGTCCTGAAGGGCGGCGAATTTGTCGGCGTCTGTTATCCAGGAGTCGGGGTCTTGTTTTGTCTGTATTTTGTTTTGGCGGGGTNCGGGGTTTNGGGGATCTTGTCCGGGATCGGTCTGTTGTTCTTGTNCGGGATCTGATTGTTGNTCTTGTTCTGTCTGTTCNGGGATCTGGCGGACTGATGCNGAGAATCCGAGCTGTATNGCTTTGACCGCGTTTTTGATTACGGCTCTTATTCCGGGTCCGAATGTTTCTCCTTTTGCCTGTTCTTCGGGTTTNAGGGGGTCGTTGTCGGGGATGAATACGAGGGATGTCGCGTATCGTTTGAGGATTCTGAATTGTTCTTCTGTCCANGCTGTTCCGAGGGCGGCGACTGTCTCTGTTCTTCCGACTGCGGGGGATTGCAGNCGCAGGACGTCGGGNCCGCCTTCGACGATTATGAATCGTCCGAGGCGGGATGCCTGTCGTATTGCGGACGATAGTCCGAATACGGTTTTCCCTTTTGAGTATATGGGNGATTCGGGGGAGTTGATGTATTTNNNTACGTCGTTTTCTGGTCCGATGTATCGGGCNGAGAATGCGATTGTTTTTCCGTATCGGTCGGTTATGGGGATTGTTATGCGGTGTCTGAANAGGCAGTATGTTTTTCCGGTTTTGGATGTTCTGAGGGTACCTGTTTTTTTGAGGGCTTCTTCNTCGATGCAGTNTTGCCGGATATATTGGGGGTATGCGTCGAAGGATTCGGGGGCGTATCCGATTCCGATTTCCTGGCAGTATTCTTTTCCCCAGCGGGCGTATGCGTACNGGCGGGCTTTTTCCGCTTCGGGGGTCTTNAGGTTGAACTGTTCGACGAAAAAGTCCTGAGTAGCCTGTATCGCGATTTTCATTGCCTCGCGTTCGAGGGCGAGGAGTTTTTCTTTTTCTGATTGTACGGGGTCCGCGTTTAGGATTTCGATTCCGTTGGCGCGGGCTATTTTTGTGATTGCTTCNGGGTATGANAGGGATTCGAGACTCATGAGGAAGTCGATGGCGTNGCCATGTTTTCCGCATCCGAAGCAATGATATGTTCCTCGTTCGGGGTTGACGAAGAAAGATGGGGTCCGTTCAGANTGGAAGGGGCAGCATGNTTTGTANCGGGCGCCTTNNCGNATGAGGGTCANTCCTGCGTTTGAAACTATGGAGAGGATGTCTGCGGAGTCGTGGACTTTCTGGATTGTTGTTTTATCGATCATTATTGGAGGGGAGGGAGGAATCGGATAATTTCAGGATGTCTGCTGTTTTGTAGGATATTTTNCCTTTTGTTCTGGAGNNGGGGAGGAGTTTNCCGGANNGNANCCATTTCTGNANGTTTGCTCTGCCGAANTACCGGTAGGCCTGTCTCTGGCTCAGTATCGGGGGCGGGGTCTGATTAGANGTCATGTAGTATGATACGCGNCGGGCGATGTCATCGATGAGGCGTTCGTAGGGTATATCGATGTTCTGGAACCTGATTATCTGGCTCATTTCGATCTTGTCACGGAGATTGTCCTTCCGACGCGGTCGGTCTTTGTCTTGTACTGTCTTGCGAGGAGGGCGCCGGCGAGGGATGCTGTCGCGCGGACTGAAATTGTGCGCTCGATGGGGAAGACGAGTGTATCGCCGATTGCCATTGCCTCGATGTGGGGTTTGATGCCGTTGTCGGTCACTGTTGTCTGTTTGAGGGTCTTGGAATTTTCCATAAAACTTGCTTAATTAATAATTAATAATTAACTTTATTGGCAAAGGTACTGTATAAGCTACAATTGTAGCTTATACAGTACGTTAATAAAAGTTAATAACCTACATATTTTATGTAATATGTTGAATGCCAAAAAGATAGAAGAGGAGCTTAATAAACCTAATAATAATAAGACCAAGGTATGTTCAACGGCTGGGATTGCACGATCCACTCTTGATAAAATCCTTAAGGGAGGAGATCTTCAAGTGAGTACGTTGGAAGCGATTGCTAAAGCTCTTAATAAGCCTATGGGATTCTTTTTTGATGAGGAAATAGAATTGCGTAATGCCGGGCGCTATTATGTTGAGAAGGGCAAGATCGAGTATCATGGGACGGAGTTTAGCGGAAATTCAACGACTGAGGCGGAGCTGCGTGAACAGATCGCGCAACTTAAGTCTCAGCTGGCGGATAAGGAGCGGATTATAAGACTGCTCGAAAAGTCGGAATAAACCGGGGGCTTTCTGCTTATTTGTTTGCCAAAGTTTACCAGATTTATAGCTAAATAGTTCTGTTTTAGGAGTCTATGGTTGTGGCGCAGACTATGACCTACGAGCGCATGAGAGGGGTCAATTGTTGATTTTGACGCGTCCCCTCTTTTTTCTAAAATTTGTCCGATCCGGCTTTGCTTTTTGGCGAGGCCGGATTTTCTTTTCTATCCACCTGCATTAAAAATTTTTTCAATTTCTGTTTTCGTTGTTGTGGTGTTGTGGTCTCGCGCGTGTACGCGCGACTACACTACATCTTTTCTTTTATTTACTTTACTTTTCTTTTCTTTGTGTACCAAATGCGGAGTTTATTGCTTTTATTGCGGAGTAAAAGCGAAGATAAGGGGATTAATGTTGCATTAATGTGAATTAATGCGGAAGAAATAACGATTAATGCGGAGGAAATAATTTGCTGATTCAATGCTCTGTTTCTGTATAATCAGTATTGTTGGCGTGGGTATGTTGAGGGAAAAGGTATGGTAAAAATCATTTCTTCTGCAATAATCCGAAGGAATAGGCATTTATGTTGCATTAATTGGTATTATTGCGGAAGAAATAATTTTATTACGCTGTAATTTAGGATGTTATAAAATTTGTGAAGTGGTCAGTCAGCGTCTAAAAGTAGAAAAAGTAGATAAACGGTGTATTATTCGTCCTCATCTTCCCCGGCGAGTTCTGCAAGGCGTTCCTCAATCGTCTTCGTGGTTTCGCTCACTGTCATGTCCATGTCGATGGCTTTCATTTCGGGTATGTGGAATTTGAGCAGACGCAGTTCTGCGGCAACTCTGTCATCGGGGGCGAGGGCGGCGATGTCAAGTTCAAATTGTGAGGCTATGATCTCCTGTCCTGTCTCTTCGTTCTTTCTGGGTCTGGGCTCAAAATAATCCATCGAGTGAGAGCGTATGTATCCTTTCAGGGGATTTTCCTTGTTGGGCGTTCCCTTCACGCGCCCACCTGTTTTCTTGCCTTTTGCCATATTGGGATAACGTGCGGTTAAAGATAAAATATCAATGCAAAGATAATGGGTTAGATTTGCCCTTCGATATTATCTTCAACTTCGTATAATCGTTTGATATTATCTTCGACTTCGTATAATCGCTTGATATTATCTTCAACTTCGTATAATTATAAGTATGGGATTTTTAGGAGGCGCGATAGGCGCGGGACTTGGTGCGGTTGGCAGTATCTTCGGCGGCATCGCGGCAAGCAAAGCCATGAAGAATGTAAAGAATAACATTAATGCTCAGCGGTCTGCCAACAGGGATTGGTATGACCGGCGCTATAATGAGGACGCGACACAGCGAGCTGAGGCTATGGCGGCTGTCAATCGTGTTGAGCAGCAGATCCGGGAACGTAATCGACAGGCGGCGGGGACGCAGGCTGTAATGGGAGGTACGGAGGAGAGTGTGGCGGCGGTGAAGGAGGCTAATAGTCATGCTCTGGCGGAGACGATGTCTTCGATTGCGGTCAATGGGGAGCGTCGTAAGGATGCTATCGAGGCGCAGTATCAGGCGAAGGATGATGCGTTGCAGTCGGAACTCAACGATATGGAGAGACAGAAGGCGGGAAATGTTGGACAGGCGGTTCAAGGTGTGGTTCAGACGGGGGTAAATATAGCTGGTATTTTGTAGTATGGCGGCAATAGATGATATTTTAGGGGGAGGCTCCGGCTATGCGGGAATGCGCAAGCCTTTACAGGTATCGCCCCCTGCAATTGACCCATCAATGCCGGGTGCACCCAACACGGTAGGATCTCCACCTGCCACACAGTCACCGAAGCCGGCCATAGCATCACAGTCGCAGGGTGCGGCCATAGCATCACAGGCGCAGGGACCGGCGGCAACACAACTAATGCAGGTGCCGGGTACTGATGCGACAAAGATTGTCGGGAAGCCCGGAGAGGCTCTTCAGCCGTTGCAGAAGCGTGGGATGAGTTATGTTGAGATGTTTCGGATGTTCAATCCTGACAGGCCGGAGACCGCCGAGGAGAAGGCCAGGAGGGAGAAGCGTGAGAAGGGGGAGGCTGCGCTTGCTGCTGTTGGAGACAGTATTTCCGCTCTTTCCAACCTTTGGTTTACTTCTCAGTATGCCCCTAATGCCTATGACCCCTCCAAAGGGATGTCAGCGACTACCAAGAACAGGTGGGATAAGCTTAGGCAGGAGCGCGAGGCGAACCGCAGGGAATATTATGAGGGCTATATGCGTGCCATGGCAATGGATGAGGCTAAAGAGCGAGAAGATCGAAATTGGAGGCACACAATAGAGCGTGAGAAGATTGCCGATGAGAGGTATGAGGTCAAGGAGGCGAGGGATAAGGCTCTTGCCGATCTCAACGAGCAGTTGAAGCGTCACCAGATCACAGCAGCCGAGTATAAGACAGAACAGGAGCGCATTGCCGCCCAATTTGCCGAGGGTACGGAGCAACTGAAGCAGGAAAATCTCCGGGCAGGAATCCGACAGAAGGATGCAGCCGCAGGAGCTTCACGCGCCAACGCTACCGCATCATACGCAAGAGCAAACTATTACAACAACGGAGGAGGAAGCGGAGGCAAGCATGAACCCACGCTGCAACTTGAGGACGATGAGCCTATGCACTTCGGCGATGATAAGGACTACGACCGTACCGTCATGCGTCTCGCTCCCGACTATGGAGTGCCAACAATTGTTGAAGAGGTCACAGAATGGGAGTCGCAGTACAACTCCGAGACAAAGACATGGGAGCGAGTGCCGAAAAAGACCCGTAAAGTCAGACGAGCAGTAAAGGATATTGCCGCTGATATAGAGCGCGAAGCGGCTAAGAGAAAGGCGGCGAATGGGGAAAAACAACCTGAGCCTACGGGAGAAGAGAAGGGTAAGGGGGGAAAGGGGAAATCGGATGGGCAGGGGGAGAAGGATTGGAGTAATACAAAGGGAATTAAATGGTGATGAGTTATGGCTACGCTGAAAGAACTTTATAATGCGCTTAAATCAGATGGGGCGCCTTTGCCTGATACATACGAGGCTTTTGAGAGTTATATGACTTCGGGTCCGAACGGGGGATATACACACCGCAAGCAGGTTTATGATGCGCTGAAGGCTGACGGGGCTCCTCTTCCGGATAGTTACGAGGCGTTCAGCCGGGCTTTGTTCGTGCCTAAATCCAGTCAGGGGCAGGCTTCATCTGCTGGCGGGTCTTCGGCTGGCGCCTCTTCGGGAGGGGCTGGCGCGGGGGAGGCGGTAGGGACTTCGGGCTTACGCCCTCAGCACGGTGTTGAGGGAAGCGGGGGGATGGAGGCGGGAAGGAAGCCGCAAGCGGCTTCTGCGCTGACGGAGGGGGGACGGAAGCCGCAAGTGGCTTCTGCGGGGACGGAGGGGAATAAGGGGTCGGGGCGTTATTACGGAGGGATCAGGGGGAAGCAGCGGAGATGGAAGCCTACGCCGTTGCAGAAGGCGTTCATGATGGATCAGTTGAGTTCAAGCACAGATGCGACTCAGAAGATGATGGATGATGCGGTTGAGAATACCCGACGCGTCACGCGATCATTTACGCAGGAAGGACGAGACGAACAGAAGGCTGGAGAAATGACCGCGCGGATTGCAGGGAAATACAGGAAGCCTCTGGGTCTTTCTCCAACCGTCAGCAATGGAGGAGGTGAAGCTGCGACGACAACCGTCGGCAATGGAGAAGGAGAAGCCGCGACAGGAACGCGAAGCCGGCGATCGCCGGTTGTCAGCGGTGTGAAGATGGAAAACGGAGAGCTGAAGACAGAGTACATGCTTGCTGACGGCTCTCTTACGACAGATTTTACGGAGGCGGACCGGGCTGAATATAATGCGCGGTCGGCGAGATTGCAGCATGAGTTCGAGAGGCGCATGGCGCGCAATGGTCTGGATCCGGCTAAGCGGGAGGATGTGGAGAAGCAGAGACAGAAGGATCTTCTTGATGAGAGCGAGAAGAGAGTTGCCTTGCGTCTGGCAGAGAACGAGGCTAACCTTCGGGATATATCCAATCGTAGAGGGGAAGAATTTGACGAGTCAACCCAATGGAACGATGAGGAGGGATTCTGGGATAATATGGTTCGTATCATAGGTTCAAGCGTCAGGAGAGGCACGGAACGGCAGCATCTTACCAACCGACCGAAGGAGTCGCTGACTGAGGATGAGCGAAACGCGCGGACACTTACGGCAGAGAACGCAGTATTGAACGAAGCCAGAAATCTTCTGGAGACGCGACAGCTTAAGAAATCGAACGGCTTCATGGGTGGATTATGGAATGTCGGCAACAACTGGCGTAACATGAAGATGGGCGCCCGGCATAAGCTTAAAGATATTGATCTTTATTCAGGAGGAGTGATGAGCCTACAGAAAGCCTCTCAGCTTCTTGATATGGAAAACAAGCTGAAGCGGGGTGAAGATCTCTCTGATGCCGAAGTCAGCCTGCTCTACTCAACTATGCTCGGACAGGATGTAGAGCACAATATAGAAACACCGCACGGCTATAATGCGGCACAGATCACTGTGGAAATGTTTCCATTCATGGCGCAGATGATGCTCAATCCTGCATCCGGATTGAGCAGTGCATTGGTCAGGAAGTTTGGCAAGAGCGGAGTCAAGAAGATAGCCATGACCATAGCAGGAGACGTGGCTGAGTCGGCGGTTCTGGCTAATACACTCCAGGCACCAGCCACCGTTGCGGATGCAATGAGCCGCTATCAGGGGGAGGCCACTGAGAGCTATGACGAGAAGGGAAACCGGGTAGTCAAGTTCGACGGCAGCCACAATTGGGGAACGGCGATAGGCAAGGCCGAGGGGTCGGCGATCATAGAAAACTATACCGAAATGCTCGGTGAGCACTTCGGAGCAATAAAGGACTTTGCCGGAAAATGGATAGGAAAGGGGGTCGGAAAGCTCGGTGGAGGCAAGATAGTGGATGCAGTGACAGAGATGACCACAAAGATCAAGACCTCAGACTGGGGAAAAGCCATAGGAGGACTTGAAAAGAGAGCGCACTGGAACGGCACGGTAGGGGAAGTGCTTGAGGAGGAGGCGGGGATAGTGCTGAACTCAATGTTTGTAGGCGACAATAAATTTTCCGATCTTGTGGACGCGGACCAACAGATAGACATCGTGCTTGGCGTTGGACTGTTCGGGGGATTCGTCTCAGGAATCAAGAGCATCGGTTATCCCGTCGGCCGGGCGAGAGCCAAGAGCGGACTCCGCAATGCTGACGGAGTGGCTGGATGGAGATTCGGTGACGAATGGGAATCCATCCGGAGCGAGATCGACAATGCCGAGGAATCAGAGCTTGCCGAGACAGTCAGGAATCTCGCCTCTACCCACGCCAAGAGTCAGGAGCAAGCCCGCAGTATAGTTGAGTATGCGAGAGCCTTGATGAAGGCAAGGGGATTTGATCTCGCCTTAGCGACAGCGACGGCAGAGGGAAATGTTACGCCCGAACAGCAGGATGCTGAGGAAAGCTTCTCTCACGGTCAGAGCATAGCGGAGTCAGGAGAGCCGGAGGCCATGCGTGATGCACGTACGTACCTTGACAGGCAGAGGGAAAGATTTGTGTCTGCTACAAGCGAAGAATTTGTTGCGGAGCATTTTGACGACGGAAATGCTCTTGACAACCTTGCCGCAATTGAAATGGATGATGAGCTGCGCGGAATAGCTCTCGATTATGTCAATGCCAGGCAGGTATATGATGGGATGATTCAGGGTGTGCGTGACGATGTGGACGCGCGGACCGCCCAGAGCGACGCTATGATCGACAGCCGGGTCAACAGGGAGACGGGAATGATACAGCCTGCCGTCATGAAGATTGACGACAGGCAGGTGTATATCGTGAACGGTAGGGTTTCGATGTATGAGGATGGGACGGGGGTAGACACCGGGAGTTCGAGCGAGAGCATCATCATCCGCGATGCGGAGACGGGAAAGATTGAGTTTGCGGATCCGGGGCAGCTCCTGAGTATCGGAGAGGGGATTGACGCTGAGAGCGAGAAGGAGGCGGCGCGCAACCGGATCAGGGAGGAGATAGCGCGTGAGGCGGCCGACAAAATCGATGGGGTTCTTTCGTTCGCTCCCGGGGAGACATATTCCGTACTTGACATAGACGGCAACGACGAGGCCATAACGATACTCGGCAACAGCGTGGACGAGGAGGGGCAGCCTGTAGAGGGGAGCGTTGAGATCCAATATCCGGACGGAACGATTCAGTCGGTTGCGACCGCGGACCTACAGGGGTGGGTGGACGCGGCTAACGAAAGGCGAGTGGCGCGATTCGCAGAGGAGCGTGCCGCAGAGCGTGCGGCCGCCGATGAAGCGGAGCGACAGGCGGACGAGGCAGGACTCAGCAACCCCAACCGCAACCGCTCCCTTCTGCCCGATAATTGGAAGATGCCCTATTATGGGTTCGACACTACAGCCACCCGTTATATCGAGAGCGAGAGAGGCACAGGGGGCGTACTATATCAAGATGAGCAGGGGAATGATGCTATCGTCATATCCGCTATTGATGACAATAACTATGTCGGGTATTTCCGGGAGTATGACGAGCAGGGACGGCCTACGAACCGGTGGAGCGCGAAGTTTCAGAACGGGAGCGGAGTGAGGGAGAACCATCGGGATATGATGCAGACGGCGCAGGAGTTGTTGCCTGCGGGTCATGAGCTGACGGAACATACAAGTGTGTCTACTGACGGACTTAGAAATCTTGCCAATCAGTTGAAGCATGGGTATGAGTTGCAGTATGATGATCGGGGGAATGTCGTCACTACGGAGGTGATGATAAATATGATGGCGGGTGAAAACGAGTTGGGTCTGTCAGATTATGAGGCTGGGAGCATTGAGCCGGCGAGGGTTTCGGCTGAGGAGTATAAGGAGGCGGCGGGGCGTCTTATTCCTTATATGGAGGCTTTGGGGTTGTCGAAGTTCAATATTCATTGGGAGGATGGTCGTCTTTATGTGGACCATCCTGTTCTCAGGCGCGCTGATACGCCTTTGGGGGAGGGGGAGCGAGAGGGGGAGAAGCCGCAAGCGGCTTCTGCGCTGACGGAGGAGGGGAGGAACGACACCGGAGGGACGGAGGAGGGGGATAGCGTTCCCAATATTACGGAAACTGGCAAGAACGCGGGGGAAAGTGGTTACAAAGTAGAGGAGTTCGGTGACGGAGGAATAATCATCACTCCTGACATTGTACTGAGTGACGAGGAATTAGCCGCGTTAGCCGGAGAGGAAACCGCACCTTCAGCAGCTACCGAGGAAGCCACACCTTCAGCAGCTACCGAGGAAACACCACTGTCTGCCCTTTCTCAAATTCCGACCGATGAAAAGGGAGACCCCATATATGAGCAGGCTGAGCCGGGGCTGGCATGGGACGCTCTTGTGGAGGAGACGGAGGACGAGCAGATAGCGCAGAATGTTATTGCGAAGGAGATAGCGGAGCGTGAGAGGGTTCTGAGGAAATTGGAGAAGGAGGAGCTGAGGGATGGGTTGTCTACCAGGGAGAAGATAAAGGCTGAAAAGGATAGGAAGAAGGCGATGGAGGATGTCCGCAGGAGCATCGACCATTGGAAGCGTATGGCATCCACCAAGCAGAGGCGAGAGGCGGAGGCGGGGGCTTCGGCCTTCCGGCCTCAGCACGGTGTTGAGGGAAGCGGGGGTGTTGAGGGAACCGGGGGGATGGAGGCGGGAAGGAAGCCGCAAGCGGCTTCTGCGCTGACGGAGGGGGCGAAGGGGAGAGCGGAGCGTCAGGAGGCTGAGCGTGAGAGAGCGGAGCGTGAGGAGACGGAGCGTCAGGAGCGTGATGAGGCGGAGCGTCAGGAGCGTGAAGCCTTGAACGGAGTGCCTGACTGGGGGCGCGACAGACCGCAGGATGCGAGGGGGAGGGGTTATCGCCGTTTCGGGTCAGAGAAGGTTGACAGGCAGGAGGGTGTTGCGTGTGTCATGGGCAAGGAGGTTGAGGTTAGGTTTGGGGAGAATGAATTGGCGAAGGGGAGGGCTGTGGTTATTGATGTTTCTTCCTTACAGCCGAGCCATATAGACGGCATGAGGAATCCGCGTCATTTTATTGACGAGGCGCAGCCTAAGGAGCGTACGGACGCTCCGAGCCGCGATGCTGCGAGAAAGATAGCTTCCGGTATGAGACCGGAGGAGATTACATCGAGTGTCACGGCCTACACGGGGGCACCTACGGTCAACAGCAGGGGTGAGGCTATTCAGGGAAATAGCCGGGCGGCCGCGCTCCGTCTGATGTATGAGAGTTATCCGGAGCAGGCGGCCAAATACAGGCAATATCTTATTGACCATGCGGCGGACTTCGGGCTTACGCCCTCAGCACTGTCAGAGATGGAGCGTCCGGTATTGGTCAATATGCTGGATGTGGGGGATGAGGAGGCTATTCGTCTGGGGCAGTTTGTGGCGCAGGATACCGAGAGCGGAGGAGTTGAGCGCATCAAGCCTAAGAACGTGGTCAAGAAGATGGGGAGCAGTATACATAGTTTCGCCAATATTCTGTTGCGGTCGGGGGATGATGAGGCTTCGTTGTCGTCTCTTGTCGATGCTAATGGGATTGATGCTCTTAAATGGATGGCGGGGCGTGGTTTCATTAGCGATACTCAATATGCGAGTGCGTTTGACTCGAAGGGGAATCTGACGGGTGAGGCTTCGAATGATCTGAAGGGGATTCTTTACCATAGTATTTTCTCGGGGGGCAGCACGAGGCTGGAGGAGATGTTCGGGCGTCTTCCGGCCAAGGCTCAGAGGGCTATTCTGGCGACGGCGTTCCGCGATTTCGACAGCGCCGGTAAGGACCGGATGATCCATGAGATCCAGCAGAGCATCATAGCGTTCGATGCGATGATGGGTTACGGAGGGTTCGCGGGAGCTAAGAATATGAGGGGGGCTATGGAGGCAATGGAGGGATGGAAGAGGCAGTATTATTTCGATGATGTTACTGGGGAGCCTGTTCTTCCTTCGAAAAATTTCAGTAATTTCGCGCTTGCATTGGCGGCGATGTACAAGGGTGGGACGCAGCGTTTCATCCAGCAGACGTTCAATGATCTGTATGATGTTGTTCAGGGGACGGCTCCGGACACGTTGTTCGAGCAGGGGGACAGGACTCCGAGGTCTCTTGGTGAGGCTATACGTAAGGTCCTGGGTTTTGAGTATGAACCTGTAAGTAATGATATAGGAAATGGAAGTATTGGAGGCAATGCTGTGGACGTCGATAGTCCGCAGGGCGAAGCAGGGGGACGGCGAAGCGATGGAGATGCTGGAGGCGGAGAACGCGAGCCGGGTAAGGGACAAGATGCCGACGGTGGAGCAGGAACTTCAGCGGATGGCGGAGAGGGGGGCGATGTAACAGGACGAAGCCTGACGAGGGAGGAGGCGGCGGATTTGATTTCAAGAATGGAATCAAATGCGGAAACAGCACCTGAAATAGAACTTACCATCGAGAATTGGGATGCTCAATTTGGTGAGAGTGGGATAGTCAGCACGCCTATTGGTGAGGTGAAGATGGGAGAACATCAGTTCACCAAGCTCATGCGTCAAGGGCGCAACAGTAAACTTGGCATGATCAAACCGACGCTTGAGAATCCCGATATCATAATTGAAGATGCAAGCGAAGGGAAAGAAGGAGCACCCACAGAACGTATGTCTTCTTACGTTTTTGTAAAGGCCTTTATTAAACCGGACGGCTCGCGCTATTATTATTTCACTTCAGTCACGGTAAGCAGAGACGGACACGAGGTTGTAATATCAAATCAGGAAAAAAGGAGGAACGTATTGACGAACCTCCTTATGAAAGGGAAATTGGTTTGGAAACACGCCGATAATGTTTCTTCTGCCTCAGACGTAGCAGATGGCTTATACTCGCCACAGGGGAAATTGTCTGACCCTGCTTCCGAGGGCACGGATGCGCCTCAAACCAATAAAGAGTTTTCTGAGGGCAAAGTTAATTCTTTGTTATCTGGAAAACAAGGAAAAGATGGTGAAAGTTCTCTTGGCGAGCNGATTTCGGAGGCGGGGAAGGATGTGGACCTCTCACCTACCGATGCGCAGAAGAAGGCNGGGAANTACNNGAAGGGGCATGTGCAGGTTGGGACGTTTGATGTGACGATNGAGAATCCNGNNGGNTCGAAGCGGAGGGGTACNGACGCGNNGGGCANGANGTGGGAAACNACCATGACCCATACCTACGGATATATCCGGGGGACNGAGGGNGTGGACGGNGACCATATNGANGTTTANCTNTCTTCCGACATTGACGGNTGGAACGGGCGGAAGGTTTTTGTNGTCGATCAGTACAATCCGGACGGGTCGTTTGACGAGCATAAGGTNATGCTNGGNTTCAATGATCGGGAGGAGGCGTTTGATGCTTATCTNTCNAANTATGAGGCTGGATGGGAGAAGGGGNGANGGCTTGNNNTANCCNCNGTNNNNATNGAGGATTTCGAGANNTGGATTGANTCNTCNNANCGNAAGNNGAAGCCCTTTGCCGACTACAGGAGCGTGAAGACAGATGAGAACGCCACAGCCCATGAGGGAAAGGATGAACTTCATGATGAGGTGAGGCAGTGGCTCGGCAAGAAAGGTTTAGAACCGGATGAATCCTCAAGGAGCGCAGTCATGCGCTATTTCAANATCGGNTACCAGCGGGCAGAGGCAATCCTCAATGCTATAGCCGAGGAGAATNTAGCTGCCGATACTCATGANGGTTTGCCCCGGGAAAAACAAGGGGGTGGGGCGGAAAGTTCTGCACCGTATACCATTACGCCTACAGAATATCAGGGCAAGAAGAAAAAGACACCGGTGTGGGTCGTTAAATTTGAGCGGGANCTGAGCTATGAAGAGAAAAGAGCCTTGGTNGCCTATATGAAAGAACCTCTGGCAGAGGGCAAAAAGANTTCGCGGGGATGGCTTGATAAGGAGTCNGGNNANTTCTATATGCGGAGCGAGGAGGGGGCTNAGGGGCTTGTGTCGCTGTTGGGGGCTTCGGCCTTCCGGCCTCAGCACGGTGTTGAGAGCGGAGGGCGGAGGAGAGAGGACGGAGAGGGAAGGGGGGAGGCCGGGGCAACCAAAGCTGTCACTAAGGAGGAATGGGAGGGAATGAACGGGGCGGCTCGCCTTGAAGTCTGCGCGCGCGATCCTCTTACGGTGGAAGAGATCGAGAAGGCTGATGCGGATGATGTGCTGAAAGCTAACGCTCTTGGTTATCTGAGGGGTAAAAGGGGAACAGTAGCGGAATTATCATATTTAAATTTATACGGGAATGTTAGGTTTACCGATAGAGATTCTACGGGAAATAACGGAAGCNAGGNCAGCGCACAGCTGGCTGACTCCGTTGCTGAGAAAAGTGACGGAGGAGAACGAGGGAATGGTGGAGGATCAGCTGAGCGAATGGATAGAGAATATGGCCCGGCAGATGTATCCTCGGAGCGAACTGACGGGCAGGATAGTGCGGGAAGTTCTCATNCCGACTTTGGAGAGGGAGGCAATNAGTCTGTTTCTGGCGACACATCCGGAGTGGNGGGGGNTGTTGCCNCAGATAGCGGATCCGCAGGAGGGCGCGAGAATAGGGGCAATGGAAGTAATGGCAGACCTGAANGAGGAAAAGGAAGCCGCTCAGATGCTCGGGATGCTGGAGTCCGGAATGTTGAAGCCGGACAAGGAGATTCCGTAGAGAGGTCAGAGGGTAAGGCTGACTCCATGCTNAAGGATGCGCTTGATGAGTTTAAGTCAGTCCTTGATGAATTTATCAGGGCTGGCAGAGAGGATCTGTGCATAAGCGTCATAATGATGTCTTCCCGTCAGCTTGAGATTCTTCCCAAACTGATAGTGGCGGGAGCAAAGGCGGGATATGCGCTC
The DNA here is from genome assembly GCA_014801785.1 of Bacteroides sp. Taxonomy (GTDB): domain Bacteria; phylum Bacteroidota; class Bacteroidia; order Bacteroidales; family Muribaculaceae; genus Lepagella. Next base: position 8,676 of record JAAVDN010000016.1, on the reverse strand, counting down.
ATTCGGACAGGAATAACCAAATTTTCTGAATGGCGCGACAGGATGCACGGTCTTATAGGCACTCAGCTTGAACAGGCCGGACTCACACAGCCCGAAATCGAGGAGTGGATCAAAGAGATGTGGGAGTGTGAATATACGGTTGANGGTAGGACTCGTAAAGTATCGGAGTGGGCTGCGGTCTTAGGTAAGGAGAATCTTCGTTCGACGGTTGCCCGGACTCTTGCAGAAAAGCGGGAGGCACAGCGTCAAGCGGAAGGAGTCAGCGTAAAACGGGGAGATATTGAGAATATACGCGCTACATTGCCTTTCCTTCTGCCGCAGCAACAGGAGGATGTGCTGCGGGCGGAGACACAGTTNTTNGATGAGANTCATAATGACCGTGATCATGGGTATGGGAAAGGGTATATGTTTACCAACGGTACAGGTACNGGAAAGACGTATACCGGTCTTGGAATCGTCAAACGTTTTGTCAAGGAGGGTAAAGGGCGTGTACTGATACTTACTCCGTCTCAGACAAAGGTAAGCGACTGGATCAAGGATGGAAACAATCTTGGGCTGGAACTTAGAAGTCTTGAGGATTGGGCTAAGGAGAAGGGTACGACAGCAACGACAGAGGGGGGAAGCGGCGCTATCGTTACTACCTATGCGAACTTCCGGCAGAACGAGGCGTTGCTTGAAGGGACGTTCGATCTGATTGTCTACGATGAGAGTCACCGTCTTCTGGAAAACAAGAAGGGGGAGACTACCTCGGGGGCGAAGCAACACTATAAGATCAGCAACCGCGATACCGGGTATGCTTCGGCTCGTCTGCAGAGTATAAATCCGGTATGGAAGGAATATATGGCCAAGAGTGAGTCTTTCCAGAAAAAATACTCTGAGCTTGTCAATAAAGTGAAGGAGGAGACCGGGCGGGATAATATTTTCCATCTGAAGGTGAACAGGTTGATTCCTCCGTTCATCAATGAAGAATGGGATGTATTGGCCGACACCAAATTTCCGGAGCTGAGCCAACTGAGGAGGGATGCTTTGGCTTTGAAGGAAAAATTTGACAAGGAGGAGCAGCCACGGATCGATAGAGAGGCGGAAGAGGCTGTGAAGAGGACGAAGGTTGTATTCCTCAGTGCCACTCCTTTCAACACTCGCGACAATATCGATTACGCGGAGGGTTATATATTCTCTTATCCTGAGGATGACCATTCGCGTATGAGTCCGAGGACAAGATTCTTTCTTGATCGTTTCGGAGCTGCATACAAATACCGTTATCACCGGTTGGAGAATAATGTCAGCAATCCGGCTGCTGTGGCACGTCAGGAGGTTGAGTTCAGCGACTATCTCCAGAATACGCTGGGCACGATGAGCGGGCGCATCATTGACAGTGAATACGATTATTCGAGAGATTTCCCGACGGTGACGGGAGATTATGCACCTCTGTTCAATGAGGCTGTGTCTGATTTTTATAGGAGCGCAGCGATGCGTGAGGCGTGCTCAAGCGTTCTGGGGAATTATATGTATTCGAGCGCGCTGTTTGAGAGCATGAAAGCGAATCAGATAATTCCTCGCATAGAGGAGCATCTGAGGCATGGAAGAAAGGTGGTTGTATTCCATCGGCGTGTGGAGAGCGACAAGCCTCTTGCCAAGCCGTTTGAATTGATTTTTATGCGTGCGTACAGTCTTGCTAAGGAGGAGAAGGATAAGACCAGGAAGCGGCAGAAGCTGGAGGAGATAGAGTCCCTGAACAGGAAATACAAGGATCTTCTCGAGTGGGAGAAGACTTTGGATCTGAGCATGCCCCGTGATCAGCTTGCGGAACATTTCGGGAAGGATAATGTGCTTTTCTTTTCCGGAAAGGAGTCGGTCAGGCAGAAGAATGAGGCTGTCAGGCTGTTTAACGATGACGGGTCCGGCAAGAATATCATCGTGATTCAGGAATCAAGCGGAAAGGAGGGTATCTCCCTTCATGATGTCACGGGGGAGCACCAGCGTGTGCTCATTACGTTGGCTCTTCCTCAGAGTCCGATTACTGCGTTGCAGACGGAGGGCCGGATATACAGAATCGGCAACCGCAGCAATGCAATATTCGAATATCCTCTTTTAGGTCTTGATTCGGAGCTTCTTCTGTTCGGTCAGAAGTTTAATTCGCAGGTAGGGACGACTGAGAATCTTGCATTGGGTAGTCAGGCACGCAACCTGCGTGAGAGTTTTGTACGTGGAATAGAGGAGCGTAGCGGAGATATAGATCCGGCGTCGCAGGGTGTGGGAGGCAAGGAATATGATGCTCCATATTCAGAAACTGAGGTTGATCCCTTCGAGTGTGCGGTATTGGATTTCTATTCCAATCAGAAACTTACTTCAAGGCGTGATAACCGTGAGGGGAAGGATTACTTCCCTACACCTGAACCTTTAGGCTTCATGATGGCACAGTGGGGCGCTATCGGAGAAGGTGAGAGTGTTCTCGAGCCGAGCGCGGGACATGGTGCTATCGCGCGTTACGTTCCGACTGAAAATTCATTGACTGCAATAGAGCCGTCATCGAGCTTGTTCGGCAAGCTTCAGCTGAAGGCCGGTGGTCTGGGAAGAAAGTTTGAGAATAAAATATTCGAGGACTACAATATGGTCAATAAGCATGATGTGGTGTTGATGAATCCTCCGTTCGGTGTGGGAGGTCGTCTGGCGGTGGATCATGTGGCGAAGGCTTTCTCTCATCTTGAGGAGGGGGGACGAGTGGTAGCGATTATTCCGCGTGGTTCTGCGGACGCGAAGTTTGACAAGTGGTATGAACAGGAGAAGAAGGCGGTGGTTACAGGAGAGATTCTGTTGCCTTCCGTTACATTCCGGAATGCCGGAACTTCTGTATCGGCGCGTGTTGTGGTGATCGATAAGGTTACGGATGCTGGATTACGTCAGCGGGCGGTGGCTAATCGGATCAACATAGATCTCAGTCGGAATGATTTTGCAAAGATAGAGGATTTCTTCGATGCCATACGCGATATCGAGATGCCTGCGAGGACTATTGACAGAAAGGCGCGTATGGAGAAAAAGTGCAAGCCTGCGGCACGGGAACTGCGTAAGATAGTTGGTGAGGATAATGTAACTTTACAGCAGGGTTGTCTGAAGGTAAGGGGGCGCGGTGTATGGGAGATTCTTGATTGGGAAGATAAGGAGGGTGATTCACTGGATGCTTATCTTAGGACATCATTCGGGGTCTTTACCACGAGAATGAATTCAGCTGAACGTGGGGGCAAGGAGAAGCAGGTTGCGGTATATTCAGAACTGCGGGAATTGTGCGCGAAGCTGTCAGGACGGAGTGTGGAGGAAATGGAACTGACGGAGGCTTCGGGCTTAAGCCCTCAGCACGGTGTTGAGGGTAAGGGGGAATCCGGAGAGGGGGAGGATGGGATACGTTTCCGACTTGATGATGAGGTAGAAGCAATTAACGATAGATTCAATGACGATCTGGAAAGATGGGCAAATGGTGAGATGAAAGCCTCCGAGCACATCAGTCTGGGGAAACCTCATGGCATACTGGAAGGATTCATGCCGGAGCGAGAGATCATCTTGCGCCAGAAGGTACTGACAAAAGCAAGAAAGAAGCATGGACTGACTGAAAGAGACATGCAAAATCTTCCCTCTTCCCTCGCAGATCCCATCTTTGTATTCAAGAGCGATGATGACAGCATCGGAGTCTTGACAGAGTTGACGACCGAGTCAGGGCAGAATATCTTCGTGGCCATCAAGCTCGGGAAGCAACAGCAGTTTGGGCATGAATTCACGGAGGTGAACGATATCGCCAGCATCCATGGCCGGGAGACCGAGAATATAGTGATGCCGATAATTGAAAATGACAGTCTGATATGGGTAGACAAGAAAAAGGGTCTCGCATGGCTGTCCTCAGCGAAAACAAATTCGCAGGCAATCGCCATTGAGACCTTTGAAGATGCTGCGAAGATAGTGAAAGATTTTGCGAATCCGCAACTACCGGAGGATAGCAGCTCTGAAATGGAGCCCACGGTCAGCCCGAATATAACGGGGGTACCACATGGGACTGCAAAGTTACTAAAAGGTGTCGAGAAATCCTACGATCCCGGGGTGAAATTGCTTGATAGTAGTGAAGGAAAGATGCGTGAGCGGGGCGTGGATGTGGAAAATGTGGATGAGGAGAGTCTTTGGCGTCGCCCTTGGGGATGGGCGCGCAGATGGCAGGAGCGTCGAAAGGCTGAGTCAGAGCGTCGGCGCGATGCGATGCGGGAGAAGGTGCGTTCGGTTGCGGAGTCGTGCGGTGTGGAGGTGGATATAAGGGATGATGCTTCGGGACTTGAAGGGAAGAAGCGGAGGGCTAAGGGATGGTTTGACCCCCGGACGGGGAAAATCGTCATTGTGCTCGGCAATCACTCCTCCATCGCTGACGCAGAGGCTACGCTGCTGCATGAGATGGTAGGGCACAAGGGACTGCGTGTCCTCTTCGGGGATAAGTTTGAGGCTTTCCTGGATGCTGTGTGGGCCAATGCGACCGAAGATGTTAAAGAGCGGATTTCGCAACTTGCTGCGAGAAACGGTTGGAATCGGCGTGTGGCTACTGAGGAGTATATGGCGAGTCTGGCCGAGGATGGCAGTTTCAAGGATGTCAGGTCAGGGTGGTGGCGGAAACTGAAGGGTCTCTTCATGGACTTCCTGCGCTCGTGCGGTTTCAGCGGGAACGTGAGGATAAGCGACAATGAGCTGAGGTATGTGCTTTGGATGAGTTATGAGAATCTTCGGGAACCGGGGCGTTTCAAGGGGATACTCGGGGAGGCTGCGCGAGTGGCGAAGGAGTATGAGCTTGGCGTCGGGGAATTTGCGGAGGCTTCGGCCTTCCGGCCTCAGCACGGTGTTGAGGATGTACGGTATTCCGGAGGTGATAATGTGAATTCGCTGAATACCAGATTTAATAATGAACTTAAGAGATTTTCAGATAGCACACTTAAGGAGAATCACCGTTTCGAGTTAGGAATGCCATCAAGATACCTTCTCAGTGCAGGCTTTCCTTTACTTCCTATTTCCATGAGGCAAGCTCTGCTGAAAAAGAAATCTCAACAGACGAACCATCAATTTGAGGCGGAAGATGTAAGAAATCTGGTAAAGGCCATCCAAAAGCCCCTTGCAATATTTGAGTACAGCAAGGATAATGTGAGGAATCTGATAGTGTCATTAGAGAAAGATGGCAAACACTTCCTTGTAGGTGTCACGTTAGGATTCAAGCGAGATGGTCTGGAGATAAACAGTATTTCGGGTCTATTTCCCAAGCAAGACCATGAATGGATCAAATGGATTCAGGATGGGAAGGCAATACGAATAGACCAAAAAGAAAAGGTCTTACGCCTCATCGACAGTCTGCGAATAAATCCCGCAGAGGCTGAACGAATCGGCTTAGACCTTGAATCTGCTACAAAGATAGTGGAAAATTTTGAGAATCCAAGGATTGAAGAGGGGGAAGATGAGGAACTGAGGTTCCGGGACGGGGATTTCACTCCTCGGGACCGGAAGATGGTGGCGGATGTCTACGAGAAGATGTTGTCGCGTGGGAGCTGGCAGTTTCAGGAGGCTGTTCAGGATTCGATGCTTGGGTTGAAGTCGCTTTATGAGGCTATACTTACTGAGGGCGACAGGGCCCGGCGTAGGGATTTCCGGATTGAGGAGGTCGCCGGGTATGAGAACGCGTATCTTTATGAGAACCGGATGAGCAGCGCCAACAACGGGGAGCAGCAGCAATATTTCATACAGTATATGAAACCTCTTCTGAAGAGCGTTCATGCTCTTTGCGGCAGCGATGCGGCGGAGCGGAGGATTCTGACTGACTACATGATGGCAAAGCATGGGCTGGAGAGAAACGCGTATATGCGTAAGGAGGCGGAGAACAGGAACAGTAGTCTTCTGCCCGGTCAGAAGCCGGAGAAGACGGAGCGCGACTTCGCGGGATTGTGCGGGCTTACCGGTGAGAAAAACTGGAAGAGGGCGGAGGCGGCGGCTCAGAAGATGGTGGACGATTACGAGCGGGATCATGAGGCTGCGAAGGTCAGTGAGTTGTGGAAGGATGTGAAGCGGGCTACGTCGGCTACGCTTGAGAAGATTTATCTCACGGGGTTGATCAGCGAGGAGACGTACAGTAAGGTTGCGGGGATGTATGATTATTACATTCCGCTCCGTGGCTGGGAGGAGAGGACGAGCGATGAGGTGTACGGTTATCTGACGAGTAAGGATGGTCCGCTGATGGGGAATGTTTTCAAGAAGGCGGAGGGGCGCCGGAGCAAGGCTGACGATCCGATAGCTTTCATCGCTCAGATGGCTGACGATGCTATCCGGCAGGGGAACCGGAATGTGATGAAGCAGCGGTTTCTGAATTTCGTGCTGGGAAATCCGAGTGATCTTGTGAGTGTCAACGAGCTTTGGCTGCAGCATAACGATGTGACGGACGAGTGGGAGCCTGTCTTCGCGGATCTGAGTCCGGATATGACGGCCGGGGATGTGTTTGTGGAGGTTGCGAAGTTCGAGGCTAAGATGGAATCACTTCGGAAGTCGGAGCCGGACAAGTACAAGCGAGGGCGGGAGGCGCGGCATATTCCGTATAAGGTTGTCAAGGGGAATCTGAGGGAGCATCAGGTTCTGGTCAGACGTAACGGGAGGACGTACGTCATGACGGTCAACGGGAATCCGAGGGCTGCGCAGGCACTTAACGGGTTGACGAATCCGGATGTGGAGACTGGGGGTGTGACTGCGGCGTTGTCAAGCCTCGGCACAAGAATCAACAGGGAGTTGAGCGCGTTATATACGACGAGAAACCCTGATTTCATAGTAAGCAACTTCATGAGGGACATGATCTATTCAAACACACAGGTATGGGTTAAGGAGAATCCGCGGTATTCTTTGCAGTTCTTAAAGAACTGTGGGAAGTTTTCACCGATGTCTCCTCGGAGAGCTGCGAGACTCCGCCATGGACCGAAGGGGGGTGTAGTCTATTCGATGGGGATGCTGTTCAGGAAATGGGAGAACGGGACGTTGGATATGGGGGATAAGTATGAGAGGCTGTTCAAGGAGTTCATGCTTAACGGAGGGGAGACAGGCTACACGAGCGTCAAGGATATAGAAAGGCATAAGGAGAGTATAGCGGCCGAGCTACGAAAGCAAGGGAGCGCGGGACGCAAGGCGTGGGCGGCTCTCGGCCAGGGGATAGAGACGGCGAACCGGAGTGTGGAGAACTGCGCTCGCTTCGCGGCGTATGTGACATCAAGGGAAATGGGGCGCTCGATCGACCGAAGTATTTATGACGCCAAGGAGATAAGCGTGAACTTCAACAAGAAGGGAAGCGGGGGCAAGTTTTTCGGAACGGCGGGTCAAACTTCGCTGGGCAACTTCGGAGCAGGCCTGAGCTGGGCCGGAAGAGGGGGCTTTGCCTTCTGGAACGCGGGAGTGCAGGGACTTACCAACTATCTGAGGGGATTCAAACGGAATCCGGTCAAAGCAATACCGGCAAGCGCGGTGCTTTTCGGATTCGGAATGGGAATCCACTTCCTAAACCTTCTTCTGATGAATATATTCGGAGGTGGTGATGGAGACGATGACGATAAGGACGCGTATTACAATCTACCGGAATATGTGCGACGTAGCAATGTGTGTATCTGGGCAGCAGGAAAATGGATCGCCATACCTCTGCCAATCGAGTACAGGGCGATGTACGGACTGGGAGAGCTTGCCACCGGAGTGCTGACGGGAAAAGAGCGATACTCAGGCGAAGAGCTTACTTTCCAGCTCATGGGACTGGTGAGCCAGCTTATGCCGATAGATATGCTTGAGGGAGGAGCCTTCAGCAGTTCAAATGAGAAGGGGATAGAGGTTATGGACATTATCCATCCGTTCGTGCCAACTGCATTTAAGCCAATGACGGAGGCGTACATCATGAACAAGGGTTGGACCGGACTGCCGATCTCGAAACAGACACCTTTCAATGAGCTTGATCCGGAGTTCAAGAGAGTTTATCAGAGCGCGGATCAACATCTTGTGGAGTTCTCGCGATGGCTGAACAATACATTGCCGGCAAAGGGAGACGATTATACGAAGGGGACTTTCGACCTCAACCCGGCAAAAATAGAGTATGTGCTCAAGGGTTATCTGGGGGGCGCGTTCTCATTTCCTTCGAACACGCTTAAATGGGTGGAAGCGCTTGCCGGTAAGAGAGAATTTGAATGGAAACATGTGCCTTTGGCTAATCGTGTGGTGAAAACCGGAGACGATAGGACTGAGAACAGGAAGCTTCAGAACGAGTATTATAAATATAGATATGAGGCGAAAAAGACGAAGTATAGGTTTAAAGGATATCTGGACGATAAGAGCGAAGGAATCCTCGGTGCCGCTGAAAGGGTTGATTTTCTTTATAACTCGGATGAATTTCTCCGCTATCAGATATTCGAGCGGTTCGAGCCGGATATCAATGTTATCCGGGAGGAGATAAAGGGTGAGAGCGACCCGGAAGCGAAAAGGGATTTGGAGGGTAAGCTTTATTCTACGATGCGGAAACTTGTCGATGCTTTGCATGAGCCTGATGAATATCTTAAATCTATCGGGGTTGAGGGTCAGGGTCGGGTCGGACAGCGAGGGCTGGAAGCCCTCTGACCCCTATTCGGGCTGGGGCGGGGAACGGGGGGAGGG
>JAAVDN010000015.1 GCA_014801785.1 Bacteroides sp. | reverse complement strand
TACGCCAGTTTGAAAGCTACCTACCAGGGGGAGAACAGCGTCATCGCCAACACCGTAGGCTTTTCGTTTCAGAACAGGCCTGTAAAACAGAAAAGCGTGACGACCTATACCCCGGATGTAGTGGACAGCGACTGGGAGGAAACGGATACCCGGAACCGGAATCTAACGCTAAGATGGAACGGCGAATACCGCTGGAGTCTTCCGCACAGATACATGCTGACCGTCCGACCCACCTTCAGCTACGGCCATATCAGTTCCGACTACAGCACGACAGGACTGGACTATCATATAGTGAACGACGCACGGGAGAAGAGCCTGGATTACGATCTGCGCGCGTTCCTGTCCCGGCAGTTCGGACAGCAGATGCTGGATGTAGGTTTCTGGGGACGTCACACCGACGACGCCATCGAATATGTCGGCAGTTCGGCCACAGACATCCATAACCACTATACCCACGCCGTGCTGTCCCTGTCAGGCAACCTCCGGTTCGGCAAGTTCTGGAGCTATGTGTACCTGCAGGGTAACTGGGGCCGGAGCGAGACCAACGGAAGGGAACGCTTCAACGAGCTGAGCACTCATTATATGGTTGTCTTAGGATACAATCCGACGCAGCGTACCCGGCTGCAGCTCTCTTCCAATCTATATTTCGGGAACCCGTCGATGAGCCAGCTTACCCAGGACATCTTCCTTCAGAACCCCCTTTTCGCGATAACGGGAAACCCCTACCTCAAAGACAGCCGCTACAACGATGTCGGAGGCACCTGGACGCAATTCTTCTCGGAAACATTCTCGATGTCGGCCAACGTGGGTTACAACCGGCTCAGCAACATCATTACCGAAAGCTACGAAAGGAGCTCGTATGACGGTCGTGAGATCATATTGCGCGGCTACGCCAACATGCCGCATTTCGACAGGCTGAACTACGGAGTGAGCCTGAGCGGACGTTTCCTGTCGAACTCCCTGACAGGCACTGTGCGCGTCGGCGGAGAATACGCCGACCGCCACACTACGACGAAAAGGAGCATGAACGCTTTGAATTATTCGGCCAACATCACCTGGTTCCACGGCAACTTTTATGTCGCGGGGAGCTACGAAAGCGAAAGTAAAAGACTTACCGACACAGGCTGGACGAACACGCGGCCGATATACTATTTATTGGCAGGTTGGGGAAACGGTGACTGGAACCTGAGAGTCGCGGTACTCAATCCGTTCTCGGACAGCTGGGAGTATACGAAATCATGGATAGAATCCCCGGTCTACAACTCCACGTCGACCGGCTATAACTATGTTTGTCATTGCAGGATACAGATTTCGGCCGCCTGGTCCATCTCCTACGGCAAGAAAGTCGAGCAGAAAACGGACCTGAACGCTCCCGAACAGGCAACCTCCGCGATACTGCATTGACCTGCCTGAAATTTTAACAAGATCCATGAAGAGACTGTTGAGACCCTTTCCGTTCTTCCGTCAGCGCGATCTGATGCAGTGCGGGGCCTCCTGCCTGTGGATGATCTGCCGTCATTTCGGGATCACGGCCGGGATGGAGCGCATAGAGGAACTCTGCCCTCCGAGCAAGCTCGGGGTGTCGCTCAACACCATCCGCATCGCCGCCGAGACACTTGGGCTTCATGCCGAGGCCGGTCGTCTGGCGGTGGAGCGGTTGGGGGAGTGTCCCCTTCCCGCGTTGCTTCATTGGCGTCAGAACCACTATGTCGTCCTTTACCGGATCTCGAAAAACGGGGAGCGTTACCATATCGCTGACCCGGCGAAGGGTCGCTACACCTGCAACCGTGCCGAGATGGAGGAGAACTGGTGTTATGACGGGCGTCTCGGTATAGCGATGCTCTTCCAGCCTGACGGCGATGAATACGCGTCTGGCCCGGAGAGGGGGGAGGGGCGCGGTGTGCGGGAATTTTTCCGCTCCTGGGGTCCCTCACTGCGGGAGTACCGCTCGTTGTGGCTTCAGCTACTGGCGGGACTCCTCTTCGGAACCCTCCTCGACCTTCTGCTGCCCTTTCTGCTCCGCGATATCGTCGATGTCGGGATAAACAACCGGAGCCTGAGCCTGATATGGCTTATCCTGATAGGAGAGACGGTCATAGTCTGCGGCAAGGCGGCGGTAGGGTTCATAAGGCGATGGATAACGCTGCATATCTCTCTGCAGTTCAACCTGGTGATGGTCAGCGACTTCTTCTCGCGCCTTCTTCGTCTTCCGATGCGCTTTTTCGACACCCGTCAGATCGGCGACCTGACGCAACGGGTCGCCGACCACAGCCGCATACAGGGCTTTCTGACGACACAGGCGCCGTCGACCCTCTTCTCTCTTCTGACCTTCCTGATCATGAGCGGAGTGCTGTTCTATCTCTCTCCCCCGATCTTCGGCGTCTATATCGGCTTGAGCGCCCTCTATTGCGCGTGGACGCTTCTTTATCTCCATCGACGCCGTCTTCTTGACACGGAACTTTTCGAGCTTCAGTCCGGGAGCCAGACGATTGTCTACAACCTGCTGAGTTCGGTTCCCGAAATCAAGCTACAGGATTGCGAGGAGCGCAAGCGCCGGGAGTGGGAGGATATGCAGCGCCGCCTCTTCGCTCTTCAGTCCAAGAGTCTGCGCCTGAGCCAGAGTCAGGAGAGCGGAGCGCTGTTCATCGGGGAGTTCCGCAACCTGCTGGTCACGGTCATGGCGGCGGCGTCGGTCATCGAGGGGGGCAATACGTTGGGCGACATGATGGCCATCCAGTTCGTGGCCGGTCAGCTCACCTCTCCCGTCAGCCAGATAATGGGAGCAATCTACGGACTTCAGGATCTTGTGCTGTCGGTCAACCGTATCTCCGATATCCGGCACAGGGCTCCCGAGGATTGTGATGAAGACGCGCCGGCCACAACAGACGCATCAACCACAACTGACACACCGGCCACAACTGAGGAGAGCGGACCCGTCGCGGCCCGCGACATAGAGGTTCGGGACGTCACGTTCCGCTACAACCGCTATGACAAAGCACCGGCTCTTGAGAATGTGAGCCTCCGTATTCCGGCCGGGAGCGTCACGGCGATAGTCGGGACTTCGGGGAGCGGCAAGACGACACTTGTAAAGCTCCTGTTAGGTTATTATACCCCCGACAGCGGAGAGATCAGAATAGGAGGGGAGGATCTGAGCGGAATGTCGAAACGTCGTTGGCGTCGGCAGTGCGGATGTGTGATGCAGAACGGCGTGATTTTCGGAGAGACTCTGCGTCGCAACATTGCCTGTGGCGATGGGAAACCGGATGATGAGCGAGTGATGGCGGCTGCACGGACGGCATCGCTGAGCGAGCTTGTCGAGCGTCTCCCGATGGGTCTTGACACGCGGATTGGAGATACCGGTCACGGATTGAGCCAGGGACAGAAACAGCGGGTGCTGATAGCGCGGGCTGTCTACCGCGATCCCTCCTATATCTTTTTGGATGAGGCGACCAATTCGCTTGACACCACGACGGAGGCGGAGATCACGGAGCGGCTTGACCGCTTCTATGCCGGTCGAACCGTCATCATCTCGGCCCACAGACTCTCGACGGTGAGGCGGGCAGACTGCATCATCGTCCTTGACAAAGGGCGGATCGTTGAGCGCGGTAGTCACGAGGAGCTTCTGGCCCTCCGCGGCCATTACCACCGCCTGGTCAGGAATCAGCTTGAATTGGGGGAGTGAGGTCGCCTGTGATTATGACCTCCGGCGAAATCGGGAGCGGTTGCTAAAGGAATTAGTTGAAATTGGAATTAATTGAAATTGGAATTAATTGAAATAAGAGGATGAAGGAAAGGTCAGAGGGGGAAGGAGGACGGCCGGCCTTCTGGGTTCGCTGGGGGACAGTGATAGCGATTGTGGTTACTGCGGTCTTGCTTCTGATTGTCTTCGGCATGATCGAGCGAATGAAGGGGAGGTTTTGAGTTGGGAAAGGGGGGAGTGAGCCTGGGAGGGGGATAAGCCGCAAGCGGCTTATGCACTGACGGAGATGGGGAATTGGGGGAGGGATTATGAGAAGAAATAGGGTTTCTTAAATAATTTGGTTTCAGAACAATTAGGTTTCGTAAATAATGATGAATAAGATATGAGCAGTAAATTTTCGATAAAATAAAGTAGACTAAGAACATCCGCTCTGTCCAATCCTGATTTAATAATTCTTCTTCCTGATTTCATAGTTCTTCCTGGTTTATAGTTCTTCTTCCTGATTTCATATTTCTTCCTGGTTTATAGTTCTTCTTCCTGGTTTAATAGTTCTTCTTGCTGATTTTAGTTTTATGTATTAATGGGGGTATTAAGGTTCCGGGGAGGTGTTGTTCTCTTTTTTGTCGCTGAATGGGTGAAGTTCGTGGGTTTGGTGTTATCTTTGCGTTTTGGAACCGGTGAAGCTGTATAAAATCAAGCCTGCTGTCAGTTTTGCCGGGTGAAACTCAAAGGGAAGGAGAGTGATAATTCAATGGGAATGAAACGAGATAAAGTCAGAGGCGGGGGGATCCGGTGTTTGATGCGGCTGGTGGCGATCGTATTGCTGACGGCGGCTTTATGGGGGTGTGCCTCGATCGGTAATCCGTCGGGGGGCGCTCGCGATGAAGATCCGCCCCGCTTCCTTCGTGCCAATCCTCCACAGGGTTCGACGGAGGTCAGCCGCACCTTGCGACGTGCAGTTCTTGAATTTAACGAGATAGTGAATGTCAAGGATGCCTTCTCGAAGGTCATGATCTCGCCTGTCAGTGCGTCGGTGCCTCGCGTCAGCAGTTCCGGGCGACGCGTGACCATCGAATTTCAGGACACCTTGGCCCCCAACACCACCTACACAGTCGATTTCGCTGACGCCATAGAGGATAACAACGAAGGAAACAAGCTCAGCAACTTCTACTATACCTTCTCCACAGGCGCAGTCCTGGACACCCTCGAAATCTCGGGAATGGTTCTCGGCGCCCGCGACCTGGAGCCGCAGCAGAATATACTTGTCGGAGTCTACAGCAACCTATCCGACACAGCATTCTCGACCCTCCCCTTCGAGCGCGTTGCCCAGACCGATGACCGGGGACGCTTCACCATCGGTGGTTTGGCTGATGGCGAATACCACGTCTATGCCCTCAAGGATCTCGACAACGACAAGAAATATGCCAATCCGGAGGAGGATCTCGCCTTCCTCCCCTATACCGTGCGCCCCACAGCGGAACGCATCACCGTCACCGACACCATCCTCAATCTAAAGACGGGTGCCGTCGATACGATAACAGAGCGCGAGCGCACCCTCTTCCTTCCCAACGACCTGCTGTTGCGCAGCTTCAACACGCAGCGCCGACCGCAATATCTCGCCGAATATGCACGCCGCGACTCGACACGCCTGTATCTACGGTTCAACGCCCCTTCCGACTCATTGCCGACATTCATCTCCCACCTCTTTCCCGACATCGCCGACCGTCTAATCTCGGAACGCTCGGCGACCAACGACACCCTGACATACTGGCTTCCGGAGGATATGGTCCGTATAGATACCCTCTCGCTGGAAACCCGGTTCCTTCGTCCCGACTCCACAGGAACTCTCGTCATGGGTAGCGATATTCTCGATTTCGTCACAAACAGGCCTCGTGCCACCAAGCCCCGGAAAGGAAAGAAAGATGAAGAGGAGAAGGAAAGGAAACAGGAGACCCCTTCGTTGAACATCGAATTTCTCTCAGGCTCGCAGCAGGAGGTCTGGAAACCGTTGCTGTTTGATTTCGCTACCCCTACGGCCCGTCTCGACACAGCCTCTTTCCGTCTGGAGGAGAAGAAGGATACACTCTGGATTCCATCCCGCCACGAGATGACCCTGTCGCGTCCCGACTCATTGCTGCCGCGACGTTTCAGGATAGACTATCCCTGGGATTATTCAACTACCTATCGTCTCCTCGCCGACTCGGCGTCGGCGGAAGGAATATATGGCCATGTCATGAAGAGTATATCGCGCGAGTTCTCCACAAAGTCGGAGGAGGACTACGCGACGCTGATGTTCGATATCCGCGGGCTCGAACCCGGTGAGAGAGGTGTCGTCGAGCTCCTTAACGGATCCGATCTCCCCGTCCGCAAGGGGATTGTCGAGAACGGGAAGTGTGAATTTCGTTTTCTTGACCCCGGAGTCTATTACGCCCGCCTCTATCTCGACTATAACGGCAACGGCGAGTATGACACCGGAGATCCCTCTTCGGGACTCATGCCGGAAGAAGCCTACTATTATCCCGGTCGTCTGAACATCAAGAAGAACTGGGATATAGACCAGACCTGGAGTATCTTCGAGACTCCCGTCGATCTTCAGAAGGCGTCCGCCATCCGGAAGAACAAGCCCAAGGATCGCGGAGCCGCAGGGCCGGCGGATGCAGTCGAGGAAGAAGAGGATATATTCGACCCGACGGCAAACCCGTTCGATCCCGTCGAGAGCAGAAAGAAGAAAGAGGCTGCCCGCAAGCGAGCGCAGGGACTGACCTGAGGTCGCTTACGAGACAAAACAGACAACAGACAGAAGATTATGGGAATAGCAAAAAAAGCGGAGAAAGGAGCCGGGTGGTGCCGGAGGATAGGAGAGGGGATAGCCTCGTTGGGGAAGGTCATGCTCATGTCGGGAAAGCCGAGCGCCGCCGGAGAACCCAAGGATAAACCCCTTGTCATCATGGGAAACGGCCCATCCCTGCGGGAGGCCCTCGACTACGGACGCAAGATACTGAAACAATCGGATCTTCTGGCGGTCAACTTCGCACCCAATTCGGATGAGTTCTTTGACTTCCGTCCCGGGCAGCTCGTGCTTGCGGACCCACATTTCTTCATAGGGTCGGCTACTGACGAGAATGTCGCCCGTCTATGGCGTCGGTTAGGACAGGTAGACTGGCCGCTGACGCTGCATGTTCCGGCTCAGCGCCGTCTGGAGACGTTGCGTCTGCTCGGCACGCATCCCCAAATACGCGTCCGCTATTTCAACATGACCCCGGTCGAGGGGGGCCGGAGGCTCCGCCACTGGCTCTTTCGCCGCGGGCTCGGGATGCCGCGTCCCCGCAATGTCCTCATACCCTCCCTGATGATCGCCCTGCGCGAAGGATACCGCGACATACGCATTGTAGGCGCCGACCACAGCTGGAGCCGGACACTCTGGGTTGATGATATGAACCGGGTCATCTCCGTACAGCCCCACTTCTATAAGGAGCATCCCGACGAACAGGAGCGCGTGGCCCGCGAATATGCCGGTTATCACCTTCACGACATCTATCAATCACTCGCCATCGCCTTTCGCAGCTATTTCGATATCCGCGACTACGCCGCCACCCTCGGCGCCCGCATAGTCAACGCCACCCCCGGCAGCTTCATCGATGCCTTTGAGCGCGGACGCCTGGAAGATTTTCAATGAGGCATATTGCTATCCCCCTTTACCTATATTACGCCGGCAGGGGAATCTTGCACCGGCAGGGGAAAGATCGAAAAACTTTAGAGGGGTTGCGAGCGTTAGATTTATGTGGGTAGAGGGAAGAAGTTGATACAACTTCACAAACAAAATTCAAGTATAACCTTAAATAGAGAAAAAGATTCAAGTAGAATTATGGATAAACTCAGTTACGCATGGGGTCTTGTCATGGGCAAGCAGCTCCAGGCAATGGGAGTCAAAGAACTCCAGTATGACAGTTTCAAGGATGGTGTGAAAGTAGCGTTTGACGGCGGTACCCCCGAAATTCCCGAGGAGGAGGCCCACCAGCTCATCAACGAGTATCTCGGCGAACTCCAGCGCAAGATGGAGGCTGAGGCCCGCAAGGCCGGCGAAGAATTCCTGGCTAAGAACAAGGAGCGCGCCGAAGTCAAGACTACCGAGAGCGGCCTTCAGTATGTCGTTGTCAAAGAGGGAGAGGGCGCACAGCCCTCGGCCGAGGATGAAGTGACTGTCCACTATACGGGCAAACTCATCGACGGCACCGTCTTCGATTCGAGCATCAACCGTGGCGAACCCGCTACCTTCCCCCTCAACCGCGTCATTCCCGGCTGGACCGAAGGTGTTCAGCTGATGAAGGAGGGAGCTAAATACGAGTTCTTCATCCCGTCCGATCTTGCTTACGGTCCTCAGGGGGTGCCCAACGCCATTCCGCCCCACTCGACTCTTATTTTCGAGGTAGAGCTGATCAAGGTCAACAAGAAAGCGTGATCGAACGCTCATCTTACCTAAGATGACGTCGAAAGAAAAAGAATGAAAAAGAAGAATATTATGGCCGTGGCCGCCGCGATAGCGGCAGCCGCAGCCTTTTCGTCGTTGACGGCCTGCGGCGGAAAGAACAGTGACAAGGCCGACAGCACCGCGACCCTTGACGCCATGACCGACCTTGTGGAAACGGTCGACAGCCTCGCTTCGTCAGCTTCTGACGCCGCCGAGGGAGTGGCCGACGAGATAGAGCGCAAGAGTGACGAACTGGCCGATAAGGTCGCCGGAAAGAAAATGTCGGCATACGACGCAGCCTTCTTCGCCAAAGCCGGCAACAAAGCCGATAAAGCCAGCGCCGAGAAGTATGCCCAGACCAATTCCGGCCTGAAATATGTCGTCGTCGAGGAAGGAACCGGAAAGAAGCCCTCCGGACCTACTGATGTCGTTCTTGTCCACTACACCGGTCGTCTGCTTGACGGCACTGTCTTCGATTCGAGTGTAGAGCGCGGCGAGCCCATCAGTTTCCCGCTCAACCGCGTCATAGCAGGTTGGACCGAAGGTCTGCAGCTGATGAAGGAGGGAGGGAAGAATGTCTTCTACCTCCCCGCCTCGATCGCATACGGCGAGACCGGGACTCCCGGAGGTCCCATCCCCCCCAACGCCCCTCTCATCTTCGAGGTCGAGCTTATCAAGGTCAATCCCCAGAAATAATTAAATAAGAGATAAGAGCGGAGGCGATGTCGCCTCCGCTCTTATGATAATGGACAAATACAAATAGAGGAAAATATGAAAAAAATGATTATTTTTGCAGTGGGTTTGACCCTTCTTGTCTCCTGCAAGGGACGCACGACCGACACAGTCGAGCCTAACGGAGACACCGTCGAGGTCATAGTAGCCCCTGCCGGGGAAGAACTTCCGGATACTCTTCCGGCGCAGTCCCTCCCCTCCGGAGAGGGGGATACCCCCACCACTGAAAACGAAAACGTATGAAACTGACAAAAATCTTTATGGGAGCCGGGCTCGCGGCAGTGATGCTCGCTTCCTGCACAAACAACAGCACCGCCCCCACCAATGAAGCCGACGCCGCCCGCCAGGCGCAGGCCGACTCGCTTGCCGTCGATTTCGGACGCCTTATCGGCGACCAGTATTTCGCTGTCGTCGAGCGCGACACCAACTATCAGCGCCCCGACGCCCAGAAGGAATTTATCCTCGGCTTCAAGCAGGGAATGACAATGGTCACCGACCAGCAGACATATAACGACGGCATCATGCAGGGAATCCAGCTGGCCATGACGCTCAAGGAGTTCAACAAGCGCTATAAGGTCAATGTCTCTCCCCAGACGGTCGTCAACAGCCTGACCAAAGCTATCGAAGGGGGGAAACTCGACGATAAGACCAAGACGGAACTTCAGGTCGAATACCATCGTCTGATGATCTCCCTGGAAAACGCCATCAAGCAGGAACGTGTCATCCCGGCCCCCGAGCCAAAGCAGGAGAGCGCCCCTGAGACAACCGACAGTGTCGCTGCGGAGCCTGAACTCGACGCCGCCAAATCGGGTAAACCCGAATGAAGCCTGAGCGCGAACATTCCCTTCAGCTCGCCTCGGAGCTGAAGGAGAAGGAAAAGATCCGGATTCTCTTTGTCTGCCTGGGCAACGAATAGAAAATATTTTATAAATAATTTAATCCTAATACTCATAGTGTTAGGATTATTTTGTATCTTTGCATTGTAAACCGAATCATAGGTTTTATTTCAATTTATGTAAACCACAAGGTAAACCATTTGCAAGATATGAAACGCAACCTACCGACCATTACACCAATATTATATACAAGCAAGACGCTTGCCAACGGTGAACACCCTATAATGTTGCGAGTGTGTTATAACGGTAAACGCACCTATAAGAGTATCGGCATCTCATGCAAACCATCCGAGTGGAACAAGGATAAAAACAAGGTTAAAGGAAGTCGTGCAAGTAGCCTCAACACCATTATAACCCGAGAACTGACAAAGGCAAACGATTATGTTTTATCGTTAGAAGGTAAAGACGATTACACAGCTGCCACCATCGTTAAACACCTCACCAAATCAGCCCCCACTCAAATAACTTTATATTCCCTTTTTGAAGAACGTATTACTTTTTTCAAGGAGGAAAAACAAAGTCATAATAATGCTGTCGGATATCGCACGTTGCTTAACCGTATTAAAAAATATACAAATAATATTGATTTAGAGTTATTTGAAATAACTCCAAGTTGGCTATCTGAATTTGAAGAACACTTACGATGCCACTACTCTGATAATTCCATCAGAAAATTTTTTGATTGTTTTAAGGCTATTATCAACTATGCCAAGAGGCAAGATTACATTAAGGAAACCCCATTTTCAAACTTTACATTTAGTAAAAAGTTAAATACTCAAACACGGAAACGAGCCTTAACCATTGACGAGATTACCAAGTTGATGAGGTATTATTATCAGCGTTATGGTATGTTAGGTATAGAAGATAATAACGTCTATGGAGAACACGACCTCAAGCAATATTGGGTTAATCAAAAGTTTAAATTGAAAGGTCAGAACAAACTCACACCGATAAACGCAGAGCAATTTTCACTTGCGTTATATCTTACAAGTTATTTGTTTCAAGGTTTAGCGTTAGTAGATATTGCCAATTTGAAATTAAAAGATTTACATTTAGTTGAAGTAGTTGATAACGAAAAATATCAGCGAGATTCAGCATTACACGGTGTTGACTATGCCGAAAAGCATAAGCGCACCATCCTACATTACGACATCAGCACCTACCGAGCCAAGACGCACCACCACACACGGATCGTCGTTGAAACCGCTAATATGATGCCCTACCTCAATCCGTTTGGAAGTTACTTTGACGATTACGACCAATTAGATGATTACGATTTAGAGCGTTATTTGTTTCCAATTTTTGACCATCAGAACGATTCGGCAGAGGTGAAATTTTGCCGTATGACCTACATGAATTATTTAGTCAACGTAAATCTCAAACGTATCGCCAAACGGTTAGGCATGCCACCGATTACATTTTATTCGGCACGTCATAGTTATGCAAGTCAGTTATATCACGCTAACGTCCCCATCGGCCTCATCGCTCAGAATATGGGGCGCAATCCGTCCGAGATTCAAACTTACCTCAAAGAATTTGATACGATTAACATTGTTGAGGCTAACAATAAGTCGTTAATTATCGGTCAAGATATATTCAAGGAAATATCGGCAAAGGAAGAAGAAAAACATCAAGACGAAATCCGAGAAGCATTAAAGGCAAAGGGCGATACGGAAGGGTTAGAAAGATACGAGGCTTATCTGAAGTGGAAATCGGAAAATTAATTTATTTAACTCGGCTCAAGGTATCCTCTGTTTCAGATAGATTAATCTCAAATTGACCTTTAACGAACTATCCGTTAGCCGTGTCAAAAATTTTACATTTTTGCATTTTCGGCCTATTAACCAATAGCCCCAAAATACGCCATCTCCAAACTTATTACATAAGTCTACAAGCCCTTAAGAGCCTCATCAAGTATATTTATAGGTTTTCGGTTTTTGCGTAGGTGTATGACCCTATCAAGTAGGTGCGAAAACACGGTTAACAATACATTCTCATCGTCCAAATGAACATAAAGAAACTCATCACTTACACCGAGCGCATCAAGGGTTTTCTTTAACAATTTGTGATTTTTACACGTTATTTCAACCCTATACATTACCGTGTGAAATCCCGTTTTCTCCTGAATATAATACTTATTGCTCTCTTGCTCTATCTCCTTTTTCTTATTATACGTTTTCATTGTCAAGGTGCTTTTGTCATTCTTGACAAGCATTTGGGGATTAGCAAATAGTCTATGCCGAGGATTCCACCAAGACAAGAATCCGACCCCATACACCGCTTTATTGTCGGCTACCCTACCATTTATAATAAGGTCATACGAATCATCTTTATATTGCCGTATAAGGTGTTTTTCTACGTTGAAATTGAAATCCACGGCAATATCAAATTTAGAAATCTGCAAAAATTCCAAATTCAAAGCCTCCTCAATATAATACCGCGCCCCCACCAGCCATGAATAAAGAGCCTCATTTTCATAAGTTATATACACGTTTTGCCGATTCTTATTAAAAGAGCCGAAACGCATATATCCAACTATTCTCTTGAAATTACCTCTGTTTTCGTTCCAATCCTTACACCATATAGTAAACTCATTTTTATAATACCGAGAATCCGACCGTTTGAGAATAATCTCTTTATTTTCTCCAAAATAATATGTCGCATCGTCTGACGATAGATATTCTTTCATTTCGTCAGTTGTCGTATATGTTATTTCAAGAGCATCTATTGATACTTGATATAGATATTGTCTTTGAGCCATTGTAATTTTTCAGAGTTAAGAACTATTTATAAATATACGAATAAATCATTAAAGTTCAAAATATGTCAAAAAGAATCAGAAGAAAATTATCGGAAAGCACCAAGTTTAAGATGAGGTTGGCAAAATTAGGTAGTAAGAACCCCATGCACGGCAAGCACCACACCGAAGATGCCAAACGTAAAATCAGTAAAGCTTTAACAGATTATTGGCGATTGATACCAGCTGAGTAATCTATCATTGCTTTAGCGAAATTGTATAAGTATCGTTTTATCACATCCGAGGTTAGTTTATTTATTGAAGATTAAAAAGTTGAGGTATTGAATCCTGCAAATTTTCCTACTTAATGTTTTCTTTATATATCGGAACGTTAGAGATTTATTGTTCCAAAATTGTATTCTTTAGAAAGTGTATTCAAATAAATCTACAAACACTTTCTCAGAATACAAAATTATGTAGTCAAATTAATCAAAGAATTATTTGCATACATCAAATATTTTTACTACCTTTGTATTGTGAAAATGACAAAGACGATGAAAGCAATAATTTACGCACGAGTATCAAGTACCACCGACCGACAGAACACAGCTCGCCAGATAGCCGACCTCAACAAGTATGCCGAATATAAGGGTATGGAAGTCGTAAAGACTTTTGAAGAAAAGGTTAGTGGAGCAAAGAAAAATAACGAGCGACCCATCTTTGTTGAGGCTCTTGACTACTGCAAGACAAATAAGGTTGATATGCTTTTGGTGTCAGAACTTTCACGACTCGGAAGAAACGCTTTTGAAGTTCTTGAAACCGTGAAGATGTTAGTTGATGAAGGAATTAACCTTTATATGCAGAAGGAACAATTCACGCTTTTAGACGAGGAAGGCAAGCCGTCTATGTTTGCCCCCGTTATGATTGCCACCCTCTCAACCTGCGCTCAGTTGGAAAGAGAAAACATTAAATTTCGTCTGAATAGTGGCCGTCAACTCTACATTGACAAAGGCGGTAAACTCGGCAGAAAAGAAGGCTCTACAAAGTCAAAAGAAGAAAAATCCGAAGAATACAAGCAAGTAATTAAGTTATTGAAACAAGGCATCAGCATAAGAAAAACCGCCAAACTATGCGATGTTTCTGTCAGCACAGTTCAGCGGTTAAAAGCTGAGTTTGAGATTAAAGCAGATCGTTAATTGATGGTCTGTCAATTTGTTTTGGTGAAGGTTATATCTTTTTCACCCTCACCAAGCCAATCCATTTTGCCTTTACCACTTCGTAGATCGATTTTAACCCAATTCCCTGATACGGAAGTTGTCTCTCCATAAAACTCACCATTGTTAATTTTCCCAGACAGCATACCCATAGTACCACCTGTTTTCCAATTAGCAGTAACAACCTCTCCGTCTTTAATCAGAAATGCAAATTCTACTAAGTGTCCGTTATAATAACCTTGCCATCTATATGATCCTTCAATAGAAGTGTGTTTTGATGGTGTGGCATTTGGAAATTTTACTTTTTCTTGTGTTTTTTCAATTTTAATTCTCCATTGTGGGTTGTTAGCTTTCGCATAATCACCTTTGGCATATAACCACCCATCTTTTATATACACACTGTGAAATTCTTGGGTACCTGCTTCATAATAAATATTAGGGATATAATCGCTTAATTCAATACAGATACCTCTATTGATATTAGATAAATCTTCCCACGAACCATACACTGTTCCATTCATACCTTTGGCAGTGGCTTTTGCAGATTTATCTTCGTTTAGTACAAAATAAAAGGTAGT
Source organism: Bacteroides sp. (assembly GCA_014801785.1). GTDB lineage: Bacteria > Bacteroidota > Bacteroidia > Bacteroidales > Muribaculaceae > Lepagella. The sequence continues at coordinate 38,138 of JAAVDN010000015.1, read as the reverse complement.
ACCATGCTTATCTATTGCCTTGTAGGTTGTTGAGAAATTATTGCCATCTGTACCATTGCCATCGCTAACCTCATTACTATTCAGCTTTGCAATGCTATCTTCCAGTTGAGCAATTCTATCTGCTTCGGAAGAATTAGAACCACCTCCGCAACTTGCCACAACCAAAGACACCATACAAGCTACGAATAAATAAGTTAATTTTTTCATTGCTCTTGTAATTTTGATTGTTGTTAACTCTGTTAAGTCCTTTTGCTGAGGTATAGACAAATAAAAAACGTGGACTTTTTGCTTCGTCTACGTCTCGGAGGTATCGGCAAACACCTTGCAGTCATATAACGAGTAAAAGCCCACGGATATACCGTAGGCATCAACTTTTACTCTTGACTGCTTCATTAAAATTTTGCCGATTTTTCCGAAACAAGAATACAAGCTAACGCTTTCTATTTTATATGTCTTTTATCTGACTATGCTACATAGGCGTTTTTATTTAGTTATTTGGGTGCAAAGATACGAAATTTTCTTGATATATCGGTGTTTGTCAGCCCTCTATACGGCATTTTCGGATTAATTTTATTAACTTTGCACTCATTAATAAGGCTTTCAACCTCATCAAGTAAAGAATAAAAATGGTAAACCACAAAGTAAACCATAAAACAATAGAACTAATTAACTCACTGAAAGGCAAAGAGAAAATAAAGATACTGTTCGTGTGCCTGGGTAATATATGCCGCTCTCCGGCCGCCCAGGGAGTCATGGAGGCTCTGGTCGCGGAGCGCGGAGTCGCGAATCGATTTGAAATCGATTCGGCCGGAATCGGAGGGTGGCATGTCGGCGACCTTCCTGACAAACGGATGCGCGTCCACGCCTCACGGCGTGGCCTGGAGCTGACCCACAGGGCCCGGCAGGTGCGTCCATACGATTTCGGAGAGTTCGACATGGTCGTCGCCATGGATGACAACAATGTCGAAGAACTTCTTGACCGCGCCCGCACACCCGAAGATGAGCGCAAGATTGTCAGAATGACCGATTTCGCCCGTCACCATGCAGGAGCGGAGAGTGTCCCGGACCCCTATTATGAAGGAGCGGAAGGATTCGAGCTTGTCCTCGATCTGCTCGAAGACAGTTGTTCCGGACTTTTGGACGCACTGACATAACCACACACCCCCATCCCATAAGAAATGAAGAGACTAACCGTTGCAATAGCCGGAGCCATGATGGCGGCCTCCGCCTTTGCCGCCTCCACCCCCACCTATCCCGGCGGAGATGAGGCCATGCAGGCCTATATCGCCGAGAACCTGCGTTATCCGCAGACAGCGAAGGAACATGGAATCGAAGGAGTCATCAGTCTGACGATAGCCATCAAGCCCGACGGCACTATAGGCACCATCAAGGTTGACCGACTCGTAGACAACGACCTTGAACAGGAGGCTATCCGCCTGGTCAAGAATATGCCCGCCTGGAAACCTGCCGAGGAGAACGGCACCCCGGTCGGGGGGACGGCGCATGTCAGCATACCTTTCGTGCTGGAATAAAAATCTCATTCCCCCTCCGGGCCATCGGGCAGATTTCTGAGACGCGCGGCGAAGGAGAACCCTTCCGGCGCCGCGACACTCTTCCCGGCCTTAGGCAGCAGATAACCCAGGAACTTCTCCATCAGTGGCAACCGCTTGTCGGCGGGAAGTTCGGAGAGATCCCGCTCGAAATCTCCCGAAAGCCAGTAATTGTCAAGAAGCGTCTGAAGCGCTTCGGGTCCCATTCGTGATGGGACATTTTCTGATCTGTTTGTATTCATGATACGAAAAAAATATACCGGGGAGCCGAAATTAAGGCTCCCCTTCTTATGGAGACCCTTATCGGGCATAGCCCTCATGCTGACACTCTTTCTCGGAGCCTGCTCCGGGAAAGGGGAAACTTCCGAAGGGGCGATTTCTGATAAGGAGCAGGTTTCAGCCTCCCCCCGTCAGGAGGAGGTCAGAGAGCAGGATGAGGGAGGAAAAGCCGCGCCCACTGTCCGGCAGCTCCGAAACGGACGTCTTCACATCAATTCGCTCGGTGCCCCCCTTGCCCGGATATTCAATGACTCCAACGCCTCGCAGCTTGTCCATGCCCGACGCCTCGGCATAGAGCCTATAAAGGACAATATGTCGGCCTTCAATACCCGCCGTCCCATCTGCGAGATAGTCAGTAACGAACATTACCAGGTTGATGATCTGACCCACTCGCTTCCCTTCCTGGTTCCCGAGGCGGCCCTTCTTCTCGACGAGATAGGGGAGGCCTTCAATGATTCGCTGGCCGCCCGCGGAGGTCGAGGCTACCGCATCAAGGTCACCAGCCTTTTGCGCACCGCCGCCACAGTCCGCGCCTTACGCCGCATCAATGCCAACGCCACCGACTCCTCGACCCATCAGTATGGAACGACATTCGACATCTCATACGCCAAATTCCAGGAAATCGACACCACGCAACGTCTCCGCCAGGAGGACCTGAAGAATCTGCTGGCTGAAGTCCTCTATGAATTCCGACGTCAGGGACGCTGCATGATAAAGTATGAGAGAAAGTCACCCTGCTTCCATATAACCGCTATCCGCTGACCGGGATGAGGAGTATCCGCAGAACAGAGGGAGGAATCCGGAACCCGGGAGGGGCGCGGAACGTTATATAGGAAATTCCACGAATCCGCTATGAACCAGAAGAAAGAGCAAAAGGAAAAGGGTACTGCCACAGGGCGAGAGACCGTACGCCGACGGATAACGCCGCTCGGATGGGTCGGTATCGCGCTCGGCTCTCTGGTTCTTCTGGTCATCGGACTTCTGGCGGCCGCTACATTATGGCTCACCCCCGCGCGTCTTTCCGAACTCGTCAGCCGCGAGGGAGGCGAATATCTTGACGCCGATGTCAAGGTCAGCAATATGCGATTCAGCCTATGGTCCACCTTCCCCCGCCTCTGGCTTGAGGCCGATTCGATCGAACTGCGGGCACGCACACTCAAGGGCATCGCGCCGGAGCTACTCGATTCTCTACCCTCCGATCCGGCCCGGCTGTTGACAGTCGGCAGCTTCCGCGGAGGTGTGGATATTCCCGGCTTGCTTAAAGGGAAGATACGCCTCCGGGATGTCAGGATAGGGAATCTCGACCTCAACCTCGTGCAGGTCTCCGACAGCGTCGCCAACTATCTCATCTTCCCTCAGACAACCTCACGCCTTCCCCATATCCCCGAGATAACGGCAAACATCATCACCCTCGTCGACTCGGGACGCGTCAGCTATTTCTCGCTCCCCTCAGGGCTTGACGCCTTGATAGCGTTGCGAGACCTGCGCCTCGAAAAACAAAGGGAACACAACGGAACAGGTTCGCGGGAGACCGACTATGCCTTCACGCTCGGAGGTATTCTCTCCCTCTCGGCCGGGGATATAGATATGCTTCATGAATTTCCGGTCAGACTCGGCGGAGATGTCGGAATAGGTTACCGTCCCCTCCGCATCCGCCTGAGCGATTACCGTATGGCATTGGGGAACCTCAACGCCCGCGTCTCCCTCTCCCTGCGCGGCGAGGAGAACCCGGAGCTTTCCTCTTTCAGCTGTTCGGTAGACCAATTTCATCTTCTACGCCTCCTCAGTTATCTTCCCGCCGCTTTCATCCCTCATTTCTCAGGGGTGACAACCGATATCAGAATGCAGGCGCAGGCGCGCCTGAGCGCTCCCTATATGCTCGGCTCTTCGGAACTCCCTTCGCTGCAGGTCGCTGTCGGAGTGGCCGACGGAACGATAGATTATCGTCTTGACAATGGAGAAAGTCTTTCCCTATCCCATATAGGGCTGAGCGCTGACCTTGATTTCAACGGGGCGCATCCTGAGGAATCGAGAGTCGTGGTGCCGGAGTTTGAACTGGAGTGCGATGGAGCCGAGGCCCGTATTTCCGGAATGGTCAGCAATCTGTTCGGTCTTCCGGTCGTAAGCAGCCGTTGGGAGATGAAGGGGGATGCTGAAGAGATGAGCCGCCATCTTCCCTGGTTGAGGGATGCTTCGGTCAGCGGGACGGTAGCAGGGGATGGGGAACTCGATTTCCGGATAGTCAATCTTACGGCGCGCGCCCTCGACAGTCTCAGACTCGACGGAGAACTCCGTTTCCCGCAAATCGCCATGACTACGGAGCCCGGCCGTTCCTCCCTTACCGGGTCTGATATCGCGATGCGGTTCAGCCTCGCCGGGAACATAAAGAGTGGAGAACCACACCTCACCCGCCCGACCGATTACTCGCTAACGATAGGCGATCTCCGTTGGCGTCGCGATTCGACGCGTCTGCGTCTACGTGGTGCCACCCTTGACGGGGCAATGGCATTGCTGAGCGGTAAAGCCGGTTTCGATACCCTGACGAGCCGGTTGCACGCGACGGAATTCCGTCTTGACGAGCCCCGTAACCATGTCGGGGTAAACAATCTCGACACACGCATCAACCTGCGCCGCTCCACACAAGCCGAACGCACCGCCTTGAAGGCAGCCCCCGTCACGGCGTGGAGCGATTCGTCGGCATTAGAACGGACACCCCACACATCACTCGCATTGCTCGGATATTCACCGGCGATGCGCACTTTCGTGACCAACTGGCGCATGAATGCCGACCTGAATGTCGGGTCGGCCCGATGGGATATACGCGATTATCCCCACCCCTTCATCTTCGGTCACGCCGAACTCAGCACAGACTTCGACCGTCTGGAAATCTCGCGTATCGGGTTCCGCAGCGGAGAGAGTTCCGCGATGCTGTCAGGGTCTGCAGGAGGATTCCGACGTTTCTTCCGTTTCGATACCCCGTCGCCATTAGAGGCGACCCTGCGTCTGTCGGCCGGCACGATAGATATAAACGGCATAGCGAAAGCCTGCGAGGAGGCGGCCGGCACCCGTTCGACCCGTCACGCGCCCTCCCGCTCCTCGCGTTCAGAGAGGGAAAAGAGAGAAGTCTCCACCCAAACCCCCGCCTGGCTGATTCCACGAAATCTGACGGCCGGAATATCCATTTCCGCCGATACTATACGTTATGCCAATCTCCGACTGACGGATGCTTCCGGAAGAATCGGCGTCGCGGAAGGGAATCTCAAGGTAGAGAACCTCCGGATGTCTACCGATTTCGCTTCCGCCCAATTAGGATTGACCTACAGCTCCTCCGATCTCCTCGGACTGCGGGTCGCCGCAGACCTGGCTATCGATAATCTGCAGCTGACCGGATTTTACGGCGCGTTCAAGGAACTGATGGCCGATATGCCGCAGTTGCGGAATCTGACCGGGTATATCTCTGTCGGGGGAAAGGTCGGACTCGATATCTTTCCTGACATGACGGTCAACATGCCCTCCCTGACAGCCGACCTCAATGTCGGGGGACGCGGATTGGTCTTGCGTCAGGATCCGTTTATTCATAGAATAGCGCGGATGATGCTCATAACCAATAAGGAACCCATAGAGATAGCTGATGTCGATATGAAGGCCCGTGTCTTCGACAACCTCCTGGAGGTGGAGCCCTTTGAATTCCAGTTCCGCGATTACCGGCTGATGATGATGGGAGTCAACAATTTCGGGGCGGAGATAATGTATCATATCGGGATAGAGGATTCCCCGCTCCATATCCCGTTCGGTATCAATATAGAGGGGAACTTTCATCATCCCCGCCTGCGTTTCGGAGGTGCCCACTGGCAGGATGAGCGCGCCTGGAGGATTACTTCGGACATAGAGAAAAGTTTCCGGTGGAATTTCGTTCGCGAAGTCAGCCACTATGGTGATGCCTTCATGAAGAAAGCCGCCTCGGGAAAACCGTTGTAAGCAACGGGCAAAATAGTGATGTGAAAACTTATGATAAAGGGAGCATTGATAGATATGGATGGAGTCCTGTATGACTCCATGAAATACCATACCCTCGCCTGGCAACAGATGATGAGGGAGATAGGGATAGAGTGCAGCCGTGATGAGTTCTATCTCTACGAGGGGATGACCGGGAAGGCCACCATCGACCTCATATTCATGCGCGAATACGGGCGCCATTGCGACGATGAAGAGGCACGTCGCCTCTATGACCGCAAAGCGCGTCTGTTTATCGAGATGGGGAAGAAGGATATGATGCCCGGAGCGCGTGAGATGACACGGAGACTGACGGAGGCCGGAGTGCGCTGCGTGCTTGTCACCGGTTCGGCGCAGTCGTCGCTCATAGACAGACTGGAGGAGGATTATCCGGGGGTATTCCCGCCGGAGAGACGGGTAACAGCTCTTGATGTCTCCCGTGGAAAACCGGATCCGGAGCCATACCTCAAAGGATTGGCAAAGGCAGGGACCCTTCCTGAGGAAACGATAGTCATAGAGAATGCTCCTCTCGGGGTCAGGGCCGGGGTCGCGGCCGGACTCCGGACAATCGCCGTCACTACCGGACCTATTCCGCGCGAGGAATTCGAGAAGGAGGGAGCGTTCCGTATCTACCCTTCGATGACGGATTTCGCTCAGTCAGTTGATAAATTGCTGGAGGAACTTTCCCTATGAGCCTGTTCAGCAATCTATCCTCCCTTGCCGACAAGACGCTTGCCGGGGAGGAGTCTGTCTTTGTCCTGACCGACAGGAATGTAGAGAAGGCTCTCTCCCCCCTTTGGGAGGAATCGGCAATTCTGGGAGGAGCTAAACGAATGGTTGTCGAGGCCGGGGAGGAGTCGAAGGATATCTCGACTCTCGCCTCGGTCTGGGAATGGTTGTCGCGCAGCGGCGCTACACGCGGCTCCGTGATGGTCAATGTCGGAGGAGGAATGGTCACGGATCTCGGGCTTTTCGCGGCGAGCACCTTCAAACGCGGAATGCGCAGAATCGTCAACCTTCCGACTACCCTTCTCGGGATGGTCGATGCCGCCATCGGAGGAAAGGGAGGAATCAATGTCGGAGGACTCAAAAACGAGGCCGGAGTGTTCAATCCCGCAGTAGAGAGAATCACCGACACCGCCCCTCTGCTGACCCTTCCCCGGGAGGAACTTCTGTCAGGTTACGGCGAGATGCTCAAGAGCGGACTCATCGCTTCCCCCTATCTTTACACGCGGCTGACACGCGATATAGAATTATATCTTGAGAATCCGCAGAGACTTTCGCGCGATGTTGAGGAGACCGTTCGGATAAAGGAGGATATAGTGGCGCGGGACCCGTTTGAAAAAGGGGAGAGGAAAGCGTTGAACTTCGGACATACGGTCGGCCACGCAATTGAGAGCCTGCTCATGGAGCGCGGAAAGGGAGTGCCTCACGGGATAGCGGTCGCCCACGGGCTACTGGTCGAGATAATATTGTCGCATACCGTTCTCGGTTTCCCCTCGGCGGAGCTTTATCCTTACAGCGAGATGCTCAAGGAGTGGTTTCCGCGTCTCCCTCTCGGATGCAAGGACACCGACCCCTTGCTGGATATAATGACCCATGACAAGAAGAACCGCGCGACGTCAGGTCTTATAAACTTCACACTGTTGCGTGAGGCGGGAAGGTTCGAGATTGATTGCGAGCTGGAGCGCGAGGAGGTCGCCACGGCTCTGGATATATATCGCGACCTGACGGCCGCTCTCTGAGATATTAGAGAGGGTCTTGCTTAACATCGTTAAAAAAACGGAAAGGGCGAACTGAGCAGGGGCGGGGTTGTTATAATGATGTAAAGGTTAGTTCATAAGTTTAGACTGCTGTAGAATCAGCGTTCTGAAATTAGTTGTTATTGTTGTTTAATTGAAAAAAAGAAAAAAGATTGGCTGAGAAGCCGGTCTTTTTTCTTTTCTGTGGGGTGTCATCTTGTTTTTCTCCACTCCTGTCGTTTTCTAAGAAATCCGACAAGAGCCGGGGAGATGGTTCAGAAAGGGGAGAGGGGCCGACGGAGGGTTGCTCCCCGCAATGAAAAGGAGAGGGCGGCGGCCGCTATTGCTTCGAGGCGCGAGTCCCCCTCTTTTGCAAAACGGGCAGCCTCTGTCGGGAGCAGATTGATCAGGGCGCGCCCCAGAACGCGGGCGACTAAAAAGGCGTGGACACGCTCGACGAGAGGCATGACGGCATGGTCAGGAATCGTCAAACGAAGCCGGTATCCCTTTGGCGCATGGAGAGAGTCTTCCCGCCGCAGACGTGTGGCGCCGTTCTTTCCAATAACCCTTACAACTTCTGCGAAAGCTTCGGCGAGTAGTCGGGAGATACGGTTTCGGTTCTCGCCTGTCGTAAGGTCGGCGATCTGATGCCGCAGGTGAGGTTCCAGATTCTGGTTGGCGTCATATAGAATCCAGGCTTCCGAGGCAATATCGTAGTCGAGTTCGGCGCGATACCAGGTCAGCGTATGCGTATTCATCCGATGGATGGTTGTCCGGTTCCAATCTTTCGGGTCGGGCGTACGCGCTGGCTCAGCGAGCGCGCCACCATCTTGAGCGACTCGGCGGCGATTTCGGTATATTGAGCTGCATCAGCCTTATTTGTTATGACAAACCATTCGCTGACGGCGAAAGCCACAATATATGAGTGGATACTGTCTGTCAGAGGGCGTGCCATAGTCTGATTGAAGTTTGAGGGAAGTTCGACGGTCAGCGTAATCTCCTTCGAGGCGTCAGGCAACTCCTTGTTGCTCAGGTCAGCGACATTGGCCGTTATCCATTCCCCCAGCTCCTGCCGGATGTTGGCTACCGCCATCTGGATCGAGCGCAGAATCTGGTTGAGATTGTCATCATCGTTGTTTGCCTGCATCTGTGCCACCTGACGGTGATTGGCCCCGTCAGCGTGTGATTTGCCGGTAAGGTATGTCTTGTTCTGGATATCGTAGACGATTTCGGAGATCGATATCGAAATGGTTTTCTGCATTTGTGTATAAACTGATTTTTCGGTTTGTGAATAGAGGAGTGTGTTTCTCAGAATGTGTTTCTAAGAAATCAGGAACGACGGGATGGTCGAGGACGGAGATAAAGGGATTCGACGATGGCGTCGGCGCGTGTCGCCGCTTCCAGTTTCTGGCAGTTGGCGTCGGCGTCATTGAGCAACGCGAGCCATTCACCCAGGATAGCGTGGCGGAAATATGCGGCCAGATCCTTTGAAATCTGGAGCCGGAGATGATCCGGCCAGTCAGCGGAGATCTCGAAGGAGATGGATAGAGCTTCGTCGACGTTAGCCACATCCCTGACGAAAGGACGGACGATGTTGAGCAGATTTCCGAGAGCAAGATCGAACAGAGAGTCGGCCAGGCGCCGATCAGCCTCCGTCATTGCGCATCGCGCAGGATCCTGTCCCTCCAGGAGATTTTTGGCGCTTCTATAAGCGCTGCTTAGCGCGACTTCATTGAAAACCTGCGCTCTTGCGAGAGAAAAGGTTATTTTTTTCATCGAACAGAGTGATGGATTTAAAAATGTTTTGTAGATTTGTAAGCAAAATTAGAAAAAGGGCTTATTGCCGGACCCTTATCCGGCTTTTGCGAATTTATCAGCTTAGACCCTGTCTTAGATTGCCTGACATCACACCCCATTATGCACAGATGCAGGCATCTTCGCAGAATCCGAATTATGAGTAAAATGGCAAAGATAGATACTTCAACCGTCAAGGGACGGTTATTGATGTTTTTACGTGAGAAGAGATTGAGTCAAAGTGAATTCGGACGTATTTTAGGAGTAGCGCCGACATACGTCGGTGCTATGCGCAAGTCGTTGTCTGCCGATAAGGTCAATCGTCTGATGCGTGCTTTTCCGGATTTGAACCGCGACTGGTTGCTATATGGAGAAGGGGAGATGCTGAAGATACCGAAGGATGAAGTCCCCGAAACAGAGGAGGTGGAATCAAACAGTGAATACGAGGTTCCACTGCTTCCTGTCTCGGCTTATGCCGGTAATATTCAAGGATGGTCGGAATCCGTTATGCCCCGCGACTGCGAGATGATTCATTCTCCGGTCAGGGATGTAGACCTTGCGATCCGCATTGCCGGCGACAGTATGGAGCCAAAATTTCATGACGGGATGACTCTCTATATCAAGCGTATCAACGAGAAAAGTTTCATTCCCTGGGGAAATCCGATGGTGATAGATTCGGAAAACGGCGTTCTTGTCAAGGAGGTCTATCCGAGTGATCAGGGTGAAGAATATATAGAGGCCCGCAGCCTCAATCCGAAATATCCCCCCCTGACGATTCCGACCAGTTCCATCTATGGTCTCTATCGCGTCATAAGCGTAGTGAAACTTTACACCACATATTGATATATTGAGCGGGAGAATCATCTTCCATTATACAAAAGAAGGACACAACAAATAACATGGAATATAATCATAAGGAAATCGAACAGCGCTGGCGTGATTACTGGCGCGACAACGAGACTTATAAGGTCCGCGAGGATGCGGCCAGGAAGAAGTTCTACGTTCTGGATATGTTCCCCTATCCGTCGGGAGCCGGTCTGCACGTCGGCCATCCTCTGGGATATATCGCGAGCGACATCTATGCGCGTTACAAGCGCCAGCAGGGCTTCAATGTGCTGCATCCGATGGGTTATGACGCTTACGGCCTACCCGCCGAACAGTATGCCATCCAGACAGGGCAGCATCCGGAGAAGACGACGATGGAGAATATCGCGCGTTATCGCGGGCAGCTCGACAAACTCGGCTTCTCGTTCGACTGGAGCCGCGAGGTCCGCACCTGCGACCCGGAGTATTACAAATGGACGCAGTGGGTCTTCATGCAGATGTTCGATCATTATTACGATACGGAACGCTCCCAGGCCCGTCCGATTTCCGAATTGGTCGCCCATCTGGAGAAGAACGGCACCTCCGGTCTGCACGCCGCCGGCTCAAAGGAACTTGAACTGACAGCTGCCGACTGGAACGCTATGGATGAGAAGGCTCGCCGCGAGACCCTGATGAACTGGCGTATGGCCTATCAGGCCGAGACGATGGTCAACTGGTGTGAGGCTCTCGGGACGGTGCTCGCCAACGACGAGGTCTCGGAAGGACTCAGTGTCCGCGGAGGGTATCCTGTCGAGCAGAAGATGATGCGTCAATGGTGTCTGCGCGTCTCCGCCTACGCTCCCCGTCTCCTTTCCGGCCTGGATAAGGTCGAATGGAGCGATTCGCTGAAAGAGACTCAGAAGAACTGGATCGGACGCAGCGAAGGCGCCGAGATGCGCTTTCCGGTAAAGGATTCCGATCTTGAACTCGAAATATTCACAACCCGCGCCGACACAATCTTCGGCGTGACATTCATGGTTCTCGCCCCCGAGTCGGCATACGTCGATATGCTGACCACCCCTGAACAGGCCGAGGCCGTAAAAGCTTACCGTGCCGAGGTGAGCCACAAGACGGAGCGCGAGCGCCAGATAGACAAGAAGGTTACCGGGGTCTTCTCCGGCAGCTATGCCATCAATCCTCTGACAGGGGAACCGATACCGGTATGGATAAGCGATTATGTCCTTGCCGGCTACGGAACGGGCGCAATCATGGCCGTCCCCGCCCATGACTCGCGTGACTATGCCTTTGCCAAGAAATTCAACCTTCCGATCATACCTCTCATCGAGGGGGCGGACGTCTCCGAAGAGAGCTTCGACGCCAAGGAGGGAAAGATGGTCAATTCCAAGGGACCGGAGCTGGACCTGAATGGTCTGGAGGTCAAGGAGGCGATTGCCAAGACAAAGGAATTCATCCGTCAGAAAGGTATAGGAAAGGTCAAGACCAACTACAGATTGCGCGACGCCATCTTCTCGCGTCAGCGTTACTGGGGAGAGCCATTCCCGGTCTACTATCGCGACGGCGTCCCCTATCTTCTTGAAGAAGACGCACTTCCTCTTCTGTTGCCGGAAGTTCCGAGCTATCTGCCGACCTCTGACGGCGAGCCTCCGTTGGGACGCGCCGCAAACTGGGTTTCTCCCGATGGTTATCCTCTGGAACTCTGCACCATGCCCGGATTCGCCGGATCTTCGGCCTACTACCTGCGCTATATGGATCCTCACAACGACAAGGCGCTGGTCAGCCCCGAGGCAAACGCATACTGGCGTCAGGTTGACCTTTATGTCGGAGGCGCCGAGCATGCGACCGGCCATCTCATCTATTCCCGCTTCTGGAATAAATTCCTCTATGATCTCGGACTCGTCGTCGAGGAGGAGCCGTTCCGCAAACTCGTCAACCAGGGAATGATTCAGGGGCGCACGAGCTTCGTCTACCGCATAAAGAACAGCAATACCTTTGTCTCCCACGGACTAAAGGATCAATATGACGTCACACCCATCAGAGTCGATATCTCTATGGTTTCAAACGACCGTCTCGACACGGAGGCCTTCCGCCGCTGGCGCCCGGAGTTCGCCGATGCCGAATTTATCCTTGAGGATGGGAAATATATCTGCGGCTGGGCTGTCGAGAAGATGTCGAAGTCGATGTTCAATGTGGTCAACCCGGATGATATCGTCGAGCGTTACGGAGCCGACACCCTCCGCCTCTACGAGATGTTCCTCGGACCCGTGGAGCAGTCGAAACCCTGGGACACGAACGGCATCGATGGAGTAAACCGCTTCCTGCGCAAGCTCTGGAACCTTTTCGAGAAGGTTGACCTGACAAAGGATGAACCCCTGACCAAGGAGGAGGCCAAGAGTGTCAACAAACTGGTGAAGAAGGTGACCTCGGATATCGAGAATTTCTCTTTCAACACCTCTGTCGCCGCGTTCATGATTGCGGTCAACGAACTGACCGGCCTCAAGACGACCAACCGCAAGGCGTTCGATGTCGTCGGCCGGTTGCTGGCCCCGTTCGCGCCTCACATCGCCGAAGAGATGTGGCACCGACTGGGACATGAGACAAGCGTCGTCGATTCCGAATGGCCCGTTTATGACGAGAGCGCCCTTGTCGAGGAGAGTGTCACCTATCCTGTCAGCTTCAACGGTAAGGTGCGCTTCAAAGTGGAAGTCCCCGCCGGTTCCGATCAGGAGAGCGTCCGCGCGATAGCCCTCGGTCACGAACTTGCCGCCAAATGGCTTGATGGCAAGGAACCGAAGAAGGTGATTGTCGTCCCGAACCGAATCGTCAACGTCGTTGTCTGAGAACGACTTACCGTTCCATTATTCATGGACGGTGTCATAGCAGGCCGGAGTGAAAACTCCGGCCTGTCGCTGTTAAAAAGTATGATACGCTCCTCATCCCCTCCGCGGGGCAATAAAACACTATATGAAATCGTTGATTCTATTATGAAAAAACTGGTTTTCGCCACCAATAACCCTCATAAACTCGCAGAAGTGCGCGAGATTCTCGGCAACTCCATCGAAATCCTCTCTCTCAGCGACATAAATTGCCACGATGATATTCCCGAGACGGCAGATACACTTGAAGGGAACGCCCTTCAGAAGGCCCGTTGGGTCAGGGATCGTTATGGCTATGACTGTTTCTCAGATGACACAGGACTGATGGTAGACGCTCTCGACGGAGCGCCGGGAGTCTATTCGGCCCGTTATGCGGGTCCTCACTGCTCACCGGCCGACAATATCCGCAAACTTCTTTCCGAAATGGAAGGGAAGGATGACCGCGAGGCTCATTTCGCCACCGTTGTCGCCCTCTGTCTCGACGGGAAGGAATATACCTTTTCGGGACGTGTTGACGGAACCATAGCGCGGACTCCCGCCGGAACCGACGGTTTCGGATATGACCCGGTCTTTGTTCCTGTAGAGACAGGGGTCAGTTTCGCCGAGATGAGTCCCGAGGCTAAAAACGCCATTTCCCACCGCGGGCGTGCCGTCCGCGCGTTCGCCCGCTTCCTGACCGAGGAAACTGCGGACGCAGATAATTAATCCTGATCACCACCACAACCATCTCCATAACCGACTGATGTTGAAAAAAATCTTTTCTATTGTCCTGACAATGGCCGCCATCTCGCCGGCAGCCTTCTCCCAGGGTGCGCGTCCGAGCGGCACCTGGCAGTTCCATACAACCTTCAATCCTCTTCCGGCCCGTGTCTTTCAGGGGCCGACACTCAGTTATTACCTCGCCCGCCCGCAGGTCTATCGCGCCGATATTCCGGATAATAACCGCGACATATCGTTTCTCTTCAGCATCGATCAGGTTTCGGGGGAGGTCCGTCCGTTGGGACGCCAGGCCGGATTGAGCTCCGACCTGATAGCAGCCGCCGAATATAATCCTCAGAAGGAGTATCTCCTCCTCGTCCATGAGGACTACAGCATAGATCTCCTTTACGACAACGGAGAGGTTGTCAACATCCCGGCTCTGCGCTCCTTCAACGGAGCTTCCGACAAGAAGGTAAACAGCATAACGTTCGATCCCGAAAACGACCGTGCCTATCTGGCTACCAACTTCGGGTTCATAAGCATCAACGACAGCAAAGGGGAGGTCGCCGATTCCCGCCTCTACCGCACTCCGCTCAAGAGCGTTGCGCGTGCCGGCGACAAATTCCTGGTCACCGACGGCCTGGAAATCCTGGTCGCTCCCGCTGACAATATTCCTCTCTCTCTTGAGGACTACCGCCGCGAGATAATCGATGGGGAACCCTATCAGTTCCTCCCTCTCGGCGATGAGGCCTGCGGCCTGCTGACCCTCAACAATAAACAGAACTATCTCTGGAAACTCGACCTTAAGGGAGAGACTCTCTCTCCGCAGGAACTGCGTTCCAGCTACGGCGCCTTCCACAGCCGCAACCGCGACGGATATATCGTCGCGCTCGGCAACCGTATGGGACAGCTCAAGGAGGATGGAACTCTGGAACTATCCTCCGTCGAGGCTGCTGACGCCAACAATCAGGCTGCCAGCTACGGAAATCTCAAGTTCATTTTCGCTCCCGAGGGAAGCGGTTATTATTACCGCATATTGTCAAAGCCCGGAAATCCGGCGGAATGGACAACCCTCTCAGAACCTTCTATGCCTGACGCGCCGCGCCCGTTCCAGTCGACAAGCCTGGCCTGGAGCCCTAACTACGGATTTCTTGCGGCCAACCATGACCTGGGACCGACCTTCTCCAACCAGGCCCTCCACAATCCCCTCCAGCTTTCCGGACTCAAGGATGGCTCGTGGACCCAATATGGATTCGCGGACCGCAATCCGCAGCAGATACCGGCCTTCTCCAATCCTTCGGGACCTGTCATTGACCCGATGGCTCCCAATATGGCCTATTTCGGTTCGCTGCTGACGGGGTTGCTACGTGTCAATCTCGACGATCCGACAGATATACTGCATCTCTCTCGTCCTGACGCCTCCTGGGACCAGCTTCCCGGTTTTGTCAAGGTTCATGAGGTCAATCAGGACTGGGCGGCAGTCAGTTCCTTCTCAAGACCGGCTTTCGACCAGAGCGGCAACCTCTGGACTGTCTTCATGAACTTCAACCAGAATCCCGCCGGCGAACTATGGGTCTGGACACCGGAGGCACGTCTGGCAAGCCGCAACGCCTCGCAATACCGCGCCATGACGCGCCTTAGCCTCGGCTCCCTGTCTCCCTCCTCCTCCGCCCGCGTGTTGCCGCTCAGCGGCTCCAACGCCGGGATACTCCTCATCTCCGACGGCGCTCCGAACGCCGAACTGATGGTCTACGACACCAAAGGAACTCCGACAACCGCTTCGGATGACCAGAAACGCTCCTTCACCCTCGAACAGGCACGGGATCAGGATGGGCAGGCCCTCGGCGGATGGGGAATCCTCGATATGATTGAGGATACGCAGACAGGGTTGGTATGGATAGCGACCGATTCGGGAATCATTACGGTCAATCCACGTGTTCTCCTGGCGGGTGGCAATACCGTGAACCGCTTCAAAATCGCGCGTAATGACGGCACCTCCCTTGCCGACTATCTTCTTGACGGAGTGGCTATCAACAACATAGTGACAGATCCGCGCAACCGTAAATGGCTTGCGACGCGCGGCGCCGGACTGGTATGTGTAGCCGCCGACGGCTCGGAGGTCATCACCACTGCCGACACCTCCAACTCCGAACTCCCCTCCGACGAGGTCTATGCGATCGCTTATTCTCCCGATCTGGCGACCATGATGGTCTCGACTTCCAACGGTCTTGCCGAATACCGTCCCTACACCGTCGGAGACGGCACTGATTTCGACTATGCCCGCGCATATCCCAATCCTGTGACGCCGGATTATCTCGGCTATGTGACCATCGACGGTCTGGTTGACAATTCGATTGTCAAGATAGTGGATGCGAAGGGGCATCTTGTCCGCGAATTAGGATTCGCGGCGAGCGGGCAGGTGACATGGGATCTGGCGAATATCCACGGAAAGCGCGTCGGCAGCGGCGTATATTACGTCCTGGCCTCCACAGGACCCAATGACGACGCAATGTCGAAGGCTACTAAAATCCTTGTCATCAACTGATTTATAGAATGTGCTTCCGACCGACACGGTGTGCTTTCTCCTTCGCGGACAGGTTCGGAAACGTTTGGCGGTCAGTCAAAAAATATTAAATTTGCATCATGAAACGACTGATGATATTCTCTCCTCTTCTCGTGGCGGCCGCAGGACTGATCCAGGGCGCCCGCGTAGAGGTCAATCCCGGCGAACTCGCCGATTATATAGCGACTCTCTCGAACGATGTCACCAATCTCAAGGTGGTCGGTAACATCGATGCCCGGGACCTGGCTGCTCTGCGGAACCTTCCGGCGAGTGTCCTGGAGTTAAATCTTCAGGAATCGCGGGTGGTCGCTTACAGCGGTGCTGTCGAGGCTTTCCCCGGACGCGAGCGGTTTGCCGCTGACGAGCTTCCGGAGGCTCTCTTCTATCAGAGTAATTTCCGGAGTATCTACCTTCCGGCGGGAGTGACCCGCATGGGGGAGGCGCTGTGTGCCGGTTCCGCCGCTCTGGAGGAAGTTGTTGTTTCCGAGGGAACAACTCAGCTTGCGCCTTATGCCCTTAACAACTGCAGCTCCCTGACGACCCTCCTTCTTCCGGAGAGTCTGGAGAGTATGGGACGGTATAGTCTGGCCGGATGCTCATCGCTTGAGAGCCTTTCCATGTCGCATACAAAGGTGACGGATCTTCCTGATGCTCTCTTCAAGGGATGCTTCTCCCTCGCGTCTGTCGAACTTCCGACAGGAATAAAGGTTATCGGCAGCGAGATACTGGCGGGAAGCGCCGTCACGGAACTCTCTCTGCCGGCCCTCGAAAAAGGGGGAGCTTATGCTCTTGCCGGAATCCCTACCCTCAGAAGCGTGACGGTCAGTCCGACAGCCGGCTACGGTGAGGGATTTCTTGCCGATAATCCTTCGCTGGTGAGTGTCAGCGGCTCCCCGGCCGCTATTCCGGACCTTTTCCTTGCCAACACTCCCGGGACCGATCCCTCCGGACTCCTTTCCGGAGCCTCTTCTGCGGGGGAATATTCGTTTGCCAATAATGCAGTGCGGACTCTCTTCTTAGGAGCCGATATCAACTTCATCGATGCCGCGAGTTTCGCCGGCGCCGGACAACTGCAGGCTATCAGCGCCACCGATCTCGGCGACAGGATTCCGGAAGTAGCTGAAAATGCTTTCTCCCGCCTTGACCCCTCGAAAGTGGGTCTTCATGTGACGGAAGAGAGTGTTTCGCTTTGGAAAGAGCATCCGGTGTGGGGTCTCTTCAATGTGCGGACTGATGATATCGGGGTGCGCGAAGTCGGAACCGATGGAAATATCACTATCAATCTCAGCGGAGGCGTGTTGAATGTCAGTGCTCCCGCCGGAATCGCTTTCTGCGATCTCTACACTCAGGATGGAGTCCGCGTGGCAACCGCGCGCAATGCCGGAATCGATTATACGGTTGACATGAGTGAATTTCCGACGAAGATGGCTGTAGTGACAGTAGAGAGTGGCGATGGCGCGCGCCGAAGCGTAAAGCTTCTTGTCCGCTGAAGCAGAAGCCGGTCTGACGCTATCTCCCTTTCATGCTATAACCTCTATCCCGCTATAAACGTCTCTTCTGATTATTTCATAAAACATTCGGTCAGAAGAATACCTAATAATTCCGATAGGAACAATGGGAAAAAACAAATTGAAGAAATTTGCGGATATGAAGCAGTATGACTGCGTTTTCGAATATCCGCGTCATCTGATACCCGAGTCCGGCTTCCCCATGCAGGGAAGCTGGAACCGGGATTTTTTTCATCGTGACGCGCCGATCGTCCTGGAACTCGGCTGCGGCAAGGGTGAATATACTGTCGGACTGGCTGAGTCCGATCCAACGCGAAACTATATCGGACTCGACATCAAGGGAGCCCGGATGTGGAGCGGAGCGACGCAGGTCGAGGAGCGCTCGATTCCGAACGCCGCGTTCCTTCGCACGAGCATAGAACTCATCGACCGTTTCTTCGCTCCCGGCGAGGTCTCGGAACTATGGATAACGTTCCCGGACCCGCAGATGAAGAAGACACGCAAGCGATTGACCTCCACACGTTTTCTGGAGAACTACCGCCGTATAATGGGTCCTGACGGAATTGTCAATCTCAAGACTGATTCCCCCTTCCTCTATGAATATACCCGTCGTCTGGCCGAACTCAACTCTCTGGAGATATTGCGTCAGACCGATGACCTTTACGGAAGCGGTCAGGCGGATCCGGAAAGCTCCATAAAGACATATTACGAACAGCAGTGGCTCGCGCGCGGAAAGAAAATCAAGCTCATATCCTTCCGTCTGGGAGAAGAAGTTCTACGGGAACCGGAGGAGGATGATATCGAACGCGATGATTACCGCGCTTATCCGCGCGGCCTCGTCGATGAGCGTCTTCGTGGCGCCCGCATAGAACATACTTCCCTCCCGGACGTTGAATAATAGGGGGCGAAGGATAACCAAAACGAAAGACAGAAAGAGAAAAGCAAATAAAGATAATGGCGACGTTATATCCGAACCTCATTCTTGAGGCACTGAAAAATGTCAAGTATCCCGGCAACGGCAAGAATATCGTCGAGCTGGGTATGGTAGAGGATGATATCCGTATCGATGGCAATAAGGTGTCGTTCTCCCTTATATTCGAAAAACCTACGGATCCGTTCATCAAATCCGTTGTACGCGCGGCAGAGGCTGCCCTTCCCGTCTATGCCGATGCGGAAATCGATGTCAAGGATCGCATCGCGGTCAAATACCGTCAGGAGGCGAAGCCCAAGGAGCCGGAGAAGCTTCTTCCGAATGTAAAGAATATAATAGGAATCAGTTCCGGAAAGGGAGGTGTCGGCAAGTCTACGGTCTCTGCCAATCTCGCGGTCGCTCTTGCGGCAAAGGGTTATAAGGTCGGTCTTCTGGACGCTGATATATTCGGTCCCTCTATGCCTCGTATGTTCGGTGTCGAGGGGGAGCAGCTGTATATGGTCAATCAGGAGGGTCGCGACTGGATCGAGCCCGTCGAGAAGTATGGAGTCAAAATGCTTTCGATAGGATTTGTCGTCGATCCGGCTGCGGCAGTGCTCTGGCGCGGCGGAATGGCCAGCAATGCCCTTCGTCAGCTTATCTCCGATGCTTGGTGGGGAGACCTGGATTATTTCCTTATCGATATGCCTCCTGGCACGAGCGACATTCATCTGACCCTTGTCCAGACTCTGGCCATCAACGGAGTCGTTGTCGTCACCACCCCCCAGGAGGTCGCCGTCGCCGATGCCCGCAAGGGGATAGCGATGTTCCAGGGAGAGAAAATCAATGTCCCTATTCTCGGCCTGATAGAGAACATGGCCTGGTTCACTCCTGCCTCCCATCCCGATGAGAAATACTATATCTTCGGACGCGATGGTGGCGAGCGTCTCGCCAAGGAGGCCGGAGTGCCGTTGCTGGCCCGTATTCCGCTTGTGGCCGATATCTGCGAGTCTGTAGACAGCGGAGCCCCCAGTTCGTTAGGGCTTATCGGCGATTCCATGTCAGGAACGCGTAACCCTGAGGCCGAGGCGTTCTCGGAACTTGCCGACAAGGTTGTCGAGGCTTGCGAACGACGCAACAGGGAGCTTCCCGAAACCGAAATTGTCCGCACTCACTGAGACTAAAAAAACGATTCCAATGTCTACAAATACAGTCGATAACGGGCGAAAGGTCACAACCCAGCGCCTGATACAGATGAAAAACCGTGGCGAGAAAATCGCCATGCTGACAGCTTACGACTATTCTTCGGCCAAACTCGTCGATGAGGCGGGAATGGATGTTATTCTTGTCGGCGACTCCGCTTCCAATGTAATGGCGGGTAATGTCACTACCCTCCCTATAACCCTTGACCAGATGATTTATCATGCCAAATCGGTCATGAAGGGCACCAGGAGGGCCTTGGTGGTCGTCGATCTTCCGTTCGGTTCCTATCAGGGGAATTCCAAGGAGGCGCTCGCATCAGCTATACGCATAATGAAGGAGAGCCACGCCGAGGCCGTGAAGATGGAGGGGGGAGAGGAGATTTCCGAGTCTGTGTCCCGCATCCTTTCCGCCGGAATACCGGTCATGGGTCATTTAGGACTCACACCGCAGTCAATCAATAAATTCGGGACTTACAGTGTGCGTGCGCGCGAGGAGGAGGAGGCTGCCAAGCTTTTGGCTGACGCCCANCGGCTTGAGGACCTGGGGTGTTTCGCAATAGTCCTGGAGAAGGTGCCCGCCANCCTTGCCGAGAAAGTCGCCAAGGAGCTGACGATTCCTATAATCGGAATCGGGGCCGGAGGCGGCGTTGACGGACAGGTGCTCGTCATGCACGATATGCTGGGTATAAACGCGGATTTCTCCCCCCGTTTCCTGCGTCGTTANGCCAATCTGGGAGAACAGATGACGGAGGCTTTCCGTCATTATATCGATGATGTNAAGAGTTGCGATTTCCCTAACGAAAAGGAACAATACTGAANATGAGNCTTNAATACAACNNNNGGAAAACCATGATTCTTCTNNCGGCTCTTTTCTGTAGCGTTCCTTTNGCAGTCGCTCAGAAATATCATCCCGAGGANCCTCATCATCATGCCTTCCATAGCCAGGAGCATGTCGCGGAGGTCGCCGAGCATGANGCGACCATGAGAGAGGCNCTGGAGAATAACACTCCGGTCGATTTCCAGATGCCGGGAACGAGCCGGTTCGCTTTTGCGGGACGCGACAATAAGTTTTANCTTTCAATCGGCGGATATGCCAAGGCNACNGCCTCCTATGATTTCGGCAATCCCCTCGACAACCCGAACGAGTTCATAACCTCGCAGATTCCGACTGTCTCCTCTCCCGGAAACGGCGGTCTGATTCAGTTCAGCGCCATGCAGACCCANCTCTGNCTGAATTTCCTGGCGTTGCCGCATACGGCAGACCAGGTAGGGGTCTTCGTCGGAGCCAATTTCCTCAACGACTATGCTCCGGTTCTGCAGTTCGCCTATATCAAATATCGCGGGTTTGAAGCCGGTTACGACTATTCAGTCTTTTCCGATCCGGCTGCCCTTCCTCCGACAATAGACTATGAGGGTCCTAACGCATCGTCGGCTATTCAGACGACACTTCTCTCCTACACCCGTCCTTTCGGAAAGAAAAAGGAGTGGAAAGTCGGTGTCGGTGCGGAATTACCTGTCTATTCCGTCACTCCCGGCGACAACGCGGCTTCNGTCAGTCAGCGCGTTCCGGATATTCCCGCTTTCCTGCAATACAGCTGGGGGGAGGGTGCTTCATGGGTCCGCCTTTCCGGAATCGTGAGGAATCTTCTTTATCGCGACGACCTTCTCGAAAAGAATTTCAACAAAGTCGGGTGGGGCGTCCAGCTGAGCGGCATGGCTGCGGTCGGACCCGGACTGACAGCTTTTTACCAGGCTCTGTATGGTCGGGGAATAGCATCCCATATTCAGGATCTGAGTGATTGCGGACTCGATATGACCCCCGCGTCGGCGGAGGGGCGGATGAGTCTTGTGCCGGCTTGGGGAGGATTCCTGGGATTGCAGTATGATTTCTCCCGCAAGGTCTCGGCCTCCATGACCTACAGTCATGTGCGCACCTACGCCGACCGTTATGACGGAGGGGAGACTGTCTGGGGAGATCAGTACAGGTATGCGCAGTATGCAGTCGCGAATCTTTTCTGGAATGTGACCGATATTGTTCAGACCGGAATTGAGTATATCTATGGTCGTCGTGTCAATTACGATGGTTCGCAGGGGCATGACAACCGTGTGCAGGCCATGATTCAGGTCAACTTCTGATATGAACGGAATTTTGCGAGTCCTTCAAATAATGATTATGATATTCGCGCTTTCGCCCGGATGGGTGGAGGCGCGTGTTGTCATATTGCCGGATAGCGTCACCTCTATCGGGGAGGGGGCATATCGCGGTGATACCACAATCACCGAGTTCCGCGCCGGTGCCGGTTCACGACTTGTCGAAATCGGGGCGGAGGCTTTTCGGGGCTGCACTTCCTTGCGTCGTGTAGAGTTGCCCGCAGGAGTGCGTAAGATAGGGAGGGCTGCCTTCATCTATTGCGCCTCTCTTGAGGAGATAAACTTTCCTCAGGGTCTGGAGCGCATAGGACTCAATGCCTTTACCCGTTGTGCCAATTTGAGGGAGGCACGTCTGCCGGACAGTGTCATAGAGCTTGAATCATACGCTTTTTCGGATTGCGAAGGTCTTCGGGCAGTGCGTCTTCCCGGAAACAGTTCTTTGTTGGGAGAACTGATGTTCAGCGGTTGCGTCAATCTGCAGGTTATCGAGGAGCCGAGTCCGGAACCTCCTCCCTTCGACTGCCGCAGCTTCTTGGTCGAACCCGATGAGGAGTCCCTTTATTCGCGCCTGAAACTCCTTGTCCCANCCCGGGCTGTTCAGNTATANCGGGAGGCCCACGGATGGCGCCTGATCCATAATATAGAGGGAACGTCAANATTTCAGTAACAGANATTTAAGAAACNGATAAGACCCCGGCCTGCAAAGCNNTATNGNTTTGCAGGCCGGGGTCNNATNATGTAGATAGAAAGGGGTAGGGGAGGAACAGCTTCCGGGCCGGATAAGGATTGGAGGTATATGGGAGANGATAATTTTGCAGGCGTAAACCAANACATTACGCTATGTTTGACAATATTAAGAAAATCTTTTCCGGTCCTCCTTCTGCCGGAATTGGAGAAGGGGAAGAGCCGGAGCTGCTTCCTGATAAGGAGTCTGCCGATTCTATTGCTACCGACTGTCAGGATACTCAGTCTGATATTGAAGACTCTGAGAAAACACTTGAAGAGGAATCGGTTGAGGCGAAAATGGTCGAGGAAAATGACGTTGAGGAGAATGATGTTGAGGAGTCGGATCAGCAGGAGGAATATGCTTTGCTGACTGATGAACAGAGCGAACTCCTTTCGATTGTCGGAAATCTCGATGCGGAAGACCTGAAGAGACTTCTCGAACGAGGAGCGGCTTTTGATGAAGCTGTCAATCAAGCCCGCATCGAAGGAGAACGCAGAGGGCGTTGCGAACGCATCGAAGAATATATAGCCAACGGCAAACCCGAAGGAGACGGCATCCCNCGNCTCGCCTCCAATCCGGGATGCGGNCGACGAACGATGAACTCAATCTTCGATCTCGCACGCGAAGCCTGAACCACCATAAAGAAAAATAAAACCTGAAAAATCCTAATTAAAAATGGCAACTTCCAATCCTGTATCCGGCGCACCCGGCAATCCTGCAACCGTCAGCGCGTTGGCTGAGCAGAGTGGCGGTATCGAAGCCGGCCACCTTGTCGAAACCGACATTGACACCGAACTCTTCCGCTTCAACAGCGATGACACACCCCTGATGAACCTCATGCTTCGCGCCAAACGCGTTAACGTCAACTCTCCGGAGGTAGAGCATTACATGATTGACGAGCCGAAGGCAAGCGTCATAACCGTCAGCGAGTCCCCTTCCTCGACACTGCCGCAGATTGTCCTTCCCCTCGACGGACGCGATCAGGATATCCCCCGTGAATATTCGACCCTCCTGGTCAAGGGTGTCGATGGCTATTATCCTGACGGCGCCACACGTTCAATCGGTAAACCTCTGATGCTTTTCGTCATCGGCCGCGACACGACAACCAACAATCCCGTCTGCCGCGCCGTCAACGGACGCAAAAACTCTCCGGAGGATGAAATCTCATATTGTCCCCGCATCCCTGTCGGAACCCAGATCGTCATCCTCGCCAANTCCCTTTACGAGACCCAGAAAGAGGTAGATCCCGACCTTATCGTTCCTCAGCCTACCAAAATCTATCTCCAGAAGCGCGGCATGAACCAGGTCGTGTCTGACTACTTCGATTCCCAGAAGAAACGGATTCCGTTCTCCAAGGCCATCGTCGCCGAGCAGGCTATCGCCAACTTCAAGGTTCGCGGAAACCGCACCCTCTGGGCAGGAAGAGCCGGGAAGTTCAAGCTCAGTATCCCGAAGATGGGAATGCAGTATGTCTACACCACTGAAGGTCTCCGCTGGCAATTCAAACGCGAGTTGCAACATCGCGGTCCCTGGACCGTCGAGCGTATCATTGCCCTCGCCAAGATGTTCTTCTGTGGAGAGGATGTCCCGAAGACGGCTATCCTTTTAGCAGGGCGCAATCTTCTGGAGCAGATACAGTGTATCGACTTCTCGCGTCATCCGGAGATTCAGATTACGACCAAGACGAACTCCGTCGGATGGTGTGTGACCAATTTCCATACCGTTTTCGGAGACATTGAAATCAAGCGTGAGCCAACGCTCGACCGTCTCGGCTGGAGCAACTGCGGAGCGCTGATAGGGGAGGATCGTCTCGTCCATTATGTATATNGCGCCGAACANTCCTTCTCCGATCGCGTCGAAGGGGAGGAGGCTACGCGCAACGGCATCCTTATCTGGGACGCCCTCGCTCTCAAGGGAGGATGTCATATATGGATTGACGGGGAAGGCCTCCAGCGCACTTCCGGCACTGTCCGCTATGAACTGTGGGATTCCGCGGAGGCTCCCGCCGATGATGTCGCCGCCGAGGGGACGATATNCTATCTCATGCAGGAATGTCCGGGTATTTCAGCCTACGCCGTCACGGGNGACCTTTGGCATCANGTCGATGGAAAGTGGCAACGTTATATTCCGACTGTCTGATAGGGTGCTTAATTTCCAATCTTCAAAAGTATGAGCGAAAAAAACAACAGAAGCGCCTCCTCCGCCGGAGGAGGCNCCGCCCCACGGATGCAGGATAACACTGCGGCGAAGCGCCACGAAGAGCGTCAGACGCTNATAAAGCGGTATGGTGTCAAGGGTCTGACCGATTATGAAGCCCTCATTCCGGCCGGACGCGGAGAGATACGTGTCAGCTTCACCGGGGGAGCTTTGACCGGNTACGGCGTCACGCCTGCAACCTTCTCGACTTCCGATCCGGTTATTCAGATAATGATAGAGCGTTCTCCGCANTTCCTGAGCGGAAAGATTTCGCTTCTGTCAACCTATTCCCCCGAAACGGGAGATGTCTAACTAAGCAGCTGTTTTTCAGTTGATTTATTATCGCATTTTATGGAAACAGTTCGATTTATCGAGCGAGTGAGAACAGAGGCGGGGCTTCCCCCCGCCTCTTTCGTTGATTCGGGACTGGCGGCAGACCAGTCTCATCGTATCGACACCCTTATCCTTGACCTGGGAAAGCGTTACGCCTGCGAAGAACTGACCGCCGGCCCNCTCCCCGTCGATACCCCTCTCAAAGAATTATCCCTTTTCTTTCTGTGGATTCCCGACGGGGAGGGGGAACAGATAGGAAAGGCTCCCCTTCCGCAGGATTTCTTACGGTTGGGAAGCCTTCGTATGGATAGCTGGGATTTCACTCTGACNACACTTCTCACACCTTCCGAGAGCGCCTGGAAACTGCGCCATTCTCNGGTNTCCTCGTTAGCGGGTAATTCCAGNCGACCGCAAGGTTATCTGTTGCCCGGCGCCGATGGACTTCAGCTTGAAATNCGCTCCTGCCGCAATGCAGGGGAAAGAATAGCGGAGGGTTGCTACGCCNCCTNTCCCGACTTTTCCGACGAGGATATAAAGGGGGTGGGGAGNGAGACGATAGAGAAGGTTATTTCGCGAGTTGCTGATTATTTGCGGAATTTCCCTTGATATGGCGCACCTGCCATAAGAGCATGAAGGTCGCTACGATCGTTGCCACGCAGTCGGANATCGGGAAACAGCTCCATACNCCGGAGAGACCGAAATGCGGNGGNAGAATCATCAGCAGCGGAATCATGAACAGAACCTGACGCGTCAGCGACAGGAACACCGATTTGCCGGCCATACCCAGAGACTGGAAGAAGTTGGTCGCGACAATCTGAAAACCGACCATCCAGAAACCGAGAGTAGTAATCTTCAGACAACCGACNGCGGCCTTTATCTGTTCTTCATCGGTCATGAAGAGAGAGGCTATATGCTGCGGCATAAGCTGACCGATGATGGCTCCGATGGTCGTCACTATAAACGCAACGGTGGCCGCCAGCTTCAGCGTCTTGAAAAGACGGTCGTAGCGGCGGGCGCCGTAATTGTATCCCAACAGGGGCTGCATTCCCTGGCATATACCGATGACGATGAATACGAACATCGTCACATAGCGGTTGAAGACCACAACNGCCGCTATGGCGTTATCTCCGCCGTAACGGAGAAGGGAGTTGTTGACTATNGCGTTGATGGAGGCTCCGGCGACGTTAATCAGGAACGGAGACATACCGATATATAGGATTGAACGGATAATGGACCATCGAATCTTGAATGTNCCGCGCCGGAACCGGAGATCGCTTTTCTTGGAGAAGAAATGCGACATGACGAATATAGCGGTGATGAACATGGAGATGTCGGTCGCCAAAGCAGCTCCTCGGATTCCCATGTGGAAGACAAAGAGGAAAAGGGGAGCCAGGATGGCGTTCAGACAGGCCCCGAGCAGGGAGGTCAGCATCGCTTTGGTCGGATACCCCGAGGCCCTCATGACGTTGTTGTANGANAACGTGAGGTTTATCAGCACCATACCCGGAAGGACCCAGAGCAGGAACTCCTTTGCGTAAGGGAGTGTCTGCGGNGAGCCTCCGAAAATATGGATAATCGGCTCGATGAATATAGCGAAGAGAGTGGTGTAGATTATTCCGATGAGGATTGTAAGCTGAACGGAGTTTCCGAGTATAAGCTCACCCTGATGATGGTCTNTCTGTCCGAGGACAATCGAAATTCTTGTCGCCGCACCCGCGCCGATGAGCATTCCGAGGGCTGTCGCCAGGTTCATCACCGGGAANGTGACTGCAATACCGGCGACCACATTCGGGTCCGGNATCGCATGTCCGATGACCATNGAGTCAATCATGTTGTAGATGGCCATGACGACGGTTCCGGCGACGGCCGGGAGGGAGTATTTGAGCAACAGGCGTCCGATGGATGCCGAGCCGAGTTCCTGNAGCCTCTGCGACTGNTCAGCGTGTTTCGCTTCGTNNGGTTTGGATNNCGAAGCGGGTGTGGATGATGGAATGCTCATGCTTTTCAGGTTTTGGAATAAGGGGGTGGTCTTTACCGCAGCTCAAGAAGCTGCTCGATGATATGACGGTCGTTGCTCAGTCGCGGAACCTTTCTCTGTCCCCCTAACTTATGTGTTCCGACGGAATGGAGCCAGCGGTCGAAAGTTCCCGGAGGAACTGATATGATCTGGGGAGGATCAAGGAATATAGTGTGGGATCGCTTGGCGTCATAATCTGAATTGAGTCGTCGCAAGGCTCCGTCGAGGATAACGGCGAACTCATCGACCGATTCAGGTCTCTGTTCCCATTCAATGGCCCATTGATGGCGTCCCCGGCGATTTCCTTCGGCATATCTGGGAGCGGCTGTATAATTGCGGATACGTGCGCCTGTACGCGCGCAGGCTTCCGCGATACCTTTCTCCGCGTTGTCCTCCATAAGCTCTTCGCCGAAGGCGTTGATGAAGCTGCGGGTACGTCCCGCGATGGTGATTTTAAGCGGAGAGAGGGATTCGATGCGGACCGTGTCTCCAAGGCGGTAACGCCATAGACCGTTGCAGGAGGTGATGACCAGTTCGTAGACCTCTCCTTCCGATACCTCCCACATCGGCAAGGGATTCCCTCCTGTCAGAGGGAGGAACTCATAGAAGATTCCGTTGTCGATCAGAAGGAGCATTCCCGGGTCGGAGAAATCATCCTGCACTGCGAAGAAACCCTCGCTTGCGTTATAGGTCTCCAGAAAGTGCATCTTCTCCGGATTTGTAAGGGTGCGGTAGATATCGCGGTATGGAGCGAAAGAGATTCCACCGTGGAAGAACACCTCCAGATTTGGCCAAACCTCGGAGATAGTCTCTGTTCCCCGTATCTCGCAGATACGCTGTATTACGGTCAGAAACCAGGATGGAACCCCCGATATATTGGTGACATTGGCACGCGCGGCGCTTTTGGCAAGCGCCGGCAGCTTGCTTTCCCAATCCGGCATCAGGGCGGTTTTCTTATCGGGAATCCTGAAGAGACCCGCTCCGAAAGGGATGCGGGATATAAGGGTGGCGCTCAAGTCTCCGATTCTTACTTTCGGGTCTTTGACCTCCAGTTGGGTTGCGAAGGAACCTCCGAGGATAAATCCCTTCCCGCTGAACATCCTGCTGTTCGGATTGAGATTCAGATAACTGGCGACACAGTCGGCGCTTCCCGCGTAATGGTTGTGTCGCAGGCTGTCGCGTGTGACGGGGATATATTTCGATCTGCCGCCCGAAGTTCCGCTCGACTGGGCGAAATCGCGGCATACACCGGGCCATAGCAAATCTGCCTCCCCATTTATCATTCTCATGACCAGGGGGCGTATATCCTCATATTCTGTGGGAGGAATCCGGTTGCGGAACTCCTGGTATAGATTGCGGAGTGCCCGGTCAGAAGGGTCGTCGTCACGAACTCCTTCGGTCAGGAAATCGAATCCGTGGACCTTCCCGATATGGGTAGAGCTTCCCTCTATAACCAAATCGCGCAGCAGACGCGTCTGGATACGCTCTCCCTCGTCGGCCCATGCGCGAGTACGGCTGAACCGGCGGATGAATGAAGGACGGATGAGGGGAGTCAGATCGAAAGCCATCTGTTCGGAAACTATCGGACCTATCCGGCATGGGTCTCCGGATAGGTCGTTTAGAGTATGTTATTCGAAATTGGAGGCGATGGCTTCAGCAAGTTCAGCCATACGCTTCGGATCGGGGTCGCTGATCTTGTGGGAGAAGTTCATATCCCCCTCCTGCTGGAGCGGCACGAGATGGATATGGGCGTGAGGAACCTCAAGTCCGAGGACTGTCACGCCGACCTTGCGACAAGGAATTGCCTTGCGGATCGCCTTGGCGACGCGCTGAGAGAATTTGGCCATACGTCCCAGGTGTTCCGGGTCGAGATCGAAAATATAGTCGGTCTCCTGACGGGGAACAACCAAAGTGTGTCCCCAGTTTACCGGGTTGATGTCAAGGAAAGCGAAGAACTCATCGTTTTCCGCAACCTTATAGCAGGGAATCTCCCCGGCCATTATTTTTGAGAAAATCGTCATTTTCAGATTTCGATTTTGATGATTTCGAACTCCATTGATCCGGCGGGAGCCTGGACCTTCACCTTGTCTCCGACCTTATGCCCCATCAGTCCCTTTGCGATAGGAGTCGAGGAGCCGATCTTCATTTCGCGGAGATTGGCTTCATTGTCAGTGACGATAGTGTATGTCATCGTCATGTTGTTTGCCGTATTGCGGATAGTGACTTTGTTCAGGAGGGCGACCTCATCAGTGGTCAGCTTCGACTCGTCGATGATACGGGCCGTAGCGATAAGCTCCTTGATTTTGGCTATTTTCATTTCGAGCATCCCCTGGGCCTCCTTGGCGGCATCATATTCAGCGTTTTCGGAGAGGTCTCCCTTGTCGCGGGCCTCTGCGATAGCATTCTTGATCATGGGACGCTGGGCTTCAAGCTCAGCGAGCTCTGCCATTTTTTTGTCAAACCCCTCTTGGGTAAGGTAAGTTGCCATATAATTGGTAAGTATTTAGCGTGTTTTGAAAAAATAGGATGGTGATTAATCGGTTCTCCGCTCCTTGCCGGAGAACGGTAGACATAAAAAGATTTCGCCCTCTGCAGGCAACGGGCCTGAAGCGGGCAAAAACCTCTCTTGTGCGATGCAAAGATAATCAATTCGAGGCTTTTGACCAAATAAAATGAGGGTTTGAATCCAAAAAAAAAGGAGATAGGGGAGTGGTAAAACGTAAATTTATGTTATTTTTGCGGTCAGAAATGCGTTGCGTCCTCCGCAAGACAATCCTTATATAAACAGGGGCGTCTTAAATAGTCGTTTTTGACGATATGCGGAACCGGACCGAAGCGCATCAAAAATAGATGACAAAGATGACAATAAACGAGATTCAAGATGAGATAATAGCCGAATTCGAGGGACTCACGGACTGGATGGACCGTTACGCCTATATCATAGAACTCGGCAACTCCCTTCCCCCCTTTCCGGAGAACGAGAAGACCCCGGCCAACCTCATAGAGGGTTGTCAGAGCCGTGTATGGATCGCTGCGTCCCGCAACGGAAAGGACGTGGTTTTTCAAGGCGATTCCGACGCCATGATAGTCAAGGGGATAGTCGCGTTGCTGTTGCGGGTCCTTTCTGACCATACACCGGAGGAGATACTGGATGCCGACCTCTATTTCATCGACCGCATCGGGCTGGCCGAGCATCTATCGCCGACGCGCAGCAACGGCCTGGTGTCAATGGTGAAGGAGATGCGTAACTATGCGGCCGCCTTCAAGGCTCTCGACGCCCGCTGACCCCTGTATTCCCTCGTTTACACTCTTTCCCTTACGGAAAGCGGACAAAGACTGAGATAACTACCCTAAATACCCCAACCCCCTAACCTGACACTCCATGTTCAAGAACCAACCGGCCGGACTGATTCCGGCAGCGCTGAGCAACATGGGCGAGCGTTTCGGATATTATATCATGAACGCGGTCCTCGTCCTGTTTCTCTGCTCAAAGTTCGGTCTCGCCGAGGAGACCTCGACGCTGATCTATTCTTTCTTCTACGCCGGGATCTATGTCCTGAGCCTCGTCGGCGGCGTTATCGCCGACCGCACCAGCAACTACAAGGGCACAATCATCTCCGGCCTCGTCATCATGACCTTAGGATATGTCGTGCTGGCCTTCCCGATTCTGGCTACAGATGAAAACACGACCTGGCTGCTGACTATGACCTGCGCCGCGCTTTTCCTGATTGCCTTCGGCAACGGTCTCTTCAAGGGCAACCTGCAGGCTATCGTCGGCCAGCTCTATGACAATCCCCGCTACTCCTCGCAGCGCGACAGCGGATTCCAGATTTTCTATGTCTTCATCAACGTCGGAGGTCTTATCGCTCCGTTTGTGGCTCCGATGCTCCGCAGCTGGTGGCTCGGTGTCCATAACCTCAGTTACAACGCCGCTCTGCCCGACCTCTGCCATCAGTATCTGAGCGTTACCGACAACGAGAGTATGGAGAATATCAACAACCTCTATGCCCTTGCGACCCAGGCCGGACATTCCCTCAGCGCCGAGACTGCCCGCGAGGAGATTTCCGCGTTCTGCACCCAGTATCTCGACGTCTTCAACACCGGTATCCACTACAGCTTCATAGCTTCGGTTGCCGCCATGCTCATCTCTCTCGCAATCTTCCTCTTCACCAAGAAGCAGCTTCCGACTCCCAAGAAGGTCGTCAAGGCCGCCGACTCTCCGAAGATCACCGCCGCCGAGCGTCAGGCGATGGCTTCCGAAATCCGTCAGCGTATGGGCGCTCTCTTCGCTGTCCTCGGTATCGCTATCTTCTTCTGGTTCTCTTTCCACCAGAACGGAACCTCCCTCTCCCTCTTCGCCCGCGACTTTGTCAAAACCGATTCCATAGCTCCCGAAATCTGGCAGGCGCTGAATCCCTTCTTCGTCATTGTGCTGACTCCGCTCATCATGCTTTATTTCGGTTGGCTCTCCCGCAAAGGAAAAGAGATTTCCACTCCGCGCAAGATCGCTATCGGTATGGGACTCGCCGCTTTGGCTTACGTCTTCCTGACCATTGTCTCCCTCTGCTATCACTTCCCCTCCGGAACGGAATTCCGTGCTCTTTCACCCGAAATCGCGGATGCGGAGAAGATCGGTCCCTGGGTGCTCATCCTTCTCTATTTCTTCCTGACGGTCGCCGAACTCTTCATCTCCCCGCTGGGACTCTCGTTTGTCTCGAAAGTGGCTCCCAGCCACATGCAGGGTCTCTGCCAGGGTCTCTGGCTCGGCGCTACTGCCGTCGGTAACCTTCTGCTCTGGATCGGCCCGCTGATCTATAATAAGGCTCCCATCTGGCAGGCCTGGGTGGTATTTGCCGCCGTCTGCGTCATCTCGATGGGCTCGATGCTCGCCATGGTCAAATGGCTTGAACGCGTGACCAGCGATAAGGTCGCAGGATAAAAAGACTGACATGAAAACAGGGAGGCTGTGTCTTTCGGCACAGCCTCCCCGATATATTGTAAAAGAAAAACTCAAAGCTATGGCTTATAAATTCCGCCAGCAGACGCTCGCGTCGATTCTACTGCTGTTTCTCTCCGCCGGATGTAGCGGCGACGGAGGACGCAAGAGGGCCTCGGAGCCTGAGGAATTTCATGCCGACAATGATATTGCGATGACCATCCGCAGTGCTGCCGACGCCTTCAGAGAGTCGGCTCCTCTCCTTGCGGAGGATTACGCGTTCGAAGGAGTGCTGACCGACGGCGAGGGCGCTCCGCTGTATACCGACATGACAGGCTCGCCCGGGCTCTGGGCGGTGCAGGTGTTGGATTCCGCTTCACTGCGTATCCATAATCTCTATTTGGGCGACCTCCTTCCTGATAACCTCCGTCAGTATCTTGTTCTGACTCTCGGTCTGGACATGCCCATCCGCATAGAGGCGCCGCAGGAGGCAGGAGGAAGCGAGATGACTGAATACGCTATAGAGGCCGGATTGCTACGTTTTGAAAGCCATACGGCCAAAGCGGCCAATGGAGTTGAAGGTCCGCTGGTAAATATCCTTTTGGTCGCCAACAGGTGAGCCGGGATCTTACCTCACGGGCGGAAAACGTACAGAGGCGTAGCGTCGAAGCGCGGAAGTATTGTCAGCTGGACATCGGCCTGACGGTCAGAGAAACTGTTCTCTCCATGCCCCACCTTCAGACCTCGGGTCTCAAGGGCATCGCGGGTCGCTTTCATGGCCTTGGAGGGTGTGTTGTTGTCCTGCGACAGATGGCACAGGAAAATATGCCGCAGGCGGTCGGTCCATATACTGGCGAGAAAGGCTGCCGTAGCGGAGTTGTCCATGTGGCCGTTATAGGCCATTATACGTGATTTAAGATATTCCGGGTATCTGCCTGAGAGAAGCATCTCCCGGTCGTAGTTGGATTCAATGACCAGATAGTCAGCCTGCGACATGTAATGCTGGGCACGTTCGTTGATTGTTCCCAGGTCAGTCGCCAGAACGAAGTTCCGGTTGTCAAATTCTATGTTGAACCCCATATTGTCGCTGCCGTCATGCGGGACGTCAAAAGCCGTAATCATAAAATCGAGCATCCGGAAAGGATGCTCTTTGAATATGGGGACATGATATTCCTTAATTCTCTTCGAGATTGAATGCCGACGGAGAATCCCCTGCAGGACTCGGTTGGTGCAGAATAGCTTCAGATGCTTGTTGTTGCGCAACAGAGCGTATGCGTATCGGACATGGTCGGAATGGTCATGGGTCAGCAGGATACCCTTTACGTCCCGCATATCTATCCCGGCCCCTTTAAGACGCGATTCGATGATGTCGGCGCGCAGTCCGGCATCGATGATCAGTCCCCCTGCGGCGCTCCCGATATATGAGCTGTTGCCCGAGGAGCCGGAGCCGAAGCTCATATAGAAGAGCCTGCGATCGCGCTCCGCGGAGGAGTCCGTAGAGAGTTCCTTGTCATCGGAGGGCTCCGGATCGTCGAAAGGAAGCATCGGGGGTTCGAAGGTTATAGTGCTGATTCGTTTTTTCATATATTTGCAGATTTGGAGAGATTGGCCCGGTTGGAATCATTGGAGATATGATGTCCCGGGCCGTTAGACGGAGCTTAATGTTTGCCTAAGGATAGTGACTGACTTCTGTTAATTCTGTTAAAGAAGGGCCACTAACGGGCATGAAGGAGGAAGATCGTCGGATGTTTGTCGAAGTCATATTTTTTCCGGCGCCAGGCGGAAGCCGGGAGAGTGATTATCTGCTCCTTCTCCGGGTCTGTCAGTTCTGAGGCAACGCAGACGAGTGTGCGGTCGCGCAGGGTGCGGCTCATCAGTTCAATCGTCTTATTGTTGCGGTATGGCGTCTCGATAAAAATCTGAGTCATATCCTTACGCGCCGACTCCGCCTCCAAATCGCGCAGAGTCCGCGCCTTGTCGGGTTCTTTGACCGGAAGATAACCGTGGAAGCAGAAATGCTGTCCGTTGAAACCCGAACCCATCAGCGCCATAAGAATACTGGAGGGACCGACCAAAGGGATAACCTTCAGATTCTCACGCTGGGCTATTTCTATGACCTGCGCACCCGGATCGGCCACACCCGGACATCCGGCCTCGCTCATAACCCCGGTTGGAATCCCGTTGCGGAGCGGTTCCAGAAAAGAGGATATTGCGGCAGGATCGGTATGGTTGTTGAGTTCGAAGAATTGCGAACCGTCTATATCGAAGCCCGGTATTGCTTCGCGAAGGAAGCGTCGGGCAGTCCGCAGATTTTCAACAATAAAAACCCTCAGTTCGCGGAGAATACTTATATTGAGTGCAGGCAGTACATTTTCGATAGGGGCGTTGCTCAGGGAGACGGGCAACAGGTAAAGGGCGGGTTGTAGACTCATGGAGATTNAGATTTTTTCTCCGGTCCGTGAACCGGAGTCAATATTCCCCCGTGATATAACGCTCAAAACGGCGAAAGATTGTAGGATAGAGAGTAGGTTGCCCGACCGTTAACATTTNTNGTGGGACACGGTCTTATGGATTGGGTATAACTATATTTTTACATATAAGTCTATNCNNCNCCACTNCCACCGGGGATGTGTACGGTGGAGATAAGGTGTGTATGATAAACAGATGGAATGATTTTTTTTTAAACAATTGCCAATGATAATATTTTTTTTGATATTTTAAAACAATTTGTACAAATTTGACGTTCTTATAATAAAGAGGCGTATATTGTCCTTTTGACTCTGTTTTGCCTTTTGGAGTCGCCATTTAAATATTCCGGTAATTATTTCTCAGAAATTAAAAGTCCAAATGGACATTGAAAGTAGTTTTTGTATTTCAAGATGTACAATAACCACTGATCTCTTTATTTTACCAGCTACTTAAGAAAACTAATTATTACCATGATGAAAAGAATATTGATAGGATTCTTGTGTGTAATCGGAGTTTTATATGCTGAATGTGCCACGGTNGTTCCTGGGCGGACGTGGTGGTATACAGGAGCGTTTGCGGAAAGCGAACCTTTGATAAGTTGGGTGCATCCGGCTGTCGGGCTTATGTTAGGTTCAGAGCATGAGTATGAGGAGGGTTGGTTGCCATGCTATGCTGTTGCAACATGGATGGAAAAGCTCTTCGAATCACCATTAGCAATGTTGAAGGAGGAGGACGGAAGAGTATGGATCCGTCCAACGATGGATTTGTGGGAAGTAACCAAAGGAATGTATCAGGACATCGGAACTCCGGGTTATTATGAAATAAAGATGTTGAAATTGTTCCTCGGCTATTGGAATGGAACATTGATTGAAGGTAGATTTGAGGATGGTATTCGTTTTGATTACGATGGATCCTCACCTCTTCTTCTCTATGACTTCAATTTCACTTCCGGGGATGAATATTCATGGCCCTGGAGCGGAATAAACTGTGAGTTCGGAGATAATGAAAAGTATGTATGGGTTATTGGGGGATGTTTTGTCGGAGATGTTGAGATCATCACGCTTCCTAATGGAGAGGAGACAAAATCCTTTCAGATATATCAGGAACACAAATCTCCGGAAATGCCCTATGATGAGAGATCTGGAATTATTGTTGAGGGTGTTGGTATTACAAAGGGCAATTTCTGGTCCTATGTACCCGAACACTATGGACAACCCGGGTTTTGGATAGCTCCATTATCGAAAGNCTATGGGACCTTTACGTCCATGCTGAATCCTGAAGCGCCGAATTTGGTAAGCGTCATAGATGCGGACGGGAGTTGCGTATACGGTAACTCTGGATTTAATCCTGCATCTTTGGAACTTGTATCCGGAGGTAATATTCCTGTCGAGGCGATCTACGACCTGCAGGGCCGCAGGGTGACGACACCGGAGCGCGGGATATATATTCGTGGGGGGCGCAAGATACTTGTGCGATGACCAATATCGACATTTACCTCCTCTTCCCTTGTAAGTATCTCTCAGAAAGGTTTGCGGGAAAGAGGAGGAGATAAGAGGATAATGACTATATTTGCATAGAGAACCGGGACGGGGCCTAATCAAAGGACAGAAGAAAGAATGAGCGATAAAAAGGATAACTTGGAACAGCGTCCCCCGNTTCCGGAGGGATTCCGTGTCCTTATGGCCGAAACGTTCGGGTCTGAGGAGGGGNCACGCCTTTGCGAAGGACTCGATACGGAACCGTCGGTGTCTATACGTGTCAATCGTGCTAAATTGGAGCGTTACGGAGGAGGACGCGATGAGGAGGCGCGTCTCTATCCGGATATGACNCCCATTGAGTGGGCTGACGGCGGNTACAGACTNGNAACCCGTCCGCGCTTTACCTCCAACCCCCTTCTCCATGCCGGAGCCTTCTATGTGCAGGAAGGAGCCTCGATGTGNTTGTCGGAACTTGTCGCTCCCTATCTGCCGCAACGCCCTCTGCGGGCCTTGGATTTATGCGCTGCTCCCGGGGGNAAGAGCGTGGCGCTGATGGAGGCACTTCCCGAAGGGAGCCTCATGGTCAGCAACGAACTAATGCCGGCGCGNGCCGCCGTGTTGAAGGAGAACATAGTCAAATGGGGGTATCCTGACAGACTCGTAACTTCAGGTCCNGCGGCGGCATTCGCTCAATTGGAGGGANTCTTCGATATTGTAGTCGTCGATGCCCCNTGTTCCGGAGAAGGAATGATGCGNAAAGATGACACAGCCCGAACCCAGTGGANNNCCGGATTGGTTGAAAGCTGCGCCCGTCTTCAACGTGAGATTCTGACGGATGTGCTTCCTGCCTTGCGTCCCGGAGGATTGCTGGTCTATTCTACTTGCACCTTCAATCGCTCCGAAGATGAAAGAAATGTGGAATGGCTCGTCGAAGAGCATGGATTGGAGATAATTCATCCCGGACGTCGGTTCCTCCCTCATCGCGACGGTACAGAGGGATTGTTCATGGCGTTGTTACGTCGGCCGGGAGAAAGCGAGGAGATGCCGGCTTCCATTCCCGGCAATCAGTCGCGCGGCGCAGGAAAGGGGAAAGGGAAAAAAGGGGTTNCGGCACTACCTCCGGAACTCAACGACTGGGTTGAAAAAGGGGAGAGGGAGATAACGGAACGTGACGGAAAATTCTATCTCGTCGGAGATATGGCGTCGCGTATTGCCGCGTCGCTACCTGCGAAGGTGCGGGTATTGGGATATGGAGTTGAGATCGGAGAGCGTAAAGGTCGCGATATCATCCCTTCCCATGAACTTGCAGTCTCAATGGTCCTCAATAAAAATTCGTTTCCCTCTGTCGAACTCTCCGAAGAGGAGGCTCTCGACTATCTGACCAGGACAGGCCTGCGTCTTCCCGACGGAACGCCCGTCGGAATTATCCTTCTGACCTACCACGGAGTNCCGTTGGGCTGGGCCAAGAATATGGGAAATCGCGCCAACCTCCTTTATCCGAAGGAATGGCGCGTCAGGACGCGATAGCGNGNTCTTGTACCCGTTATTATCAGNNNCTTATTGCGCTCCCGAAAGCTCTTCGAGACATTTTCTGACCTCCTCGTCTGTCTTCAGCAGACGGGCCTTGCAGAATTTGAGCAATTCGAGAGCGCGGCTGGTCATCGAGGCGAGCGAATCGATATCCACATCCTGCGTCTGCATCTTCGCGACAATCTGCTCAAGCTCGGCCAGAGCATCGGAATATTTCTTTTCTTCCATTTCTTTATATTTTTGTTTTTAAGTAGCTGTTCAAAATAAAACGATATATGTTTATTTTTGAATCTTGAGTTATAAAACTTGCTCTCGCTTGCCATTTGACCTTGTCGTTCAGTCGCTTAGCCCGCTAAGCTCCTT
>JAAVDN010000014.1 GCA_014801785.1 Bacteroides sp. | reverse complement strand
ACGAGCTTGACGCCCTCAACGACCTTGGCCGAGCCAATTACAATACAGGCCGCATAGAAGACGCCCTCAAGATAGTCGAGCAATTAAGAGCTGAGGGATGTGGAGATGAAAGATTGCAGCGGAATGTATCACATCTGTATGCACTCTGTCTGCAGGAGAAGAAGCGTTATGAAGAGGCGTTGCCACTGTGGGATCGATTGATGGAAGGTCCTTATGTGACCAACCTTGACTCAATGCGTCGATGCGATGTGCTGCTTGAGACAGGCAATCTATCGGAGGCAGAACGTTTCCTATCGGAAATCCGAGACGACAGATCAGCTATGAGAAGCTACCTTCAGACGAAGTTGTGCCGTCTTAAAGGGGATATTCAGGGCGCATTCGCGAATCTGTCTGTATATGATTCCCGTATACAGACTGTCATGTCAGAGAGCCGAAAGCAGAAACTCCCGACAGTATTAGGTGATTATAACGAGAAAAACACCAAAGAATATCTGTCCGATATACATATCACCCGAATGTGGAATATTCTGCTGATATTTGTTCTTTTCCTTCTGTCACTTGTCGGGGGAGGACTAATATGGCTGATAGTATATCGCCACAGGCGCAGATTGCGTGAGAATCTGGAAAAATACACCCGATTGGCCGAACTGAAGTCGGATCTGGAGCGTGATTACGAACTACTCCATTCAAGTCAGGAGCAGATCGCGTCGGAACTCCAGAGTTCGAAGACGGATCTGAGCTGGTCAAACGCAGAGCTTTCCCGGTTGGAAGAAGAAAGAAAAAAACTCGACAGTAAAACAGCATTATTGAAGAGCTACCTGGCCGATATAATGAGCCAGCGACTCCGTATTCTCTGCAAGGCACTTCCACCTGTCGAGACTGGAACGGCGGGTGACTTTTCAGAGCATGAGAACCGGTCAGAATGGAAGCAGGAGTTGGATTCATTTCTTAAGGAGTTCGAGATGACTGAAAAGGAGCTGGCACTTATGGAGAACTATATTAATCTGGCTTATGATGGAGTAATGTCACGATTCCGCAGTGTGGTTTCATTGAAGGAGTCGGACTATCATGTCATGCTTCTGTCACTGTTAGATATTCCCTGTGGGCGCATAGCCGGCCTTTTGGGAATCGGAGGAGTCAGCAATGTCTATATCCGGCGCAAACATATTCAGAAGAGGATAAGGCTTCATTTCAGTGCATCAGAGGGAGAGATGTATATTAAATGGATGCAGCGTGGAATAATAAAATCGTATTGAAGTCCTCCTTCGTTACAGTCTCCGGTATATCTGAAATAATAAAACGACAGGTGTCCGGAGGGATTTAAAGCCGCTAAAAGAAAAAAACAGATATAATTCACGGGAAAAGCTTAGATATTTCCGGAAAAAGGTGTTGTATGCATCGCTAATTATCAGCAAGTTACACAGATGTCTAATTTTAAAATTAGACATCTGTGTAACTTGCTGATAATTAAATATATATAAAATTGAATGTCTAAGAAAAAACGATTGAAATTCTTGG
Organism: Bacteroides sp.; assembly: GCA_014801785.1. Classification (GTDB taxonomy): domain Bacteria; phylum Bacteroidota; class Bacteroidia; order Bacteroidales; family Muribaculaceae; genus Lepagella. The sequence goes on along the minus strand of JAAVDN010000014.1, from coordinate 121,799 downwards.
AATCTGACATTTATTGTCCTAATTTTGCGAAAACAATTCCAATCATCGGCTCGCTGACGAGTGATTTCCAGTTGGGCTGAGACTAACCCCCCGGCAATATGAAACATCTCTTAACTTTTGCGATAATGTTATTAGCATTATCCGCACCCTTCAGCATTCAGGCAGTGGATCAGGTTACGGATAGTACAACTATAATAAAAAAAGATCCCCCGCCGAAGGGCGGGAGACTGCATATCCCGGCCAATCCCAAGGCAGGAATCGTATGCACCTACGGACGTGGCTGGCTGAAGCTCGACCTACCGCGCGGCGTGTACTCTGCGACCGTCACGCTCACGAGCGCTACCTATCAGTGGAACGGCCTCGCGACCACCGACCAGCCCTATACCGAAATCCCCGAACTCGAAGGTCGCTACACCATCATCCTGCGCACCGACGACAACCAGACCTATTCCGGCTCAATCGAGTTCTGAGAAACTTAGAAAAGAAGAGTTCCTTGAAGAGTGAGGAGCTTATCATTAAAAAAATAGAAAAATGAGTAAGTTATTTCTGAAGGTCTTCCACGAAGGCCAACTGACCGCTTCCCAGATGTACGATGTACTTGGAGGTGGTGACTGCGTCAACAACACCTGCGCATGTAATGTCGCTGATGGCTTCAACTGTTTGTGCCACACAAAGACCTTTACCTGCGGTGAATTCCCCGCAGGAGGTGGTGCGGAATGCCTGAAAAAACTGGTCGTTATGCCCTAAATCAATCTGAATGGGCCGGGGCGTGAACAACATATCACGTCCCGGCTGTTAAAGAACCGACATCATGAATCTATCCCTATACACTCATCTGTTTTCAGCGAATGGGAGATACTACCTGTTCAATAGTCTGACGCTTCTGTTTGCGGAAATCTCTGAAGAACTGTATTGTCGACTCGGAGACGGGTCCTATGCTGATTATTCGGAAGAGATCCTTAACGAGTTACGCGAGCAACAGATAATAATGGAAAAAGAGCGTCTTTACGACTATTATTACGGTCGGTTGACGCAGTCCCTGAGAAAGCACTTCAATCCTAACGTACTGAGTCTGATATTGGTGCCGACGACCGGATGCAATCTTGCGTGTCCTTACTGTTTCGAGCCTAAAAAGAATCCGCGAACTATGACGGACGAGACCATTGGCGATTTATTGGATTCTATCAAGAACAATGTCAATCTCAAGGAAATCCGTCTTAGCTGGTATGGCGGAGAGCCCTTGATGGCCTTTCCACAAATCAAGAAAATATGGGATGGACTCAATCAGGATGGAATGCCCAAAATCATCTCTCACTCCATAGTGACGAACGGAGTGCTTCTTGACGAGGAGAAGATAAGGTTCTTCAAGGAAGCGAAGCTCGATTCCATGCAGATCACCCTGGACGGCGCTAAGGAACGCCACGATTCGTTACGCTGTTTCAAAAACGGAGGAGCAGGGACATATAACTGCATATTGGCCAATATCGACAAGGTCGTGGAAATCTATCCCGAACTCCCTTTAAATATAAGGGTCAACATAGATCATGAGAATTGGAAGGATTATGTGACTGTCAAGAAGATGCTGGCTGAGCGGTATCCGAATTCAAAAGTAGGAGCGTATGAGGGGTATCTAAGAATAGACAACGCGGATAAGACTCAACTATGTCATCCTTCCATAAGCAAGAAGGAGCATCTGGATATGATCAGAAAATTCCGTGCGTCCGGTATAAAGGAATCCCTTTTCCCGTCCATGACTGAAAGAGGCTGCATGATGCAGTCTGACAATGCGATTATTGTCGGTCCCGAGGGAGAGATATATAAATGCTGGAACGACGTGTCGGATCCGGATAGAGTTACGGGCCATATCAAGAATCCGAAAATTGGAAACCCATCATTGCAACTAAGATATATGCATGGCTGCACGCCGTTCAACGCTGAATGCCGGGAATGCGGAGTATTCCCAATCTGCGATGGAGGATGCTGTTTGCAACGTTACAGGAATATGTACGAGGGTGGAAATTATGATGTATGTTCACCGTACAAGGACAAGGAGAAACTTAAGGAGGCACTCCTTAACGGTGATTTCAATCTGGATTCGTCAAAAAGAGAAGAGACCGCACAATAAATAAGGATAAAAAAGCATTTTAGTCATAGAACACTAATTTCTGTTACTATGAGTAAAAATATATTAAGGAAAATTATTCCCGCCTTCGCTTTGGCTCTACTGTCCATCCCCGGTGTATGGGCGTTTGATCTTAAAGTCACTGTTATAGACGAGGTCACGGGTCAGAAGAGCGGTGACATATCGCTGACGGCTCATAATCCGAAGGACCTGTCACTCTTGCGTTCGGCCGACTTCGTCGCCGCCGACACGACCTTCCTGTTCAAGGACCTCCCCGACAGGGAGGTGCTGGTAATGTGGCCCGAAGGACTCGACATGCACTCCGCGCCGGCGCGCCCTGATATGCAGGAACTGAAAATACAAGCCAAGATAGAGCAGGAGACGCAGTTGAAGGAGGTCGTTGTGCAAGGCCTGAGCCACTATATGACCGATGACGGACAAGTCTACATCCCATCGAAGAAGGAACGCAAAGGTGCGTTCGACGCGAGTTCGCTACTCTCGATCCTGGCCATCCCGACGCTTAACGTGTCGCCACTCAGCACAGACGTACAGACCTCCGCAGGAGAACCGGTGGAGATTTTCATCAACTATATGCCTGCGCGCGCTGAGGAAGTATCCGGGTTGCGCCCGATGGAAATAGAGAAGGTTGAGGTCCTCGACTACCCGAAAGACCCCCGTTTCCGCGGCGCGAAACATGTAGTCAACTATATACTGACAGAATATTCTTATGGCGGCTTCACGCGCCTGTACGGATCGCAGAGCTTCTTCGCTGATGTTCGCAACTACTCTCTCTTCTCGAAGATGCGCTACCGCGCCATGACTTACGACGTGTCAGGCGGCTACGGATATACCGACCTGACCCATGCGGGGAGCTCCTCGGAAGAGGAGTATCGTCTGACCGACGTGACGGTAGTCAAGAGAACTGAACCTGAGCGCGTGCATAACGTTGCTCACACCCCCTACGCCCTTTTCAAAGCCACCTATCAGGGCTCAAGCAGCGCCATTGCCAACTACGTCGGACTTTCATACCGCGACAATCCGGTAAAACGACAGCGTAGCGTGACCACCTACACACCCGCCGTCGTAGCAGGCGACTGGGAGGAAAGCAACGGTTCGGGAAGCAACCTGACCCTATTGTGGAACGGCGACTGGAATTGGTCCCTTCCTCGCGCGTACACGCTGATGATCCTTCCGTCAGTAACATACGGCGATATACGTTCGGACGCCATTACGACGGGAAGCGAGTACCGTATAGTGAATGACGCGCGGGACAAGAACTGGGACTTGGACCTTCGAGGTATTCTCTCGCGCCAGTTCGGTCAGCAACTGTTATCGGTCACTCTATGGGGACGCCATATCAACGATAAAATAAAATATAGTGGCACCTCTGCATCGGACGTCAATACCCGTTATTCTCATGTGGCGCTGACGCTGACCGGCAATCTGCGTTTCGGCAAATTCTGGGGCTACGCGACTGTGCAGGGAGCCTGGAGTCGTAGCGAGACCAACGGAATCGTCAGCCATGACGGTCTGAGCCCCAACTATTATGTGACGATAGGTTATAACCCGGATCAGCGTACACGTGTGAACCTCACTTCCAGCCTCTCGATCTGGACTGCGGAACGCTCCAAGCTAACGCAGGATCTATTCCTTCAGACCCCTTTGTTCGCCATAACAGGTAATCCCTATCTCAAGAATAGTCGCTTCAACGAGGTTAACGCCTCCTGCACGCGGTTCCTGTCNGGCGCTCTGTCGATCTCGGCGGACGTAGGCTACAATCGTTACAGNAACGTCATAACCGAAACCTATGAAAGGAGCGAATATGACGGTCACGGGATCATCCTTCGCGGNTATTCCAACCTGCCGCATATCGACAGNCTGAAGTACGGAGTGAGCCTTAGCGGNCGTTTCCTTTCAAACTCNCTTAGCGGCACGNTGCGTGTCGGCGGAGAGTACGCGGACCGNAACACNACTACTAAAAGGAGCATGAACTNNTTAAATTATTCCGTGGATCTGAACTGGCTTCACGGCGACTGGAATCTGATGGNCGGTTACAGCAGCGCCGATAAAGGACTCACCGACACCGGTTGGCAAAAGACCCCTCAGTACTATTATNTTGGTGCCGGATGGAGTCCCGGAGACTGGCATCTGCAACTATTCGTGACNTGTCCGTTCTCCAACAGCTGGGTGTATCAAAAATCATGGATNGANTCCTCGGTATATAATTCCCGAACCACNTCCTATTACTTCGGTNCTCACCGCCGTATAGTCCTTAGCGCCTCCTGGTCTATCTCATACGGCAAGAAAATCGANNCGCAGCAAGATACNCGGAAACCGGAGGAGGCCTCCTCTGCCATATTGCANTGAGCTTCCGGCTNTCCTCGGCTGTTTTTTTGTAAAGATATATATGTTTCGTTAAACTCAGTATTGTCTTTGGATAATCGCCATNCTAATAATNACAAACANAACTAANTATAAACCCAACATCAAGCAAAATGAATANNAANATGACAAAANTNAATTTGGTTATATTAACTTCCNTATTTATGTCAGCGGGATTGCCGGAGTCCGTGGCGGCGAAAGACTATGTAAAATCCGGTCTTTCGGAAGAGTGGCAGTGGAACTACGAGATCGTGCGGTATATGTACGGAGCGCCNTATGAAGAGAGNACGGAGGCNGCNGGCTTTCATTTCGACGGACGTATGGAAGATGCGGGAAATGATTATGATGTGTTTGTCGACGGAGCAGGCAGGAAGGTTGCCGGTNTNCGGTCGGAGGATGGTAAGGTCTACCTGAACACNTCTCAGCTCACGGATATGTATTCATTTGACATTCACGGCACGGACGAGCCGGAAGTGCTTCTTTACGATTTCACGTGCGGTGTNGGNGACCGGTTCATGACCGTTGGCTTCGATGATNGCGCGANGTGGCACGGCCNGGTCATGGAAGTGGAGGTCACTNTGGTGGATGATGTCGTTTACGGAGGCGNGAGCCACCGACGTATCACATACCGATGCACGGATTCTTCCGCCGGATGGTTCAGCGTCACCGAAGGACTTGGTCCCGAACAGGGGTTGCTNTGCTTCCCACAATANGCTAACCTCACCTCCGGTGGAGGGNATGCCTACAAGACCTACTATAATCTTCAGAGCGTCACAGATACGGCTGGANATGAGGTCTGGAGCGCTCCCATGGTCACGGAACGAACTGTGGNGCCGGGTCGGACATGGTGGTATGTCAGCTCAAATGACATTTATACATATCCTCCCGTGGAACTGATCGGTCATAGGGATGATATATTTGGACTGACTCTTTCTTGCGATGAAGCGTCAACGGATGGATGGATCTCCTGTCACGCTACNGACTGGAGGGGTACAGACTTATATGGGGAGCCGGTCGCCCGTTTGCGCGAGGAGGATGGAAGGGTCTGGATGATTCCCAACCTTCACCTTCAGGAACTTCCTGGCAATCCGAATGCTGAGCAGGGNATACGTCCTGTTTTCGAAATGTTTCTCGGTTTTGCATACGGACGTTATTATGATCCTACAAGATTTAGAGAACTAATATGGACGAACGAGCCGGAGGGAACACCTTATCTGATATATGATTTCAACTTCGGGGAAGGGGCAATCTATGACTGGCCATGGAGCGGACGATATGCGGAATCAGGNAGCGATGATTTCCGCTATATGGATGCAGATACATATGATCGGGGATTCTACATCGACTCCGTTACCGAAGGGAGGATTGACGATGATATTGTAAAGGAGTATTCCTTTTGCCGTATAACCAAAGACGGNGAGCCTGANAACCCNTCCGACAGAGAAGGATTTGGGCTCATACGCGAAGGAGTNGGGATTATTTCCGCAGATTTCTTTGGAAACTACGGTNCTCTGTGGGGTGGCTTCTGGATATGTCCCGTATCTTACGATATAGAGCATATNNCCGGTTTCGGAGATTTGAACCTTCCCGCAATACCGTCATTAGTTAGCGTCAAGGATTCTGACGGGACGTGTATTTACGGTGAAGCCAACTTTGATCCAGTGTCGGTCGCTTATATCGAAGATGAGCCAGTCGGGGCGACCGCGACCTACGATCTTCAGGGACGCCGGGTTAGGGATCCGGAGAGAGGGATGTATGTGCGTGGCGGAAAGAAGGTGATCGTTCGCCGCTGAGAATTTCGCTGTGTGAGGAATTAATAGAGCTACGTGGGGCTTACCATCAGCTGGTCAGCAAGCAATTGCAGCTCTCCGTATGATGCGGTATAACTATGAGAAATATTTAGACATGGTCTCTTATGACATGGTCTCTTATACGGATAAAATAACTTCCACTATCAATAATATCAAGATAAGAACAGTAAAAGAGCAGTATAATTGATAAATAAAGTAGACTGAGAAACATCAATTCTGTCCTATTCCCCTTTTTCGTGAGGCAGACAGTCTGACTGTCTGCCTCAACTTTATTGCCGGCGACAGAAGATAAGGAGGTGAACCCAGTGGGGGATAGGGGTGTTCTGTTTTTGGGGAGGTGTGGGTTATGTAACCGCAAAAATTCGTGCCGACAATGGAAAAGATATTATGGGCAGACGATGAGATCGATCTGCTGAAGCCTCACCTGCTGTTTCTCAAGAATAAGGGATATGACGTCAGGACCGTCTCGAATGGTACAGACGCGCTCGACGCTCTCGATGAGGAGCCTTTCGCCCTCGTGCTTCTCGATGAGAATATGCCCGGTATATCAGGATTGGAGACCTTGAGCCGCATCAACCAGACACATCCGGAAGTCCCCGTCATCATGATCACCAAGTCCGAGGAAGAGAATATAATGAACCAGGCGATCGGAAACCAGATAGCCGACTATCTCATAAAACCTGTCAATCCAAACCAGATCTTCCTTTCCATCAAGAAGAACCTCCACCGCGGGCAGCTCGTCGCCGAGCAGACATCGAGTGATTACCGTCAGGAGTTCTCCGAGATGGCCCGGCTCATCGATTCCGCCGACTCCCTGGACGAATGGAAGGAGGTCTACCGCCGACTCGTCTTCTGGGAACTCAAGCTCGCCGAAAGTGACCAGGCGCTGACAGAGATGCTCTCCATGCAGAAGCGCGATGCAAACGCCTCGTTCTGCAAGTTCGTGCGCCGCAACTACGAACACTGGCTCGACACATCCTCTCCGGAGCGCCCCCTCATGAGTCCGGATATCTTCCGGCGCCGCGTCTTCCCGTTACTCGATGCCGGGGAGAAAGTCTGTTTCGTACTTATCGACAATTTCCGCTTTGACCAGTGGAAGACGATACAACCCCTTGTCGCCGAATGGTTCAACATCTCTGAGGAACTCTACACCACAATCCTGCCGACCTCGACGCAGTATGCCCGCAACGCTATCTTCGCCGGACTTATGCCCCTGCAGATCGCGACCATGTTCCCTGACCTATGGGTGGAAGAGGATGAGGACGAAGGACTGAATATCCATGAGAGCGAGCTGATACAGACCCAGATAGAGCGTTTCCGCCGCAACGACAAGTTCAGCTATAATAAACTCAACGACTCGACGGCAGGCGACAAATATACGGCCAAGCTCAAGAGTCTGTCGCAGACGCCGCTCAATGTCGTTGTCATGAACTTCGTCGATATGCTCTCCCATGCGCGTACGGAATCGAAGATGATACGCGAGCTGGCCAACTCAGACGCCGCCTACCGCTCCCTGACCGAGTCCTGGTTCCGCCATTCGGGCGCGTTGGAGATGTTCCGCCGCATGGCCGACCTCGGCTTCAAGGTCATCCTGACGACGGACCACGGCACGATACGCGTCGACAACCCGATAAAAGTTGTCGGCGACCGCAACACCAACACCAACCTCCGCTATAAGGTCGGGAAGAACCTTAACTACAATCCGCGACAGGTCTACGAGATGAAGCGACCGAACCAGTTCGGTCTGCCGGCTCCGAATCTTTCGAGCACCTTCATCTACGCTATGAACGAGGATTTTTTCTCTTACCCGAACAATTATAATTATTACGTTCAGTATTACACCGGGACTTTCCAACATGGAGGAATCTCGCTCCAGGAGATGCTTGTCCCGCTGGTAACGCTCTCTCCGAAGTGATGTTTTATATGGGAATTTTAAGTCTGATGCTTCTTGCCGTTCCGACGGTCTGTCCCGGCACTCCGCAGCAACCTGCTGAGGTAGAGGTCGAAGAGATAGTCCTGCCGGAGGATCACCCGGCGGATTCGGTCGCGGATATTCGCGAGATGATGCCTGACGAGATACGGGAGCGTCTGCGCCTGCGCGAGCTGGCTCTGGAGGGGCATGAACTCATCGCCAATACTGATTTAAGCCGTGCCGAGCGCGAACATGGGGTAGACCTCACCATCGAGGCGGCCCTGCTCGGGGATCCCGTGGCGCAGAATAATCTCGGGTATCTGGCCGCTACAGGTTACGCCTCTCTTGTCGATAAAGATCCCGAGAAGGCTCTTTTCTGGTATCGCAAAGCCCTTGACGCCCGTTATCCGGCGGCGGCTGTCAATATCATTGACCTTCCGGGACGTTATCCGGATCTGGAGATTCCTGACGAGGTTCTTGCCGAGGCCAATCTCCTGATGGGGGATGCCTACGCCCGGGGAACGGATGTCATCCCCTACAATTTCAATCTCTCGCTGAGCCATTATCTGCAGGCAGCCCGTTTCGGAAGTGGTCGCGCGGTCATGATTCTGCGAGAGTTGCTCGGTCAGTTTCCCGATGCCCTCGGACCGTTGACTGACGAGGATGCCGCCCTGATCTACGGTGGAATAGAATAGATTTGCTCATTATAGTGAAGCAGTTGTTTTTCAGCTGCTTATAAAGGAAAGGAGGTTGTATCGCAAGCTTGCGATACAACCTCCTTCTAATATGATATTACGGAGTCAGGGGAAATTACTTGACGAGGAGACGTTCTGCGAATGCTCCGCCGTCGTGGGAGACCTTGACGATGTAGAGGCCGGGGGCGACATTATTGGTGGCTACGCGTGCGCCTGCTGCATTGAAGAGCTCTACGGATGCGTTGGAGAATCCTTCGACAACGACAGATCCGTTGACAACACGGACAGAGCCTTCCATATTGCTGACAGCGGCGATTCCGACGATTTCCTGAACATCGATGGTGAGAGTAGTCGCGGAGTTGTAGACATCGACGATACGGCGATTGTCGTTGTCCACACCGTAGATCATCTCTTCGGGCAGGAGGATAGTGTAGACGCCGGTAGCGTTGATTTCATTGTCGAGGGTCAGCACCAGACTGTTGTCGACATTGGAGGCGGTAGCATTGGCTACAGCTTCGCCGGCGGCATTCTTGACCTCGACGGACTCAACGGCGATGTCGAAGCCGTAAGTCTCGTTGACACCGTTCCAGACAACGGTGACCTTATCGAAGGAAGCGACAGCCTCCTCTGCATTGGGAGAATAGCTTGCCAGGGTCAGGTCCTCGGCCTCGACAACGGTATAGACCAGACTGGTCGCGCTGTTCTCGGTGCCGTAGACAGGATGTTCGGAATAGTCATCCCAATTGATGTAGTTGGCATAAAGAGCCCCTTCGGGGATGTTGATGGTATAAGTTCCGGGAGTGGTGATAGCCTTGTTGAGGTTGACGACACCGTTTCTTACGGTCGCATACTGAGCCATCTCCTCGCCGGCCTGATTGGTGATGGTAGCCTTGACACCGGAAGTCCAGGCAGCATCCATACCTTCGCCACCGCCGGAGAGGGTGACGGGGAGCTGTTTGAGGCGGGTCATGACGCTTCCCGAGGGAGGCTCGGTTCCTTCGATGACGATCGGGGAGGCATCAACGATAGTGTAAGTAAGGACGGTCTGCTTGTTTCCTGTTCCGTAGACAGGGAGGAACTTGAAGAGGTCCCAATCCTCATATTCGACATACATCGCGTCCTCAGGGATAGTGATGGTGTAGGTTCCCGGAGTTGTGATAGCCTTGTTGAGGTTGACGACACCATTGTTGATAGTCGCATACTGATCCATGACCTCTCCATCCTGGTTCTTCACCTCGGCGCGCAGTCCGGAGGTCCATTTGGGATATGCGTTCTCACCACCTCCGGAGAGAGTGACGGGAAGCTGTTTGAGACGGGTCATGTAGCTTCCGGATGCGGGTTCGGTTCCTTCGATGACTACGGGGGTAACCTCTACGACGGTGTAGGTCAGAGTGAAGGCTGCGTTCTCAGCGCCGGCGATGGCGGGAAGAGGCCATTCATTTGCGTTCCAATCGGGAACATAGAAGGCCTTTTCGGGCACTTCAATAGTATATGTGCCTTTTTCGGAGATAGCGGGGGAGACGGAAAGGACGAAGCTGTCACCACGGGAAGCACCTTTGGCGGTAGCCACCTCGACACCTTCGGCATTCTTGACAGAGGCCGTGACGCCCGAAGTCCATTCGAAGCCGAAATCTTCGGTTCCTGCGGGGACGCCATCGATTGTGAGATTGATTTTCGAGAGGCTCATGACGCAACTCGCGTCACCGGGGAGCGCCGAGGCGCAGGTCAGCTCGGCGTTTGCCGGGACGGCGGCGGCAGCGACCAGGAGGGCTGCCAGTGAACCGCGCTTAAAGAATGAGTAATTGTTTTTCATTTTGATAGGTTATGAGGTTTATGAATATTGTTAATAATAGATATAGATTGCAAAATGATAATAACAGCTTGAAATCTTTATCTGTGTGAGCAGTAATGAAGAATAAACCGAATAAAAGGAAAGTGCTTCCTGAATGTATTCGCGGGGCAAAGCTAAATAAAAAAATCTTAAAAACCAACTCTTTCCGGAATAAAATTGCTGTTTTGAGAATATGTTTTAGAATTATAAAAAAATATGATTTAATATTTATTCAGTTTTAGTATATGGGGAGAATAATGGCAAAATGGTTGTGGAGATTGCTGGAAACTTATAGCATCAAAATGTATAAATGGAAATATGTTAAAAATCATGTTGCGCGCTAAAATAACCTTCTCAGGGATTCTCTAAGTGGATTATATTGCAAAAAGTAGTGAATAGCTCATAAACTTTTAAAAAATATCTATTTATATTCTAAAAATAATTATTTCTCTCAGCTATTGGTATTTAAGGGGATTGGAAATGACCCAAAATAGATTTATCTTTGCACCGCAAACATCGGGCATCGGGCATTCGCCTCTTCCGATTTTCTTTTTCTTAGTCTACACTCTTGCCCTTGGGTAAACATCATCGCCTCGGGGCGGCCTTAATAAAAAACGTCATCAGATCAATAAACCGACATTATGAAAAAACATCTCCTTCCATTAGTGGCTCTCGCTCTCTCGGCCCCTTTGTATGCGGCGGTTGAGCTTCCTGCCTTCACTTATTCGGAGGATTTCTCGGGTTCGTTGCCTGAGGGTGCCTCTTTACCCGAGGGCTGGGTCTGCTCCGGTGTAGCTCAACCGGTTTCCGACCAGTTCGCTCCCTATTTCGGCACCGAGGCCGATTATCCGGCTTACAAGGCGTTTGTCATCGAGGGCACATCCGCAGCCTGGAGCTGTTCCACTTTCCGTTATGTCTCCGCGGCTGACGAATGGCTCATCTCTCCGCCGATACGGATTCAGAGCGATGCCGAGATATTGCAGCTGAATGCTGTCTCTTCCGGAGCCTTCGCCTCCAACAAATATCGCGTCCTGGTATCGGAGAACGGCCAGGATAAGGATTCGTTCCGCCCCTCCCCGCTGCTCAACACTACTCTTACAGGCTGGGAGACCGAGGTGCGTTCCAAACAGTCTTACATCGCCCTGAAAGGATATGCAGGGAAAGAGATATGTTTCGCGTTTGTCAACCGCAGTCAGGACGCCGGTCTTCTCGGCTTCACCGATATAGCGGTCGCTCCTTATATATTGGAAGCGGAAGATCTTACCCCGAGCGTGCTCCCCGCCGGAACCTCCCTGGCGATACAGATGAACGTCAGTCTCCGCACTCCTCAGGATATCCCCGGTCTGAAGGCTGTTCTGGAGTATGACGGAAAGCGGGTCGAGAAATATTTCGAGCAGAAGATCGGCATCAACGGCACCCGTATCAATGTCTCGTTCGAGGATGTTGTCGTTCCCGCCGGAGGTATGGAATACAGCGTCACGCTGACCCCTGATTTCGAGGGAGCGCAACCGACGGTCGTCACCGGAGAGATCGGTACCCCGGTCACTGACTATCCGGCGGTCGCCTTCATCGAGGAGTTCACCGGCACCTGGTGTACCTACTGTCCCCGCGGCGCCGCCTTCATGGATTATTATACTGACCATTACAACGGGCAGGATGGACGCATACGCGCTTTCGGAGTCGCGATCCATGTCATCAACGACCCGATGATGATGACTGACGAGTCTTATATGAACGAGGCCTACAACGCCGCCGGAATCACAGGTTATCCCTCCGCGTTCTTCAACCGTATAAAGAAAGGAGACCCCTCGGACGAGTATATCGTCGAGGAGATTGCCGCGACACGCAGCAACTCCCGCATCCATATCAACCGCGTCGACTATACTCCCGGCGGTGATATGAGCGTCAGCTACGAGGTGGAAAATTCCTATTCCAAGAACAACATGAACCAGCGTGTCGCCTTCATCATGATCGAGAACGATGTGCGCGGCGACAACAGCGACTATAACCAGACGAACGGTCTGTCGGGAGTCTCGGAAACCTCTGTCTCCCTCACCTACGGCGCCGCTCTCTGGCCTTACTTCAAGTTCTTCTCCGAACACAGGAGCCCCATCAGCTACCGCGAGATGAGCTATAACCATGTGGCCCGCGGTATCTGGCCCGGTTATCGCGGCGAGCTGCTGACCGAACCTTGTCAGGCTCAGGTTCCCGTCGCCGGACGCATGGCTATCGATATGCCCGCACAGGTGAATATCCCTGAGAACACCGCTGTCATCGCGCTCCTCCTCGATGCCGACACCGGCTATGTCATCGGAGCCGACGAGGTCCATGCCGCCGACTACAATAAGAATATCTCCGGTGTAGCTGAGGTTGATGCTGCGCGTCCTTCGCTTCTCTTCGAGGGCACTATGCTGACAACCGACCTTCCTTCGGCCGGTATGGTCGAGGTCTATGGAGTCGATGGAGTCCTGACGCTCCGCAAGAATATTCCCGCCGGCGCCTGCCGCACGGATCTCGGCGACCTGAAGGGATTGAAGATTATCCGCGTCACTGACGGAGAGGGTAATATCTCCGTTGCGCGCCAACTGTTCTGAATCTTATCCGTGACAGATAGAGCGACCGGGAAGTTGGTCTATCTGTCACGGTCAGAAATAAAAATTTTTCAACTACCATAACATAACAATGAATCGAAAAAGAATCGTCGGGATGTTCGGCGCCGCTCTGGCAACTGTCGCCGCGACCGCATCCCTGTCGGCCTCAGTCAGTCTGCCGGCCGTCCAGCGTCCCGAGCGCGCAGTGCCTCCGGGACTGCAGAAAACCGCCCGCCCCCACACAGCGCTTGATGTCATGCGCGCTGTCGCCCCGGAAGGAAAGATTCTCCAGGGGCATCAGAATACATCCTCCTACGGCGTTCCCCGTGGTGTCTACCGCATGAACACGGATGCCGAGCTGGAGAAGCTTTTCACCAACGATTATATCGACCGCGGATACTCCATGACTGCGGGTTGGATGCGCGAGGGGCGTCTCTGCATGGTCGCCGACCTCTCGATCTTCGATATCGTTGACCTGCGTTATCTGGAGGTCGATCCCTTTACAGGAGAGATTCTGACTGACAATCAGATTCCCCTGCGCGACCCGGTAACGGAGTTCGTCAACTATCTCCCCGCCTACTGGTCTGCGGCATACGACGAGAGCAAAGACCGCGTCTATGGCTACACCTCTTCCGAAAACGGTCAGGGTTACGCCTTCTTCTCCGCTCCGGGAAATGATCCTTCCAAGTCGGTCTGCGTCCGCACTCCTGACTATAAGGAGATCTGTATCTCTCTTGCGTTCAATCCGGAGGACGGGATGCTCTACGGCGTCAACCGTAATGACGACCTGGTCAAGATCAATCCCGCGACCGGTCTGCAGACTGTCGTGATGCCGACCGGAGTCCGCACCCGTTACGCTATCGCCGGTATGGTTTATGTTCCCGAGTCAGGGAAGTTCCTGCTCGAAACGATGGACACGGACTATACTAACACACTCTCTGAGATCGACCTCAATACCCAGACGCTGACCCATCTGGCATATTTCGATAACTTCGAGCAGTTCCCGATTCTCTATCTGGCTGACGCTTCGGCCGACCCGGCTCCTATACGCGCGCCTCAGTTCGATGATTTCCGTTTCGACCATTCCCGCGGCGAGGCTGAAGTCTCTTTCTTCGTCCCCACGGAATATTTTGCCGGAGGTTCGGTCGAAGGTGCTATGGACTGGACCTGCTATCTGGATGGTGTTGAATATGACAATGGCACGACACAGGCCGGAGATATCGTCACTGTTCAATATACCGGTCTCAATCCCGCCGAGCATACGTTCGGTCTGAGCGTTGCCCAGGATGGTCTCCGCAGTTCTATCGGCACTGCCTCGGCTTATGTCGGTTATGACGTTCCTCTGGCTCCGACGGATGTCGTCCTGACCGAGAACAGAATTGAATGGACCGGCGTGACACGTTGCGAGAACGGCGGCTACCTCGATCCTGCCGTGCTGAAATATCATGTCATGATCAATGGCGAGGAGGTCGGCGTCACTTCCGATACCTTCTTCGACTATACTCTGCCGGTTGATGCTCCTTATTGCGCATACACCGCTTCGGTCGTGGCTGACAATATGGACCGCCTTTCCGGCGCCGCCTATTCCTCCTCCATTCGCTACGGCGCTCCCTGGGAGCCTGACTTCACTATCCTGCCTACTTCCGCCGACGCTCAGGTATGCTCTGTCTTCGACCTGAACCAGGATAAGGATTACTGGCAGTATTATGATGATAAGGATGGAGAGGAGGGTGTCGGTTATTTCGCCAGCCCGTTAGGCAACGGCTCCGACTCCAACGACTGGCTCTTCATGCCCCCGATCAATTTCGATGATACGGATGCAATTTACGAAATCTCCTTCGAGATGGGTAATTTCAACAGTTATTATCCCGAGATGGAGTTCGCCTCCTATCTGCATCCCCAGCTCGATCCCCGCGACATAGCGATCACAGTCTTCGAGAAGCGCGCTATCGGTAATAGCAGACAGTATGACACTTATACCCATCGCTTCACTGTCAGCACCCCCGGCACCTATTATCTCTCCTTCTTTAACGACGCCCCCATCTACGAGACCGGTGTGCGCGTGCGCAACATCCAGGTCAAGAAGCTCAATGTCGAATCGGAACTTCCGACCGGTGTCTCCTCTATTGAGGCTGTAGGAGCCGAGAAGGGAGAGCTGAAGGCTTTCGTCAGCTTCGTCATGCCGACCAACTATGTGACCGGCGAGAAGATTGCTGATGATGTCCGTATCGAGGCGCTCATCTCCAATAACGATGTGACGGTCTCCGTCTCCGGCACTCCGGGCGAGAAGATCACCGCTGAGATCGCCACTGTCCAGGGCTTCAACCATATCAGTGTCGTTCCCTCTATCGGAAATATGCAGGGTAGCAAAACCTATATTGACGTCTATACCGGCGTCGATGTTCCGGGCCCAGTCGCAACCATCGGCGGTTATGTAACCGAGGACAACCTCTCCCTCGTTGCAAGCTGGACAGCTCCGACCGAGAGCGAGAACGGATATTATATCGATCCGGAGGATGTTGTCTATAACCTGATGGAATATGGCGAGGAAGGCTGGGAGATTGTGGAAGTCCTCGGCAAGAATGTCTATGAATATACCTACAGCGTTCCGGCCGGTTCCACTCTGGCTACGACCCGCTTCGGTATCGCTCCCTCCACGGAGGCCGGTATCTGCTCTACTGTCGCTTGGCTGACGGATGCTCTGGGTGTTCCTCACTCGCTCCCGATGCTTGAGGAGTTCGAGGATGCTTCCTTCAAGTATGGCCCGATCCGCATCATTCGTCTGAATGAGGATTACGCTGATTCTGAATGGGGTGTTGTCAATCCGCGCCTCCTGGATATGTCGATGGAGGTTGAGTCCGGTGTCTCCTGCTACGGCCGCTCCGAGGGCCCGACGCAGAACGGTATGCTGATGCTTCCCAAGTTCGACCTTTCCGGTGTTTCCGAACCCGGTATCATCTTCAATTGCTGGACCGGCAACGGCGCCGCCGATGTGACTATCTATGGTGAGACCTTCGATTCCGACGGCTTCGTGACACTTGGCAAGTTCCCGACCAACGGTTCCGGATGGCAGAGTGTCGAGATACCTTTCCCCGCTGAGTTCGTCAACAAGAAGTGGGCCGCTCTCTATATCGATGCCTTCTTCCCGACTGAAAACCACTATGCCCTCTTCTCCAGCTATGAGATCCGCGGCGGTGTCAGCTCGGTTCAGAATCTGAAGGCCGGAGAGGGATGGATCGTTCCCGGCTATGGCGAGATCGTCGCTTCCGACCTTGAGGGTGAGGCTGTCAGTGTATGGTCTCTTGACGGCAAGCTTGTCTGGAGCAATCCGTCGCTTGCTTCGGAGCGTGTAAGCATCCCCGTTGTCGGGGGTACCTACATCGTCCGCGCAGGCTCCCAGAGCCTGAAGGTCATGGTCCGCTGATTCCTGACCTCCAATCGATTGCATTAACAGCAAACATACCCGTCGGTCACGCACCGACCATAACAAAAAAGGCGGCACTCATCGAGTGCCGCCTTTTTTATTGCTGATTTCTGATGGGACATGGTCTTGGTCGCTACTTGTTCTCCAGGAGGGGGAGGAGAGTGCTGAGGGTCGAGGCAATCTGGGCTTTACTTTCGAGACGGTCGCCGGGGATGGTTATGTCGGCGCAGGAATAGTATGGATAGCGTTCGGCGAGATGGCGGTTGATGTGGTCGTTGAGTTCCTCTCTGCTTTTCCCTTCGAGTAAAGGACGGCGCACGGCGGCAATCATCAGCCGTTCGATAATTCGGCTCCGGCTCGTGTCGAGCCAGACGGAGAGCCCCCGGGACTTGATATAGTCCATATTGTCGTTGAAGCATGGAGTCCCCCCTCCGCAACTGATGACCACATCCTCGAACTCGCCGACTTCCCGCAGCATGGCTCCCTCCATACGCCGGAACCCGGCCTCTCCCTTCTCGGCGAAAATCTCCGGAATCTTTTTTCGATAGCGTTGCTCGATGTAGAAGTCCAGGTCAATGAACTGGAGATTGAGGTGGCGCGCCAGTGCGCGTCCGAGAGTAGTCTTTCCGGAGGCCATGTAGCCAATGATGAAGATAGGTTTCATTTGGATTTTAGCGATGTAGGGTCTTGGGGGAGAGGGCGTGGCGCTGTGCCGGGGTCAGCGCATGGCGGAAACGGTGATAGGCGCGGCGGTCAAGGGAATCGGCCCGCAGTATGGAATCCCTTTCTTCAGGTGGGAGAAGGGAGGCTGCAAGACGCGCCTCGCACAGCAGTGAGTCGGGAGTCTGCACATCCCTGAACGAGATAGAAGAGGGAGGAATATGCTCCAGCACAACGCGTGTCAGGGAAAGGGCGCGGTCGGGCATACCGCTGTCGCGCAACATCCCGGCCGTCAGCAATATGTCGCGTCGTAACTGGCGCAGTTTTTGGGTCGTCACGTCATCCAGATAATGATTGAAAGGTTGGCGGGATGGAGAGTCCCAGCTCATCAGCATCGCCACCTCCAGATCGAACGCCTTAATATTGAGAGCGTATTTCGATAGGAGAGGATCGGTTCCATCAGGGTCGAAGAGACGTCCGAAGATAGTCTTTCGTGTCAGAGGATAGAAGCCACAGTAATCCTTCCATCCGGTCGAGAGATGCCAGACTACGGGACGCGGGGAATCCGAGGCCGCATTAGTCGCTAAAATATCAATCATAGCCAGCTGACGCAGCGAAAGGTAGGGACGTTCCATACCGGTGTTCCGGGCCGACAGGTCAAGCACACCCCTTCCGGGTCCGAACGACAGGAGGCGCGAGGGCAGAGTGGGGATTGCGAGAGTATCGGCATAGAGAGTGCGCAGCGCCGCGACAGCATCAACGGTATCGTTGCGGCTGACAGGAATCCCCGTCAGCATATAGCCTCCATAGTCGGTCAGACCGCGAGGCATTGTCATTTCGAGCCCTTTCCCTTTCCAGGCATCGCGTCTGAGGGAAGATATATACCAGGGTGTGGATAGATATGAAAGGTTGACGACCGTTATGTCGCGTCGTATTCCCAGCAGGTGGGAAACATACCAGAACGGGAAAGTATCGTTGTCACCGTTGACGAACAGGATAGCGTTTTTCGGCATATTGGATAGCGTCAGCGTCGCGTAATCAATCACCGGTAATCGCATCGAGCGGTTATGGTCGTCGTAATTCTCCATGAGCATGAGGGCCGGCGTGCCTGCCGTCAGGACCACCGCTATCGCTGTCATGACGAGGCGTCTCCCCGCCGACAGAAGCCGGCGCATACCTGTCGCTATCCAGAAAGAGAAAACCCAGAAACTCCCTATAAAGGAATAATCGCGTTCGCGGGGTTCTCCGGGGGTCTGATTGAGATAAAAGACAATCGCCACTCCTGTCATAAGGAACATCAGCAGCGAGCACCAGAAGACCCGTCCGCGATAACGTCCCCTCGACGACAGGTAAATTATCCCGGCTAAACCGAAAAGGAAGGGAATCATGTAATAGCGGTTGTGTCCGGCGTTTCGCGACCCTAATTTGGCGGGAAGGAGTTCCTGCGGACCTAACATGGCGTTGTCGAGAACCGGTATGCCGGTCAGAAAATTACCATGTTCTATCTCACCTCCGGAACTGATATCGTTCTGACGGCCCGAGAAATTCCAGAGCAGATAGCGACCATACATAAATCCGAACTGATAGGCCAGCAACATCCGCAGATTCTGGAGATATGTAGGGCGCCAGGCCCGGCGCAGATGGCGCGTTCCCTCCCTATCGCGCTTTCCGACCGGATTTCCGAGAGAGTCGAGGGCTTCGGAGACCATCATCGGAGTCATAGAAAGGGTGTCGGCTCCGGCCCATAGCGCATAATCCTCCATATAGGACGAGGAATGGATGCGGGGCAGGAACATATCGAGTTCGGGGGTTGTCAGAAGATGATATGAGTGTCCTGTCATCAGATACCGGTCCTTTCCCGGCTTGTTCAGGGAGTCGGCGACAGCATATTCGGCCGAGGAGAGAAGACCGCTTCTCCGGCATATTCTCGCCTCGGGAGATAGGCGGTTCCATTGCGGAGCGTCAGCGATGCGGACCGGTTCGCGATAGACCCATACGGAATCTCGGAACTCCTCCCTGAACAGGGGGCGGCTGTATGGGGTCGCGCCGTAAAGCAGGGGAGCTGACCCATATTGTTCTCTGAGCATATAGCTGCGGAGGCGGAAGGGGTCGGAGGGGTCCCCCTGATTCATCGGGGGATTGGCCGCCGCGCGTATGATTATGACGCCGTATGAGAAATAACCCGTCAGCACCATCGGGACACACCATAGCAGTGTCCGCAACCCCTGACGACGAGCCGGAGCAAGGAACGGCAGCCCCCAGCAGATAATGAGCGAGAGGAGAGCGGCCACGACTGTTCCCGAATTATAGGGGAGACCAAGGCGGTTGACCAAAAGCAGCTCAACGTGTCCGGCAATCGTCAGCCAGCCGGGCATCAGTCCGAGTAGTATGGCGGCAATCGTCAGTAGGCCGAGCAGAAAAGCGAATGCCCCTCCCCACACCATATTCTTTTTCTTGCGGTGCGAAAGGAACCATATAACGAAAACGACGGGAATTACGAGCAGGTTGAGTTGGTGGACCCCTATCGAAAGTCCGGTCAGATATGCTATAAGAACTATATATCGGAGTCGTTGGCTCCTATCGTCACACCAGGCCATCCGCAGGGCAAGCCATACGGTCAGGGCCGTCATGAAGGTTGACATGGCGTAGACCTCCGCTTCGACAGCGGAGAACCATGCCGAATCGGAAAAGGCGAAACATAGCGAGGCTGCGAATGCCGCCAGAGGATTCCTCCAGCTATGTGGCTCACGGGGAAAGAGTCGTCTTAGCAGCGATAGCGAGATAGCGCAAAGGAGGGAGGCGGCTCCTGCCATAAAGAAGCCGGAGGCAAGGTTGATAATCTCTCCCTGGATAATCGGGTCGGAAGAAAAATTGGCCAGGAAGCGATGGGTCAGCATCCAGAACGGATTCCCGGGCGGATGACCTATCTCCAGCAGGATAGCGGTCGTCAGATATTCCGGGCAGTCCCACCAGGAGGCAGCCCATTCGGCGGTCTTCAGATAAATCAGCAGGGCCGTCAGAAATACGAACGAACAGATTAGACGTTCGTCGGTCAGGAGCCCTGAGAGACTCCACCGGAGGTTCCGGCAACGTGAACGGCAGTCATGGGCGAACGATTCCACGGTCAAGCATCTTATGTTTGACAAGCATCCTCACACCCGAGGGGAGGGAGCAGACCAATGGGATTGAAATCCGGTTCAACAGACCGTTGACGTAGGTTCTCTTCCCCTTGAGGGCACGCTTGACGAGTTTTGCGGCGAATTTGTCCGGAGCCTGTATGGCTCCGATGCGCAGGGCGAGCTTCTTGAGCTTCGGAGAAAGCCCGAAGAGATCGGTCGCTATTCCTCCCGGGGTGGCGCATAGCACATGGACCCCATTGTCGCGCAGTTCCATCTCCAGGGAGCGGGAGAAGACACGGATATAGGATTTTGTGGCCGAATACATCGAGAGGCCCGGCATAGGCATCCAGCAGGACATTGAAGCCATGTTGACGATCCATCCGCGCCCCCGTCCGGCGAAACGGCGTCCGAAGGCGACGCTCAGTTCCGTGACCGAACGGACGTGGAGGTCGATGAAGCTCTCCAGCTTTCGGTCGGAGAGGCAGAGGGTCGGCATGAAGGAGAATATTCCGGCGTTGTTGACCAGCATGTCCGGTTCGAGGTGAGCCTGGTCGAGAAAGTCCATCAGACGGTGGGTCGCGTCAGGGAGCGTCAGGTCGATGCGCAGCGGAGTGATTATAGAGTCAGGGACGGAGGCCATTTCGCGTATCAGTCGGCCGAGTCCTTCGGCGTTTATGCTGACGGCTATGATGTGGATTCCGCGCAACGAGAGCTGACGGCATATCTCGGTTCCGATACCGCCGTCGGCACCGGTCACGAGCGCACACTGCGGAGTGTCCTTCTTTTTCTTCTTCGTATTGCTGCTGCTCATATACGTTGGTCCTTTTCGAGTCTTTCAAGTTCCCTTGTTATCGCGGTGGGAAGGTCTGAGAGATGGCAGTGGCAGGCCATCTCTTTTGAATACATACGGGCGATGCAGTAGTTGACGTGGGTGCATCCGGAGTCGTGGGCATTGTCGCGGGCGAGCCGATTGACGAAATCAGGCTCCTTGATGAGGGCGCGTCCGAGCTGGATGAAATCGAAACCCTCCTCAATAACTTTCTGAGCATCCTTTCCTCGCGAAACACCCCCGACATAGACCAGAGGAAGCTTCAGCTCCCGGCGGAAACGTCGCGCGTCATCGAGGAAATAGAGGGGTTTGTATGGAACGGAGGGAATCATCAGCTTTCCGGCCATACGGACGCCGTATTTGAGCCATAGCTGAGTCATGTAATGGGTCATCGCATGGATAGGCATGGAGCCACGCATGACATACATAGGAGCCTTGCTGACGAAACCTCCCGAGAGAACCAGGGCGTGTGCTCCGAGCTGTTCCAGTTCGCGGGCTACCGTCAGACAATCGTCGATTTCGAGTCCCCCCTTGAAACCGTCGCGCATATTTGTCTTGACCAATACCCCCATGTCGTTTCCGGCGGCGCGCATGACCTGTTCCATGACCATTCGCATGAATCTCATCCGGTTATCCAGGGAGCCGCCGAACTCATCGCGCCGGTGGTTGGTATAAGGGGAGAGGAACTGGGAAATGAGGTATCCGTGTCCGGCGTGCAGCTCCACGCAGTCGAAACCCGCGTCGCGGGCTGTGCGGACAGCATCGCCGAAACGACGGCTCAGGAGTCGCAGCTCGTCCCCGGTCAGGGCACGGACAAAGGTGGGGCTGTAGAGATTGAATCCCGAGGATGCGCCGACAGGGGTCTCTCCGGCCGTCGAGCGGTGGGTCATGTTCCCGCAGTGTCCTATCTGAATGGAAGCGCGGGCTCCACGGTCATGGATGCCGTCGGTTATCTCGCGTAAGGCCGGAACGATTTCCGGACGCAGCCATAGCTGAGTCTTGAAGGAGAGGGCCGAGCGACAGATACCGGCGTAAGCGAGTGTCGTCATTCCGACACCCCCTTCCGCCACACTCCAGTGATAGTCCCTGAGCATATCGGTCGGAGCGTTATCTTTCCCCATCCCCTCGAAAGCTGCCGACCGTATAAAGCGGTTGCGGAGGGTGACTGGTCCTATTTTGGCTGGATTGAACATCTGGAGTTAAAATTAGAAAATGAAGGGAAGTATATAGCGTCGGCCCAGACTGCTGTATTTATCTCCGAACTCGGAGATATATCGGGCGTGGAGCGCCCGTGCGCGCGGCGCCAGGTTGGCGAAGGTCCAGAAAGCGAAAACGGTTCCGGCCAGAGACCAGGTCAGGATAGCGAATCCGATCCATTCGATTAATTCTCCCAGATAATTGGCCGAGGTGACGTAACGGAACATCCCTCCTTTCGGGATATAATGGGCCGTGTCGCCGGGTTTGCGCAGATGACGGACTATATAGTCGCTCTGGAGATTTATGAAGACACCGGTCAGGAATACAGCTGTTCCGGCGATGAATTGCGGTGTGGCGAGCCATGAGGCGTCATATCGGTCAGGCGGCGCGACCCAGAAGAGCCATCCCCCCAGGAGATATGTGTTCAGCAGATTGAAGATGACTCCGCAGAGGATGATGACCAGGGGCATCCGGCTGCGTCCCCGCATCAGGAGCGGGAATATGAATGTCCTTTGGAAATAATGGGCGAGGAAGAGAAGAGCGCAGACAACGGCTCCGGTCTGCGATGCTCTCGGGGAGAGAAGCCAGATGACGAGCATTCCCGCGAAGGCCGGAAGTTCCATGATTATCCATCCGGTCCGGTTGCGGACGGCGGGACCCCAGCGACGGTCATACATCATGCCGTAGCCCGCGTTGATCTTCAGCAGGGCGAAGAAGACGATGAATCCGGTCAGGACGAGAGCTCCCATGACGGTGTAGTATATGTCGGGGTTGAAAATCATGGTCAGTCAAATATATTACGGCCGATGGTCCAGAGAATCATCGTGATGATATATATGGGAATGGTCAGGCGTGCGTAAACGAATCTCCTGACCGGTCCCGGTCGCAGGTCGGCCCATACTCCGAGGGCGAGAAGCGGTATGGAGAGCATCAGGAACGCGTTTGCGTTCCAGGCGGCGCGCAGGTCGGCGTGCATCAGGGCGTAAGCCATCCTCTGGGCTCCGCATCCGGGACAATCGAGTCCGGTCAGCAGATGAAACAGACATTTCGGCGCCAGGCGCGACTGCGACGGATCGAACTGCGAGTAGATGATGAGGAGGAAAGCGAAGAGAATGGCCAGGAGGATATAGGTCAGCTTGCCTCCTCCGAAAATGGCGGCGAAAGAGGGGAAGGCCGGTCGGGAAGAGCGGCTCATTGCTGGGAGAAGAGAGTGATCGGGAGATAGATGGAGGTCATGACCAGTCCGAGGACGAACGAGACGATAATCCATATCTCAGCCATCCGCGAGGCTTTGCGGGCTCCTTCGTAGTCTCCGTTATAATATCTTCCCGAGACCTTCGCGGAATAGAAGGCGGCGACGATACCCGGAATCAGACAGCAACAGACGCAACAGAGGATGCTCCAGACAAGATAAGTCGGGGGCATCGGGGGCTCCTCTTCCGGGAGGGGTTGACGGCTCTGCTGAGGGGTCGCCTCTTGTCGCGGGTTTTCGGGGCGCGGAGGGACCGGAGGAATCTGCGGAGGCTCCTGACGCTCCTGACGCGGCACCGGTGGCGGCATATGTAGCTCGCGGGCCCATTGTTCGTCTACTGTCCCGTGATTTCCCGAGTCATCCGGAGATGCTTCCGGTTTTTTGTTATCTTCCGGCTCTTCCGGAACCGGAGGTATGGAGGGATTCTTTTCTAAGTCCATTGTCATTCGATTTTACTGGTCATTGACTGCATGGAAACCAGACGGTGGTAGTGTCCCTGCTTTTTCATCAATTCCTGATGGGTCCCTTCCTCAACGATCTCTCCGTCCTGCATGACGCAAATCTTGTCGGCGTTTACGATAGTCGACAGGCGGTGGGCGATGACAACCGTCGTGCGGTCTTTCATCAGGCGGTCGAGGGCCTCCTGGACCACCCGTTCATTCTCTGTGTCGAGGGCCGATGTCGCTTCATCGAGGATGAGGACGGGAGGATTCTTGAGAATCGAGCGCGCGATGCTTATGCGCTGGCGCTGTCCCCCCGAGAGGCGGCATCCGCGGTCGCCGACCTTGGTCTGGTAGCCATCCTCTGTCGCCATGATGAAATCGTGGGCGTTGGCGATCTTTGCGGCGGCGATGACCTGTTCCAATGTCGCGTCCGGGGCTCCGAAGGCTATATTGTTGAAGAAAGTGTCGTTGAAGAGTATGGCCTCCTGGTTTACGTTCCCCATTAGGGCGCGCAGGTCATGGACCTTATAATCGCGGACATCATGGCCGTTGACAAGGACGCGTCCCTGCTGAGTGTCCCAGAAGCGCGGGATGAGGTCTACGAGGGTCGTCTTGCCCGAACCGGATTGTCCGACGATAGCGACCGTCTTCCCTTCGGGAACCTCCAGATTGATATTCTTGAGGACCGGATGGTCGGGAGAGTATGCGAAGGAGACATTCTCGAAGCGGATATTCCCTTTCGACTCCTTGACGTCGGGGGCCGGCAATGGCTTCTCCGGATCCTGAATCGGGTTGACGGCTCCCAGAATCTTGTCGATGCGCTGGAGGGAAGCCATTCCGCGCTGGACGGTGTATCCGGTTTTTGTCAGTTCTTTGGCGGGAGCTATCAGAGAGTAGAAAATGACGAGGTAATAGATAAAACGTGCCGGGTCGAGGGAAGTGTTGCCTGTCAGTATCAGTTCTCCGCCGAACCAAAGGACAAGGGCAATGGCGCAGGTTCCGAGAAGTTCGCTGACGGGGTGGGCGAGGGCCTGGCGGCGCGCCATGCGTGTGGCATATCGCAACAGCGACTGGGTCTCGCCCGAGAATCGGTCATACATCTGCTCTTCGGCATTGTAGGCCTTTACGATTCGCAATCCCCCGAGGGTCTCCTCGGTTGTGGAGAGCATCTGACCCCAGGTCTGCTGGACCTGCAGCGACTGAGCCTTGAGCTTCTTGCCGATCGTTCCCATGATATATCCCATCAGGGGAAGAACGACCAGCACGAAGAGGGTCATCTGCCAGCTGATGATAATCATGGCTCCCAGATAGAAGAGAATGAGGACCGGATATTTGAATATGGCGTAGATGGATGAAAGGGCTGAGTTCTCGACCTCTCCTACATCTCCCGTAATGCGTGCCAGGATATCACCTTTCCGCTCGACAGTGAAGAAACCGATCGGCAGAGAGAGGACTTTCTCATACATTGCGTTGCGGATATCGCGGGTCACTCCGTTGCGCATCGGAATGGTGAAATATTCAGACAGGTATGCGCTTCCGACCTTCAGCATGGTCATGAAGACGAGCACGATGCCGAGACCTCCGAGGACAGCGGGGGCGCCGTGGGTCGCGGAGATTTCAGTGACGTAGTAGTAGAAGTTGTTGACCGTTATGTCCCAGTAGTCTCCTAAAGGCGCGTGGTCATAGCTCATCATCGTGTAGGTCTTCTCGGAGATGCCGAAGAGGACTTCGAGAATAGGGATGATGAACATGAAAGAGAACAGAGTGAGGATGGCCGAAATCATGTTCAGCGTCAGGCTCAGGATAAGCGTTCCCTTGTATGGACCGGCGAAACGGCGTATAAAGAGTATGAAATCTTTCATAGGTAAACGCAAAGGTAACGATTTTTCCTCAATGAGGAGCGAAAGTTGGGAAGGATATGCTAATTTTGGGGTCTTAAAATGATTGATGGCTATGTCAAATATGGGTAAGGGGGGTGAAGGGACTTCCTCTCAGGAGGCGCCGCTGCATGGGATGGAGCGGGTGAAATATCTGTTGCTTTCCGGATTGTTCGCCTTTGTCGGGGTCATTCCTTTCCGGCTTCTTTATCTCTTATCTGACCTTATGGCGTTTCTGCTCGATGATGTTATCCGCTACCGCCGCAAAGTTGTCGAGGGTAATCTCCGCAGTTGTCTGCCGGAGCTTCCGGATGATGACTTGAAGTGGACGAGGAAGCGCTTTTATCGTTTTCTGGGCGACTATTTTCTTGAGACGGCGAAGATGGGTTCTATGAGCGACGCTGAGATACAGCGGAGGATGCGTTTCGAGAATATAGATGTTATCTCGGAGCGTCTTCGGAGTGGAGAGAATGTGTCTTTGCTGTTGGGTCATTATTGCAACTGGGAATGGGTGTCAAGTCTGCCGTTGCATTTTCCTCCGGAGGCGGCCTGCGGACAGATCTACCATCGTCTTCACAGCGCGGCCGCTGACCGGCTTTTCCTGAAGGTCCGCGGACATTTCGGTGCTACCTCGATAGCTATGGCCGACACTCTGCGTGTCCTTTTGGGTTGGAAGCGGGAGGGGAAGGCGAGTGTTGTCGGATATATCGCTGACCAGGCTCCGAAAGTGCATTCAGCGGCCCACTGGATGGATTTCCTGCATCACGACACGGCGGTCTTCACCGGTCCGGAACGTATTTCTCAGAAGTTGCGTTGCTCGGTGTTCTATCTGGATATGGAGCAGGTGAAGAGGGGTTATTACGTCGGACGGTTCGTGGAGCTGACGCGCGACGCTTCGCAGGAGGCACCGATGAAAGTGACGGAAGCTTATTTCCGGATGCTTGAGCAGACGATAGAAGCGCGTCCCCCTTTCTGGCTATGGAGTCATAAGCGTTGGAAGCGCAGTCGCGCCGATTACGCCAGAAAGTAATCACTACAAATATAATTTTTTAAAAATCCTTCCTGCGATAATCATTTCGCCAATATGATTATTGCAGGAAGGACAACTCTTTGATTCCTATGTTATGAGAGGTTCGGCTAGTAGGATTATTGCCAAAGGATTTTCTTTCCGTCGCGGATGTAGAGGGATCCGGCGACCGGGTTGTTGACCGAGCGTCCGAAGAGATCGTACAGGGGTCCTTCGGCCGACTTGCCGGTCAGTCCGGGAGCGGTCACGCCGCTCTCTTCCCAAGGCAGCTCGGCAAACTGATGTATGACGTTTCCCTCGCCGTCGCAATAATAGATAAGGCGCGGTGTCTGTTCGAGGGGATACCTGTCGGGACGCAGTATATATGGAAGGAACGCGTGGGAAAGCGCCCCGATGCCCTCGACGCAGACGATAGGATCACCTTCGGCAGGCTGAATCTGATATCGGCGCCTCTTTTCTCCATCTATCACTACCGGCTCTAAGGGTCGCATATCGGAATAGTCGAAATATACCCCATATTCCCATTCTCCTGTCTCTTGCTGTTTCAGAGACTCGCCGAACCAGTCCCAATAATACTCGGGACCATACCTATATTCATCCAGGAAAAGATAAGTCATAGCCATCAGATATGTCCTGTCCGCCAATTCTTCAAGGGTCTCGTTCTCGTCATAGCTGGGATAGAGCGTTGAGAGCTGACCGGCATCTTCGAAAGTCCATACAGGAGGCATGACCGTGCCCGGAGCAACCTCTTCGAAAACCCCGTGGTTCTTAGGATCCGGGAATCTGACGCGACGGAATTCGTATGCTTTGGTATAAAGATACCCGTAAACCCTCTCCGACTCGCCGAACCTCCAGTATGACAGATAAGCGCTTCCATCCTTGTCGATTCCTCCGTATACCCATTGCCGGTCCGTTCTGATGATGGGTACCCAGCTGTTTGTCTTAATCATCTGCGTACCGCGTAGGAAATCCTCCCGTTTGGCAGTCAGGTTCCCGTCATCCCATACTGCTTCTATGAACGGGAACTGCCCATTAGAGATGGATAGACCGGTATCGTCGGCACTAAAGGGACGATAATAATTACCGAAGCCTTCGATCCAGAAGTCATACTCGTCTTTGGTTTTCCAGTCCTCCAATAGATAACGTTTATGAATCTTTGAGTCGATAACGCATTCCTCAACATCAGAGATGCTGTAGATAATCTGAGGTTTGAATATCGGAAGACCTTCTGTATCCATCCAGGAATGCATCATGATTTGTGGAGTCCCGCCTGTATCCAACTGATACAGTATTCCGTTTTCCTCATAAGCTATCAATTTTTTGGGAGATGTAGAATTACCCCTCGAGGTCTGAAGCACCTTAGCGTTAACTCCGTTGTGCAGTATGGTGTCGCCAGTGACTTTTATTACAAACGGATAGATATATGTGTCTCGCTCGCCCGTAAAAGAACTGATGCAATTGACGACCCATTCCCTCCCATCGAGCAGAATTGGTATCCATTCTTCACTCCGGCAATTGATGGATAGGCATAATATGAAGAATATAATTAATAGTTTCGGCATAATCTTTTGGTCAATGTTAAGTAGCTGCTAAAAATAAAGCGATATATGTTTATTTTAGAATCTTGAGTTATAAAACTTGCTCTCACTTGCCAATTACCCTTGTCGTTCAGTCGCTTAGTCCGCGAACCTCCTTCTCTCCGCGGCTAATTGGCTGGCGCGATAGCGGCGTTTTATACATTCATTTATTTTGATCAGCTACTTATTCAGTTAATTAATACTTAAAGAAGCACCTTCCCAGATTTCTGTTCCTGGTCCTAATATAACTTCGTTAGCTTTGATGACGGTGTGCCCTTGCTCAAAGATAACATCTCCGATGCGCGGCTTCAGAGATGTCACATTCTCTCCAATCTTTACTTTGGGAGCCGTTATAGTCAGATCTCGAGTTACATCCACACATTGCAGATAAGCGGTATCGAAATCGCGCACAGTAAGGATATCGTAGTCACATACAAACGGTACATATCCTTTCCTGTTTATTACGATAGAGAAATTGGACTGTTTGAATACATATTTCGAAGGAGTTGAGACGGGATAGTCTTCATATTCCACCACGTTGTTTTTTAGATATCCGATTTTAATGGTATGGTCGTTCATCTTTCCTGGATTTAAGGTCAGGACATTTCCGACTGGACTGATTGATAAATCAGTAAATTCATTGGGTATCCCTGGATAGGGTACTATATCAGGATCACCTAAAAGATGTTCACTCATCAATATTCGTCGATCTCCAAAGTAATCATAACTTATATTAGCAGCGTTATACTTAACATCTCTTAGCATTTCTCCCAGAGATTTCGATACGTTGTCTCTGAATATGTCCTTCCACATCTGGGCATGCCATAAGTCTGTACAGGCTAATATGCCATTCTTACTACCAATACCTTCGCGAGAATTGCCAAAATATGCGATTCCATTATTGTTTATGCTAGAAAGGAATGCGGCTCCAAAACAAGACACTTTCTTTGGAATATTCTCGTAACCTCCTTCCATTTTAAGGATATTGATGTTCGGAATATCAGTCTTGTCGGAAGGATATGGAGAAAAATTTGCGGTATGACATGAAGATGCCATAACGATTAGTGGATTTGATAACGTTAAGGATTCAATATTATAATCATAGATGGTTATGCCTGTAATAAATTGAATATTTGATTTATCTCCGTGGCTATTTATGTTTATGAAAAATGGAGATTTGGAAAGTTCGTCCATTATAGCTGAAAAATGGGAGACATCTCCCGTTTCAGACAAACTTTCGGGATGATATATGGTTTCAGTGATGTTTCTATATGGTCGGATATATTGTCGGAGCATATTATCAGTAATTACATATCCATCACATCGCTTTACGCCATCGTATGAAGTAAGATATATATCTATCTTTCCTGCTATGCCAAGAAATTCAAAAGATGGTTTGCTGAAATGGGGGGATTTTTCGTAGTCAACAGCGCTGTTGACCATCTTGGAACTACTTATGAGACTGAAGGAGGGAATTCTTCCAATAGATAATGAAGGCTCAAAGGAAAAATTATCTTCCAGTTCGCCAGCAAATTCATTTTCGTTCGCATTCCAATAGAAGTGTCCATCAAAACATACATAAAAGTAATCTGTGGGCACTAATCTGAGTGTCACTCGAACAGGAATCCCATTTTGGTATTGACTGGAAATCGGACTATAGCCCATAAACGTCGGCACTATATGACCGTCGCCACCAATCGTTACGCTTTCAAGGTTGTAGTTGCGGTATAGGCAGTGTAGGGCGCGTTTGATCTGGTGAGGGACGGTGATCTCTTCCGAATAGAGGTCGGATATCTCCTCCACCGTCAGCAGCTCACAGTGCATTCCCTTCTTCCTCTTCCAGTCACGGAGGGGAAGGAACGCGCTTTTGAGAGAGTCAACTGTGATAATGACGTTGTCGAGCTTCTTGCTGTACGCTATCTTTGCATTCAGTTTGGAATCGGCGGTCGCGATACTCGCATCCGAGACAGCCATTGGGGCCGGGGCCAATCCTTTCGCTGTTCCGCATTCGTATGAGACACTTATGCGTTTGATGAAGTATACGGTATCTTGACCGGCTGACGTGCGGAAGGGACAGAACAAGAAGCGGGCTTTCCCTTGTCCCTTTGTCTCACGTGTGCCGACTCCCTGCACCTGAGCAGATGGATAAATCCCTTTCTCCACGTTCTTGCGGACCTCGTCAGGATTGAAACTGTCGAAGCTACTTGTAGGTACGGGCATGAATCTGGGATAAAGCCTGATATCTGCGAGATAGGTAACAGGTTCAGTCATAGCCTCGATACGTATGTCGGATACCGTGCTGTTTAGTGGTATATCGAACTCTTTGTAAATCCACGGAAGATAGGGCGAACGGTTGTGTCCCACAGGCGCGTCTTGTCCTGCGGTATATGAGAGTCGCGTTTCCCCGTCGATGACTTCGGCGGAGAAGTCGTCCAAAGAGAAGGTGACGGTATGGGTATGTGTGGTTGCCGTGCCGATAAGGGCCAGCATAAGCAGGACCATGGAGAGTAGGCTCCTCTTCGCCGGTCCAGAAGAGAAATTCGTTTTCATGGTGCAGGGATTTTAACGTGAAATAATCATTCTTCGGCTCTCGACTTCGACGCCGTCAACGATAAGGGCGTAGAGGTACATGCCGTCTTCCAGTCCGTCAGCACTTACGGATACTGAAACCTCACCGGTCTGTTCGATTGGGAAGCTCTTGAGCTGCTTGCCGCGCAGGTCATATAAGTTGAGGACCGCATGGGCGGCTTCTTGTGGCACAAGGCATTTTATTTCCGTCGAGACGCTGAACGGGTTGGGCCTGTTCTGATCCATGGAAGCGATGACGTCGAATGACTGCAGGCTGACCTGCTTCTCCTGTTGCCCCTGCATCTTCATCAGGACCGCCTGCTGTTCCGAGATAAGTTGACGCTGTTCGGCCACGGTCTGGCTGAGGTTGTT
The DNA here is from genome assembly GCA_014801785.1 of Bacteroides sp. Classification (GTDB taxonomy): domain Bacteria; phylum Bacteroidota; class Bacteroidia; order Bacteroidales; family Muribaculaceae; genus Lepagella. The sequence continues at coordinate 90,110 of JAAVDN010000014.1, read as the reverse complement.
AACAGCCTCAATAAGAATAGGAATAAAACCCTGGTAATCTAGTCCGAGAACACCCTCTTCGTTTTCGTATACCAGCTCAGGGAACACTTCTCTCACTTCTTGCGCTACGAGACCGTATGATCGACGGGTATTCTCTAATTCGGTTGCCTTGACTTCCTTGGTTGCAGATGCATACTGCTCTTCGTCGGAAATCAGAGAGGATTTGTCATGAAGTATATACGATACTGGTGTGAGGTCTTGCAAGCGCTTCCAAAGTCCGCCCATCTGTTTTATGTCGGTTTTGAGCCGAACATCGGAGTCGGTGACGAATACTGGAGCAGAGACTTTGGTGAAGAACTCGAATTGAGTCGATGCTCCGGCGACTAAGGATTTTGTATAGCGGAAAACATCGGTTGTCTCGCCACTGTTGTAGATCAGTCCTCTTTTGGCGAATAGGCGCAGTACGTTATCTCGGTTCTTTAATTCTCCGATCGATACCTCTCCGTTGCTCCCGAATCCTATAACACCTCCGGTATTGTAGGATCCTGAACTCGTGATAGTCATTGTGAGGGTTGTATCTGGCGTAAAAGGAGTACCGGACACGATGCGTGCGGATTGAGAGGAGATGGTTTTGTCTCCGATGATTACATGTCCGTTCTGACGAACCTGAAGTTGAGCGAAGGTGGCAGAGGCTGAGAGCACAAGGATACCGAGGGTAATTAATTTCATCTTCATAATGGTTAGTATTAAGGTTGATTGGTTTGCAAATATAATAATTATATGGAGTTGTTACAAATATTTGATATAAAAAATGGTAAGAGGGCGGTATGACGTTAGGGGATGAAAAAAGGCTTTCGCGGATGCGAAAGCCTAAAATATATGTTCTCTATAAGCGGGCACTGCCTCAGTCAAGAGGAGCGTCGGCGTTAGGAGCGTTGTTGTTGAGCTGACGGTCAGCCTCCATAGCCTCGATTTCGGTGGATAACACCTTCTCAATCTCGGCTACTGCCTCATCGTTGTATTCCGGATAGGAAGTGTATTTCTCTTCCTCCTCTACCGGGATCTCGACTAAGCGCGGGGAGGTGAAATAAGCGTAATTTCCTTCCGGGAACCGCTTCTTAAGATAGTCATTAAGCTCGTTTTCAAGCTTTACCTGGATTGCGTGTCCATCTTCGGCCTTGAAGCGGAACTGACGGGAATCTCCTACGGATATCAGATATAGTTTCATGTCTTTCATTCTTTTGCGTTTATCTATTCAACGCGCTGCCTCCTCCGAAAGTTCATTCCTCAGCTTCTTCTTCCTTCAGGTATTCTCTAATCTGATTTTTATCAAGAAGGAAGTCCTCTGCAGACTTATCTTTTAGAAATTCCTCAATATTGGCGATGGATTGGAGGATATGCTCCAAGCGTCCCGGATCACGCGGTTTTTCTCTCATAGATTAATAGTTTCTCTTTTTCTACAGTTTCCTTCACCCAAGGCAGGAGTGCCGTCTCTGAAACTAAGTCAATGGATTTATGTAGTAAGTTCTGTAATTCGTCAATCATCTTCGCATATTTAAAAAGTCCTACCCCCTCATCAAATAAAACCAGGATATCGACATCACTCTCTTGAGTCGCCTCTCCCCGCGACACTGATCCAAACAGCCAAGCCTTGATTACCGGCTGTTCTGAAAAATAGTTCTTCAGTATTTCGATAATTTTTTCAATTTCCATAATAAATTCTCTTCTCCGTTACAAAAATAGAACTAATTTTTAATTTATCCAAAAAACTACCGAACGGACGTTGATATGTCGGATTGTATGCAGATGGAAAACAGGCCAGGGATACCGAAACCCTGGCCTGTGGATATGTTGAGGCTGATAAACCCCTCTAATGCGCGGTTGAAGGAGAAGGTTATTTTTCGCGCATGAAAATCTGGATGGGCGTTCCGTGGAAATCCCACTTTTCGCGAATCTTGTTCTCCAGGAAGCGACGGTAGGGTTCCTTGACCCACTGCGGCAGATTGCAGAAGAAGACGAAAGTCGGGATGATAGAATCCTTCAGCATCGTCACATATTTGATCTTTACGAATTTTCCTTTGTTCGACGGCGGCGGAGTGATTGCAATCTGCTCCAGCATATAGGTGTTGAGCTGAGAGGTCGGAATGATACGGCGACGGTTGTTGTAGACTTCGATAGCCGTTTCCAGCACCTTGAAGATACGCTGCTTTGTCAGCGCCGAGGTAAAGAGAATCGGGAAGTCGGTGAAAGGTGCGAATTTACCGCGGATAGCGGCCTCGTAACGTTTCTGAGCCTCCAGGGAGCGGTCTTCGACCAAGTCCCATTTGTTGACGCAGACAACAAGTCCTTTCTTGTTGCGCTGTATGAGAGAGAATATATTTCCGTCCTGCGACTCGATTCCCCGCGTGGCATCAATCATCAGAATGCAGACGTCGGAAGCCTCGATGGCTCGAATCGAGCGGATAACGGAATAATACTCGATATCTTCGTTGACCTTCTGCTTCTTGCGGATTCCGGCCGTGTCGACAAGATAGAAATCGAAGCCGAACTTATTGTAGCGGTGATAGATGGAGTCACGGGTAGTCCCGGCAATATCGGTTACTATATGTCTCTCCTCCCCTATAAAGGCATTGATGAGGGAGGACTTACCGGCATTCGGGCGTCCGACAATCGCGAACTTCGCGATATTCTCCTCCGGAGCCTCCTCGTCGGGTTTGTCGGGGAAATCTTTCACTATAAGATCCAGCAGGTCTCCGGTTCCCGAACCGTTGGCCGAGGAGACTTCTACCGGGTCTCCCAGTCCGAGGGAATAAAATTCAGGGATATTGAAGCGGGCGTCCCCTTTGTCTTCCTTATTTGCCACCAGGATGACAGGCTTCTTGCTACGGCGCAGGATGGCGGCTACCTTGTCGTCGAGGTCGGTCACGCCTGTCGATGAATCGACGACGAACAGAATGACGTCTGCTTCCTCGATAGCGATATGGACCTGCTTGTTGATCTCCTCTTCGAAGATGTCGTCGGAATTGACGACCCATCCCCCGGTGTCGACGATGGAAAATTCCTGACCGTTCCAGTCAACTTTTCCATATTGGCGGTCGCGGGTTGTCCCGGCCGTGTCGTCGACGATCGCTGACCGGGTCTGCGTCAAACGGTTGAAGAGGGTTGACTTACCCACATTCGGCCGCCCTACAATTGCTACAAGCTTACTCATGGAGTTTTCTATAATTGAATTTCAGACCGCCCCGGCGGGGACGGTCCGTAGTTTATTTATTCTATATAACCGAAGGCTTTGAGTTTGTTCTCGCGGTTGCGCCAGTCTTTCTCGACCTTGACGAAGAGTTCGAGATAAACCTTCTTGCCGAAGAATTTCTCGATATCCTGACGCGCCTCGATACCTACTCTCTTGATCTTCTCTCCACCCTTGCCGATGAGAATACCCTTCTGGGAATCGCGCTCGACGTAGATGACAGCCATGATATGGATGGCCCCCTCTTTCTCGTCGAATTTCTCGACCAGGACTTCGGCGGAATAGGGAATCTCCTTGTCATAATGCAGAAGGACTTTCTCGCGGATAATCTCGGTGACGAAGAAGCGGGCCGGCTTGTCGGTCAGCGCGTCTTTACCGAAGAAGGGAGGGGAGGGGGGAAGGAGTTCGACGATACGGGCTTTCAGATTGTCGAGATTGAAATGCTCCTTAGCCGACGTCGGGAATATTTCTGCGTTCGGCAGACGCTCCCTCCAGGCGAGGACCAGTTTTTCGAGCTCCTCGTTGTTCTTGAGAAGGTCAACCTTGTTGATAACCAGCAGGACAGGAATCTTCTCCTTGGCGACACGGTCAAGGAAATCCTTATTCTTTTCCGGATCTTCGACGACATCTGTCACATATAGCAGTATATCGGCGTCAGTCAGCGCTCCTTCGGAAAATTCGAGCATTGATTCCTGAAGTTTATATTTCGGTTTGAGAACACCCGGGGTATCTGAATAAACGATCTGATACTGAGGGGTGTTGACAATACCCATGATACGATGTCTGGTCGTCTGGGCCTTGGATGTTATGATGGAGATGCGTTCGCCGACCAGATCGTTCATCAGGGTCGATTTGCCGACATTAGGGTTGCCGACGATATTTACAAAACCCGCACGGTGGGGTATTTCGGGAGTGATATTGGTTATAGTCTCTTCCATAGCGTTATTGAATGTTTTTCATTATTTGTATCTGCGGGGCGCGTCAAGCAACCCTGCTACTTAAATAATAACGCTTCAGGAGCAATAACGGTTTTTTAAGGGTACGTGCGGTATTGGGTCTATAGGCCGAGTATGCGGGCTACCTGCATCGGCGCGCTTTTGGAGAGGGCCAGCTCGCGCCCCCGGCGTCCGAGTTCGGCGCGTTCGCTGTCGCTCATCGAGAAGACACGTCTGATTTCGTCTGCCAGTCCGCGAGGAGTCTCCGTTTCGGGGAGACACGCGATATCAAGGTATTCTTGCGGAATCCCCGGCAGGGGGTGCATGATGACGGGTTTGCCGGCTTGCATATATTCCAGAATCTTCGAGGGGAAAGAATAGCGTGTGAATTCGCCGGCGGAAGTGCGGGGATTAACGAGGACGGTAGCTTCCGCCTGCAGACGTCTTGCGGTTGCGGAATCTACCAGCCCGAAGAATTTTATTGCCGGATTGCGCTTCTCCGCTTCGCGAATAATCCCTTCTGTCTCACCCGAACCGCATATCCACAGCTCCACACCTTCAATGCGTGCCATTTCAAAACCTTCGAGCAGGTCGAGAATGCCGAATGCCGAGGCTAAGGTTCCGGAATATAGCAGTGAGCGGTTGCCGGATTGGGTTTCTCCTGCAGAAGGGTTATTGTCAGAGGAAGATATACCCTCCATGACGATATATTCGCGCTCCCCCTTGAAGAACTCCTTCATGGCGTCGGTCAGGAAGACGAAGCGGTTGAATCGCGAGGCGAGGCGCATCGACAGCGAGTCGAACCAGGAGACCAGGCGCCCGCGCAGGGAGCGGGTTGTCAGATGGTTGATGGCTGAGACCATCTGCGGGATATCGGGAATTATAAGGGTTGTCCGCGAACGTCGGGAAAAGAGGCTCTTCCATATCAGAAGAGGGAGTTCCAGATATGCGGTCGGGATATTTAGTATTACTTCCGTCGGCCGCTTCGACTGACAGTCGCCCCGGCGACGCCATCGGCGCCAGGAGGCTGCACATAGCTGGCTGAACAGGGCGCATCCGACCCATATCTTGTTGATGACCACAAGATTGAATATTGAGACGGAGCGCACCGTCAGCTCTCCGCGCCTGTAATATTCGGAAGGAATCCAAAGACGCCTGTTGTGGTGAGGATATGAATAGAGACGCGGAACGCAGATGACTTCTACATCGATTTCCGGATGGGAAATGAGGGTTTCATTCAGTCCGTCAAGAATCGAAGATTCAAAATTATGGTTGGAGAAACCGGTAGCCTTCTGGTCTTGCCGGATATTTTTAAGCACTCCCGGAGGAAAGAAATTCCCTATAAAAATAATATCCCGTCCGGAGGCTTCGCGCGGGTCGTCGTGTCTGAAGAAACGATTGGTTGCCATGCAAGCTTCTGAACGGGTCTAAAGGATGGAAAAAGAGATGGGGGAAATTTCCGGGAGAAAGGATTATTTAGGGTCGATACCCCAAACAAGATATAGGGCGCCCCAGGTGAAACCGGCACCGAAGGCAGTCATGACAATCTTGTCGCCTTTCTTGAGACGGTTCTTGTATTCGTCGAGACAGAGGGGTATTGAAGCAGCGGAAGTGTTTCCGTAATGCTGAATATTGACCAGCACCTTCTCTGCGGGAAACTTGAGACGCCCTCCGACGGCTTCGATAATACGGAGATTCGCCTGGTGGGGGACAAGATAGTCAACCTCATCGACGGTCAGGCCATTGCGTTGCATGACCGAGAGGGTTGACGAGAACATATCGCGGACAGCGTGTTTGTAAACCGCGCGCCCCTCCTGATAGATGAAATGCTCGTTAGCGTCCACCGTTTCGTGAGAAGCGGGGAGGACACTTCCTCCGGCTTTCATGAGCAGATGGGGGAGGCCGGTTCCGTCGATATGGCATTCGGCGTCTATGATACCGATGGCCGGGTCGTCGGTCGGTTCAATCATGACAGCCCCTGCCGCGTCGCCGAAGAGAGGACAAGTCGCGCGGTCCTCATAGTTGGTCATGCTCGACATCTTTTCTGCGGCGACAACGATTATTTTCTTATATAGACCACCCTGGATATAAGCGCGGGCGGCCTGGAGAGTAACGATGAATCCGGCGCAGGCAGCCTGGATATCGTAGGCGTATGCGCGGGAGAGACCGCAACGGTGAGCTATGACGGAAGCCGTGGATGGAAAACGGTAGTCCGGGTTTGAAGTGGCGCATATCAGCAGGTCCACCTCCTCCGGGGACGTGCCGGTAGAGGCGAGAAGTTTTTCGACAGCCTTCTGACCGAGGAAACTCGATCCCTCACCCTTGGCGTGAAGGATACGGCGTTCCTTGATACCGACGCGGGTCGTTATCCATTCGTCGTTGGTGTCAACCATTTTGGAGAGCATCTCATTGTCGAGGATATCGTCGGGCACGTATGAAGCGATGCCGCTGATGAAAGCGTTTGCCATGATAGGATTCTACCGATAGTTAAAATAAATGTCGCTCCCCCGGTGAGGGGGAGAGACGATAGGATGAGGGGAGAGAAGCGACAGGGTCAGATCAAGCCTTTTCAGCCTTGTCGATGACGAGTTTGCCGCGATAGTATCCGCATTCCCCGCAGATAGTATGGAAGATATGCCATGCGCCGCAGTTGGGGCAGATAGCGAGCGTGGGGATGAGGGCCTTGTCATGAGTGCGGCGTTTGGCGGTCCGGGTGTGGGATTGTCTGCGTTTAGGATGTGCCATTGTTTTTCTTAATTGTGTTGGTTTATATTCTGTTGTAGGTCTTCGGGAAATATGTTCAGTCGAGGGAGTCCATATCTACTGCGTCCTGGTCGTCGTCAGCTCCTTCTGCGTCATCATCCTGAGCGGAGTGACGGCTGAGGGCGGCTGCCATCGCGCGGTTGCATTTTCCCATCGGATGAACGTGGCGCAACGGAATGGTCAGCAGTATGGTGTCATAGAGCATATAGGCGACATTGAGCGAAGGGTTGCTGAACGGTATGACGAGGATATCGTCATTTTCGTCGTTGAACTCCTCGCCATATTTGACCACGATGCGGTAATCCGTGTCAACATCCATATCGAGAGGATCCAGACAACGGTCGCAGGGGACCTGAATGCGTCCCTTGCAATGGAACACGCAGTCATAAGCGTCGTTCTTCTTGTCGAGGTCCATGTGGACCTTCACATCGGCAAAGACCACATCCGTGTTCTCCATATTCTTGAAGAAGTCCGTCGTGATTTCGAAGTCCTGCTCCGTATGGCCTTCCGGCAGCGATGCCAGCTGCACCTTGAACTGAGTGAATTTTCCCATAATGTTTTGGGGCGCCCTCGTGGGGAGGGCACCGAAAAGCACGGCAAAGTTAGCGAAAAAGTTAGCGAATACCAAAGGAATATGGTGAAAATCCTGCATTACTTCTCTGTTTGGTGCTTTTTTTAAAGGTTTTTGGGTGCTATGAAGGGGTCCGGAGTGGTGGATAAGAGTTTTTAACTCTCTCTATAGGGTTAATTAACAGATAATATTTGACTTCCGGGGGATAAGGATGTATCTTTGCATTGTCGTTCGCATCCGCCCCTTGAGGGGTGTGGCGACCGGCTCAATAGCTTTAATCCCGCAAAGCTGTCCGTGAGGATGGCATTTGCCCGAGCCTGTCCCCCTGTGGGGAGAACGGCTCCAAGGGAATCATCATTTTGTACTTGAATTTTGGTTATAGATGGGAGGATGCTTTTGTGAAAAAGCTTCTCCTTTTTTTGTGCCCTTTTGTTTGCGGGCCTTTAGGTTAGACCCTTTCTCCTATGGTTGTCATACGGAGCTTGGTGCGCCTTCTCAGCGCTCTTGGATGGTCAGGAAGCGGGCCGTGTTGGCCGCTATCAGTTCGGGCGTGATTTCCGGGCGAACGGCTCCCAAAGTAGCGATGACCTCCCGGATATTCCTTTGCTCTTCATCCGTTTCGGCCAGTATGCGCTCAAGAGGAGTATTCCTCAGCGCCTCTTCGTTAAACCGACTTCCGAAACTGAGCCATAACCCCGCGTCGAGAAGCAATCGTGCGATCGATTCCTTGTTCCGGAACCCGTGTATCGCCCAGTTCACCTTCGCTTTCAGGTCGCGGCGGAAAGCGATTATATGGTCATGAGCCCGCACGCAATGGATTATCAAGGGCTTCCCCAGTTCCTCGGCGATGGCGCCCTGCGCGGCAAAGAGTTTGCGCTGCAGGAACAGCATTCCCCCCTTGACCAAGTCTATGCCGCATTCCCCTATGGCGGCTGCCTCCTGGCGCGACGCAACCTCCCGCAATCTATCCATATCGTATGGTCCCGGGAATCCTGCGGTCACGTCCCACGGATGGAAGCCGACTGAGAACAGTTGCTCCGGAAAACGGTCCGGAGAGGGAAAATCTGCGGGAGATACCGAGATCACCCCGTCAGGATAAGGAGGGAGGCGATGGGAATGGATGTCGAGAATCATAGCTTTTTCTTTGCAGGGACTGGGTCATATCCCGATCCGCCCCAGGGATGGCATCTCATGATACGTTTCAGCGCCAGCCATCCTCCGCGGCGCGCGCCGTGGAGGCGTATGGCCTCGATGGCGTAGGCGCTGCAGGTCGGGGTGTAACGACATGACGGAGGCGTCAGCGGAGAGATCAGATGACGATAAAAATGAATCGGGAGGATAAGGAGACGTGAGGCTAAATTCATGGCTTTGGCTCTTGAGGGACAGAGTATGAATTATTGACCTCGGCAACCGTCGGCGCCGCGTCCCCCTTCGGTTCGAAAAGGCGGCGCGATATTTTGGACAGGAGATGAATCATGCTCTTTTCAATTTTTGAGAAAGGAAGATTCTCATTGCTCTGATAGATAATGGCCATCGAGAGCGTCCTTATATCCTTCGAGCGCGAGACCGCTTCGCAGAGGTCGCCCCGATGGAGCCGGAACGCCTCCCGGATTCTTCTCCGCATCAGTACCCGGTCTACCGCATGGCGACGCTTCTTCTTCGGAACAGTAATCATCATCTGCAACGCCCCTATCCGGTCCGGAATATGATCGCGGAAAGAGGCCGTCAGTTCCTCGTCGCCCAATGGTCGCCAGACGATGCGGAGCGGAAAATCATACACCCCCTTGCCGCCCGAAAAGAGCGGCTCGACGAGCGAGCGGTGGCGCAGCTTGCAACTTTTTGGTAGGGTCAGACGTCGGGATGGAGTCTCTTTCATGTGATTAATGGAACGATAGAAATAGGGCGTCCGGCGGTTCCGGGAAGGAAATTTTTAAAACCTTAGCCTCATTCATCGGCAAATTTAGCAAAAAAATCCGTATCTTTGCCAAATCCCCCTGAAACGACGAGTAATAAGGGGGAGAACCCCGATATTAACCTATCATCTTAATACAAATGAAAAGAGATACGCGTAAAACCGCCCTTTTCCGTTGCGGCGCCTTTTCCGCTATGGCGTTCGCCCTTATGGTCCCTATGACCGCTTCCGCGACATTTATGGAGGCTCCCGCAATCGAGGACCCCGAGATTGTCGTTCCCGATTCAACCGGTTTCACCTTCACCGACCAGATTATTATCCGTACCACTCCGGTCAAAGACCAGAACAAGTCCGGAACATGCTGGGCTTTCTCCGGCACCTCCGTTCTTGAAGATGAGATCATGCGCCACGGCGGTCCCGAACTGGACCTCTCCGAGATGTGGACCGTCCGCAACTGCTATATCGACAAAGCGAAGAAATATATCCGCACCGGCGGCCAGATCAACTTCGCGCAGGGGGGAGGATTCCCGGATGTGCTCTATGCTGTCGATAACTACGGCGCTGTTCCCGAAAACGTCTACGAAGGCCTGAACTACGGCGAGAAGAAACACTCCCATTATGAGATGGCGAATGCCCTGAAGGCATATCTCGATGTCATCCTGACCAATCCCAACAAACATCTCTCGACCGCCTGGCTTCCCGGCTTTATCGGAATCCTTGACGCCTATTTAGGTCCGGCCCCCGAGAAATTTGAATATAACGGCAAGAGCTACACCCCGCAGAGCTTCGCCAAGGAGATGGGGCTCAACGCCGACGACTTCGTCAGCATCACCAGCTGGACCCATCATCCCTTCTATACCTCCTTCCCCCTGGAGATTGCCGACAACTGGCTCTGGGCTTCGAGCATGAATGTCCCCCTGGAGGAGATGAAAAAGATCGCCGACAATGCTCTTGAGAACGGCTACACCATCGGCTGGGCCGCCGACGTCTCCGAGGGAGGCTTCCAGTGGCGCAACGGCTTCGCCCTTCTTCCCGAAGAGAAGAGCGAGGGTGATATGGAAGGTACCGAGCTCAGCCGCTGGGTTCAGCTCAGCGACAAGGACCGTGAGAAAGCTCAATATCAGATCAAGGGACCTGTCAAAGAGAAGAGTGTCACCCAGGAGAGCCGTCAGGAAGGATTCGACCGCTGGGATACCACCGATGACCACGGCATGACCATCGTCGGCACCGCCACTGACCAGGAAGGAAACCGCTATTATAAAGTAAAGAACTCCTGGGACACCAACCAGCTTTACGGCGGCTATATCTACGTCTCGGAACCCTTCTTCCTCGACAAGACCATCTCCATGATGGTCCATAAGGATGCGGTTCCCAAGGATATCACCAAGAAATTCAAATAAGACCAAATCATTACCCTGCAATTACCCCCGCGTTCTCTGACGCGGGGGTAATTGGAAATTGTTTGGACTGAGTCTGAATAGAGTCATAAAGAGCGCGAAACTCTTTGGAGTATGGGTTAAAAGGTCTAATTTTGCAGACAAGTGCGCCCATGCATCAAAGGGAGGGGTTTTTGTATTGGGTCCGGGGCGGGAAGGGACCACGCGCCGAAAGAGAACAATAACAAATAATATCTTTAAACTAATCAAACTGCTATGTGGTTAACAAGCTCTTCCGTAGGGCGTAAGTTTGTCATGGCCCTGACGGGCGCATGCCTCGTCCTATTCGTGACTTTTCACTGCTTGATGAACTCGGTAGCTATCTGCTGGCCGGCGGCCTATAACTCAATCTGCGAGTTCCTGGGCGCCAACTGGTATGCCCTGCTGGCATCAGCCGGGCTGGCTCTGCTGTTCGTCATCCATATCATCTATGCCTGCTGGCTGACAGTCCAGAACCGTCGTGCCCGCGGTCCGATCCGCTACTCCATCGAAAAGCGTCCGGCCGGCGTCGAATGGTCGTCGAAGAACATGCTCGTCCTGGGTATCGTCATCCTCGCCTTCCTTGCTGTCCACATGATCCAGTTCTGGGCCAAGATGCAGCTTCAGGAGATCCGCGGCGCCCACGAGGCTTTCCCCCCGGCTGCCGGCACAATCTTCCTGCAGGAAGCTTTCTCCCTGGTATGGACTCCGATTGTCTACATCATCGGCTTCATCGCTCTCTGGTTCCACATGAACCACGGTTTCTGGTCAATGTTCCAGTCTGTGGGTTGGGACAACACCGTCTGGATTCCGCGTCTGCGCAAGATCGGCTGCTGGTGGACCTCCATCGTAATCGCCCTCTTCATCGCCCAGGCTATTGTCTTCACCGTCAAGGCTCATCAGAACTACTATAAGACTGATCCGGCCCTTCGCGACCAGTATAAGGAGATGCTCGCTCCCATGTTCGAGAAAGACTTCGGCCCCGACGCAGTCCAGGCTATCAGCAACATGCCTTACGAGCAGATCGCCAACCAGCTTCGCCAGATGCAGGCCCACTACAACCGTCCCGAAGTTCAGGCCTACAGCGAATCCGAACCCAACTTCGCCGGTCAGCTTGAGACCCTCAACCGCGCCGTCGAACTCCTCGACTATCTGGAGGCTGCCGACGCTCCGGCTCAGGAGGCTGCTCCCGCTATAGAAAACAATATCCCTAACAACTAAGAAGCGATGGCAAACGATAAAGTAAAAGTAATGAATCCGGCGGATTCCAAAATCCCCGAAGGTCCTATCGCTGAGAAATGGACCAATTTCAAGGCCCATCAGAAGCTTGTCAACCCTGCCAACAAGCGTAAGCTCGACGTCATCGTCGTCGGCACCGGCCTGGCAGGCGCCTCCGCAGCTTCCACACTTGCCGAACTCGGCTTCAATGTCCTGAACTTCTGCATCCAGGACTCCCCCCGCCGCGCGCACTCCATCGCCGCCCAGGGTGGTATCAACGCCGCCAAGAACTATCAGAATGACGGCGACTCGGTATATCGTCTTTTCTACGACACTGTCAAGGGTGGTGACTACCGCGCCCGCGAGGCTAACGTCTACCGTCTGGCCGAGGTGTCTAACAATATCATCGACCAGTGTGTCGCCCAGGGCGTTCCCTTCGCCCGCGAATATGGCGGTCTGCTCGCCAACCGTTCCTTCGGCGGCGCCCAGGTCAGCCGTACCTTCTACGCCAAGGGTCAGACCGGCCAGCAGCTTCTGCTCGGCGCCTATTCCTCGCTGAACCGTCAGATCGAGCTGGGCAAGGTCAAGAGCTTCAACCGCTACGAGATGCACGATGTCGTCCTCATCAAGGATAAGGATGGTGTGGAGCGCGCACGCGGTATCATCGCCAAGAACCTCGTCACAGGCAAGATGGAGCGCTTCGCCGCCCACGCCGTTGTCCTGGCTACCGGCGGTTACGGCAACACCTACTTCCTTTCGACCAACGCTATGGCCTGCAACGTCAGCGCCGCTATGGCCGCTTACCGCAAGGGAGCCCTCTTCGCAAACCCCGCCTTCGTTCAGATCCACCCCACCTGTATCCCCGTCCACGGCGACAAGCAGTCGAAGCTGACCCTCATGTCTGAATCTCTGCGTAACGACGGACGTATCTGGGTTCCGAAGAATATCGAGGATGCCAAGAAACTGCAGAAGGGACAGATCAAGGGATCCGATATCCCCGAGGAGGAGCGCGACTACTATCTGGAGCGCCGCTATCCGGCCTTCGGTAACCTCGTTCCGCGTGACGTCGCTTCCCGCGCCGCAAAGGAGCGTTGCGACAAGGGCTACGGTGTCAACAACACCGGCCTGGCCGTCTTCCTTGACTTCTCCGAGGCTATCAATCGTCTTGGCCTTGATGTTGTCCGTCAGCGTTACGGCAACCTCTTCGATATGTATGAGGAGATTACCGACGTCAATCCCGGCGAACTCGCCTGCGAGAAGAACGGCGTGAAGTATTACAACCCGATGATGATCTTCCCCGCTATCCACTACACTATGGGTGGCCTCTGGGTCGACTACGAGCTGCAGACCAACGTCAAGGGTCTCTTCGCCATCGGCGAATGTAACTTCTCCGACCACGGCGCTAACCGTCTNGGCGCCTCCGCCCTCATGCAGGGTCTGGCCGACGGTTACTTCGTTCTTCCCTACACTATCCAGAACTACCTGAGCGACCAGATCGGCGTTCCCCGCTTCTCCACAGATCTTCCCGAGTTCGACAAGGCCGAGAAGGAGTGTCAGGCAGCCATGGACCGTATGCTTCACACTCAGGGCACCCGTTCTGTCGACTCCATCCATAAGGAACTTGGCCACATCATGTGGGAATATGTCGGCATGGGNCGCACCAAGGAGGGNCTCCAGACCGCCATCGAGAAGCTCAACGATCTGCGCAAGGTCTTCGACAAGGATCTCTATGTCCCCGGNTCCGGCGAAGGTATGAACGTCGAACTCGACAAGGCTTTCCGCCTCAACGACTTCATCACTATGGGTAAGCTCATGGCTTACGACGCCTTGAACCGCAACGAGTCCTGCGGCGGTCACTTCCGTGAGGAGTATCAGACCGAGGAGGGCGAGGCCAAGCGCGANGACGAGCACTACTTCTATGTCTCCTGTCTCGAATACACCGGTAACGACGACAAGGCTCCCGAGCAGATCATCGAACCGCTCCACTATGAGGCCATCAAGGTCCAGACCCGTAACTATAAATCGTAAACGTCCCGGGCGCCCTTCGCGGGCGCTGCGGAGTTTCCTTAACCAATATCGACAATGGAAGAAAATGTAATGAAAGTCAACCTGAAGGTCTGGCGTCAGGCCGGCCCGAAGGAACAGGGACGTTTCGAGATATACAACGATGTCGAAACCACTCCCGACACCTCTTTCCTGGAGACCCTCGACATCCTTAACGAGCGTCTGGTGGAGCAGAAGCAGGAGCCGATCGCTTTTGACCATGACTGCCGCGAGGGTATCTGCGGAATGTGTTCTCTCTATATCAACGGTCATCCNCACGGCCCGGCAACNGGCGCGACCACTTGCCAGCTCTATATGCGTCGTTTCGCAGACGGCGAGACTATCACGGTCGAACCCTGGCGTTCCGCTGCGTTCCCGGTCATCAAGGACCTTATCGTAGACCGCAACGCGTTTGACAAGATTCAGCAGGCCGGNGGTTACGTCTCNTTCAACTGCGGTGGTGCNCAGGATGCCAATGACCTTCCGATCTCTAAGGTCAACGCCGACGAGTCTATGGACTCCGCGAGCTGCATCGGCTGTGGCGCTTGCGTCGCTGCCTGCAAGAACGGTTCCGCTATGCTCTTCGTCTCCGCGAAGGTCAGCCAGCTTGCTCTGCTGCCGCAGGGCGCTGTCGAGGCCGACCGTCGTGTCCGCGCGATGGTAAAGCGTATGGATGAACTCGGATTCGGTAACTGCACCAACACCGGCGCCTGCTCCGCCGAGTGTCCGAAGAACATCAAGCTCTATAACATCGGCCGCATGAACCGCCAGTTCATCGCCGCCAAGTGTAAGGAATAAGACAGNNTCTAAGCCTCCGCTTAGTTCCTTCATAAGAGCAACAGATAGAAAGAGCCTTCCGGAGTCTCCGGAAGGCTCTTTTATTATATTAAGCCTCGTGTATTNCGCTTATGTTGAGTCTCGCGCATTCTGCTGAGACTTGTGGNGGCAATNGTNTGNAGTAAAGAAAGAGTCCGCGTCGAATATCAACGACGCGGACTCTGATTTATTNCTTGCTGACCGAGGTCAGCTTTNNGTTTCTATATTTCAGACGTGAGGGCCGGCTTTTGCGAGCTCCTTACCGACGGGGTTGGTCTCGAACTTCTTGAAGTTCTTGATGAACATCTCTGCGAGTTCCTTAGCCTTGACATCCCATTCCTTCGGATCAGCGTAGGTGTCACGCGGATCGAGGATTGCGCTGTTGACTCCGGGGAGTTCGGTCGGGATGACGAAGTCGAAGTAGGGGAGAACCTTCGTCGGAGCCTTCTCGATGTCACCGTTGAGGATATCGTCGATGATACCGCGGGTGTCAGGAATTGAGATACGTTTGCCGGTGCCGTTCCATCCGGTGTTGACCAGATAAGCCTTTGCGCCGTTAGCCTTCATCTTCTTGACCAGCTCCTCAGCATACTTGGTGGGGTGGAGCGACAGGAAAGCCGCGCCGAAGCAAGCGGAGAAAGTCGGGGTNGGCTCGGTGATACCGCGCTCTGTTCCGGCGAGNTTTGCAGTGAAGCCGGAGAGGAAGTAATACTGAGCCTGCTCGTCGTTGAGGATAGCGACCGGGGGAAGGACGCCGAAAGCGTCAGCGCTCAGGAAGATAACCTGCTTTGCAGCGGGACCCTTGGAGACGGGCTTGACGATATTCTCGATGTGATAGATCGGGTAGGANACGCGGGTGTTCTCGGTGACGGACTTGTCGGCGAAATCGGGAACTTCGTCAACGACAGTAACGTTTTCGAGAAGAGCGTCGCGCTTGATAGCGCCGTAGATGTCGGGCTCATTCTCCTTGGAGAGGTTGATGACCTTAGCGTAGCAACCNCCTTCGTAGTTGAAGACACCCTCGTCGTCCCAGCCATGCTCGTCGTCGCCGATAAGCTTACGCTTCGGGTCGGTGGAGAGAGTGGTCTTACCGGTTCCGGAGAGGCCGAAGAAGATAGCGGATTCGGTCTCATCCATATTGGTGTTTGCGGAGCAGTGCATGGAAGCGATGCCGCGCAGGGGGTTGAAGTAGTTCATCATGGAGAACATACCCTTCTTCATCTCGCCGCCATACCAGGTGTTGAGGATAACCTGTTCGCGCTGCTTGATATTGAAGGCGACGACAGTCTCGGAGTGGAGTCCCAGTTCCTTGTAGTCCTCGACCTTAGCCTTGGAAGCGTTGAAGACAACGAAATCAGGCTCGAAGTCCTTGAGCTCCTCCTCGGTCGGACGGATGAACATATTGGTGACGAAGTGAGCCTGCCAGGCGACTTCCATGATGAAGCGGACGCGCAGACGGGTTGCGGGGTTTGCTCCGCAGAAGCAGTCAACGACATAGAGGACCTTGTCGGAGAGCTCCTTGACAGCCTTCTCGCGCAGGTGGTCCCATACTTCGGTGGTGATGGGCTTGTTGTCGTTCTTATATTCTTCAGTAGTCCACCATACGGTGTTCTCGGTCACTTCATCCTTTACCAGGTATTTATCTTTAGGGGAACGTCCGGTGTAGATACCGGTCATTACGTCGACAGCGCCGAGGTTGGTCTGGATACCCTTTTCGTAGCCGGTCAGCTCGGGGTTTGTTTCGTCCTTGTAGAGCTCTTCGTAGCTCGGATTGTGGATGATCTTCTTNACATCCTTAATGCCATACTGGGCTAAATCCAAATTTGCCATGTTGTATGATAATGTTTTGGGGTTTAAGTCTTTTGTCTCTTATTTTGGTTAANNTCTGCCATTCCGGCGCCTTTGCCGGATAACGGGGCCCCTTACGCGGGCGCTTTTTGGTCCTTACCTGCCGGAGAGGACTCTATCTAATAAACAATAGACTGACTGAATCGGCTACAAAGATAACTAAAAAAGCTCACTCTTAAACCTCCGTTATTGTCAAAATGAGTTAAAACTTTATTATCTTTGTGTCCGGNGGGGGCGAGACGCAATGNTGNGTTTGTATTTCTTGCCGGGGGNNGTTGCTTCAGGGAGGGGAAGAACGCAGTGATTAANTTAATTGCAGTGATTAATTTAATTATGGAAAGAGGAGAGAGATTCAGCTGGCGGAAGCGGGGACGTTCGTTTCTGTATGCTTTTAGGGGAATCGGAATGCTTTTGCGGGATGAGCATAACAGCCGGATTCATCTTGTGGCGGGTGTGTGTGCCGTCGCATTGGGACTTTGGCTCGGNCTCGAACGCTGGGAATGGGTTGCCGTGACAGGGTGTATAGCCGCCGTCATGGCTGCCGAGGCGTTCAACTCTGCNATCGAGGCGGTCGCCGACCGCTTCGGCGTCGAACGTCATCCTCTGATAGGNAAAGGNAAAGATGTGGCGGCNGCCGGAGTGTTGATAACNGCCCTCGGAGCCGTGATTATCGGACTTATCGTTTTTTTGGGAAAATTAACAGAAAGGTTGGGATTGGGTTGAGAAAAATTAGTAATTTTGGGAATTGAACGGGGATTAGGGAAGCTTTCCNTGTGGAGTAGAGGGTAAAATCATACGGTGCCAAAGCAAAATGGCAGAACAAACCGACAAAACATCTATCAACAAAACATCTATAAATGAAGAAACTTTTACTTTTCGGCGCTTTAGGCGCAATGGCTCTCGGTATGCAGGCCCAGAGCTTCGGTGATTATTTCAAGGTAGTCTACAATGGCCAGGAGGTCGAGAACGGCGGCACGATCGTAGTCAGTGAAGGAACTATCACCGACTGGAACGCAGAGGATGGAATCCTTCCCGGCGATCCCGACTATAATGAGGATGATATCTACCTCGACATGGCTGATGTCTACATCCACGTTGAGAACAAGGAGAACGAGACCCGTTGCGTACAGGTCGGCTATTACTATTCCGAACCTACGAAGGCTGACTGGCCCCGCGGTCTTGGNAGCGCCCAGTTCTGCTATGAGAATGCTGTCGGCCGTCCCGGCAACTGTCTGGGTATCGAGTTCCCTATGGTAGCGCTCAACGCTCCTGAGGCCGGCGCTGCCGCTCCGCTGGAATGGCACTGCACCCGTGGCGACATCAAGCAGGCTTATTATGGCACTGAGACCACNCTCCGCATCTACATGCAGGCTTGCGAGGGTGATGCCCAGAGCGATTACGAGCCTATCGATGACGCTGATTTCACCATGTATATCAAGTATTCCTACGGCGAGGGTTCTGTCAGCGAGCTGACCCACTCCAATGCCGCAGCAGAATACTACACCCTTGACGGTCGTCGCCTGACNCAGGCTCCCGCCGCAGGACTCTANATCGAGCGTCGCGGCGGCAAGGTCACCAAGCGCCTCGCCCGCTGANCCCACCGCTCANTGAAAGTTAANAAGCGCGTTTCCGNATACAGCGGAAACGCGCTTTTTATTTATATTTGGAGGTCATATCGAGTCTCCAAAATTCATGTTAAGTTGAGAAATGGTGGGAAAATGAGAAGTTTTAGATTTAAGGTTAGTAAAATTGAAATAATAATTCAAAAATATTAACTATTTTAAAACAATTAGATGGATACGGGCGTTATTTGTTTAAAGATTGTATAAAGGAGCATTGTCGTTCTGTTCTTTTTGATTCTTTTTCTGAATATTAACCTAATACTTACCACCATGAAGAAATCCTTTTTCATTTTCGGCATCCTTGCCCTTTCAATGAGCGCTGCCGCTCAGCTACGCGTACTCAACAGCGGTCATATCGTCGCCGGCGATTATCCTGCGATTGATAAAGTGGCGCTTTTGACCGGATCAAATATTGAATGTGATAAGGATGGTTCGATATTGTTGGATTCCGACGTAGTAATTGAAAAGGGAGCGGTATTCACTATCAAATAAGTATAGATTATGAAGGGCCTATTTATCAAAATATTCGCCATAAGCAGTATTTTGACCTGTTCAAAGAATGAGGTCGCTGCAACGGAGCCAACGGCTGTTCCTGGCCGGACGTGGTGGTATACTTCAACAATTATAGAAGATCGCAATAACGCGCATGATGTGGTCTACGGGGTGAAGCTGGACGATGTGGGGAAAGAGGATTCTGAGGGATGGTTGTCCTGTTACGCCGTCAACCGCCATGGCGAAAAGCTTTTCGAAGCCTCACTCTGTAAGGTACGCGATGAAGGAAGCCAGGTTTGGGTCATTCCGAACCTTGAGCTTGACAAAGAGGTTCCTTCATCGGCATTTGCGGACGAGGGGGCGGGAATAATCCGTCTGTTCTTAGGATATTGGTACGGACGGGAGTTAAGACTCTATGATAATCTCTTCTGGACGGAAGAGCCGCCTGGAACTCCTTACCTGCTATACGACTACAATTACACGTCAGGCAACAGATATGAATGGCCCTGGTCAGGGGTGGGGCTGAGTGCGGATGATGTATGGCTGGACACCGAGTACAAGCGTGGCTTTTTCATCAGCGACGTCTCGGAGGAAACCTTTCCGGACGGTATTGTCCGCAAAACATACGAACTGTGTCAGCTACGGGAAGGAGAGACCCTTGAAGAAGTCATGCCGGGTAGTTGGGGTACGGGGAAGATTGTAGAGGGGCTCGGAATCGTGAGTGGTTATCTCTACAATTATATTGTTGATTACGATTTATGCTCTGGTTTCTGGATAGCTCCTGCATCTATCGGCAGTCCACATTATACAGGAATGCACCTACCTCCGACTCAACCGAAACTGGAATGCATCAGAGAGGCTGACGGGACGTGTGTCTACGGTGATGCCGAGTTCGACCCAGCGTCAGTCGTCAGTCCGTCGGTCGAGGCGAGGGTCGATGACGCGATCTATGACCTGCAGGGGCGTAGGGTGACTAATCCGGCTCCGGGGCTTTATATCCGTGGCGGTAAGAAGATTCTTGTCCGATAGTCGGGTATTCATCCTCACACTGAACTAACCAATGAGAATACTTAAGTATGCTCCTTAATTTCTGAGAGATACTTACTTACTAATCTATACATGACATGAAAAAGAAACTGTTATTGCTTATGATGGCGACGGCTATGGCTGTCGGTGCGTCTGCGGAGCTTATAGAGGCAAAGAGTCAGAAGCAGTCGAAATGTAAGAAGAACCCGCAGTCCGAGGTGATTGCAAAAGCCTCTCTTAGTTATGAGGGGGAAGACTTAAAGATGGAACTGGTTGATTTTAGGACGAACTGCGGTGCTATTCTTGGTGTGTCGGCAGAGGAAACCGAACCGGGAGTGTTGCATTTCATTCTCGAGGATACAACAATGCAGCTTGCAAGCTGTCTCTGTCCCTTCGATGTGACGGGTGTTTTTGAAGGGATTGCACCCGGGAGTTATGATGTCTATGTGGATTTTATTAAGACAAGGAGTCCGGGGATAGTAAAAAATCTAATGTACTCTCATGTTGAGATCGGAGAGGGAAGGACGGCACAACTTGAACAACCCAGCGGAATAAATGATACGGAAGCCTTATCCGGTGTTGTCAGGCTTACTTCTGATAACCTGCTCACCTTAGGGTTCGATGGTGCGGGAGAGGTTGAAGTCTATGATGCTGGAGGAAGACTGGAACTTCGTATTCCGGTCATCGGGCCCTCTGAAATCCTGCTTGATCCCCTTGAGAGCGGTGTCCATCTGATCCGGGTCAGTCATGACGGTATCACAGACACACTACGTTTCGTCAAATAAAATTTCTTTCCATAATAAATATCAACGGCCGGAATACGCTTCCGGCCGTTGACATTTATTGTGGGACAGGGTCTAAAGAGAAAATAAAAAGAAAAGGTCCGCAATCATTGATTGCGNNCCTTTTGTCGGGGTGACAAGATTCGANCTTGCGACCTCACGCCCCCCAGACGCACACTCTAACCGGACTGAGCTACACCCCGAAGTGACTTTGTCAGGAACCGACCTGTATCGCCTCNGAAGAGGAATAAGCTCTGGGGGAGCTTCGATACCGACACCGTTTCGGGTGGGGGTTCCTGCTTAAAGCGGTGCAAAGTTAAGGATAAAATCCGGACTTTCCAAATTTTTCGGCGAAAAAATGCGAGAAAAATAAAAAATAATTTTTTTTGAAAAAAAGTTGCTGAAAAATTTGGAGATCGCGAAAAAAGGTTGTAACTTTGCATCGCAATCGGGAAACAACGGTAACCCGAAAGCAAAAAACGAGACCTCCGGGTCTCAGACATATCCAACTTGGTGCGGTAGTTCAGCCGGTTAGAATACAGGCCTGTCACGCCTGGGGTCGCGGGTTCGAGTCCCGTCCGCACCGCCGAGGAGAGAGGAAGAGCAGCATGGTAAACTTCGGTTTCCTGCTGCTCTTTTTCGTTACTTATCCGATAAGTCCCTACATCTACTCTCAAGCAGTAGTCCCCATTAGCGGGTAGCACAAGTGGAGTGGAGCGAGAATATCAAAGTAGAGAAGGGGATGAGTGGGGAATGAGAGGTATAATACCAAAAGGGTCTAATATGGTTATTGCTGTTATCAACGGTCCGAATCTAAACCTGATCGGACGTAGAGAGCCTGAGATTTATGGTTCCAGATCGCTCGCTTCTTATCTTCAGGAACTCGAAGGTGATTTCCTTCAGGATTCCTTTATGTTCTTTCAGTCAAATTCCGAAGGAGAGCTGATAGATATCCTTCATCGGATAGGGTATCCGGAAGATGGAGCGCCGATTGTTGACGGCATCATCATCAATCCCGGAGCATACGCCCATTACTCATACGCTATGGCTGACGCCATACGCTCCATTCCTCAGCCGACAGTGGAGGTGCATATAAGCAATATATACGCGCGCGAGGAGTACCGAAGCCGCTCGGTCACGGCTGCCGCCTGCCGCGGGGTCATCACCGGTTTCGGGCTCGATGGGTACAGGCTCGCCGTCGAGGCTCTTAAGCGATTCTGATAAGTAGCTGCTAAAAATAAAACTCTCAAACGGCTCTGATAATGAAAATGGANGAGGAATTAGAAGAATATATATGNCGCCATTCGGATCCGGAACCGGAAGCTTTATGGAGAGCCTGGCGCCGGAGTAATCTTCAGCTCGTCGGAGGACGAATGTGCTCAGGNCANCTGCAGGGGCGTTTTCTCCGGATGCTTGTCCGTCTTACGGGCGCNCGCCATATCCTTGANATAGGCTNTTATTCCGGCTATGCNACGGTCTCTCTTGCGGANGGACTTGCTGAGGGAGGATCTGTCGTCACCATCGAACATGACGATGAACTGGAAACGCNTATCCGCCGCACTCTCCGCGACTGCGGAGTCGAAGATCGCGTTCATCTGCTGATAGGGGACGCTCTGACCCTNATGGCNCANATGGAGAGCGCCAGNATTGATTTTATATTCATGGACGCGGACAAACGGCAATATCCCGAATATTACGTCGAGGCGCGACGTCTCGTCCGTCCCGGAGGACTGATAGTCGCCGACAATACGCTTTGGGACGGTCACGTCATCGAGGCGGGACATAGCCATGATCCGCAGACGGCTGCCATTCTCCGCTTCAACGATATGGTTGCCCGGGATCCGGGTGTGGAGAAAGTCATCCTTCCCCTCCGCGACGGACTCTCCCTGATCCGCGTCTGCGAAAAACCGTAAGACAGGGGCAAAATCATAAATNCAAACCACNTNGAATCCGGAGNCCGGGCAGNCTCCGGGNAGAACCNCATAGAACTAAATAGGACCGATATTGTTTGAAATATAAAAGCATCCCCGGGGAAANATCCCAACCAACGGCAAATGTCGGTTCCCGACCNANTGGGAATNATGACATCCTCCAGCCCGGGCTTTCTGTCGGGGAGTGATGAAAAATATTCAGACAATATAGAAAAAACATGGAAGGAAAAAGACAAGCAAAAATCGCAAGACTGATACAGAAGGAACTTAGTGAGATATTCCGTCGCCAGACCTCAATGGCCGGGGGTGTGCTGATCAGTGTCAGCGCNGTTCGCGTCAGTCCGGATCTCAGTATTGCAAAAGCCTATCTCAGCATCTTCCCTCCCGAGAAATCGGCTGAGATACTGGAGAATATCAAGAAGCAGAGCAAGACCGTCCGCTATGAACTGGCGCAGGCCGTCAANCAGGTATTGCGCAAATGCCCCGATTTGGCTTTCTATCTTGACGACTCCCTCGATTATATAGACAACATCGACCGCCTTCTCGCCAAGGATCCGGAACGTGCTCCGCGTGGAGAATACGCNTCGGAGGCTGAGAGCGAGGAACTCGGGGAGGCTCTTGACAAGGAGTGATCACAGGCGCNGTTCCATTAGCAATAATTACCACAGGGATAAGACCCTTGAAAAACTGAATGAAAGGAGTTACCCTCCGCATTGCCGTCCGTTATCTGTTCGGCAGGAAAAGTCATAGCGCGGTCAATACGATCGCGCTTGTATCGTTATGNGGCATAGCAGTCGCGACAGCGGCCATCATCTGCGTTCTGTCAGTCTTCAACGGCTTCCGGGAAGTCCTCGGCGAACGACTGGACACCCTCGCGCCTGACATTCTCGTCACTCCCGCCCAAGGAAAGAGCTTCACGGGTTCCGACACCCTCCTCGCATTGGCGAGCGCGATGCCGGAGACGGAACTCGCGCAGGAAGTCATCCTCGACCAGGCTCTCGCACTCCGGGACACCCGCGAGATGCCTGTCATGCTAAAGGGGGTCACCCCCTCTCTCTATCGCCGCGCAATCCGTCTGGATTCGCTGCAGATTGAGGGCAGCAGCCCGCTGACGGAGAGTTCCATAGAGGAGGAGAGCGCCCCGGCGACGTTAGCCGTCGGGACTGCCTGGCAGCTCGGGCCCGTCGGGATAGGGGATAACGTCACCCTCTTCGCTCCCCGGCGCCGCGGCCGCATCAATCTCGCCAACCCGTTGAGCTCTTTTGTTATCGACTCCATACAGGTCTGCGGCGTTTTCCAGACAGGACAGTCGGAAATCGACGACAACATGATCATCACCTCCATAGGACGCGTCAGGGAACTGTTGCAATATGACGACGACGAGGCAACAGCGCTTGAGATTACCCTTCGCGCCGGCGCAAACGCGGAACGCGCGGCAGCCACCCTTCAGGATAGGTTAGGACCAGGTTTTGTAGTCAAGGAGCGTCTGGCGCAGCATGAGGTCAATTTCCGGATGGTGAAAATCGAGAAGTGGGTCACATTCCTTCTGCTCGTCTTCATCCTCGTCATCGCCTCCTTCAACCTCATCTCGACGCTCAGCATGCTCGTTCTGGAGAAAAGCGGAACTATCGGAGTGTTGCGTGCCCTCGGAATCTCTTATCGCCGTATCGGATCCATCTTCGCCTGGGAGAGCTGGATAGCGACCATAGGGGGAGGAGCCGTCGGCATGCTTGTCGGGAGTCTGCTCTGTCTTATCCAGCAACATTTCGGATTGATAAAATTAAACGGAGAGGCTGACAATCTCATCCTCTCCGCTTATCCTGTCTCCCTTGAGGGGACAGATCTTATTATAACAGTCATTCCCCTCCTTATCGTCGGGCTTGCCTGCTCGCTGACCGCCTCAGCCTTCGCGCGTCGACTGGCTAAAGGAAATGGTCAAGGACTTCAGCGCTGCTGATCATCGGAGCGGTCGGCAAAGATGAAGGGAAGGAAGAGGAGGAATATCGGTAGAGACCACCACAGGCGCGGAACCATAAGCCGCAACGAGGCCCGGCGGTAAATGCGAATCTGGAGGAGCTGGAAGCATATCCAGAGAGGGAGGGAGATCGCCAGCGGGATGAAATTGAACGGGGCCCAGGGGAGGCCCGGAATCAACTCGCCGTTGAATATCGGAAGGATCGATGCTGCGGCGAGCAACAAAAGGACGAGCCATTCTCCGATACCGCCCCAGAGCCCGAGCAGATAAGGAGGACGCGGGTCATAGCGACGCCAACGCGGTTCAGGCATCGCCTGCGGAGCAACGACAGTCTCCACCCGCCCCAGGGCAGCCATCTCCTCGATAAAGGGGTCGTCGGTACCGTTGTTATTATAGAGCGATGAATGATAACCCTTATTCTTAAAGAACGCCTTTCGGCTCAAACCGAGGTTTGCCCAGTCGGCGCGATAAGGGGAGCCGTTCAAAGCCGCGCCGAGGGCACGCGAGCGCTCCATTACCATCCGGAACTCCCTCAGCCATCGTCCTCCCCCCTTCATCTTCTCCATGTTAGGCCTTACCAGCCCGAGAACCAGCGACGGATTCTCTCCTTCCTCAAAGAAAGAGGCAGCCATAAGCTCGAACCAGTGGAGAGAAGGGGGATTCATGGTGGAATCGGTCAGCAGCACCCCGTCGGCAGAGGCTCCCTTAATGCCGACCATATAGGCCAGACGGCGCCGGCTCAGCGAACGTGACTGCGGAGGAATGAAGGTCATCTTCACTCCCGGGCGTTTTCCGAGGCGGTCAGCCTGCGCGGCGGTCTCCTCCGCCGATGCGTCGCAGACCAGAATAAGTTCGTAAGGATGAGAACATCGTTGGGCACTCAGCTCCTCGACAAGCCCGACAATATCCATCCGCATATCGTTGACGTAAACCACGACCGAGAACATCGGATGTCCCGGGTCAAGACGTTTCGGATTATCGGTCATTTCCCCGATAGGTCTCGACCAACCCTCGGCAAGGGAGAAATAGAAAGAATCCAGGGATGAATCTGTCTCCGGAAGAGGGGCTGAGGCCACTTCGGAAGCCCCTTTCCATCCTAAAGTCAGGATAAGAATGGCGACCAGCAGGGCCGCCAGTATGATAATATGCTCCATGAACGGGAGATTTTGAGATTTCAGAATTCGGAGAAGAATCGAGGTTTGATGGAGATGCCGACCCTCAGTCGAGAATGGAACTGCGAATAGTCGAGCATATTCTCTCCGTAACCGTTATAGAACTGGAAGAACAGATACTGGTTATCCTGCTTGAAGAGACGCATCGAAAATTCCAGTGATATATTGGCATTTAAGTTCCACCCCTGTCTCTTGATATATGTCAAGGCCCATATATACCGTCGATCATGGGCCGAGACTTCACATCCCATCTGGTATATGCCTGAATATCGGAGAATATCCTTGTTATTCATTCCATCGACGATCGGATACCAGAACTTTCCGTGGACCATCAGCCAGGGAGTGACCAGCACTGACCCTGCAAGCGAAATCTTGTTCCATGACCGGGAAGCGTCGCCGTCACGTCCGTTTGATTCGTGTTCGACAATAAGGCTGAGTTTTCCCGAATAGCGCCCCTTTATGAAGAACGGTTTTGTCAGACCGATACCCGGATTGAAATTCATATCGCGCATAGGCATCGAGTTCTCAAATACATTCCAGAAAGTCTTCTGAGTATAGAAGAGGAACAGGAAAGTTCCCCAGGGAAGGACATTGTTTGTCAGCCGCTGGGAGATGGAAACCTGGAATTTAACGTCGGAATTTGTCCTGGTTGGTTTTCCCGGGAAAACCGTTCCTACCGAAAAATAGTTATCTTTGTAGAGACCGAAATAAGGTCCGAGACTCATATCCTTCTTTATCGAGTCCTCGAACTCCTCGTCATTGGGAGCCGGCAGAATCTGAGCAAAGACCGGGATGGGAGCGAGTAACATGATAAAAGCTATCAGGAAAAGAGGCATCCTCATAATTTAAAGAACTTTATGGGGAGGTGAGTCCGGGTCCGGATAAGCCACGGGTACAGAAACCGATGTGCCGGCCGGGGGGACTCCCGCTCGTGGAGGTGGAATGAATAGTTAGCGATTGCAAAATTACAAAAAATAAGCTATATTCGTGGATTAAAATCGAATGATACTTTCCTCAGGCGATTATAAACCCGAAAGGATAAAGCTAAAATACTTTAAATCAGCAGATAATGAAAACAGTTGGCAAGATGGCGCTCTTAGCGATGGCAGGCGCTTTGCTGTTTCCGGCCCTTTTATGGGGGGCTACGGAGGGTAAATCCGGGAAAAAACCGGTGATGGAACGTAAAACGGCCTCCTCGCCGCGT
Organism: Bacteroides sp.; assembly: GCA_014801785.1. GTDB lineage: Bacteria > Bacteroidota > Bacteroidia > Bacteroidales > Muribaculaceae > Lepagella. The sequence continues at coordinate 63,159 of JAAVDN010000014.1, read as the reverse complement.
CCCGACTGGATGGACCAGGCGGTCATCTATGAGGCGAATCTGCGTCAGGGCACATCGACACGCGACCTCAAGGGGCTGCAGCGCGAACTTCCCCGTCTCCGCGATTTAGGGGTTGATATTGTCTGGCTGATGCCGATACATCCGATCAGCGAGAAGAACCGCAAAGGAACCCTCGGTTCCTATTACGCTGTCAAGGACTACAAAGGAGTCAATCCTGAGTTCGGAACCTTCGAAGACCTCAAGGAGTTCGTTTCGACGGCCCATAACTTAGGAATGAAGGTTATTCTCGATGAGGTCTGCAACCATACGGGATGTGACAACGCCTGGGTTACGGAGCATCCCGAATATTACGCGCGCAACGAGAAAGGGGAGATGTACGGACCCTTTGACTGGACCGATACCTATAAACTTGACTACAGCAATCCCGCGACCCGCGCCGCTATGGCCGACGCGTTGCTTTTCTGGGTTCGCGAGGCGGATATCGACGGCTACCGTTGTGATGTGGCCGGAGAAGTGCCTGCCGATTTCTGGGAAGAGGTCCGTCCTCAGCTTGAGGCCGTCAAACCTGTCTTCATGCTCGCCGAGAGCAACACCCCTTCGCTGATGGCCAAGGGATTCGATGCCGACTATGCGTGGCCGATGAAGGATCTTTTCAACGCCATAGCCGCTACGGGGGGTGTCAACTCCTACGCCGTCGAGAAGAAACAGAACCTTCCGAAGAAACAGGCCAAGGATATCCCGGTTCTTATCGCAGAGCAGAACGCACTCTTTCCGGAGGGAGCGGTCCACATGAACATGGTGACCAACCATGACCTCAATTCCTGGGAAGGAACCGAGTTCGAGCGCTACGGAGAGGGCCTGGGGGCTTTCGCCGTCCTTAGCTATACGTTGCCCGGAATGCCGATGATGTACACCGGTCAGGAGGTAGGCTTCAACCATCCGTTCGAGTTTTTCGAGACAGACGCTGTGCAACCCGACTACCGCGCCAACGAGCTGACCACCTTCTACAAGATGCTCAACTCCCTTAAGCATAACAGACGCGCGCTTGCCAGCCGGGGATCGGAGCATAGCATGACCACCTACACCACCACCGACCCCGACCTCCTCGTCTTCGCCCGCGAGCAGAACGGCGACCGCGTGCTGCTCATGACCAATCTCAGCGGCGAGGAAGCGAAAGTGAAATTCCTCGGCGAAGGACCCTCCGTCGCCGGAATGACAGATTACTTCAGTGGCGAGGAGGCGGCTATCCCCGCGACACTCGGTCCCTGGCAATATAAGATATTCACCCGTGAGTAAGGACTTGGTAGCGCGTTACATCTGGTTGGTCGATACGCTGACCCGCTACCGTCGGCTGACGCGCGAGGAAATAATGACGCTCTGGCTTCGCTCCCCCCTCTCGCAGGGGGAAGCGATGCCGGAGCGCACTTTTTTCCACTACCGGCGAGCCGTCGAGGAGAATTTTCATATCGAAATCAAATGTAACAGCTACGGGGAATATTATATCGACGACACCACTTCCAAGAACCTGCGCGGACTCTCCAACTGGCTTGTCGATTCCTACGCCGTCAACAATCTGCTCCGTGACTCGGCAGATGCCGCCGACCGTATGGAGGTCGAGGATGTTCCGTCGGCGCGCGAGTTTCTGGCGACCGCCCTGGAGGCCATACGTCATAACCAGCAGGTGACATTCAGCTATCAGAGCTTCAGCCGGTCGCGTCCGGAGGAGGTAAGGTTCAGTCCCTATCTTCTAAAGCGTTACAAGCAACGATGGTATATGTATGGTCTCAAAGAGAACAGCGGGACCCGAACCTACGCCCTTGACCGCGTCCTTTCGATGCGCATCGAGAGCACCCGTTTCGAACTTCCCCCGGATGTCGATGCCCGCAGCGTTTTCGGTTGCATAATAGGAGTCACTTCCTCGAAGGCGGCCGTCAGGACAGTGCGTCTGGAGACAACACGCAATCAGGCCAAATATCTCCGTGCCCTTCCCCTTCATCATTCCCAGCAGGAGGAACTGCATGACAATTACTCCATCTTTACCTATAGGCTTAAACTCAACTACGAGCTTGTGTCCGAAATCCTGGCGCTCGGTCCGGAGGTAAAGGTCCTTGAGCCTTCCGAGTTGCGGACTATGGTCACCACCCGCCTGCGCGAGACCCTGGACCTCTATCAGGATTAGGAGTCCGNCAAAGGCTCAGGACACNATAAACTTGAATCTATCATAAACTTCAATCAATAATGAAATACACAGTCATCGATTTTATCAGCCTTCTGGGAGCGGTCTGCCTCTTCCTTTACGGCATGAAGGTCATGAGCGAAGGACTGCAGAAAGTAGCCGGNGACCGGCTNCGCACTATCCTCGGCGCCATNACCCGTAACAGAGTCATGGNCGTCATTACCGGCGTGCNNATAACGGCCCTCATCCAGTCGTCGAGCGCCTCGACGGTCATGGTCGTCAGCTTCGTCAACGCCGGTCTCATGAGNCTCGCCCAGGCTATGGCCGTCATCTTCGGTGCTAACGTCGGCACGACCGTGACNACCTGGATAATATCGGCCTTCTCTTTCGAAGTCAACATTTCGGATTATGCNATCCTGTTGCTNGCCGTNGCGGTCCCGATGCTCTTCATGAAGAAATCGACCTATAAATCGATGGGAGAATTTCTTATCGGTTTCTGCTTCCTCTTCATGGGNCTGGACCTTATATCGGTTTANGTCCCCAATGTCCAGGATAATCCTGAAATGCTCGATTTCCTGCGNAACTACACTACACTCGGCTATCGCTCGGTTCTNATCTTCTTNGTCATCGGCATCATNCTGACGATGGTTGTCCAGAGNTCGGCCGCNACTTTNGCCGTCACGCTCATAATGTGTAGTCAGGGATGGCTCTCCTTCGAGCTGGGATGCGCCATCATTCTGGGCGGTAATATCGGAACGACAATCACTCCCGTNCTCGCCTCCCTGTCAGGTAATCTCGCTGCGAAACGGACCGCTATGGGACACGTNCTTTTCAATGTTCTGGGTTCGGTCATTGTCCTGCTCATCTTCCATCCTTTCGCCAATCTGGTCGGAGATGTGACNCGCTGGCTTAACGGAATCAACCCCGAGGATATAACGGCCGCTATGGAGGGACGCATGGCCGACTCGACGCTCGTCAATCCCGCTACCGGGACGATGACCGCCAAGGCTCAGGCTGCCGTCGCCTTCGGTCTCGCTATGTATCCCACTGTCTTCAACACCTGCAACCTCCTGGTCATGATATGGTTCACCAAGCTCTATGTCAAGATCGTCTGCTGGATAATGCCAGCGCGCCATAAGGATGCGGAAGAGGATTTCTCCCTCAAGTATATAGGACGCGGTCTCCTTTCCGCCTCCGAGCTTAACATCACCCAGGCCCAGAAGGAGATAGAGGTCTATGCCGACCGGGTCAAGCGTATGCTCGACATGGGGCGGCAGCTCATTCATACCGATGCCAAGGATGATGATTTCTCCCGGCTTTATTCCCGTCTTGAGAAATATGAGGAGATATCCGACCGGATGGAGATAGAGATCGGAGGGTATCTCAACAAGGTTGCCGAAGGACGCCTCTCTCCGGAGGGCAAGATGAGGATTTCAGGTATGCTGAGAATCATATCGGAGATAGAGTCTATCGCCGACAGTTGTTTCAATATCGCCAAGACCCTGGCACGCAAGAACCAGAACAATGTCACCTTCGCTCCNGANGTGCTTCATGAGATAGACCGGATGTATCAGCTTGTCGAGGACGCCATGAACAACATGGTCTCCCTGCTCGCGGAAATGGAGACTCCGGAAGACTCCAAGATCATCCTCGCCTACAACAAGGAGCGCGAGATCAACAACCTCCGCAACCAGCTCCGCGACTCGAATATAAACAACATCAACAACAAGGAATACGACTATCAGGAGGGTATATTCTTCATGGACCTCATAAGCGAGGCNGAGAAACTGGGCGACTATATGCTTAATGTCGTCGAAGGNGTCAAGCATCAGTTCAAGAATACCCCCGCCTGAGACCCTGACATACTGTTATGAGATACTGCGTGATAATGTGCGGCGGCGTGGGAAGCCGTTTCTGGCCCTTCAGCCGCGACTCCCGTCCGAAACAGTTTCTGGATTTCTTCGGAACCGGACGGACACTTATTCAGATGACCGTGGACCGCGTCCGCGGTATCATTGANCCGGAGAATATACTGCTTGTGACAAATGCCGCCTACGTCGGCCTGCTCCGCGAGCAACTCCCTGACATACCTGCTGAGAATATACTTGCCGAGCCTGCGCGCCGCAACACGGCACCCTGCATCCTATGGGCGGCACGACATATCGCCTCCCGCGACCCGGAGGGCTCGATGGTCGTTCTTCCGTCAGACCATCTGATTCTGCGTGAGGAGGAGTTCCGCGCGGCTTTGCGCGAGGGATTCTCGTTTGTCGAGCAGACCGGCTCGCTGCTGACCTTAGGGATAACCCCCACGGGACCCAATACCGGTTACGGCTATATCCAGCTCGGAGACCCGGCAGAGAACTGGCAGGGAATACGGAAGGTCCGTCTCTTCACCGAAAAACCGGATCTGGAGATGGCGCGGGAGTTTGTGGAGAGTGGCGAGTTCGTATGGAACGCCGGAATCTTCCTATGGAGCGCGCGCTCCATCATGGAGGCCTTCCGTCTTCATGCCGATGATCTATGGAGCCTTTTCGAGAGTCGCGCCGCCGATTTCGGAACGGCTCTGGAGAGTGAGGCCATTGCCGAGATATTCCCCGAGGCACGTTCAATCTCTATAGACTATGCCGTCATGGAGAAGGCTGATAATGTCTTCGTCAAGGAAGTCGAAATCGGTTGGAGCGACTTAGGAACCTGGAACTCCCTCTATGATAACTCGTCGCGTGACAGTTCCGGCAATGCGATGCAGACCGAGCGTGTCATTGCGGAGGATTGTAGCGGCACCCTCTTCGCCTCAGGAGGCGGAAGACTGATAGTGGCCTGCGGGCTGAAGGATTACATCGTAGCCGATAATGGAAACGCCCTCCTCATCTGCCCCCGCGAACGGGAACAGGAGATACGTAGTGTCGTCGATGATATCCGCGAGCGCTTCGGGGCGGAGTTCCTCTGAGCATTTCTATATAGCGGACTCTCAAACCAATAGTTGCCTGCCGTTGTTTTCTTGGATGGGGGGATAACTGTATAAACTGATATTATAAAGACCATGCCAACGTTATTTTTCAGCGGTTTCCGTTATTGGTGGTCACCGCTTGTGACCGGATTGCTGGCCGTCGCGGTCGGCATCATGAGCTTCATCTGGCCGGCCTCCTCGCTGGAGACCTTTGCCATATTGTTTGAGTGCTGCCTGCTTGTCGCAGGTATTTTCAACGTGTGTTACGCTCTTGGTAACGCCTCCCGTCAGACCCACTGGGGGTGGGCACTCGCCAACGGCCTTATAGAGGTCATCTTAGCTATATGGCTATGGACGATGCCGATAGGGGAGCTGACAATCGTGTTCATCTATATCGTCGCTTTCTGGCTCATCTTCATGTGTGTCTATGGGATAGCTGAATACGCGACTCTCTCCGCCATGCGCATCGGATGGGTCTCCTGGCTGATCGGACTTCTCGTTATCGGTCTGATAAGCGCGGTTCTAATTCTGTGGGGCCCCATCGGGACAGGAATCGCCGTCTGGATGTTCATAGGCTGCTCCTTCATCGCCTACGGCGTATCGCGCATAGTCCTCTCCTTCCGTCTTCGCGCCTTCAACAAGAAGAACGGCCGCTGATAAGTATTGTTAATTATAATGTGATCTAAATTTTAGATAAAAGAGATTGAAAGAGGCTGTGTCAACGACACAGCCTCTTTGGTTTTGCGCACCGGCTGATGCGTCTGTGGCAGGTCATAGAGTCTGTGCGCTTACTGCCTAAAAATTGGACATGAAGTCACTGAGAGGCACGGATAGAGAGTAGGGAAAGAATGAGGTAAAATTTTGTCGTAAAATTTTGTCGGTTGGGAAAGTTTTGCTTAAATTTGAATCAGTAAGTAGCTCTCAGAAATAATAGAGCATAATAATAGAGCATATAGAAGAGCATATAAGACAGGGCTATCGCGTCAGCCAAACGAATCAACGACAAGACTGAACGGACCAGGCGGGAGAGCAGTTTTATAACTCAAGATTCTAAAAATAAACATATATCGCTTTATTTTGATCAGCTACTTAGATGAGGATTCTAAAGGAATCAATACAAGGTGTCACACTGTGATCGTATATTCGATGGCATTGAAACGCGACATCCGTATTGTAGGCTGTCCGCTTGAGAACGGAGATCCGCTTCTTTACTTCTTCACCGACACATCCATGAGCCCTGACCGGATAATTTGTTTCTACCGTACCCGCTTCTAGATTGAGTTCGGCATTCGCGATTCCAAACAGTTCACGTGACATCAGTCGCAGCAGACACGTGATAAAACCCGGCTGGACTTTGCATTCAATCTTTCCTTCACAACTCTCAATTTATGTAAGGAGGTTATAAGGTAGGATTATCCCGATCTGTCGGTAGCTCAATTCAAACGACTCATGTTTGAGTCTTATATCGCCACAACAATTATTTCGACTTACGAAAAATCTCCGTATCTCAAAATAATTCAGAAGATAAATCATCGGTTGGCTCAGTTAGCGTCATAGCAAGTGCTGAACAACCTCTAATTTGACCGAAATATTGTATTCCTTTAATTCCGCTATTATGAAACTCAGCATCTATAACAGCTATCTACCACTTGATGACGCCTCGGTACTCGTCTTCAATGCTATGGAGGACAGTTTTCTCAGTGTATTTGGATACTGCTTTGACGGTAACACACCTCTTGACGAAATCCGTAAAAATGTTACGGAAGAAACATGGGACAATCTCGTGAAGGGAGGGGTCGTGGTTGAGAAGGAGAAAGACGAGATAGAAGAGCTACGCGCCCTGATCAAGAAGGTTGACGAGGATGATTCTATCTTCATCCTGCATGTCAATCCGACCCTCGACTGCAACTTCAAGTGCTGGTACTGCTACGAGACTCATAAGCCGGGTTCCCGTATTGATTCGGCCACGACAGCCTCTCTCCTGTCGCTGGTCGAGTCAATAATCCAAGAGAAACCGAACTTGCGTGCGTTTGATCTATCATTTTTTGGAGGTGAGCCGTTATTGGCATTCGACGAGGTGCTCAGAATCATACGCGGAGTTAAGGAACTTTTGGCAGGTAAGGAAATAAGGCTGTACATATCTTTCACCACCAACGCCTATCTTCTTGATGAGGATAAGATAGAGAAGTTGATGCCTTACCGTCCAGGCTTTCAGATTACTTTGGATGGAGGGCCTGAGCATCACGATAAAACCCGTTTTGAAAAGGGAGGCAAGCCGTCCTTTAAAAGGATATTTCAGAATATCACCCGATGCGTTGAAAACGATATGGCAGTGACTTTGCGTGTCAATTTCACCACGAAGAATATCGACAGTGTATCGGAAATAGTAGAGCGGCTGAAGGAAATCTCAGAGAATAAGAGGACTTACCTATCAGTGGATTTCCAACGTGTTTGGCAAGACGGAGGGCGAATCGTAGACGAAACCTACGAAAAGGCCAAAGAATACAGAAGTGCTCTACGGGCATTAGGGTATCATACACCCAATAACCGCATTATTCACGGAGTGATGAATTCGTGTTACGGGGATAAGAAGAACTATCTGCTTGTGAATTACAATGGAGACGTGTATTGTTGTACGGCCCGTGAGTTTTCCAGCGCTAACCGAATGGGACGGCTGACTGGAGCCGACGTAGAGTGGGAGGCAGAAAAGAGAGACGCTTTTCTCGAATGCAAGTTCTCCCAACCTGTATGCTGGAACTGTCGTATCGCTCCTTTGTGCGGGGGCGGATGTCGTCGTCAGGCCATGGAGCATATCCCTCTGGGTGAAGACTGCATGTACAACCGTTCGGATTCGGATATCGATGAACTAATTCTTGAACGATTCGAGGAACGGTATATCAATAATCATAACTAAACTCACCTTCCAAGGTGAATTAACAAACTAAAAAATAATAATATGAAAAGAGACGAACGACTCAAGAGCGTTTCTGCATACTTGCAGAAACTGGCGCTCGATCCCATCGGGACGGAGGCGCAGTCCGTGTTGCTGTGGCAAGGCGGCGATGACGGGGATAAGTACAACAAGACTAATGGAGGTGCTTGCAAGAATTACGATAGGGATTGCATCAAGTCCTACAATGGAGGAGATTGCCATAACCAAGGACTTTTCTGCTCCAACTCTTTCAATGGGGGGGACTGTAGCGGCCGTGTTCCGGCGCCTACGGTCGATACTACATGTGGAGCTTAATAGAAGCAGCGTGATCGTAGATGGGATAAGATGTGCGCACTCCTTTTTTATGGAAATCGCAGATAGCCCTTATCAGATGATAGGTTTATATAAACCTCACCGTTAATCTTTAAAACTGGGCAATATGAAGACCTGTCATCTGTCGAGTCTTTATATTGTCCAGCTAGGATAGTCTAATTTTTAATGACTTAGAAACTGTTTAAATTTATGTGCCAATGATTTTGAGAAGGTTTTTGGATGATTTTTGTGTGATGAAGAATGAGAGATGCGGGCATCACGAATGATGAAATCATGCAAAAATCATCCATTCCCAAGATATTGAGCCTTGCGCACCTGTCAGATGGAATGGTGATTTTTTCATTGGGAAACTGCCAGCCATACAGCACATATCCTTCGGTACATGTGAAGCTCCCGTCTCCAAAATAGAGATCAATAAGACCTTCACGGTACTGTTGTTCAAGCTCTTGCAACTTTTCCTTCTTATAAGCGTAGAGTTGCGGCGATGCGCTATGTACTCCCATTCCACTTGCTGTTTCTTGGTAAGTCTTACTTCTGTGATTCTCATAGCTGTATCTTACCTTGATGTCATGCAAAAACGTGCCAACATATGTACATTAATTTTTATTGACGACTTACTTAAAATATTACATTAAGCCTATGAGACGAATTTTTATCTTTTCACTACTTTGGCTTACGGCTCTTCAGACGCTTGGAAAGGAAAGGATCGAGGGGGAAGTGCGGTGTGAGGAGGTCGGGGTGATGGCTGCGCTCGTCGACGCACTTCCGACGAATCCGGCCGACACAGTCGTGACCTCCTCCACGTTCACCGATCTCGAGGGCAGATTTGCGCTTGAAATCGACACGTTGCCCGCGCGTCTGCGCGTCGTCGCGCGCGGTTACAATCCAAAGGACCTGACTGTCGGGACGTCGACCGTAAGCATAGAACTTGAAAGGGAGGAGAGCGAGCTCGGAGAAGTGATGGTAAAAGCGAGACGGTTGAACATGAAGGCGGTCCCCGGAGGATTCTCGTTCGATCCGGAGGCGATATACGCAGAGGTCCGCAATGCCTCGGAGGTTTTCGGATTCGTCCCCATGCTTAGCGTATCGCAAAAGGGACTCCGCATCCTGAATAATGGCCGATCGGCCCTGATTCTGATTAACGGCGTGCGGCCATCCTATCCTCAGGAGCTGGTTCTTGACAAGCTTCACGCCATACCTCCCGAAGATATAAAGCGAATCGAAATACTGATCAATCCCGGGCCTGCCTATACAACCGAGGAAGTGGCCGGCGGTGTTGTCAACGTCATTCTCGAGGACCGCTACCGCGGCGCTAACGGAGGAGTCTCGACATGGCTGATGTGGGCTCAGAACGGACTGCGTCATGTAGCCCCGAGCCTTTACGGGTTTTACCAGAACCATAACCTGCTGTTCAGCGTGTCAGGAGACTACACCCACGGCACTTCGCGCACCGACGGTACCAGCCATCTGCTGGACACTGCCAACGGACTGGATCGGCTGACCCTCACCGAAGGATGTGGTCATACCAATTCCGTCAACGTCAAGGCCAGCGGGGAGCTGCGACTTCCCCACGCACAGACAGTTACGCTGACCCTAGGGACGGGAGGCTACAGCGAGGTCTCCGACACCAGAACCACGGAGACGCGCTGCAGCGTCGCCGACGGATTCCTCGAATCGGTCAGCGAGCAGAGTACGGACGTTCCGATGCGCATGGCCTTCGGTCTTGGCGCCCGTTACCGCAAGGCGTTCGGCTCCAAAGGGATCACCAGCCTGGAGGCACGCTTTTCGTGGAGCGCACCGGTCGACAACGATCACTCCGACCTTATGTATACGGGCATAATGAGCGCCGAAGGACAGCGGACATACGAAAGAGAGCAGTCGAGCCGCCGGCGTTACAGCTCGTTGTACGGCGTGCTCCAGTTCAACCACCGTTTCGGTGACGGGGGCAGACTTACGGCGACGGCCAGCGTCTCGGACAATCCGTACCGTATTGACTACACAGACCCTGACGACGCGTACAGCTTCCGTCGCCAACTTACCGTCGAGAGCGCTACGCTGACCTACAGCAAGGAGTGGAGCGGCACTTTCACCACCCAGATAGGCGTCAGGCAAATGAGCTACTTCCGTCGCTTGCATCTCGCCGGCGAGGAAACGCACCGATATTCGAAAACACTGGTTCTTCCGGACGTATCGGCTACCCTGTCGCTCGGAGGAGGGCGCCACAACCTCGTCTTGGGGTGGCAAATGTCGGACCAGCAGCCCTATCTGGACAATCTGAATCCCTACAAGCACTGGAGTTCCGCGACCGAATACCATGCGGGCAATCCAGATCTGGATGTAGTGACGAAGCATTGGTTCAACCTGACCTATAACTTCCTGGGCGATCTTTTCATGAATATCTCTTACAGTACCGGGCGCGGCCTCAACACCAACTATCGCTACCTGACTCCGAAGGGGACGCTGGTGCATACCTATCTTGATGCCGGCCACGACAGGTCTCTGAATCTGCTGGCTATGTACAACCGTTGGCTCTTCGGGTATCGTTGGAGACTGCGGGCGACGGGGTCTGTAGGGCATTACGACGCTTCGACGTGGTCGCCGTCGGGCGAATACTCCCAGAAGAGCTGGAACTGGATGCTGGACTTCGGGTCGACGGTGAGGATACTGAAGAAACCGAGTCTGAGCTGGAACATCTCCTATCGCTATATGCCGATACAGAAGAAACTCGGATACGTCGACTCTTCGCGTCAGACAATCAGCACCGGACTGTCAGCGGCGTTATGGAAGGACGCCGAGGGAGGCGCCGACGTGATGATACCGCTTACCGGGCAGTCGCGGACATACGAGATGCCTGGGCTGGTGGAGAGAACGCGTATGCGCTTCGATCGGTCCGTGATGATTACCGCCAACCTGACGTGGCGCTTCGGCAAGACCTCAATCGAGCAGGCGCCCATCCTGTCTACGGGCAACCAGAGTTCCGCGGTCAAATAAAGCCTCGGCGGATGCGTGCCTCCGATACGTAGCTCTGTACAATATCCAATGACTACATACAAGACATCTCACAGCGTATGAAAACCCATCTTGATTTCCTACGACCCTTCCGCGCATACCGTCAGCTTGAGCAGAGCGACTGCGGTCTGGTATGCGTGCGGATGGTTGCCCGCGCCTTCGGACGCCGCGTCGGCATGGAGTACCTGCGCTCGGTCAGTGACATGAGTCGCCAGGGGATAGCGATCAAGGACATCTGCGACAGCTGCCGCGATATCGGGATAGAGGCCTTCGCCGTTACGCCCACGGTCGAGGAGCTACGCGAGGCGCCTCTGCCGGCCATTCTGTACTGGCACCAGAACCATTTCGTGGTGCTCCACGGACTGACGCGCTCGGGGCGCTTCCGCATCGCCGACCCCGCGCAGGGGAAGATCACGCTGTCAGAGGAGGATTTCCGTCAGGCGTGGGCGCATCCCGACCGCGGAATCGCCATCGTCGCCGCCCCAGGAGAAGGGTTCACGACCGAGCCCATCGGCGCGGGCGAGAAGGGTAACGGCCTATGGCGCTACCTCGTTGACCAGGCGCGCCACCATCGCCGCTCTTTCCTGTGGGTCTGCGCCCTGTCGGTCGTATGCCTTCTGGCCGAGATGGCGATACCGTTACTGTTCCGGCGCACCATCGACGAAGGACTGCGTATGCGCGACATCGGACTGATATGGACGCTTCTGCTGTGCCAGTTAGGAATCTTCGCCGGGAGTATGGCGGCGTCGCGTGGTACGGGATGGGTGCTCACCAAGCTCGGAGTGCGCCTCAACCGGACTATGCTAGGCGGTTACCTGCGGGCCCTCGCGCGCAAGAGCGCGATCTTCTTCGACCGCCGCTCTCCGGCTGACCTGATACAGAAGATGTATGACCAGAGCCAAATTCAGAGCTTCCTGGTCTCCTTCCCCCAGACGCTGCTGGTGACGTTGCTGACCCTTATGGTCTTCTCGGCGGTGCTCTGCTGGTTCAATCCCGCCGTGTTCCTGGTCTTTTTCGGGCTGTCGCTTCTGGAGACCCTGTGGGCGGCTATGTTTCTGCGTCGCCGCAAGAGCCTGGACAGCGGGACGTTCCACGCTATATCGGAGAATCGTAACCTGATCCACGAGATGATCCACGGCTTCCAGGAGGTGCGGGTCAACAACGCCTCGGAGCCCAAGCTCCGCCAATGGTCCGAGAGCCAGGGTCGCATCGACAGGCTGACGCTCGCTTCTCAGAAAGTCGGGATATGGTCCGGCAGCGGTGTGTCGGCACTTTCGCGGATCAAGGATCTTCTGGTGACGGGTCTCTGTGCGACGCTTGTGGTCCAGGACGCCATGACGCTCGGCACGATGATGACGGTCAGCTATCTTACGGGGCGCCTGAGCGCTCCGTTCTCGACGGTGAGCAACACGGTCGAGCAGGCGCAGGGAGCGTCTCTTGCGCACGCCCGTCTTCGCGGGGTGCTGTCGGACGAGGAGAGCGAGGAAGGGGAGACGCGTGGCGAGGGATCGGTCATAGAGTTCGACAACGTCTCGTTCCGCTATCCTGGATCCTGCTCCCCTATGGTCCTGCAGGACATAACGCTGAAAGTCCGCCCTGGCACGACAGTGGCGCTGGTAGGTGAGAGCGGTTGCGGGAAGAGTACCCTAATCAAGCTGATGCTCGGGTTCTACGAGCCGATGCGGGGACGTATTACGCTTGGAGGGGTGGAACGCAAGGAACTGGATAAGGAATGGTGGCTGGGGCGTTGCGGAGTGGTTATGCAGAACGGTTATGTCTTCAGCGACAGCATAGCCGGGAACGTGGCAGTGCGCAGCTGGGAGAAGGCGGACGAGGAACATATATGGGACGCGCTTCGGACAGTTCGACTGGACGGATTCGTGCGTCGTCTGCCGATGGGACTGCACACTAAGGTCGGTACGACCGGCGTCGAACTGAGCGGAGGGCAGAAGCAGAGACTGCTGATAGCGCGGGCCGTCTACCGTAATCCGAATGTGCTGTTCCTGGACGAGGCGACGAGCTCGCTGGACGCCGACAACGAGTCGCGCATCCACGAGCGGCTGACGTCATTCGGCGAGGGGCGCACTGTGGTGGTGGCTGCACACCGACTGTCGACGGTGCAGAATGCCGATGAGATACTGTTCATAAGCGGGGGACGCATTACGGAGCGCGGTACGCACGAAGAACTGATAGCGCTCAAAGGGGATTACCACCGGCTTGTCAGCCGCCAGCTCCAGCTGTCGGTATGACGTTGGTCGGAAGGACGAACCGAAAACCGTAGTGATTGGAGAAGAGTGGCAGCGGGCGTACGAACGGAATTGAATATGTGAAGAGTTGAAAATGTGGCCGGCCCTCTGGCCAGCCATTTGACGAAACTGACGTTTATTTAAAATCTAAGTAGACTTACAGAGAAATTGTCCTTACGGATTTGATAATCCGCCTGGGGAAAAGACGGGCGTCGAGTAGGGGCTTCGGGGGGCATGGCTGGTAGGCCACTCCCAGCCCGGGGCGGTGCGTGAGAGGCGCCGGGGGAGCGTGTGGCGGGGGGGATTTTTTAGGTGGAAATTTTGTCGGATGGGAAAGAATGCTTAAATTTGGGGATAACCTACAAACCGATATCATGAAACACGACAGACGCCTTCTCGAGATACTCTCCCAGAAGTTCGGCACCGCCCAGGCGGCCGCCACGGAGATAATCAATCTCGAAGCAATTCTCAATCTTCCCAAAGGCACGGAGCATTTCGTCGCCGATATCCACGGCGAACATGAAGCTTTCCAGCATATCCTCAAAAATGCCTCGGGACGTATCAAACGCAAGGTTATCGAAATTTTCGGACCCTCAATGCGCGCCGAGGAGATACGCCAGCTCTGTTCCCTCATTTATTATCCCGGCCGGAAGCTCAACCATATCCGACGGACCGAGACCGACCTAATAGGATTCTATATGGTCACCCTCCACAAACTCATCAAAGTCCTGCAGGAGGTCTCATCAAAATACACCCGTTCGAAAGTTCGCAAAGCCTTACCCAAAGCCTACGCCTACATCATCGAAGAGCTACTTCACGAAGCCCCTTCGGGAGAGAACAAGCAGCAGTATTACCAGCGCATCATNGAGACCATCATCTCGACAGGACAGGCTGAAGCCTTTATCAAGGCCATCTGCAACGTNATCCAGCGCCTCAGCATCGACCGTCTCCATATATTGGGCGATATCTATGACCGAGGACCCGGCGCCCACGAAATCCTCAACACCCTCCGCCGTTATGTCGGCTACGACATACAGTGGGGCAATCATGACGCCGTCTGGATGGGAGCCGCCGCCGGCAACGAGTGTTGCATAGCAAACGTGCTTAGAATGTCGCTGCGCTATGACAATATGGTCACACTCGAAGATGGCTACGGTATCAACCTCGTTCCCCTCGCCTCCTTCGCTATGGACACCTACGGCGACGACCCCTGCGAACTATTCCTTCCGAAAGTGCCCCGCGACGATTCGGCCCTCGCCATGAAGGGATTCCAGCTGACAGCCCGGATGCACAAGGCCATGACCGTNATCCAGTTCAAACTTGAAGGCGCCCTTATCGACCGTCATCCCGAATGGAAGATGGAAGACCGCAAGCTTCTCCATAAAATAGATTTCGAGAAAGGNACGGTAGAGGTTGACGGCAAGGAATACCCCATGAAAGANTGCAACTTCCCGACGATAGATCCCAAGGACCCCTACACTCTGACCGAAGAGGAGCGCAGNGTCATGGAGAAACTCGTCCGCTCCTTCGTCAACTCCGAGACCTTGCGNTCCCATGTCGGACTNTTGCTCTCTCACGGCGANATGTATTCCATCTGCAACTCCAACCTNATGTTCCACGCCTCCGTTCCGNTGACAAAAGAAGGGAAACTAAAGAAAGTCCTTCTTCCGGACGGAGAGAAATACAGCGGTCAGGAACTCCTTCGNCGGACCGGAGCCATTATGCGNGAGGCTTTCGACTCCTCGGCCGATGAGGAGAGCCGCGNCCGTTCNCGCGACTATTATTTCTATCTNTGGTGTGGNCCCGACTCGCCACTTTTCGACAAATCNAAGATGGCGACCTTCGANCGCTACCTTCTGACCGACAAGGAGGTGCAGCATGAGGAGAAAGGCCCCTATTATCATCTTCGTGANGACGAACCGACCGTCGATATGATCCTCGATGCTTTCGGAGTCAAGGGTGCACATCGCCACATTATCAACGGCCACGTCCCGGTCAAGGCCGGAAAAGGGGAGAGNCCCCTGAAAGCCAACGGCAAACTGATGGTTATCGACGGAGGTTTCTCACGCGCATACCACAAAGAGACCGGAATCGCCGGTTATACACTCGTCTATCACAGCCGCGGATTCGAACTCGTCCAGCATGAACCCTTCACCTCCGCCGAAGAGGCAGTCCGTCTCGGAAGCGACATCAAATCGACAACGCAGATTGTCGAGCACATGGCCGAACGCACTTGTGTGCGCGACACCGACAAGGGAGCCGAACTGCAAATTCAGATTGACGAACTGCGCGAACTGCTCAAGGCCTACAACCGCGGCGACATAAAACCAAAGGAATGATATTCNTTAGCCGGAAAAGNNNCGGCTGTTAACATTTCTTGTGGGACAGCGTCTAAGTTAAAAAAAGGATAAATCACAATAGAAGAGAGCGGAACGACGTTAATATTACGTTCNGCTCTCTTCTAATCTGAGTGTATCATCACCCCTTCCTTGCGGCAGATGGCGGAACCTGACCTGACCGACAATCCATGATAGAGATACTTAATAACATAGACTCGCAGATTCTTCTGTTTCTAAACGGGTTGCATACCCCGTTGCTTGACAACTTCATGATGATGGCTACCGGACGCTTCGTATGGGTTCCGATGTATGCGGCCATTCTCTATATTCTTTTCTCGACCTTCCGGCGTCGCGAGGCAATNGTGCTGACANTAGCGATAATTCTGACAATTGTTTTTGCGGACCAGGTGTGCGCCACACTTCTCCGTCCCCAGTTCGAGCGGTTGCGTCCCGCCAATCTTCAGAACCCCCTCTCGGCCCTGATTCATGTCGTCAACGATTATAGAGGCGGTTCCTACGGCTTCCCCTCCTGCCACGGTTCCAACTCCTTTGCACTGGCGACCATCCTGGCGCTCATTGTCCGCANCCGCCGCTTCACCCTCTTCATCCTTTCCTGGGCATTGCTCAACAGCTATACCCGCATCTATCTCGGCGTCCATTATCCGGGAGATATCCTGACCGGGGCCCTTATAGGGAGCGCCGGTGCAGCGGCCATATATCTTGCGGCCTCACGTCTCTTCGACCTCAGACCGCGCTATCCGGAGACCCATGTACTCTTCACGGCTCCGACAGGCCCCCTGGCTCCCGTCGTCGGACTGCGCGTCTGGTGTTTCCGGACNGCCGACATAATGCCGGCTGTCGCCGCGGCGACAGTAGCAATCCTACTCCTCATCTCCCTCTTCTGACGCCTCTGAATCCGAAAAACTCCGCTCTGAAAAATCGGATTCAGAAGTAAAAAAAGAAGTAATAAAAAAGAGAAGACCCGCTCGTAAACGCGGGTCTTCTCTTTTTTTATATACTCTNTATTGCGTCATAGNNNACTCTCTATTGCGGGGAGTTATTGCGGGAGGCCGGTGTCGTAATATCCCGAGATAGCCTGCATCCAGGCGCGGAGCTGCGTCTTGGGATTGAAGGGGGAAATCTGCATTACATCGATGGAGTCTACGGGCATGACCGTCATATCGCCGTTGGCAACATTATAGATTGCCGTTCCCTGNTCGCTCTGNANCATAGCCTCCTCACGGTCGTAGATATACATTAGCGGNACCTCTCGTTTGTCAAACATATTGCGTCCGAAGAAGAAACGGTCATGATTTATACCCAGCAGGCCGAGGATAGTCGGAGTGATGGCGACCTGCGTGACCCGACGACCGTTGCTTCCTTTNTTCAGCAGGGTTCCCCCGGTGAAGATAATCGGAATATGATGNCGCTCCTTCAGTCCGCCGGGATTCTTGGGATAGGCCCCGTAATGGTCGGGAACGAGAATTACCAGGGCGTTCTTCCATTCCGGCGTCTTTTTCAGGAAATCGATATAGTCGCCGACAACCGAGTCTGTGAAGGCGAAAGAATTAGCCGCCGGATTGCTCAGCTTGTGATAGGGGACATCGAAAGGCTCATGACTGCTCGAAGTCTGGATAACCCTCAGCAAGGGACGCCTGTCTTCGACACGCGCCATACGAGTCTCCCTCTTCACTTTCTTGAAGAGCACATCGTCATGGGCGCCCCATTTTCCAAGACGTTCCGTCAGGGGGAAATCCTTGTCTCCGACAATCCGCTCGAAGCCACCCGCTATCAGGAGAGCCTGCATATTTGCGAAATTAAGATCACCGCCGTAATAATATTCCGTTTTGTAGCCGGCGTTATTGAGGTATTTACCCAGAGAAGGGAGACGTTCGAGGGCTACGACATCCTTGCTTATACCCTGGTCCGGCAGACCGGGGAAACTGTTGAGGATTGCCGGAAGGGCCCGGTCGGTGCGGAAAGAATTGGCGTATGCGTTAGTAAATAGGAGTCCTTCCGAGGCGACCTTGTCGAGATTGACCGCTATATCCTCCCCTCCCAGCGACGGGAAGAGATGAGCGGAGAAACTTTCGAGTATAATGAGGTAAATGTCAGGGCGTTTCGTCGAGATAATGGAGTCGCCCCCCTGCCATTGACCTTCCCCCTCACCTGACACAGGCCCGATGACAGAGATCAGCTCCGGAATCTGCGAGGAGGGATAGAAATGATATTTCGACAGCTCGTGAGACTGATGGGCGATAGAAGATATGAGACTGAATGCCGGATTTATCGAGGCGTGGTTAATACGGGANTCATTTGAGAAATAGGCCCGGCTTAGATTCATCGTCGAAACCGTGACTCCTCCCCGGATGACGATGAAGAGGAGTCCCCCCATCAGCAACATTATCCCCGAACCTATGTAGCGCAGACGCTTTGTCGGGACCGGACGGAAATGGAGCTGATACCATGTCAGGAAATAAGCCGCGAACCAGATGGAGGCCAGTATCAGAGTTCCTAACAATCCCCCCCAGAACTCGGAGGAACTGAGAGATTTGAGAACCGTTATAGGAGCCGAAGCCAGATAGTAGAACGGATTGAGGTCGAGCCGGAANCCCCAAATCGGATATAGCGCGGCGTCAAGGGTCGCGATGAAGCCAATGGCCAGCGATACCAGCGCCATATATATAATCATTATGATGCGGACAGTCCTTTTTGCTACCATTCCGTATGGATTTCCGATGCGGACCGCATCGGAAATATTTCCTAATTCCAGTGTGGAAATCGATTTGCGTCCCGGTAGCCANAGGCCGATGCAGGCTATCAGCCAGGGAATGATAGTGAGGTATCCGGCGACACACGCGTCCATTGCGAACCCNTGATAGGTAATCTGCCAATAGTCCTGACTTGTCAGGCCGTTGAACAGCTCAGGATAGAAAATGACGAAACAGATACGCCAGATAAGAAACATGACGACCGTCACGACAAAGAAAATCACAGGCCGCAGGATAAATGTCAAAATGGGAGGCATAAGATAGATTCGGTTGTTTGAGGTTGCTTTTGGGGCAGCGCCTTTCTTAGACGGGTTGTTAGATTGTGGGATAGGTGCAAAATTAGCAAAAAAATCGTGAATTATATAGCCGGCCGTCAAGATTTCTCGTGAGACGGGGACGGACTTTATAGCCAGGAAATTTCCTTGAAGGCGAAACTTCTTGTCGACCCGTCGGACAGACGCANGAGTATAGGACCGGCCGGGTCAACGTCGGCGATAATTGCCTCGAAGTGTTTTTGAGATGATGTTTCCATAAAGAGATGCGGTTCTCCGTCGTTGCGCCATAACGAATCAAGAAATTCCGTATGCAGACTCTCTTTCCAGGGTGTTCCGCCACTGCCGGCCTGTAGGTCGTCCCGAGACTCGGGTAACGAGGCAAAGGGCGCCATACGGCTCCACCAGCGTTCGGCCAGCACCCTCCTCACCTCAGCCGGGTTGAAACTTCGTCCGGCGACCATGGCCATGGAGATCGGGTTGGGGGCATCGCTGAGGAAGAGAGTCTGATTGACATTCAATCCTATACCCGCGATAGAATGGATTATGGAGCTNCCCATCAGTGAATGCTCGATGAGGATNCCGCAAATCTTCATGTCGCCGCAATANATATCGTTTGGCCATTTCACCTTCGACTCTATTCCGAAATGGCGCAGCGTATCGACGACGGCGAGCGCCGTCGCCTCCGACATAAGGAACTGCTCGCGCGGCGCGAANCCCCTGTCGGGACGCANGAAGAAAGAAAGAGTCAGATTTTGNCCCGGTTCCGATTCCCATGAATTGCCGCGCTGTCCGCGTCCCTCGGGCTGGCAGAGGGCGCAGACCATCGAGGGGGAGGGGAGNCCGGCCGCGTTGGCGGCCNCCCAGGTATTGGTGCTGGGGACCGAAGGGAGTATTATCTCATTCATCGAAACGAAGGGTTCGGGAATTGTCGGGATTGACGGAGATTTCAACGCGCAGTGTCTCGTCGGGGAGAATATCCTCNATATTTTCAGCCCATTCCATCAGGCAGAAAGCCCCNGAATAGAAATAATCCTCGACCCCGATTTCGAGAGCCTGCGCCGGGGAGTCGAGACGATAGAAATCGAAATGGAAGACAGATGCCGGACCTTCGCCGTCTGCTGCGGAGGGGAGGGTGTATTCATTGACNATACTGAAAGTCGGGGATGCCGGTTCGTCGATAACCCCCAGTTCGCGNCATAGGGCTGAGATGAANGTTGTTTTCCCGGCTCCCATCGGGCCTGAGAAATCAATGATTCTCCTTCCNGNGGGNAGAACCCGAAGGAACTGACGTGCCGCTTCGCGGAGATCGGCGTTGAAAGGGATATTGATTGTCATAGCTAAATAAACCTGTAATCGGGGCAAAATTAATCAAAAAATTGCTATATTTGCCAATTGGAGCCGAAAGTAAGCTTATAAAGGNTCNTAAAGGCTTGTAAAGGCCCAACTNNCTCGTTTCTGCGACCCGGCTGTTAANNTTTCTTGTGGGACAGGGTCTNANAATACAATTGAATAAAGCTAAAATCACAATTCAAGAAAGATATATGGGAAAAGTTTTGATTATCGGGGCCGGCGGCGTAGGAACCGTCGTGGCCCACAAATGCGCCCAGCATCCGGAGGTCTTCGAGCAGATCGTCATTGCTTCGCGCACTAAAGAGAAGTGTGACCGTCTGGCNGCCCGTATCGGCGCCTCCAATATCACCACCGACCGCGTCGATGCCGATTCCGTCGAGGAACTGAAGGCTCTTTTCGAGCGCCACAGACCCGATATCTGTATCAACGTCGCNCTTCCTTATCAGGACCTGACCATAATGGAGGCATGCCTGGCCTGCGGTGTCAACTATCTGGATACCGCCAACTACGAGCCCAAGGATGAGGCCCANTTCGAATATTCATGGCAGTGGGCATACCGCGAGCGTTTCGAGAAAGCAGGTCTGACGGCTATCCTCGGATGCGGTTTCGACCCGGGAGTGTCGGCAGTATTCGTCGCCTATGCGGCAAAGCATCACTTCTCGGAGATGCGCTATCTCGATATCGTAGACTGCAACGCCGGAAACCANGGCAAGGCGTTCGCCACAAACTTCAATCCCGAAATCAATATCCGCGAGATAACCCAGAAAGGAAAATACTGGGAGGATGGCAAATGGGTGGAGACGGAGAATCTCGCGATCCATCGCCCTCTGACCTATCCCCGCATCGGAGAACGGGAATCCTATCTTCTCTATCATGAGGAGCTCGAATCCCTGGTCCAGAACTTCCCC
This sequence comes from Bacteroides sp., assembly GCA_014801785.1. Taxonomy (GTDB): domain Bacteria; phylum Bacteroidota; class Bacteroidia; order Bacteroidales; family Muribaculaceae; genus Lepagella. The sequence continues at coordinate 41,873 of JAAVDN010000014.1, read as the reverse complement.
TCTATCCGCCGCGCCCGTTTCTGGATGACTTTCGGACAGGAATACCTCACTCATCTGCGCGTTATCCAGGATATAGGAATGGCCCGCATCGACCCCGTCATGTATAACGGTCAGGAGATTGTTCCCATTCAGTTCCTGAAAGCAGTCCTTCCCGATCCCGGTTCCTTAGGGGAGAACTATACCGGCGAGACCTCCATCGGCTGCCGCATCAAGGGTCTCGACAAGGAGGGTAAGGAATCGACCTACTATATCTTCAATAACTGCAGCCATGAGGCCGCCTACAAGGAGACCGGCGCTCAGGCTGTCAGCTACACGACCGGTGTTCCGGCAATGGTCGGCGCCATGATGTTCCTGACCGGCAAATGGGTCATGCCGGGAGTCCACAACGTCGAGGAGTTCGATCCGGATCCCTTCCTGGAGACCCTGGCGGCCAACGGTCTGCCCTGGGAGGTAATCACCGACGGCGATCTCGAACTCGACTGATAGCTCCGCGATATGGAAAAAGGAAAGAGCCTGGCGCTCCCCTTGCTTCTGGCAGGGGGAGCGCTGACCCTGCTCGGTTTGCCGGCGATTGCCGGCAGAACCGCTGTGACCCGCGCCGGTGAAGTCTCTGTCGATACTCCGCGCGGCCGTGTCCAGGTCACCCCCCTCACCAAGTCTATCTTCCGCGTCACCCATATACCCTCTCAGGACGCACCACGGTTCCAGCCTTCGCAGAGCGTTGTTCTGGAGGCCGAGGAGGTCGGTGGAATCGGAGGCACCGTTTTCGCTGATTATGTCGAGATGGCCTCTCCTGACGCTACCGTCCGCATCGACAAGGAGAGCGGCGCCGTCAGCTTCTATGCTCCCGACGGAACTCTCCTCCTCGCCGAAGGGGAGGGGATAGACAACGCAACCCCGGGGCTTAAGAGCGTCCGCCTTCTCAACACCGGGACCCAGAACTTCTTCGGCGCCGGCGAACGCGGCCACCGTCTGCGTCTGAACGGCGACACCCTCTCGATGTATAACCGTCAGAACTACGGATATACGGAAGGTGACCCGCGAATTTCGCAGATGGGTATATCTGTGCCGTATATTGTTTCCGACAAGGGATATGGAATCCTGTTTGACGACTATGCCCGCGGCGAACTCATTCTTGCCTCCGACACCATAACATACAGCTCGCAGACCCCGCTCGGCCTCAGCTATTATGTCATGACGGGAGAGAATGGCTCGGACCTCGACGCATTGACCGAGGACTATACCCTGCTGACCGGACGCCAACCCCTTCCNCCTCTCTGGACCCTCGGATATATAACCTCCAAGTATGGTTATAAGACACAGCAGGAGGCTGAGGAGGTTGTGGAACGTTTCCGACAGGGAGGGTATCCGCTTGACGGAATGGTTCTGGACCTTTACTGGTATGGTGTCGAGCAGGATATGGGGCGTCTTGAATGGAATCCCGGCCAGTGGCCCGACCATAAGAAGATGCTGAAGGATTTCGCCGACAAAGGAATCAATATCGTCACCATCTCGCAGCCATACGTCAATAAGGGGGGCGCCATCGACAACTATAACCTTCTTTCGGAGGCCGGGATGCTCGCCCGCGATGCGGAAGGAAAGACGCATGACGTCACTACCTGGGTCGGGGATGCCGGCATGATCGATGTCTCCAATCCCGANACCCGCTCCTGGCTCTGGAACCGTCTGAAGGGTCTGACCGAGGAGGGNATAGCCGGCTGGTGGGGCGACTTGGGTGAGCCTGAGGTCCATCCTTCGACAATCGTTCATGCCAACGGTCAGAGCGCCGAGGAATACCATAANGTCTACGGCAACGAATGGAGCCGCCTCATNTATGAGGGACTCCGCAAGGATTTCCCTGACAAGCGCCCGATGCTGATGATGCGCGGCGGTACAGCCGGACTCCAGCGTTACGGCGTTTTCCCCTGGACGACGGATGTCTCGCGCTCCTGGGGGGGACTCCAGCCGCAGGTCAAACTGATGCTCTCCTCCGGACTNTCCGGNCTCGGCTATATGGGTTCTGATGTCGGNGGNTTCGCCGTTGACGAGGCTAACCCGACTGATGAGGAGCTTTATGTACGCTGGTTGCAGATGGGNACATTCAGCCCTATGCTCCGCACTCACGCGCAACTCCTTCCGGAACCTTACAATTATCCNGCTGTGGAGGAGATATCGAAGAAATTCATCGATATGCGTTATCGCTGGCTCCCCTATAACTATACNCTGGCATACGAGAATGCGGCCCACGGCTATCCTCTCGCCCGTCCCCTTAATTTCAGGGGTGAGAATCCGGGNGAGAAATATGCCGATGTCGCCGANGAGTATATGTGGGGTGATGAAGTTCTGGTCGCTCCCGTGATGACCAAGGGGGCGCGTCAGCGCAAGGTCCTTTNCCCCGCCGGGGAATGGATAAACTGGAACAACCCNTCGCTCCGCTATAAGGGAGGGACGACGGCNGTGGTCGCCGCGCCTTTGGGTGAACTTCCCATGTTTGTCCGTAGCGGCAGCTTTATCCCGCAGTTCGAGGGAAAGGTTTCCAATGTCGGNGATTATAATCCGCAGACACTNACTGTNCTCTATTTCCCTTCCGAGNGCAAGAGCAGCTACACTCTCTTNGATGATGANCGCAAGAGTCCGACAAGTCTGGAGGAGGGAGCGTTCCAGCTGACGACCTTCACCGGNGAGCGCTCCGGGGGGCAGATACGNATCGGAATCTCGACCAATGGCGGNCATTATGAGGGAATCTCCCCTTACCGCCAGTTGACTTTCGAGATTGTCGGGGTCGCGTCGAAGCCTAAGGGAGTCAGCGTTGACAACGGAATGACTCTTGAGGAGAAAGGAGACGCCGGTCGTCTGGGTCAGAGCGGCTGGAGTTATGATTCTGTTAAGAAGCGCCTTTATGTCAGATTGCCCTGGGAATATGATAGGGTTGAGCTGACAGTCGAATGATAATTTGAGAATTTATATTTGCGGGGCTGCCCTGGCTTTTGCCGGGCAGCCCCGCTTCGGTTTCCGGATTTTCGGGATTGGGGAATTTTTTTTAAAGGCCCACAAGTGGGCCTCACTTTTACAAATTTGCCTTCNGGAAAATTTATTGCGGAGGGGNTGCTTCGGGGGAGCTTGGTTGCGGGGATTGNAGGGAGCGGAAGATTAGGGAGGCGGCTGTGGAGGCGGCGTTGTTTGTCCCGAGGCGGCGACGCATGTTGCGGTAGCCCTGTACCTGCCAGTCGCGGCGCGGAGAGGGTTGGAGGAGGGGGGAGAGCTCGCGGGAGATAGAGTCGGGGGTGCAGNGGTTCAGAAGGAGTTCGGGGACTATGGAATTGTCCATTATCAGGTTGGGAAGGGAGACGTATCGGACCTTGAGGAGGCGCGACATGAGGTCGTAGGTCAGCGCCGAGCCGTTGCCACGGTAGCAGACAACCTGCGGGGTGCCGACGAGCGCTGTCTCCAATGTTGCCGTTCCGGAGGTCACGAGAGCTGCGACGGCATATTTGAGCAGGGGGATGGCGGCGCCGAAGACCATCGGGAGNCCCGGNTCCTGGGCAATCTCCCGATAAAGCTTCTCAGGCACCGATGGCGCGGCGGCGACGACATACTGGAACTCCTTGTATCGCTTTGCCGCCTCGATCATCAGAGGAAGATTGGCGCGAATCTCGGAGAAGCGGGAACCGGGAAGGAGAGCGATTATAGGTCGCGGGTCTGTCANTCCCTGCCGCTCGCGGAAATAGCGTTCCGGAGGNAGATGGCGCAACCGGTCGTCGATCTCCTCGACGGAGGGATTGCCGACATAGAAGGCGCGTCGGAAATCGTGGGCTTTGAAGAATGGAATCTCGAAAGGGAGGATGCAATACAGGCGCGAGATATATTTGCGCATTGACCGGACGCGCCATTCTTTCCANGCCCATACCTTGGGAGAGATATACCAGTCGGCGCGTATTCCCAGGGTGTGAGCCTTTTTCGCGAGGCGCAGGTTGAAGGAGGGATAGTCGACCAGAATCAGCAGGTCGGGTCGGAACTTTTCGAGCAGGGCGACGGCGAGTCTGTAGTTGTCGATGATGGTCGGCAGATTGCGGACCACCTCCGAAAACCCCATGACATTCATCTTCGAATAATGCAGGACCGGTTTTTTACCGGCCGCTTTCTCCATCAGATCGCCGCCGAAAAAAGCGAAGCGGGCCTCCGGGTCGAGGNCTCGCAGAGCTGCTATGAGAGAGGCGGCGTGTAGGTCTCCGGAAGCTTCTCCGGCGATAAGCATATACTTCATGGCGTAAAGATAGGAAAAAAGATTGCTCCGGCCTTCAGGAGCGGCAAAAAAAGATTCAGCTTTAGTTCATAAGCGCAGGTTTTTAGAGTGTGTTTAGTTTTAAACCGAATTAACTTATCTGAGTAGAACCGGTTATTCTTGATTTCATCACAAAGGATCTTTCGGGTTCTTTTTNAAAGGTTTCATCGGTCGCGATGCCCGCATCGCTCTCTCTTCAACTTTGAAAAATCCCACCGAAATCTCTCTTTGTGCTAAAATCATTTAAAACTAAACACACTCTTAGGGAAAAAATTAGTAAATTTGTATGATTTTAGGGGGATTGCCACGGGGGGATTGCCACCGGGAAATGAACAGTCAGAGAAAAGCATGAGCAACGAAGAATATAACGCCTCGGAAGAGGCCCAGCGCGAATATGGCGCGGACAATATCCAGGTTCTTGAAGGGCTTGAGGCCGTACGCAAACGTCCGGCGATGTATATCGGCGACATATCGGGTCGCGGACTCCATCATCTTGTCTACGAGGTGGTCGACAACTCTATCGACGAGGCCTTGGCAGGGTTTGCCAATGATATACAGGTTGTCATTGAGGAGAACAATTCCATCAAGGTCACAGACAACGGACGCGGTATTCCGGTCGATATGCACGAAAAGATGCATAAACCCGCGCTTGAGGTTGTCCTGACGGTGTTGCACGCCGGCGGTAAGTTCGACAAGGGATCCTACAAGGTGTCGGGTGGTCTGCACGGTGTCGGTGTCTCCTGCGTCAATGCTCTTTCGGATTATCTGCGCGCCGAGGTCCACCGCGACGGCAAGATATATATGCAGGAATATGCCTTGGGCAAACCGACCTGCGACCTCACTGTCATCGGCGAGACCGACCACACGGGAACTACCATTGAGTTTCATCCCGACGCTTCCATCTTCACCGAGACAGTCTACGACTACGACACTCTTGCCAACCGCCTGCGCGACCTGGCCTACCTCAATGCCGGAATCCGCCTCACTCTGACGGATCTGCGCGAACGCGACGAGGAAGGGAATCCCAAGACCCATATCTTTCATAGCGAGGAGGGACTGAAGGAGTTCGTCAAATATCTCGACCAAGGAAAAGAGCCTCTTATCGAGGATATTATTCATCTCAATACCGAGCGCAAGGGAATCCCTGTCGAGGTCGCGATGACCTATAACACCTCTTTCTCGGAGAATATCTTCTCATACGTCAACAATATCAACACTATCGAGGGTGGTACCCATCTGACCGGTTTCCGCCGAGGACTGACGGCTACTCTCAAAAAATATGCCGAAGACAATAAACTTCTGGAGAAGATGAAGGTCGAGCTGGCCAAGGAGGATTTCCTTGACGGACTGACGGCAGTTGTCTCGGTGAAGGTGCAGGAGCCGCAGTTCGAGGGTCAGACGAAGACTAAGTTGGGCAACAATGAGGTTTCGGGCGCAGTCCAGACGGCGGTGTCGGAAGCTTTGTCGACTTATCTTGAGGAGCATCCGAAGCAGGCGCGTGCGATAGTGGACAAGGTAGCTCTTGCTGCACAGGCGCGCCAGGCGGCCTACAACGCGCGAATGAAGGTTCAGCGCAAGTCTCCTCTCAGCGGTGCCGGCCTGCCGGGCAAGCTGGCTGACTGCAAGAGTCGCGATGCCCATGAGTGTGAACTCTTCCTTGTCGAGGGTGATTCCGCAGGAGGAAGTGCCAAGCAGGGCCGAAACTCCAATTTCCAGGCTATCCTGCCGTTGCGCGGTAAGATTCTGAACGTGGAGAAAGCTATGGATCATAAGGTCTTCGAGTCGAAGGAGATTGTCAGCATGTATAAGGCTCTCGGGGTCACCATCGGCACTGAGGAGGATTCCAAGGCACCGAATCTCAGCAAGCTGCGCTACAACAAGATCATCATCATGACCGATGCCGATGTCGACGGCGCCCATATCGCAACGCTACTGATGACCTTCTTCTTCCGCCGCATCCGCCCGATTATCGAAAACGGGTATCTCTACATAGCGACTCCCCCTCTGTATAAATGCACTACCAAAGGAAAGAACAAGCTGACGGAGTATGCGTGGACAGATCAGCAGGTTCAGACGTTCGTCGATCGTCACTGCGGCGGCGACCGCAACAAGCTCGTCATTCAGCGTTATAAGGGTCTTGGCGAGATGAACCCCGAACAGCTCTGGGAAACGACTATGGATCCGGAGAACCGTATGTTGAAGCGCGTGGATTTGCTGAATGCCGCCGAGGCTGACCGCACCTTCTCTATCCTTATGGGCGAGGAGGTAGAACCGCGCCGCGAATTTATCGAGAGTCACGCCTCATACGCCAACATCGACGCCTGAATCAGAACTCTATTACCCTATACGACCCTCTGGCCAAAGACCGGGTCAAAATAAAACTCCGTTTATTGATAAGGCAATAAACGGAGTTTTATTTTGACCCTCCACCTCATAATGGAGAATTAGCAATTATTTATTCGGGTTTGGGAGCATCCCAATACATGGTGAGGCTGTAGTATTGAAATATTCCATCAGAAACATTCGGTAGGTATTCTATCAGACAATCCGAATTTATAAATATCATGAGAGAAGGAAAGCTTTTTGATGAACAGCCTATTTTCTCCTCTTCATCTTTTTTCCATTTTGATTTGCCACGTTGCCTGACATATTCAATAGTGCGTCCGGATTTAAAGGCTCCGTTTATCTCGCCATTGACGAGCTTGCTCATAAGATCCATCTTTTTACCGCCCGCAAGAGGTGCGTCCTTTCCATCGGGGGCATCATCCGAACATGAGACCATCAACCCGCCCATGAACAGCACCACAGCCAGAAGCTTAAAAAATTTCAACATATCGTTCGCTTTGTGTTTAAGTTAATTATCGGGTATTGACGAGAGGTCATCTCCATGCGGGTTTGGGGGCGAACCAGTAGGGACATTCGTATGCCATCTCTGCCATCTCCTTTTCGAGCTCCTCGAACCTGATTTTCGGACTGCCAAGCACTTCTTCGCTGAGTTTGCCGTCTTCACCGAAAGCTTCTTTCAGGCGATGGATGACATCGTTGCTCATCTGTTCGGGCGTATCGTAGACAATCATTAGGTCCGGATCAAGACTCCATGAAGGATCCGGAGTGTATATTGCAGTTTTCTTATACTCCTTATAGGAGTCGGAGGAATAACAAGCCAGCTGGATTCCTTTAGAGTTTTCAAATTCCAGCATGTAACTCGGATATCCTAATTTAAGAATATTTTCTTGAGTCTTATAATCATAAGGAACGCAAATAAAAATCCGATACTGATGTCTGGTCTGCTCGCAGTATAGCTCCCAGTATGTATTCAACAGGAAAAATTGTGGGGGGTAGTTATGTACGTGGGGAAGGAACTCAATCAAGCATTTTGCAGCACTAAAGATGATTGAATTTGGATAATCTCGTTCCCCGCTGCCGTATCCCACGACTCCATCATTATTCTCATTCGGCCTTTTCCATTTTGATTTCCCGACTTGGCGTTCATATCTGACAGTCTGAACGCGTTTTAAGGCTCCATTCATATCGCCATTCACGAGTTTACTAACCATGGCCATCTCAGTACCACCTTCAAGAGGTTGGCCCAGATCATCCTCATGCGAGCATGATACCAGCAAGCAAAGGACAGCTATAAGGCAGATGGATAAGAGTATTAGTCTGTTAAGTTTGAAAGTATTCATAGTTATCGATTTGGCGTTAGGCCTCCAATAGCTTCAAAATCATAAAATGTGTAGCCTAATTTATTTGCAGCACTTGAATAATCGTAAATATATCCGTCATTGGTATTCCCGTAATTATTCATTATGAAATATCCATTCGAATTTCCCGCCCATCCCCATACGCAATGAAAATAATAGTGCGTGTAACCGGGTATTTCTGCTACATCGTTAAAGGTAATGCTATATAATCCATCAATTACCCACACAGGTGTCATTCCATTGAGCATCCATGTTGTAAGCTCGGGAGATTTCTCTTGTCAAGCGACTCATAGCGTAGCGATATGGGTAATCCCTTATCTCATCCCAATGAAATTCGTATGTTTCATCGGGGGATTTACTGTAATACGACAATGGCCATTGATAATGACTCATAATCATCGCGACAGCCAAGGGCCCGCAACCCACATAGCCGTTCATCTCTTCGCCTGTCCATATGTTGTGTATTTTGGGGCAGAGGACATTATATGGAGAGGTTTGTCCCCATTTTTGGACGTACTGAGTAAGAAGAGGCGCAACCACGAGTTTCTCGGCAGGCGGCTTAATTGGAGTCCAAGGGACTCTTGGATCATTCGTTAACCAAGGGGTTATTGGATCGCCTGGTACATACTCTTCCCCCCATCCATTCGGAGAATTATCCGAATTAGCATTTTCGGCATTAATTGCATTTGTATGATTAGCTTCCTCAACCATCGAGTCAACATATGCCATTACAAATATATTGTGCAAAACATTGGCCAATGCCTTGTTCTGTATAGTGTCGGATATGAAAAGAGAACCAGTATTTTGAGATACCGTAGACAGGGCACACTACCTTTGCGTCGTTGACCAAAGCGAAGCCGGCTTCGTTGTCATAATTGACCAGGAACCAGTTTGGAGCTTGCGCGTCTGAGCGCGTGAGTTGGTTTACTTTCTCGATGGTAGCGATTCTTCTTGAAGAGCGTGTCGCTCCACCGTCCAGCTCCTTCATCATCTCGTCAACGATTCGGAGAGCCCTGTCCAGTCCGGAGGGAGGCGTCTGAGTAGTGGCGTCCGGCGTGGGGAAGTCGGGCATCTCATGGTTCGAGCAGGCTCCCATAAGGGTAAGAAGTCCTGCTGTTAGAACCGAGAGTTTTAAGAGTTTCTTCATGTTGGTTATAATGGTTAAAAAGTGGTGGAATACTTAGATTATGCAATTGCTATATGTGAAGAGAGTCTCAATAGGATATTATTTCTTCTCGTTTGTAAGCAAATGTAATCGCGGTTATGCTGGCAAAGTTAATCAAAATTTTTTATCTTCCAAATATTAAAGCTGTTTTTTCTTATCTCCTTGCGAAAATTGTAAAAATATCCATGCCCGCACAATTACAGGCATGGATATTTTATTGGGTGCTGGCGGGGATTATTGGTGGAAAAGGGTTATATTTGAAATGTCAGGGTGTGGTTAGCGCCAGGCGGGTTTGGGGGCGAACCGGTAAGGGGATTCGTCATAGACCGTGCGTCTCATGCCTCAGACCCCTAAGACTATCGCAGGATCGATATTGAGGGTCTGACTGATTTTCTTACCTTGTTTCAGGGTAGGGGTCTTTTTACCTGACAGATATTCGCTTACTCGCGATGGCGAGATTTCTAATATTCTTGCAAGAGAGGATTGATTCAGTCCCATCTCGTGCATTCTCAGTTTGATTACGTCAATCAGCGATGGAGTACCGATGGAGTAGTGCAAATCCGAGTAGTCGGCTACCATTCCCGAAAGCAGGTCCAGTTCTATGCTGCGTGGGTCATTCAGGGGAGTGTCATCTTTGACGAAGGGGAGAAGTTCCTCTACCCTTTGCAACGCCCATCTGTATTGTTCTTCTGTCTCAATGCGTGTCATTTCCTTAAAAGATTAAATATTCGCACAATCTATTCTTTCATACTCCTGATGAGTACCGATAAATCGGATATAAATCCACTTTATGGTGAATTTGATGACAACAACCAGTCTGTGATTGTTACCTCTGATATTGAACACATAATGCTGATTGCCGACGCTGTCCACACTGTTGAACGTGTTCTTAACGTCTTGAAAATTAATATTCTACGTATCCTCCGTATAAACTGATTGCACCGTTTCCGACAGAGCGGGAACGGTGCAATCGTGCGTATGATGATTTTACAGGGGGAATTCACTTAATTCCAGATCCATGGCCTCCTGCAGTTTATCGAAATCGATGGGATGAGAGAGAGTCGAGGTGGAAATCTGATTGCCGTCTTCGCCGAAAGTCTCCTTCAGCCTGACGATCATGTCGGCGTACATCTCCTCGACGGTGTCGTATATGAGCGCCAACGACTCATTGAAATAGATTTCGTTGTTCAGGGCGTAGGTAGCTACGCGCTTATGGTCCTGATAGGCGTCGGAATAATACCGGCCTAACTGAAATCCTTTCGAGTTTTCGAATTCAATCGAGAAAGTACGGCCTCTCATCACGATTCTCTCGTCCTCCTGAACGTAGACATACGGGACCCGTATATAGATTTCATAATTCCGGGAATTCTTTTGGCAATATGCGTACCAGACACCATAAATCCTGGATGGACCATATCCTGAACTGAATATGTTGTCGAAATAGGAGACCAGGCATTCCGAATCACGGAAAATCATATATGAAGGAAAAGGCTTGGAACTGTCTCCCATAAGAATTTGGTCATCCCTGTTCCATTTGGATTTCCCGATGTTCTTATCATACCTCGTGTAGTCCATCATCGAAAAGACCCCGTTCGTCTCGCCATTGACGAGCTTGCTGACAATCGCCATTTTCGAGCCTCCCTCAAGAGGCTGTCCCTTTCCGTCCGGCTCGTCGTTCGAACAGGAAGCGGAAAAGCAGGTGAGGAATAGCAAACTTGCGATCAGAATGAAAAATTTGTTCATAAGACTGTGTTCATGTGTTATTTAACAGGATAAACGCTCCCTATAATCTTCAAATCTTTATATAACTTTCCAGGAGATAATCCAAAAACTTCATAATCCCATTCGTACGGTATTCCAATACGATAGCTAATCCTTTATTTTCTGTAGTATCTGTCATCGACAGACTGCCGGTATTGGCAATTCCATAGACTGGGCAATAAATTTTTGCATCGTTGACCAGAGCGAAGCCGGCTTCGTCATCATAGTTGACGAGAAACCAGTTCGGAGCCTGAACGTCGGAGCGTGTAAGTTGGTTGACTTGCTCGATGGTTGCGATGCGACGTGAAGAGCGCGTGGCTCCTCCGTCAAGCTCCTTCATCATTTCTTCGACGATCTGTAGGGCTCTGTCCAGACCGGGATTGGTGACTTGAATGCTGTCATCAAGTCTTGGGGCATCGGGGATGTCCTCGTTAGAACAGGCTCCGAATAAGGAGAGGAGTTCGAGAGTCAGGAACGATAAGAATAGTTTTCTTTTCATGTTAATAGGTATTATTGGGTAGTTATGCGCAGATGATGCGTCAAGAGTATGGAAAAGGCATAAGGCTTCTTCTGATGAGGGTGTCAGAACAAGATGCAATCTTCTCGATGGCGAAAGTAATATATCCAGTCGTCGTTTCCAAATTTTTTGTTCAGATTTTTAAAAATTCGTGAAAATATTGGCGAATGACGCCGGAAGGAAAGAGGTTGATTACCAAAGGGATGAAGATTTTATTGGGTGCTGGTGGGGATTATTGGCAACAATGGGTTATATTTGCGGAAAAAGCGAAGAAATGGCAGAGTTGAAATATCCGATCGGAATCCAAACTTTTTCCAAAATAATAGAGAATGGGTACACTTATGTCGACAAGACGCGGTTCGTCGGAGAGCTGACGACACGGAGCAAGTACGTCTTTCTAAACCGTCCGCGACGGTTCGGGAAGAGCCTGTTCACGTCAACGTTGCATTGCTATTTCGACGGACGGCGCGATCTGTTCAAGGGGTTGGCGCTGGACTCGATGGATGTCGACTGGACACCGCATCCCGTCCTTCACTTCGATTTCAACAACGGGAATTACGAGGTCGAGGAGGGAATACACGATATTCTGGATTATGCTCTTGCCAGATATGAGAGGCAATATGGATGTGACGGTAGCGCGGCAGGTCTATCTATACGTTTCCAGGCGTTGATTGAGAGGGCGTATGAGAAGACCGGGCGTGGAGTAGTGATACTCATTGATGAATACGACAAGCCACTGCTGGGTCTGGAGGAAAACCCTGAGATTTTCGAAAGGAACCGCGCGGTGCTGAAAAGTTTCTTCGGGACCTTGAAGACGATGGACCGTTACATCAGGTTCGCTTTCCTGACCGGAGTGGCACGTTTCAGCAAGGTCAGCATCTTCAGCGACCTCAACCAGCTGCAGGATATCAGCATCGATGACCGATATGCCGATATCTGCGGGTGGACAGAAGAAGAACTTATTGAAACCTTTCTGCCGGGAGTGCGGGAGTTGGCCGCTCTTCGTGAGGAAACGGTTGAGAATACGGTGGCGGTGCTCCGGAACTACTATGACGGTTATAAATTCAGTGCGAACGGATCGCGCCTTTACAATCCCTTCAGCGTTTTGAGAGCGTTGGAGGCTAAATCAGTTCAACCATATTGGTTCGCTACCGGGACACCGACGTTCCTTGCGAAACGTGTTAAGTCAAGCGGCTTGGGAGCGGCAAGGATGGATGGTATAGCATGCGACGAGGAGGAGCTGCTGGAAGTCGGGCTGGGGAAAGATAATCCAGTCCCTCTGATGTTCCAGGCCGGTTACCTGACCATCGACAGCTACGATTCCCGGCGTCGGCGATATATATTGCGTTTCCCCAATCAGGAGGTTGAGATCGGTTTCTCCAAATTCCTGCTTCCGGTCTACGTCCCCGAAGCGACTAAACGATACGGCCCGTTCAGTATCTTCAGTTTTCAGGATGACCTGTATGACGGCCATCCGGAGCAGTTCATGGAGCGGTTGGGGACTCTGTTCAAGGACTTCCCGTATGAAGATATGAACGAGGTGATGTACCGGTCGGTGACATATCTGATCTGCCGTCTGTGTGATACGGAGCCGCAGGCGGAGCGTCATAGCTTCAAGGGGCGCAGCGACCTGGAGGTGCTGACCACGAATTATGTCTATCTTTTCGAGTTCAAGTATGACGAAAGTGCTGAGGTTGCGATAGCTCAGATACATGACCGAGACGATGCCGGCCGTCACGCCTTCGATCCCCGTCAGGTCTATCTTATCGGCGTCAACTGCGATAGCAAGCGCGCCACGCGCGCTCTGAGTTGGCTCATTGAGCTGATTCCCAAGAATAATAAGGATCCGCGATAACAAGCTAACCGCCGCCTCTGATACCAGTCAGAGGCGGCGGTTAGCTTGTTATCGCGGATTAACGAGAGGTCATCTCCATGCGGGTTTGGGAGCGAACCAGTAGAGGAAATCGTATGCCATCTCTGACATCTCCTTTTCGAGTTCCTCGAACTTGATATTCGGATGAGCCGGCCAGACTGAGTTGATGTCCCCCTCTTCTCCGAAGGCTTCTTTCAAGCGGCGTAGGACGTCTTGGTGTAATTCCTCATAGTTATCGAAGACCAGCATCAGGTCGGAATCGATAACTGAAGATGCATCCAAGGTGTAGGTGCATACAACTTTATGCTCCTTGTCGCGTCTTGAAGAATAAGAGCCCAACTGTAATTCCTCCGCGTTATCCGCTTCGATGGTATAGCTCCTGCGCCCCAATTTCAACATATTGTTGAACTTATCGTATTCATACGGAAGTCGAATGCAGATACGGTAATCTTGTTGGATCTTCTGGCAATATGCCTCCCAGTATTGGTCCAATAATGAATAGCACAGGGTCGGATCGGACACATTGGGTATGAATTCAATCAGACATTCTGAATCCTTGAACACGATAGGCTTCGGGAAGTGGATACCTTGGGAGTATCCTACTAAAAAGTGACCGGACTCCATGTCAAAGGGATCAAACTCTGTCCACTCGGCGAGTCCTGGTTCTCTTTCGTATTCTTTGAAAGAACTACTGACAAGAGTTGCGTTCATGTCTCCCTTGACAAGTTTGGCGAACATAGTCAGTTCTGTGCGCTCTGTATCGGCGCCGGTAGCCTGTTGTGCGTCGTCAGTCGGTTCCTCTGTATTTGAACATGCGGTCGCAGAGCCCAGGAGAACAGTATAAACCAACGTAAATATTAATTTTCTATATTTCATATAATGAGTACTGTAGTTATTTATTGCAGGTTAACCTACCAATGGCGGCGAACTTGTAGAAGGTATATCCAGTCTTATTCTCTAATAGAGGGTCATCATATTGGTATGCACCACTTGTATCCACGTCGTATGCCATTTTGAAATAACCGTTTGACACTCCCCCCCATCCCCATACGTTATGGAAGTAATAGAAGCGTTGAGTTTCCGTGCTACCATCAGAGGAGGGGCGATAGGTACATAGACCATCCACTACCCACATATGACCGACTCTATCATTTGAGGATTGATCTATTCCGTTGGCAAAGACGACTAGCGGTGCTTTATTTAGAATAGTATTCAATGCTATATTGCTGAACCATTGGATGGTCGGTTTTTTGTATCCGAAATTCTCGAATGTCTGAGGAGCCCGATTACTATCTACGCTTGTACCAGTGTAAGTCCAGTGAGCATCCATATTATAGGCGCGAGAAATTTCTCTTGTCAATCGGCTCGTTGCGTAACGATAGGCGTAGTCTCTCACCTCGTCCCAATGGAATTCATACGTTTCATCAGGAGAAGCGCTATAATAAGAAAGTGGCCATTGATAGTGGCTCATAATCATCGCCATGGCCAAAGGCCCACATCCAACATATCCTCTTTTCTCATTTCCATCTTTATCGGCAACCATAGGACACAGAACATTGAAAGGATCGGTTTGCTTCCATTTCTGCACATATTCCGTAAGAAGAGGCTTTATTGCTCTATCCATGGAAAGAATATTTACCGCAGGATGCCTTATAGTATCTACAGGATTGAAAGGTCTTATGGGCTCTCCAGGAACATATCCGCCTCCCCAATCATTCGGTTGATTCGTAGAATTCATATTCCCTGCATTGGATGCCTCATTCATTGCGTCAACATATCCCATGACGAATATATTGCTCAACACCATAGCCAGCCCTTTATTTTCGATTGTATCAGACATAGAAAGATGTCCAGTCTCTGAAATACTATATACAGGACACGCAATTTTTGCGTCATTGACCAGAGCGAAGCCGGCTTCGTCATCATAGTTGACGAGGAACCAATTCGGAGCCTGAGCATCGGAGCGGGTAAGTTGGTTGACTTGCTCGATGGTTGCGATGCGACGTGAAGAACGCGTAACTCCGCCGTCCAGCTCCTTCATCATCTCGTCAACGATTCGGAGAGCTCTGTCCAGTCCGGAGGGAGGCGTCTGAGTAGTGGCGTCCGGCGCGGGGAAATCGGGCATCTCATCGTTCGAGCAGGCACCCATAAGGGTAAGAAGTCCTGCTGTTAGAACCGAGAGTTTTAAGAGTTTCTTCATGTTGGTTATAATGGTTAAAAAGTCGTGGAATACTTAGATTATTCGATTGCTATATGTGAAGAGGGTCTCAATAGGATATTGTTTATTCTCGTTTGCAAGCAAATGTAATCGCGGTTATGCTGGCAAANTTAATCAAAATTTTTTATCTTCCAAATATTAAAGCTGTTTTTTATTATCTCCTTGCGAAAAATGAAAAAATATCCATGCCCGCACAATTACAGGCATGGATATTTTTGTGTTTATGGGTTAGACNNNGTCTTGGACCTCGGTCTAACAAGAAATGTTAATAGCCGGGAAATATACCGGGAATCAGCCGACGGAGGAACCTGGGCGGACTTCTCCCTGCGGGCCGATAACCACCAGACGCCCGTCAGCGTCCTGAGCGCTGAGAATCATACCTTCGGAGAGGATGCCGCGAAGTTTACGCGGCTCGAAGTTGGCTATGAAACATACCTCCTTGCCAACCAGTTCCTCAGGCTGATAGAACTTGGCTATACCGCTGACGATCGTGCGACCTCCCATTCCGTCGTCAATACGGAACTCCAGCAACTTGTCGGCCTTCGGAACCTTACGGCATTCCACAACCTTGCCGACACGGATATCCATCTTCTCGAAAGTCGGAAAATCGACATTTTCCTTCACCTTCTCCGGCTGCCAGGAAGCAAGCTTATTCTCCTCCTTTATCTTCATCAGCCTGTCAACCTGCGCCTGGATAGCCTCATCCTCGATTTTCTCGAACAACAGCTCCGGAGCGGCAATCTTCGCACCTGCGGGCACCAGATCGAAACATCCAAGCATATCCCAGGAGATACTGCCGGCGTTCAGCATTTTCAGCAGACGTTCGGCCATGAAGGGAGTGAACGGCTCGAAGGCAATAGCGAGATTGGCGCAGAGCTGAATGGAGAGGTTGAGGATAGTGGCGACACGTTGCGGATCGGTCTTGAAGAGCTTCCAGGGCTCGGTGTCAGCCAGATACTTGTTTCCGGCACGCGCGATATTCATAGCCTCCTTGAGAGCCTCGCGGAACTTGAAGTTTTCCAGGTTATCGGTCAGCGCCGAGGCTGCCTGACGCGTCTCTTCAATCAGAGCCTTGTCAATCTCCTGAAGTTCACCCTGAGCGGGGACGACACCCTCGAAATACTTATGGAGGAGCACCGTCGCGCGATTTACGAAATTACCGAGGATAGCGACCAGTTCCGAATTATTGCGCGCCTGGAAATCCTTCCAGGTGAAATTATTGTCTTTCGTCTCCGGAGCGTTGGCAGTCAGAACGTAGCGGAGGGTATCCTGCTTCCCCGGGAAGTCGTTGAGATATTCGTGGAGCCAGACAGCCCAGTTGCGGGAGGTAGAGATCTTGTCGTCCTCCAGATTCAGGAACTCGTTTGCCGGAACATTGTCGGGGAGATTGTAGGATCCGTCGGCCATCAGCATCGCCGGGAAAACGATGCAATGGAAAACGATATTGTCCTTGCCGATGAAATGAAGCATACGGGTCTCCGGATCCTTCCACCATTTCTCCCAGTCATCGCCGACGCAATCCTTCGTATTGGAGATATATCCGATAGGAGCGTCAAACCAGACATAGAGCACCTTTCCGTCGGCTCCTTCGACCGGCACAGGGATACCCCAGTCGAGGTCACGGGATACGGCGCGGGGCTGGAGTCCCATATCGAGCCAGGACTTGCATTGACCGTAGACGTTGGATTTCCATTCCTTATGGTCTTCGAGAATCCAATTCCGGAGGGCCGGTTCCCATTTGTCGAGAGGGAGGAACCAATGGGAGGTCTCCTTCAGGACAGGAACGTTTCCGGTGATTGCCGAACGGGGGTTGATGAGGTCAGTAGCGTTGAGCGAAGTTCCGCAGCTTTCACACTGGTCGCCGTAGGCATGTTCGTTGCCGCAATGAGGGCATGTGCCGGTGACGTATCGGTCAGCCAGGAACTGTCCCGCCTTCTCGTCATAGAGCTGCATCGAAGATTTCTCGATAAACTCACCCTTGTCGTAGAGCTTGCGGAAGAAATCGGATGCTGTATGGCGATGAGTTTCGGAAGTCGTGCGGCCGTAAACGTCGAAACTGATTCCGAGCCCTTTGAAAGAGTCGCGGATAAGGTTATGGTAACGGTCCACGACATCCTGAGGGGTCACCCCTTCTTTTTTTGCGCGGATAGTAATAGGCACGCCGTGTTCATCGCTACCTCCGACGAAGAGGACCTCCTCGCCGCGGAGGCGTTTGTAGCGCGCGTAGATGTCGGCGGGAACGTAGACTCCCGCCAGATGGCCGATATGGACCGGGCCGTTGGCGTATGGGAGAGCCGACGTTATGAGAGTACGTTTGAAATTCTTGCTCATTTATGTAGATCCGAATTTGGTTTTCCTTAGATATGTCCGCAGATAATGCGGATGATAATGCTAATGCAGATGATAGGGAGAGATAAAGAATCGGCTCGGGGGGAACTCCTTACCTGGCGTAAGCCCCGAGAGCGGGGTCGCCCTCTGCGAGCCGGTTGACGCCGTCCATATCGATCAGAGTCTCGGGAGCGACCAACGCCGGGTCTCCGCGTCCGATTACGGGGGAGTCCGGCTGGAGATGATAATTGAAGATATAATCCTCGCGNCGGGTAAGGAAGAGGGGATTGAGATCCCAGAAGCAGGAGATGAAATTNTCATCGTCGCTCCCGGAGGAATTGAACGATGAACGCGTTATCGTCACCTCCGAACCAGCCAGGTCGCCCGGAGATATGTCTGCTACCATACCGTAGATGATGGAATTATCTATCGTGGCCTTCATCAGCGCTCTTTCCTCGGCCCCCTCCTCCGGATTCTCAGGGAGGCAATGGCGGAGGGTCAGTATGGCTTCGTGGGAGATAGCGAAAAGATATTCGTTGGCGAAAGTCACTTGCGAGAAATCGTGGTTTCCACCGGTCAGGCTGACGACGGCCTCGGCGGCGTCGGAGAAACAGACGCCGTAGGAGGCAGTCCGGCAATACAGGGCCTTGAAGACCGACCCCTGGGAATTATGGAGCCATGANTTGACNATGGTCATCTTCATCTCCTCCTCGCGTCCCCTCTCCGGAGCATCGAGCGTCAGCCCGCTGACGGTCGAGCGCATATCTATCCCTTCGAGGCGGTTGCCGAAAGATTCGGGATGAATACGAATCCCCTCCCATTGCCCCGCCAGAATATCGTATGCCACATCAGGAAGCACATTGTCGAGGCGGTCGCCGCGCATATCTATCATCTTTCCCGGGACTCCTGCGGCCTCGATGCGACCGTGGACCTGTATTGAACCTTTGTCATGGAACAACAGGCGCGCCCCCGGCTCAATGCGGAGTGTCGCCCCCTGTTCGACAGAGAGGGAATCGAAGATAACGTATGGGCGTTCTGACGTGAGGGTCAGGTCAGAGGAGACGCGGTGGTTCATCAGACGGACAACATTCTGTCCCCAGGCCTGGAGACTGACGCTCTGGGTCACGCCGTTGGTCAGGAAATCGATCTCGTCCGAGACCAGGAAAGGCTCCGCGTCATCATTTGCCGGGATATAACATTCGATAAAGATGAAAATAGAGTCTCCCCCGCGTATCTCGACATCGCGGAACGACTCTCCCGAGACTCCGTCGACATTCATCTGGAAATTGGATGATGGATTGCGGAAAGCGATTCGGGATATATTGATGGATTTCTTCGCCCGGTTATAGACCTTGAGGCGTGCGGTAGGGGTTCCGACGTCGGTGAAGACCGTGTCGAAATAGACCTGGTCTTCGGAGAAGGATAGCAGGTCGGAGGAAGAGGTCGTGAAGTCGTCGGAGATGCAGCCCGGAATGAGACAGGCGGCGATAAAGGCGACAAAGAGATAAAAGAGATTCCGCATAAAAATATAAACGTTTTCTTCCGGCCGAATATTGCGTCCGATTCCGCGACCGCACCGCACCCATTCCCTATACCTTATGGCGAGACAGAGAGGCGCATTTGGTGGATTTGGTTAAAATAGCTAAATTTGCGGTTCGCAATTATTATGAAAAAGAAATTCGATATTTTCGCAGGATTACTCAGGTTCGCATCAGTCGCGGGGCTGCTTTTCGGGAGCGCTTTTTGCGCGGAGGCCGAACGTCTCGACTCCATACGCTGGAAAGCGGAGCTTTCCGCTGATTTCTCCCACGGTGATTTCAATCCATTCTGGTTCTCCGCCAACCGTCAGGGCCTCTCTTCAGTCACTCCCAATAACGGCTATGTCTCGCTCGGCGCTTTCAAGGATATGAAGGAGTCGGAGCGTTTCTCATGGGGCGCCGGAGTGGAGCTTGCCGGAGCCTGGAACTTCACCAGTCCCTTCGTTGTCCAGCAGCTTTACGGAGAGGTCAAATACCGTTGTCTCGATCTTCTTGTCGGTTCCAAGAATATGGAGGGACCGATTTCGGACCCTTATCTGTCAACGGGCAATCTTGTCCATAGCGGCAATGCGCGGCCGATACCGCAGGTGCGCGCCGGAATCTTCGATTATGCCGATGTCTGGGGGTTGAACGGCTGGATAGGGGTAAAGGGGTATCTTGCCTACGGCGCCTTCACCGACGGCTCCTGGCAGCAACACTGGGAGGAACCCGACGGACGCTACAATAAAGGAACGCTATACTGCGGGCGCGGACTCTGGATACGCAACGGCAATGAGAATAAATTTCCGCTTGTATTCGAGGCCGGCATCGAGATGGTCACCGAGTTCGGCGGCTCCTGCTACAACTTAGGTTATCCCGGCTCCGGCATAACGGTCCATATGCCCAAAAACTTCAAGGCCTTCGTAAAGGCCCTTATACCTCACGGCGGCGACCAGACCACCATTGCGAGCGAGCAACAGAATGTCCAGGGAAATATGCTCGGCGCCTGGAACTTCCGTCTCTCCTGGACTCCGCAGGGTAAGGAGTGGGGAGTGCGCGCATATTATCAGCATCTCTTCGAGGATCACAGTATGCTTTATATCGACTATCCCTGGAAAGATGGACTCTATGGAGTTGAAGGGATCCTTCCCCGCAATCCCTGGGTATCGAAAATCGTATATGAATTCATGTCGCTCAAGGATCAGTCGGGTTCAGTCAACTGGACAGTCACTCCGGAAGTTCCGGGGCACGCTGCCGGAGCTGACGATTACTACAACCATAACCTCTATGTCGGTTGGGAACATTGGGGAATGGGTATCGGAACGCCGATGTGTCTCTCTCCGATCTACAACCGCCCCCATAACCTCGCCTTCCATTCCAACCGCATCCGCACCCATCATGTCGGTCTGAGCGGCGACCCGCTCCCTTCAGTCAGCTGGCGCCTTTTGCTGACCTATACCCGCTCCTGGGGAGGCTACAACCATATTTTCCCGAAGGTCATGGACGTATTCAACGGATTGGCCGAGGTCAGCTATAAGCCTCAGGGAGGAAAACTGAAAGGATGGGCCGGCACCGTAGGTATCGGCTGGGACGGCGGCAATCTTATAGGACGCAATGTCGGCGTCGAGCTGAAAATATCCCGCAGCGGTTTCTTCGGCTTCTGAACGCGCCTCGGACCCCGGTCCGCAAGAATGTCATTCCACGGGGTCGCAGACAGAAAATTTCCAACCAATCGATTGATTTAAAATGAAGATATTCAATATATCCCTGCGCAAAGGGATGATGCTGATAGCCTCGATGCTGTTGATCCTGACCGGCCTGACGTTGGGAGGATGCCACGATATGCCCAAATACGGAAGCCTTGAGGGATTGTGGGAAATCACGAGCCTCACTGACAGCGACGGTCAGGAGGTCCCGTTCAAGTACAGACGTTATTTCGCGTTTCAGGGAAATGTGGTTCAGTTGCGCTATGATGATGGTCTCTATTTCGATTGCACAGGCAATTTTGAATACTCGGACAATGTCATAACGATGGATTTTCCCTACGTTTCTGAAATGCGAGATCCGACGGTTATAAACAACTGGGGGATTTTCACCGATCCTATAATCTTGCAGGTTGTCGAGAGAACCGACAAGCATCTGGTTCTCCGCAACGATGCGGATGGATGGATATGGGTCTGCCGCAAATTCTAAGAGATTCAGCGGGAGGAGGGTAGCTGACGGAGCGCTTCGAGATAACGCCTGACTATTACGGGGGGATCGAAGCGCTCCTTTACTGATTTGAGCATCTCGGTCTTGACACCCCTCTTCTTTACAGGGTCGCTGAGAACTTCCAGAGCCCATTCCAGTCCCTTTTTCAGATTTGATATTGCAATTTCATCCGGCCCCGGCGCCGGATTTTTTATTTTGGAAGCAGCTTGTCCCGAGCCAGACGAGTGTTCCCCCCGGTTGCCGAAGGAGACGAGGTATCCTGTTTTCCGATGTTCGATGATGTCGCGCTGTCCTCCGCGGTCTGTGGCTACCGGGATTGCCCCGTAGGCCTGTCCTTCGACAAGAGTGCCCGGCAGCGATTCGTAGAGAGAAGTCGAGATGACTATATCCGAAGAGGAGTATAATTCCGGAATACGCTCCGGCGCGATTACCCCCAGGTTTGTATGGGAGACCCGCAGACCCGCGAACGCGTCGGGGTTCTTCAACCCACCGTAGGTCACCAGCCGCAACCGCCCCTTCAGTTCCGGATGACTGTCGATAAAACTGTTCAGACCGGCTGTAAGCAGTGGAAGATTTTTTATAGGGTCGTCGAGGCGTGCTGCCCCGAAGAGGATTCTGATGTCGGGAGTCCCGGGTTTTTCCGTTATTTTTTCAAATGCTTCGGTCCGCTTGGAGTCGGCCCTGTCAATCGGGAATGAATTTGGAATGACGAACAAAGGTTTGTCGCGCAACAGGGAGGATTTACGCGCTCTGTCGGCCAACCATGAGCTGACCGCGACAAATCCTAAGTTCGGATGATTATAGGCGCGTCGTTTGCGCTCCATCACCCTCTTCAGGACTTTCGCGCTATACTTTCCGGCAGGGAGCAACGGACAACCGTCGCATTCATCGCGAAATCTTTCGCATTCTCCGGAATGATGGCATACGGCGGTGAAAGGCCACATATCATGTAGCGTCCAAAGCACGGGTTTACCTAATTCCAGTATTCGCTCCAGCTCCTTGAGCGAAAGCATACCCTGATTGACCCAGTTGATGAGAATGGCGTCGGCCTTACGGACCTCCGGATGGGAGGAGATAGGGAGACCGTCGCTCCCCAAATCGAATTTGAAGAGCGTGCGGCGGTCAAAACCGTTCAGAAAGGCGACCCTCAGGCGTTCGCGCAGGAAAGGGAGGCGGTATCGCCGGGGAGAAGCGGCGAGAATGACGTCAGGATCATCGCTGAGGCGTTCGGTCACAAGCATCCGGGCCTCGATACCCTCATTCCTGAAAGCTTCGAGAAGGCGGTAGGAGACCATAGCGGCGCCGCCCGTACGGTCCGACTTATTGATAATCAGAATCCTCATTTCCGACGTAGGGTCTGAAACCGGTAGCTGACTGATTCTCTCTCTTGCGGCGGCTCCGGGGAGGGGAGTTCAGCCGTGAAACTCTCCGACACCTCCTCTGTCTCCCATAAATCGGAATCGATGGAGGGAAAGAACGTGTCGGCATAAGGGGCTACTGCATCGACGCGGGTCAGGAAGAGGCGTTGCGCCAGCGGAAGAGCGGCGGCATAGAGGCGACCCCCGCCGATGACGAAAGGTTCCTTTTCACCATAAGACTCCGAAGAGCGAGCTATCCTGAGGGCCTCCTCCAGGGATGAGGCTTTCAGGACCCCTTCCCCTTCTGGAATGAAATCAGGATTTTGGGAAACGACGATATTGAGGCGTCCCGGAAGGGGACGTCGCGGAAGGGAGAACCAGGTGTTGCGTCCCATTATAATCGGATGACCCGTCGTCAGGGCCTTGAAACGGCGCAGATCTTCGCGTATGGGCCAGAGGAGATTGTTCTCGCATCCGATCTCGTTACGGTTGCCAATTGAGACTATTATGTTCATGATGGTGGTCTTGATTTTCGCTCGTGAGCTGAAGCTTATGGGCCGGGTATCAGACCCTATCCCACAAGAAATGTTAACGGCCGGGTATCAGACGCTCACTTGGGCTTTTATGACAGGGTGTGGGTCGTAGCCCTCAAGATGGAAATCTTCGTAGCGGAAATCATCTATTTCCTTTATCTCCGGGTTGAGAGTCATCTTCGGCAAGGGGCGCGGTTCGCGGGCGAGGAGGGTCTGCACCTGCTCCAGATGATCCCTGTAGATGTGGAGGTCGCCGAAAGAGTGGATAAACTCTCCGGGCTGGAGTCCGCAGACCTGGGCGACCATCATTGTCAGCAATGCGTATGAGGCGATATTGAAGGGGACCCCCAGGAAGCTGTCCGCCGAGCGCTGGTATAACTGCAGGGAGAGGCGTCCGTCGCTGACATAGAACTGGAAGAAAGCATGGCATGGAGGGAGATTCATATTGTCGAGATCTGCGACATTCCAGGCGCTGACGATGATTCTTCTCGAATCGGGATTCTTGCGAATGGTCTCGATAGCCTGGCGCAACTGGTCGATGTGCCCCCCC
Source organism: Bacteroides sp. (assembly GCA_014801785.1). GTDB lineage: Bacteria > Bacteroidota > Bacteroidia > Bacteroidales > Muribaculaceae > Lepagella. The sequence goes on along the minus strand of JAAVDN010000014.1, from coordinate 17,856 downwards.
GCATAATCCGGCCAGGAGCGCCACTGATAGCCGTAGATATGCCCTAAATCTCCATCGGGGGAGGCCCATTCATTCCATATCCTGACCCCGTTTTCCTGAAGATAGCTGACGTTGGTGTCTCCCTTGATGAACCATAACAGTTCGTGGATGACGCTCTTGAGATGTATCTTCTTTGTGGTCACGAGTGGAAATCCTTCCGAGAGGTCGAATCTCATCTGGTATCCGAAAGTGGAGATGGTTCCGGTTCCGGTGCGGTCCTCTTTGAGGCGTCCGTTGTCGAGGATATGACGCAGGAGTGTATGGTATTGCTTCATTTCATTATCTTTGTGGGAAGGGGCTTATTTCGGTGGTGTTGTCTTGGCCGTCTTCTGAGACACACGGCGCATCAGCGGAGTTGCAGGGCGCATCCGGTTTGTGGAGAAACCGATAGCGTTCGCCGGGCAGACATGAAGACATTCCAGACATCTGACGCAACGCGTGTTATCGACATATCGGGAAACAACCTTTACGCATTCCGCCGGACATTCCTGCTCGCATTTCATGCAGTTCACACATCGGTCCGGATCAATCTCTATCGAGACCGGAGAGTAACGCGATGCGAGTCCCATGACGGTTCCGAGGGGACAGATGTCAGTGCAGAAGCGGCGTCCCGAGAACCAGCTCCAGACAAGGAGAGCGATAAAGGAGAGGATTCCGGTCAGGAAGCCCGCGGCCGCAGGGGCGCCGATGGCGAGCCAGGTGGAATCGAGAAGAGAAGGATTGAGCGGGGAGAGCATATTCCGGTAAATCTGCCAGGGTTCGAGTATGGCGGCTAACAGAGGCTGGCAGAGGAGGAGAGTCAGGACATAGAAGAAAAGGAAAGGGAACCTTATCTTTTTCGCCTGACGGAATCTGAAGGGACGGAAAGGACGCGAAGGGGATGCGGAGGCGCGTCTTATCCAGGTTGGGATATCGCTCAGCAGACCGATGGGGCAGAAGGTTGCGCAGTAGACACGCCCCAGTCCGAAGGAGACGAGGAGCCAGAATAGAGTAGTTCCGATTGTGGCCGAAGCTGTCGCGCCAATCAGCAGGGATGATGGGGAAAGCTGCAGCGAGCCGATGAATCTCATCATCGGGGTCGGATGAGAGCGAGAGAGCAAAAGGAGCGTGGCGGCCATCACGAGGATGACCGCCAGCGCTATACGGAAATTGCGGAATGTCTTCACGGCGGGAGAGACCGGATGAAATTGGGAAAAGAGGGGGTCAGCGGCGTCCCTGCTTCTTCTGCTGTTCGCGCAGCATCTGTTGCTGCTGTCGCTGCGCCTCTTCGAGACGGGCCATGAATCCGGATTTCTTCTTCGGTTTCTTGGCGTTCTCGGCCATGGTCTTGCGGACACTCTCCTCATTGACAAAGAAGCGGAAAGCGTAGGTCTGCAGAATCGTTATGAGCAACGACAGGAAATAATAGTAGCTCAGGCCGGCGGCGTAGTTGTTGAAGAAAATCATGAAGAAGACCGGCATCAGATACATCATCCATTTCATCGGGCCAACCTGTCCGGGACTGTTGGCCATGTTGATGCGGGTGTAGATGATGTTGACGATCGTCATCAGCAGACAGAAGAGAGAGATGTGGTTTCCGAAATACTCGGTGACGAGGGGTATATTTCCGCTCCAGGAGATTATGGCGTCAGGGGCCGAGAGGTCGTGGGCCCAGAGGAAAGATTGTCCGCGCAGTTCGATACAGGAAGGGAAGAATGTGAACATCGCGAACAGAATCGGCATCTGGAGCAGCATCGGCAGACATCCCGACATCGGGTTTGCGCCCGCCTGGGAGTAGAGGGCCATGGTCTTCTGCTGGCGGAGAGCCATATTCTCGTTACCCGGATATTTTTCGTTGAGAGCCTTGATATCGGGGGCGAGGATACGCATCTTTGCCTGTGAGAGATAGCTCTTGTAGGTCAGGGGGAAGAGAATAATCTTGATGAAGATTGTCAGCAGCAGGATGATAATTCCGTAGTTGGAGATGAAGGAGCCCAGGAAATTGAAGACCGGGATAATGATACCGACGTTTATCCAGCGGAAGAGAGTCCATCCGAGCGGTATCAGACGCGTCAGATTCAGGTCTTCGCCGGCGTCAGCGCTCTTGTCGAGGGCCGAGAGCATCGGATATAGGTTCGGTCCGATGAAGAAGCTGAAGGAAGCGGGATTCGGATTGTTCCAGTCATAGTCGTTGATTTCCGCCTCGGCCTTGACATCCTTGAGATAGTCTGATCCTTTGAGGACTGTCGAGGAGAAGTCGGCAGTGTTGAAGGGGCGGTCGGCGATTATGACCGAAGAGAAGAACTGGTTCTTGAAGCCGATCCAGCGAATCTTGGCCTGTCGCTCCTCTTTGTCGCTCTTGGACTCGGAAAGATTCTCGACGGAGCCTCCGGCGAACTTATAATATAGCCCCGAATTGCGCTCCTCGAACATACGCCCTTTCTCCTGGCGCTTTATCTTCTGCGACCAGTCGAGGGCGATGGTGCGGGCGTTGGTGCGTATGACGGGGGCCATATTCTTCTGGATAACCTTCATCGAGAGGAGATATGAGTCCCCTTTGGGGAGAGAGTATTCGATACCCCAGTAAGCATCGTCGGCGAGGTCCAGGACCATGCGCAGGGTCGAATCGTTGACCGGTTCGGGACGGAAGTAGAGGTCGGCTGTGGCGACATCCTGCGGGAGGAGGAAAGAGAGACGGTCGGTGTTTTTATCGAAGACTATGACCGGATTTTTCTCATTCTTTGTCTCGTCGGAGGAATATTCGGTGTCATATTTCAGGAGGCGGGCCTTGGAGACAGTTCCACCCTTTGCGGAGAAAGTCAGGTTAATGACATCGTTGGCCAGGACAATCTCCTTGTCAGTCCCCTTCAGGAAGGATGCGAACCGGCCGTATCTTCCCATAGCGTTCGAGGACTCGCGGACGAGACGTACCGCGTCTCTCTGCTGGTCCGGGGTCATCAGGGATTCGTCGTTAGCGAGCACCTTGTCCCAGGGAAGAGTCTTTCCGGCGACCGACACCGTACCGAAGACAGAATCTCCGGCAACAGTCAGTTCGAGGTCGGGAGTTGAGACCTTTCGCCCCTGGCGTCCGTCGGGGAGGGTGACGGGGGAACCGTACTCGGTCAGGTTCTTGAGGAGCCACTCCTGTTCGGATGGGGATAGGGAGTCGCGTCCGAGAGCGGAGGCGGCGACCTGTTCGGTCATCTCGGCTTCAGTGTCGGCTGTCNGGTCNGTCTCCGGTTTGGGAGCTAACCACATAAACACTAAAAATATCAAGGCCATCAGAATGAGGCCGATACGGGTATTTTTATCCATAGTCAAATCCGGTTGCGTCCGGGAGAGTATTATAAAAAATGGGGTGCGTGAGCGGAAACATTCCCTTCCAAGATGCAAAATTACGAAAAAAATAATAACTTCGGACTCTGAACGGGAATATAATGAAAATTTATGAAGAAGACTATAATCATAGCGGAAGCGGGGGTCAATCATAACGGTGATTATGAGAGGGCTGTGGAGATGGTTCGGGCCGCCCGTCGCGCCGGTGCTGACTATGTGAAGTTCCAGACGGCTGTTCCGGAGCTGGTAATAGCCGAATCGGCTCCACAGGCTGAATATCAGAAAGAGAACACGGGTGTCGTCGAGTCGCAGCTCGATATGTGCCGCCGTATTCATCTTCCCCTTTCCGACTACGCCCGTCTCAAGGAGGTATGCGCCGAGGAGGGGATAGGTTTCATGTCAACCCCCTTCGATCTTGTCTCCGTTGACTGTCTGGCCTCTCTCGGACAGGACTGGATGAAAATTCCTTCGGGGGAGATAACGAATCTCCCTTATCTACGGCGCGTGGCGCGCGCCGGGATTCCGGTCATTCTCTCGACGGGNATGTCAACGATGGAAGAGATTCGNCGCGCTATCGGTATCCTGACCGGCGAAGACCCTCTGGCGACCGCTCCCGGAGAGAAGAATCCGAGCTTTCTGCGGAAAGAGAATCTGATCGTTCTCCACTGCAACACGCAATATCCGACNCCCTTTCAGGATGTCAATCTGAAGGCCATGTTACGGATAGGNGAGGAACTGGGGGTGCGCATCGGCTACAGCGACCATACCCTCGGCATAGAGATACCGATAGCGGCCGTCGCCCTCGGCGCCGAAGTCATCGAGAAACATTTCACTCTTGACCGCTCATTGCCCGGACCNGATCATGTCGCGTCGCTGGAACCTGAAGAATTGGCGGCGATGGTACGCGCTATACGGAATGTTGAGGTCGCACTCGGNAATGGNTGCAAGGAGGTCAGCGACAGCGAGCGTCCCAATATCGCNATAGCCCGCAAGAGCATAGTGGCGNCCCGCGATATAGCGGAAGGGGAACTCTTTACGGAGGATAACCTTGCCGTCAAGCGTCCCGGAGGGGGTATCTCCCCGATGGANTGGGACAACCTTATCGGGCGTNCNGCNCCACGCGCATACCGTTATGATGAACTTCTTTGAACTGCCATGATAGCTATTGCGACAGGAACACGCGCCGACTGGGGACTCCTTCGTCCCTTGGCGGTAGAGTTGAGAAAGAGGGGAGAGGAGGTCGGCGTCATCGCGACCAACATGCACTGCGATCCGCGTTTCGGCGACAGCCGCCGCGAAATTGTCGGGGATGGCTTCGAGCCGGTTGCCGATATAGGATGCTGGGAGGGGCGGACGGAAACAGTCGCGGNGAACACACTCGGTTTCGGAAAGGTNCTTCGGCGACTGGCGCCGCGCTGTCTTGTTATCCTCGGCGACCGGATGGAGATGCTCGGCGCCGCTTCGGCGGCNCTGATGGAAGGGGTGCCGATAGTCCATATCGCGGGGGGCACCATTTCTGAGGGAGCCATAGATGATTCCATCCGTCATGCCATAAGCAAGATGGCCTCCCTGCATCTGACCGAGACGGAGGAGAGCGCCGGGCGCCTTCTCCAGATGGGAGAGGAGCCGGGGCGNGTTGTGGTCTGTGGCGCTCCGGGGGTATGGAATGCCCTCAACCGCGATCTGATGGGGCGCGAAGAATTGCGCTCCGGTCTGAAAGCGGATTTTGACCCCTCGTTTGAACTTGGNGAGGAATATCTTGTCGTCACCCATCATCCCGCGACGCGGTCGGNCACAGCGTTTGCCGATGAACTCCGCGAACTCCTCGCGGCCCTCGGCTCCTGGCTGGAACAGAAAGAGGNGAGGCAACTGATAATGACGTGGCCCAACAATGATGAGAATCCGGCAGAAGCCATCGCTCTCCTGAACTCGTTCGCCGAGCGTTATCCCGGTCGGNTATTGGTTGTNCCCTCTCTCGGCGCACGCCGTTATCTGTCNGCGGTCGCCGGAAGCGCAGGGGTTGTCGGAAACAGTTCGAGCGGAATTGTCGANACCCCGTCGACAGGTGTNCCGACCCTTAATATAGGGTCGCGCCAGCGCGGACGCCAGCGCGGACCCGGTGTCATTGATGCCGAGCCCGACAGAAAGTCGATAGGCGCCGGACTTGAGCGGATAATGTCTGCCGAAATGCGCCGGATAGCCGCCGGGAAAGAGAATCCCTATTTTCGTGANGGAACCCCGCGTATAATGGCNGACGCCATCCTTGCAACCCCNATGGAGCGNTATGAAGGGAAACAGTTCCACAGATTGGNATCACCCGNNCCCGTAACCCCGTCCCCCCTTCCTCCGGAGNCGGNAAGNNTCCGGAACCCGGAGGANAACGCNGGGAAACCCCGTGAAAGCGCNGGGGATTCGGAAGAAAGCGTGAGAACCCTTTATGTCATACCGGCGCGCGGAGGAAGCAAAGGGATTCCCGGAAAGAACATAAAGGAATTTATGGGGGAACCGCTGATAGTCCGCGCCATCCGTCAGGCCCGCGACTGCGGGGCCTCGGACGAGGATATATGCCTGACNACCGATTCAGAAGAGATACGTGGCGTCGCGCAGAAAGCCGGGTTGCCGGTCCCTTTCCTGCGTCCCGCCGAGCTGGCGGCCGACGGGAGCGGAACCTACGAGGTGTTGCTCCATGCTCTCGATTATTACCGCTCCCGGGGACGCGAGTATGATCGCCTCATCCTCCTTCAGCCGACTTCGCCGCTTCGTATGACCGCCGATATCAAGGGGGCCGCCTCCCTCTGGCGTCCGGACCTTGATATGGTCGTCAGTGTCTGTCAGGCCCAGACAAATCCCTACTATAACGCATTCGAGACCGACAGCGAGGGGTGGCTGACGATCTCGAAAGGTCCGGGAAATTATATAAGGCGACAGGATGCGCCGTCGGTCTATGAATATAACGGTGCGGTCTACGTCATCAGCGTTCCCTCCCTCCTTGCCTCCCCGTTGTCCGCCTTCAGACGGCGCCTCCCCTACGAGATGCCCCGTGAGCGCTCAGTAGACCTTGACACACCTCTCGACTGGGAGATAGCGGAAGCGCTCGCCGCAGAGCTGGCGGACCGCGACGAGAGGGATTTCTCCGATTCCTCCTCCTCCAAATAGCTTCCGGTCTCCTCTTTTTCAAAAATGAAATCAATCTCGGCGTCCTCGAAATCCCGGAGGGCGCCGATTCTGTCAAGGCGTGTCGCCCCGGCGATGCGTCTTGCGCGTTTCCTGGAATAGAAGGCGGCGATATTCGAGGCGTCGCGCATCGTCCCCTCGATAACAAATTCCCGGAAAGATTCCAGAAGGTCGCGGAGGGAGGTCAGCGCGTTGTGTGTCTGTTGGGAAAAGAGAGTTCCCGACACCGAGGAACTCTCCAGCTTCCCCTGAAGCGCCGAGTTGACTCCCGAAATATCCTCGAACATCTTCAGCTGGATATTGAGCAATTCCGTGATGCCGATATTGGTCGCGTTGCTGCTGACCTGCTGAGGCAGCGGAGTGCCGGCGCGCGGTCGGAACATGATGACACCGTTGAAGCGCGACCATTCCTCGGCCACATCCTCCAGCTCCGTTCCTTCCGGCAAGGAACCCTCCGGAAAGAGAAGCACACCCTTTGCCGAAGCCCTCATTATCCAGTCGTAGAGGGTTATCAGTCGGTTGGTATATCGTTGCTGGTCAATAACGTCGGAGACGAAGGAATGTATCTCCCCGTCGATGTAGGGGTATAGGCGGACCACATACGGATGTCCTCCATGNGCGTAGGGAGTCGGCCCCTCCCAAAGAATCTCGCCGCCGGGCCCCAGGAACGTGCAGATCCATTCCTGACTGAACGACAGGCGGACGGCGCTCCCTGAGGGAGGGGCCTGCTTCTTTTCTGCGGAGGATATGAGGAGCCCCCTGTCATGGTCACACCATTCCCTGCGCGAAACGTTGCGTCGGTGCCAAATCTCGAAGACACGGCAACTACGGGCGCTGTCGGCAGACTCCACATTGTACAGACTCATCAACTCCTCCAGATGTCGCTCGTCGGAGACGACCGACGAGACGAGGGCCCGGAAAGGGAGGTCATGAATTTCACCGACCAGGGAGAAATCCCAGCAACGGAAATCCCCCGAGTCGGAGCGGAAGAAGAAAGAATCGGGGTGGACATAGTCAGTTCTTGCGTCCGACCGGTTGCGTATCGGGGCGAAAGACTTTCTGTGAACCGCCATACCGCTTATCAGAAACTCCTCCATAGTACGCGCATACAACTCGCGCAAACGGTTCGTCTGCGCATTGGCGTCAAGCAGAGAAGANATTACATCGGCCAGGGGTTGTTCCCCGGGGTCTATNGCTACCGGTCGCGGGAGTGCGAAATCGTTTCGCCATACCCCCAGGACATTTCTCACAAGGCGCCTTATCATATTGTTCTTAAGCGGAACGCTTCCCTGGGACCGGATATAATCCTCTTCGGAGAGGGATTGGCCGTCGACCGTTATGCGGTCGTCCCATTGCCGACCGTAGGTGTAACGCTTGCATCTCTCGCGTTCGCGGCGGAACTCCGCCAGATTATTCCAGGCCCGTGTAGCCTCGTTGAGTAATTGCAGGTTCTTTTTCATAGGTTCTGAAGCATCTTTTTCATAGGTTCTAAAACATAAGGTCGGGGCGAGAGGAAGTCCGTCGGCGGTGTTGAGCGGGAGCGATCAGTCTGGGTAGTGGCATCTCGTTGAGGGCAATATGCAACCCGATGGCACGAGTCATCAGCAAATCATCGTGACACCCCTCGACCGCACCGAAACTCCCATCCTGTCGCCGCTCGTAGGTCAGCAGCTCATCGACCGCCCGTTCGTCGCGCTCGGTCCATCCCTGTTCGCGGACCATCTTGATCAGATTGGTTATAATAAGGAGCTTTGTCGCCCGGTTCGTATGGAATCCGTATCGCGACGGCGACTGTTCCCTTGTCGCGTCCGGGGGAGCCTGGCGGGCATATAGATTAGGGTAGAAAGTCTTCAGCTCCGCGAACAGAGAGCCTGACATATCTCCGTCGAGACCCCGGGAAGGGTCCCGCGAATCGAGTGTGTTGCTTTCGATGACCAGGAGTGCATTGTCGAAGAATTGGGCGATTCGGGCCGCGTTCCATGCCAGAAGGTCCATATCGGTATGCCCTCTCCATTGGGCGGCCACCTCCGGACCCCTCCCTTCGAGAAGCGGGAGTCGGTCGAAGACCGTCACCACACTCCAGTCCGCCTCCTCGCAACGTCCCCCGATATCGACGGCCACGACCCATCGCCCTTCGCAACGGCGCCCCCTCTCCGGCATCCTCCATATCTCCAGCATACCCCCCGGATCCTCTTCGAAACGCAGGTTAAGCAATGAGTCCGGACCCGAAGGCGCATCCCCGGTTATTTCGCCGCGCCATTCCGGGGGGCGGCAACCGTCGCGCAGACGCTCCGCCAGATAGATGTCGAAGACCCTCTTTCCGGAATGGGAGAAAGCCTCTATATCGTCGGAAGGGTATTCGGAGGCCATAAGAGCCTGGTCGGCATATTTGCGCCTCTCCTCGATATACCAGGCAATCGCTTCGAGTGTCGCCCCCTTGCGCCACAATCCCCATAGATATGAGCCGGGCGCCGAACGGTCGTCGTCAGCAGATGAGGAATCCCTCATCTTTAGCAGACGTTCAGCAAACCCCCGTGGATCGCTGACAGGAACCGCATATTGCGGAATCTCATACCATCCGATGAATAGCGGACGGAACTGGGAGCGCCCCTTGCGGGCGGCTTTATATTCGCGGTGGAAGTAATTTCCGGTTCCGTTGGCGGTGCTTTCCAGGACAATGAGGGTCATCGGGCGGAACAACACTCCGGAAGTGGCGGCGCGTATGACCGCCTCCGGAGATCGGGAGCGGGAATGTCGCCAGAGGCCGACTTCCGAAAGATGGATAAGAGAGGTATCGGCACCGCGGCACGCATCGGGGCGTTCGGCGGTGCCGAGCTTTATCTTGGCGCTTCGTCCCGCGATGGCGAAAGTCGAGCGCGAGTTTCCCAGCGCCGTCAGCTTCTTCGGCTCCCGTTCGCCACCTGTTTCCTCATCCATGAGGAGTTCGCGGGGGTAATGTTCCATCATCCGGTCGAACATATCCTTAATCTCCTCGGTCGCTGTTGACTGATGAGCTATTATGAGGGAGTTNAGACCTTTGGCAACCACAAGCTGGAGCCACGCGATATATAGCTGAATACATGTAGATCCTCCCCATTGGCGGGCCTTGAGCAGAATAAGGCGAATGGGGCGTTCCTCGCGCCTCATCTCCTCCAGCATGGCGACCAGCTTGCGTTGGGGAGGATTGAGGGAGAAGAAGCGGTCCGGGCCGCCCCCCTTGTTGCGGATGACGACCAGAGTAGCGGCCCAGAAAGGGAAGTCGTGGCGACAACGCATCCGGAAGAACTTCTCGATTATCAGCGGGTCGGCCGGATTGTCGCGTAACTCGTCGAGAATCGGCTCCGACAACATCTCCTCCGGAAGATATTGGACAGGAATTGGAAAACCCGGCAGATCGAGGCGGAACCGTTTTCCGACGGAACAGCGCCCCGATACCGGGTCGAAGTCGGAGGATAGATTGCGGTTTCGCCGCCCGTTCTCCTCCAGGATATCATCTATTGAATAAAACATGGAGGCGAAGGTATCTCTCCTTCGCCTCCGCAAAACCTTATCGGACTTATTGCACCTCGTTGTCGCGACGGTGATTCTTTACCGGGATCCCGTTGTTGCGGGGTGCGAACTCCGGAGGGAGGATTGTCGCCGGATCGACGCTGTCGGCGGCGACCACCACTACCTTCGATTCTCCGCGCCAGGGAAGAATCGAATGATAGCGCTTGTATTCGACCCTTACGGGACGTCCTGCGATCTGGAATCGTTTCATGCGGGCGGCCACATCCGCCTTCTCTACTGTAAAGATGAAGTCGCGTGTATAGATGCGGGTAGTGTCGTGAAGCTCCTTATACGGCAGCATGACCCCCTCGTATGTCTTGAAGATTGTACCGCGGTATTCCAGCTCCTCGATATATCCGAATTGCGTTGCTTCCTTGACGTAAGGATTGAAAAACCAGATATATCCGAACACCATGATGATTGCGGCGACGATAGTCAGAATGATGAAGAGACGGCTTCTCCATCTGCGGATAGGGCGCAGATGCTCCCATTCCGACTCCTCCTCCCAGTAATCGGGGGTGTCAGGGGTCGGTTCCGGCGCCTTCGGTTTTACGGGTTCTTCCGGAATATCCGGTCCGTCGAAGAAATCGTTGTCGTCGTTATCTTTGGGTGAGAAAATCATGAATTTTTATTTTTAGACCCTTCTAACCCCTTCTACCTTTATTATTCTAAACTTATTACGCGCGGAATTATGCTCGGAGGTCAGCCATTCCTGCTGGCTCGGTTCTTGGAGCCGGAGACAGAGATATAGACCATTGTGAAAATACCCAGCAGGATGAGCATGACCGTCTGCCCGCTCCATTGCAGCATGGAGAAAGCCGTTCCCTGCGGGTCTGAGATACCGTAGATAGCCAGACCGAACATGACGGCGATATTCCAGGGACCGAGGCCGCCGTTGGAAGGGATTGCCATACCGATGGAGCTTAGCACGAAAGCCACCAGACAGGGTGTCAGGCCCCAAGCCANCCCCGGTTCGGCGCAGAGGTCGCGGGTGAATGGAAAAGCGAAGAACGCGACGTANAGCTGAAGGAAATAACACCCCCAGATACAGAGGGTCAGCATCAGGAAACGCCATTTNCCCGGCATCGAGGTNACGACGGCGAACCCCTGCCAGAGCTGAGCGAGCATTCCGAGCAACTTGCGGACCGGAGCNGCGTTCCGGAATCTACGGAGCNCCCACCATCCGGCGATCCCCGCGACCACCAAAGCGACCCATAGCCAGGGATTCGATATAAGGGCTATAATATCTCTTCCGACCGGGTATCTGGTCAGGAAAGCATTGATAGCCGGGGCCGCGACAATGAAGCAGAGCAGGAGCAGGGANGCNACCGTAAGAGTGTCTGCCAGTCTGTCGGCCACCATCGANCCCAGCACCTTGGTGAAAGGGGCCTTCTGTCTGGAAGCGATATATGTGCATCTCCATACCTCNCCCAGTCTCGGGAATACCAGATTNAGGGCGTAGCATCCGAATACCGAGCAGCTGAGCGCCATCAGTGGNGCGTTGATNTCGAGGGCCCGCAACTGTATGCGCCAGCGCATGGCGCGGAAGATATGGCTGAAGACGCTGATAGCCATGGCGCAGAGAATCCACCAGTAGTCGACGCCGTGACGGAGAATCTCCATCATCTCGCCGAAACTGATTTTGCGGAACATATACCAGACCAGCAGAATAGTCAGCNCCAGCGGGAGCAGATAGCGGACTGCGACAGCGAGAATCCGCTTTGTCAGCGGCGCTTTAGGGTCAGACTCTTCGACGAGGTCCTGTCTGAGGGAATCGGGCATTGTAGTTGGGCTTGAAAGGGAGTTTTGCGCGAAGTTAGCGAAAAAAGTGGAGAAAAAGGGAAAAATGGAGAGAAAAGGGACGCAAAAAGAGTTAATAAATTGAGGGAGTTAAAAAAAAGCCGTATATTTGCAAACTGAAAAAATATGCGGGAAGGGAAAAATGCCTGTTCGACCGCTCCTTACAGGGTGGCCGGGCGGTTTGTATGCGTTAAGAAAAAAACAACAAAAATAACTAACTTAAGCAATGCAGAACAAAGGGTTTATCAGCACCATTGCGGTCCTGTTGATCCTGATTTGCGGCTTCTATATCTCCTTCTCGTTCGTCACCTCGCATTACGAGAAGAAAGCCAAGGAGTATGCCGCGATGATGGCGAAGACAGATGACGTGACCAATGATGTCTACAAACAGAGTCTGAAACAGTTCAACGACTCTCTGGACAAGGAGAAAGTCTATCTGAACTACACCTACAACCAGGTCCGCAAGATGGAGATCGGCATGGGTCTTGATCTCAAGGGAGGTATGAACGTGGTACTCGAGATTTCGGTTCCCGACATGCTCCGCCAGTATGCCGCCGGCGAGACCCAGTTGCGCGAGATCGACAACGCCATCAGCAAGACGATCGCCGCAGGGACCAAATCCTCGGACTCCGACTTCGTTTCCCGCTTCGCCTCCAACTTCCAGCCCGGCACTATGGCCGGTCTCTTCCTCCGCGAGGGAGAGTTCCTGGGCAGCCTCAAGAGCAACTCCACCAACGCCCAGGTCGTCGAGGCCCTCGACCGCCAGCTTGACAGCCAGGTCGATGCCGCCTTCAATATTTTCCGTACCCGTATCGACCAGTTCGGCGTCGTCGCTCCCAATATCCAGAAGCTTCAGGACAAGAAAGGACAGATNCTTCTCGAACTTCCGGGCGTCAAGGAACCGGAGCGTGTGACAGAGCTTCTCAAGTCATCGGCAAACCTGGAGTTCTATGAAGTCTACAACTACAACGAGATAGCTTCCGACCTCAACAACTTCTCGATGGCCTACGCCGCTCAGGACACTATCGGCCACGCCAACCTCATCCAGCTCCTCGGAGGNCCTCAGCGCGCCGGAAGCCCTGTCATCGGCTTCGTCACCCCGGCTAACCGCGCTATGGTTGACTCCATCCTCAACTCCCCGCTTGCCAAGCAGCAGCTCCCCTCCGACTTCCACGCCGTATGGGAAGTGAAGGCGTTCGACGCTCCTGTCTATGACGAGCAGGGTAATCAGGTCATGAAAGCCAACGGGGAACCCAAGACCACACCCTACTGGCAGCTTGTCGCCCTCAAGGGTGACGCAGTTCTCGAAGGTGACGCCGTCACTTCGGCCAGCTCCGAGTTCGACAACCTGCAGGGTAACATGGTCAACATGCGCATGAACGACCGCGGCGCCCGCGAATGGGCGACCATCACCCGCAACAATATCGGACGCCCCATCGCCATCGTCCTCGACGAGCATGTCTATTCCTTCCCCAACGTCAACAACGAGATTACCGGAGGCTCCTCGCAGATTACCGGCAACTTCACTCCCGAAGAGGCCAATGACCTGGCCAACGTGCTCAAGTCGGGCAAGATGAGCGCCAAGGTAGATATCGTCTCCAACAACGTCATCGGTCCCTCCCTCGGCGCCGAGGCTGTCCAGCAGGGCTTCCTCTCCTTCATCGTCGCCATCGCGTTGCTGATGGTCTTCATGATCATGGTCTACGGACTCATCCCGGGTCTGGTAGCCAACGTCGGCCTTATCCTCAACCTCTATTTCACTCTCGGAATCCTCGCCTCGCTGCAGGCCGTCCTGACCCTTTCCGGTATCGCCGGTATCGTCCTGGCGCTGGGTATGGCCGTTGACGCCAACGTGCTTATCTTCGAGCGCACCAAAGAGGAACTCAAGAGCGGCAAGAAACTCCGTCAGGCTATCGCCGAGGGTTACAGCAACGCTTTCTCCGCGATCTTCGACTCCAACCTGACTTCGGTCATCACCGGTATCATCCTGCTTATCTTCGGATCCGGTCCGATCAAGGGGTTCGCGACCACCCTCATCATCGGTCTCGTCTGCTCCTTCTTCACCGCCGTCTTCCTGACCCGCATAGCTTTCGAATGGATAACCAAGAACGGTCGTTGCGCCAACATGACCTTCGACACGAAGCTCAGCCGCAACTTCCTTTCCGACACCCATTACAACTTTCTGGGCAAGACGAAGGTCGCGGCCGCAGTATGGGTTACGCTGATCGTCATCTCCATAGCCTCCCTCGCTATCCGCGGAATGAACCAGGGTATCGATTTCTCCGGAGGACGCAACTATGTTGTCCAGTTCGACAAGGATGTCAATCCTGCCGAAATCCAGAGCCGTCTTCTCGGACAGCTTCAGGAAGCTGCCGACGACCGCACGGTCTCTGTCGGTGTCATCACTATCGACAATCCGACGAAAGTCCGTATCTCCACCAACTACAAGATCGACACCGAGTCTGACAACATCGAGAAGGAGATAACCGATCTTCTCTACAAAGGCCTGCAGCCCGAGCTTACGGGCGCCGATGGGAAGGTCATGGATCAGACGGCGTTCACCGTTGCTGACGAGAGCCGCGGTATCATCTCGATTCAGAAGGTCGGTCCGTCGGTGGCTGACGATATGCGTCGCGATGCCTACTGGGCAGTCGGAATCGCTGTCGTCTGCATGTTCCTCTATATCCTGTTGCGTTTCCACAACATCGCCTTCTCCGTCGGCGCTGTATGCGCAGTTGCGCTGACCGCCTTCCTGATTGTCGGCTTCTACTCCATCTGCTGGGGCTTCCTTCCCTTCTCGATGGAGGTTGACCAGTCGTTTATCGCGGCTGTGCTGACAATCATCGGTTATCAGATCAACGACACGGTGGTTGTGTTCGACCGAATCCGTGAGATGATGAAGGTCTATCCGAAAGAGGACCGCTTCGAGACATTCAACAAGTCGCTGAACACGACCCTGACCCGTACGGTCATGACCTCGTTCTCGACCCTCCTCGTTCTCGCCTGCATCTTCTTCCTCGGCGGCGACACCATCCGCTCCTTCACGTTCGCGATGATCTTCGGCGTTGTCGTCGGTACCTTCTGCTCGCTCTTCTGCGCGGCTCCTGTCGCCTACACCATCCTGAAGAACAACCTGAAGAAGAAGCAGGCCGCCATGGCCTCGGAGCCCCGCCTTCAGGGTAACCGTCGCTTCAACTGATTCGCGATTCTTCTCCCATATGCGCGCCCCGTCCTCCCGACGGGGCGCGCTTTTTTTAAGCCCCCGGCCGGGGGTGTGAGCGCGCCGGAGGGCACCAACTGCCACATCGGGGGCGCAAAGTTGTATAATCGCTGTGGAAGCGTTATCTTTGCATCATGAAAAGGAGCCTCCTCCCCATAATCGCCATCATGCTGCTTCTGCTCGCCGCCTGCGGCGGCGGAACCGCGGACCGCGTGTGCCTGAATCGCGCTGAGACCCTGATGGATGAGCGTCCCGATTCGTCGTTGCAGATTCTCGACTCCATCGACGCCTCGCGCCTTGGCGGCGCCGACCGCGCCCTCTACGCCCTGTTGCTGACGCAGGCCCGCGACAAGAACTATATTGATTTGGCCGGTGATACCATAATCAATGAGGCGGTTGACTTTTACAGCAGTAATGGAGACGAGCGTCGGTCGGCCATGGCCTACTACTATCGGGGACGTGCCGGTTACGATGCCAAGGATTATCGTGAAGCCATGGTCGACTTCACGCAGTCGAAGGTGCTGGCGGACCGCACCGGCGATAACTTCAGGGCCGGAATGGCCTGTCGGAACATAGCCTACGTATATTACTATCTGCTTTGTTCCGAGGATGAGTTGGAATATGCGAAAAAGGCCTACGTGTATATGAAGAAAAGCGGCCGGAAAGACTATGAGCTGGATGTCCTGAACGATCTCGGGCGCGCTTATTATAACACCGGTAACCTGGTGGAGGCAACAAAGATAGCGGATCAGCTTGAAAAAGAAGCGCGCGGCGAGGTGCGCGTCCAGGCTAATTCAAAATATCTTAAAGCCCTGTGCCTCCTGGATGAAAGCAAATATGCGGAAGCTTTGCCTCTGTGGGATTCCCGTATGGAGTATCAGTACGCCACTACCCTCGACTCCTTGCGTCGCTGTCAGACGTTGCTCGGACTGGGGCGCATTGAGGAAGGGGAGCGGTTCTTAGGCGAAATCAGCGATGACGGCAGTCCCATGAGACGTATGCTTTATATGAAGATCGCCAGGTTTAAGGGGAATCAATCGGAGGCCTTCTCCCGACTTCTCAGTTTCGACGGCGCCATCCAGGCTCAGATAGATGAGGCGAGGAGTCAGAAGGTTTCGAGCGCGCTTGCGGATTATTTCGAGGTCTCGGCCATGCTTCAGCAGGCGGAGCTGCGCGAGAGCCGTATGCGCAACGTCATGCTGTGGGCGCTGTTAGGACTTCTTCTCGTCCTTATGGGGGGCGCTATCTGTTTGATCCGTTTTCTCCATAGGAAACGTCTGCAGCGGAGTGTTGCCACTCTCGAAGGAATAGTCGAGCTGAACGGGAGACTCAGGCAGGATCTGGAATTGTCGGAGCTGAGGCATCGTCAGACCGAAAAGAGGCTGCAGCAGTCCGAAGATAAACTCCAACAGCGGGAGGCGCGTCTGCGTCAGTCGGAAGATGAACGGAAGCGGGCCGAGGAAGAAAAGAATCTGTTGTCGGAGAATATACTTAGGCTGAAAAGGTTTTTGGGGAACCTGATGCATATAAGGACTGAAGTTGCCGATAAGATCATCGTCGTCATGAACGAAATGGAAGGGGCGGGCAGTAAGGGTAAAAAAAGGAGTGACTCGGATCTGCTGAAGCAGACGGTTGCCGGTGTGAAGTCCCTGGTCTTCAATAAAAGCGAGCTTAAGGAGCTTGAGACACTTATGAACCTTGTCTTTGACAATGTCATGGCGAGGTTCCGGGATCAGGTGCCGTTAAAGGAGGTATATTACGGTGTGTTTATGCTTTCCCTCCTGGATCTGCAATGCGGACATATAGCGAGTCTGTTGGGATTGAAATCCGTCAATGTGGTATATACGCGTCGTCGTGACATGTTGAAAAAAATCCGGGAAGGCGTCGAGAAGGGAACGGTAACCGAACAGGAAGAGTCCATGTATTCGGAGTGGATCACTAAAGGAATCTGGTCGTATTTCGCCTGAGTCTAAAAGCTGCGTCGTGAGTTTCATGGAGGACAACAGGGGGTGTTTCCCTTGTTACGGCGTCTTGGTTTCGTGTATTTGATTGATTTATAATAACTTGACGGAATGTTGAAAAATTTTTTCGACATTCCGTTTCTTATCGTGTTTGTAACTTCTTATAAATCAGCTATTTACTTAAATGTCGAATTTAGGCAAATTCGACATTCTGTAAGTTGTTTATTATCAGTTATATATAAAGGGAAATGTCGAATTTTATCAGGTCCGGAAATTTGCATGTGTCCTCCGGATCCCCTAATTTTGCACCCTAACCTGACCCATCCTGCTATGAAGAAACTTCTGACACTATTACTGATTATAGGATGTTTTGCCACCCCGGCCCTCGCGGATACGGATAAGGCGGAACTCCGAGACACCATAGTTCTTCGCAAAAATCCTCCACCGGTTGGGGGCAGCTTAAGAATTCCCGCCAATCCCAATATCGGAATTCTCTGTACCTACGGTCGCGGCTGGCTGAAGCTCGCCCTTCCGCGCGGCGTGTAATCCGCGACCGTCACGCTCACGAGCGCGACCTATCAGTGGAACGGCCTCGCGACTACCGAACAGCCCTACACCGAGATTCCCGAACTCGAAGGGCACTACACCATCATCCTTAGAACCGATGACAGCCAGACATATTCCGGCTCAATCGAGTTCTGAGAAACTTAGAAAAGAAGAAGAATCCCCTGAAGTGTGGGGGACTCTCATTAGTTCATAACCAAAACCAATGACAGATGAAAAATCTATTCATTAACA
>JAAVDN010000013.1 GCA_014801785.1 Bacteroides sp. | reverse complement strand
CCCCGAGTCCCTAAAATAAACCAAATCTAATAAATATATCATCATGAAGATCTTAATAGGAACGCTGCTGTCTTTTGCTATGGCTTTTACAGCGAGTGCAGAGACACAAGGCAGAAAAATTATCCGTATAGCGACTGACAATACAGACCTCGTGCTTGAAGTTGGTCCTAACAGTCGACTTTATCAGACCTATCTCGGTCCGAAACTTCGTCATAATGAAGATTTGATAAACCTCACCTGGAATCAACATGCAGGGTCTGATGGTTCTGTGTCTACAAGAGGATGGGAAGCCTACTCAACTTCCGGAAATGAAGATTTCTTCGAACCGGCGCTCGGAATAACACATTCCGACGGTAACATGACCACATATCTTTATTATGAGAACTCTACCCAAGAGGAGGTGCCCGGAGGAACGCATACAAAAATAAATCTCCGCGATGACAAATATCCGGTAAACGTAACCCTCAACTATGTGGCTTATCCTAAAGAAAATGTCATAAAAACATGGTCAGAGATATCTCATCGTGAAAAGAAACCCATATCCCTTTCCCAATATGCTTCTGCCATGCTCTATTTCAATGAACCTGAATATTGGCTCACAGAATTTAGTAGCGACTGGGCTAAAGAAGCTCAGATGAGTACTCAGCAGTTTCAGTTCGGCAAAAAGGTGATTGATACAAAATTGGGAAGTCGGGCGGCTATGCATACACACCCTTTCTTTGAAATAGGACTTAACGGACCGGCAAAAGAAAATAGTGGAGAAGTGCTCATGGGTACTCTCGGCTGGACGGGCAACTTCCGATTTACATTTGAGGTTGACAATGTAGGAAATCTACGTGTCATCCCCGGTATAAATCCCTATGCCTCCACCTATGAATTAAAAGCCAACGAAGTATTCACCACTCCCGAATTTATATTCACCATCAGCTATGACGGCACAAGTCAGGGAAGTCGCAATCTTCACGATTGGGCACGTANATATCAACTTAAAGATGGNGAAGGNCANCGTCTGACTCTNCTCAACAACTGGGAAAACACAGCCTTTGATTTNGATCANGACATTCTTGCCNAACTTATGAAAGAGGCNAAACACCTTGGTGTAGACATGTTCCTTCTTGATGACGGNTGGTTCGGCAATAAATATCCCCGCAAAGATGATCATGCCGGNCTTGGCGACTGGGAAGTTACCCACGATAAACTCCCCGGAGGCATTCCGNCACTTGTTGACGCAGCAAAAGANGCTGATGTNAAATTCGGTATTTGGATAGAGCCTGAGATGGTGAATCCTAAGAGCGAACTTTACGAGAAACATCCCGACTGGGTGATAGAACAGCCNAATCGCGACACCTACTNCTACCGNAATCAGCTTGTNTTGGATATGAGCAATCCTAAAGTGCANGATCATGTGTTTAAAGTTGTGGACAATATTCTCACTGAGAATCCNGATGTTGCATATTTCAAATGGGATTGTAACAGNCCCATCACTAATATCTATTCNCCCTATGCTAAGGATAAACAAGGTCAACTTTACGTNGACCATNTACGNGGTATNTANAATGTGCTNAAACGNATCAANGANAAATATCCTNATGTNCCAATGATGCTTTGCTCNGGTGGTGGNGCNCGNTGTGANTANGANGCNCTNAAATATTTNACNGAATTCTGGTGTTCCGACAATACNGATCCAATAGAACGTATCTATATACAGTGGGGCTTCTCACAGTTCTTCCCGGCTAAAGCTATGGCTGCACACGTTACCAGCTGGAATAAGAATACTTCNGTAAAATTCCGTACGGATGTGGCAGCAATGTGTAAACTTGGATTTGATATNGGACTTCAGGATTTGTCGGCCGAGGAACTNGAATATTGCCAGCAGGCTGTTGAAAATTGGAAACNTCTACAACCTGCCGTGATGGACGGTGATCAATATCGTCTCGTGTCNCCTTACGAAACAAATCATGCGGCCGTGGAATATGTAGACAAATCAAAGAAAATGGCTGTCCTTTTCGCCTATGATCTTTCTCCAAGATTCCAGGAGAAGCTTTCACCTGTAAAACTGCGTGGACTGGATCCCGATAAGAAATACTTGGTGAGAGAGATTAATCTTATGCCCGGGAGAGAGTCAACATTCACTCAGAATAATAAGGTCTTCACAGGGGACTATCTGATGAAAGTTGGTCTGAATATATTCTCTTGGCAACATAATACATCTACAGTTGTAGAACTGGTGGCACAATAAAATTCTGTGCATCCGCAAATGCATTTTAGGATGGAGCTGAAAGTTTATATTACTGTCAGGGCTCGAACAAGTTGATGAGCGAAATGTGCTCGACATAAGGAAATAAGAGGAGAGGCTGTGTCTATTTAGACACAGCCTCGTACAGGTAAGTACTCGTTTTCAGACTAGTTTCATTTCGATACAGACCAAATCTACATATGTCAGCGACGTGGAATGTAATAGTATCAGTACCAGATTCCTATTTTCGCTGTATACTGATGTGGAATTGACGATAGTTGTGCTAACCTCGAAGTCGGTCAGGTTTTCAACCGAGTAGAAATTAAGGTCTGTATAAAATAAGTCCATAACTTGCTGATGTATTATGTAGCGAAGTTATGGACCTTATGACGGTTGCGAAAAGACGCTTATTATTTCTTTTTGAAAAATTTGATACGCTTAATAGTGTGTCCTATAGCAAAGGCTATCATTAAAAATCCGAGTTTTCCATGCACACCTCCTAATGGACTATGCTCATTTGATAGAAGCCAATGGATTAATGTTGCTACGCCTGATATGAAAGTAAGAACATACAGCCACCATAGTATGCGTGTCGGCACTTTAAGTTTGCTAAATTTTATAAGCCACTTTTTCCATTGAAAATGAAGATAAATATGCCATACAACAAGACTCATGAACGGCAGCGCTACTATTATATGGAAAATAACTGGCAAGAAGCCACTACTTGAAGTCGCTTCCAACTGTATGCTTGATGCGAGGACAATCGGTAATATAATTACCAATGTCCAATCGCAAATTTTTAATTTTTGTGCTTTTGTCATAGTGCAAAGTTACGGATAATTTCCGAGAAATAAAAAGAATACTTCAAGGTTGTTGTCTTTGAAGATACACCAGTCGCGAATTTAGCAACATTACTTCAGTTTGAGATTATATAAGCGGTATTCAGNGAGTTTCAATTCGCTGATGAACTCAATTTGGTGTTATTGGCAAGATCAGAACTTGATATACANCGGTGAAGTATTGCACGGAGACAAGGCTTCAATCACGGCATGCGTTCCAATATAAAATCAGTCGCTAACCTTACTGACTGNGTGAAAGCTGTCGGTTGTCCGGGGACGGTAATAAAGAGGTGGGTTGTACCNGGTAAGACTTCACGTTGAACTTTGACACCGGCTTCTNTCATCTTGTCAAACATTTCCTTACCTTGATNGCGAAGNATATCTNTNTCGGCATTTATCAAAAGAATGGGTGGTAATTGAGCCAGATGAGAATATGCTGTATTGAACGGAGANATCAGAGGTAATTGGCTATCAGCTTCACCAACGTATGCCTTATTGAATGTCTCCATTATTTCTCCGTCAAGNCCATAACCTTTACTGAACNTTTTCCATGATTCAGAATTATCATTCCATACTTTTACAACCGGATAAAATAATACAAGAGAATGAATCTTTGGCAAATCTACCGTTAAACCCATTCGCTCGATCTGTTCTTGTGTGTATATCATGTATATGGCAGTTGCGAGTGCGAGATTCCCTCCGGCACTATCTCCGCCAATAGAAATATATGCAGGATTTATTCCGATTTCCTCGGCGTGGCTATGTGCGTATGATAATGCTTCTACACAAGCATTCAACGCTGCAGGATAAGGATGTTCCGGTGAAAGAGGATAATCAACAGCCAAAACCGAGATACCTGATGTTTTCACTAATTCGGTGCAAAAAGCGGTACAACTATTTATACTTCCAAAACACCAACCCCCACCATGAAGATATATCAGTAACCTGCGAGATGATTCCCCCGGATCATTAGAGGTGAAAAGACGNTAGTTTTTACTTATGTCTATTACATTAACTCCGGAAGGAATATCAGGCTTTCTGTTACGTGAATTTCTNACATTTTCAAGTGCTGTCAAATCACCTGAAATAGCAGCTTTGATTGCGTCGTTTTGTTTATCCTGCAAATCCACAGGCATATTGTCAATAAAGCGTATAGCCTCAATGCGCATTGTATCACTGTAAGATTGTGCAAGAGATGTAGCCCATGACATAATTAATAAGGATAGAGGGTAAAGGAAAGATTCTGCTGTGCGTAGCAGGACTTTCTTTCCACGGATAGCGAGTGCCGAACCGATCGAAGCGGTCGAGGTAGTNTTCCCGACACCNCCTTTATGNTTGGCTATGGTTATGATTTTTGTTGACATAAGAATGGTGTTATTGGNTGACAATTAAGNAATCGCGAGTAGGCTGAAAGCGAAAGTCGGCGAAGCCGGTTCGCGGTGCGAAGCATTCAGACCTACCGCAAAGTTACAAAAAATATTTGATATTTTATCATTAGTTTACCAATAAAATATATTATTAGTTTACTAATTAATTTCCTTAAGAATAAGAAAAATACCGGTCCGCATCTCCCGATGCAGACCGGGTTTACAGAACATTAAAGGAACTATCTACGCAATCTCTTTTGCTCTTTCAAAAAGAGATGCGTTATCATTTACAAGACTTACGATGCGGTCGTGAAATTCGGTATTCTTATTGCAGACTCCTCGGGTCTGTACTATCTTTCCCTGCGTAAGTGAGAACNATATCAATCAGAAGTTGGAACAAGGTACCTATAAGAGAGGGCACGAAGGAGANCGACGAGTGACAAAAGAGGAACTTGCACTATTACTTCGAGACAGTTCAGACAACACTGACTCTCAGATTATAGAGCATTATGGTATGGAGGATGTCGATACAGAANCTCTTGAAAAATATCNTCGATCATTCAATATCCTAAATCCAGGACANGNNTACNAAAACCTCAATGACAGAGACTTTTTGATTCAAATGGGTGGCTACGATATCAATCGACAGAAAGGTATTGAGGGAATAACTATGGCAGGGCTTTTGATGTTTGGTAAAGGAATACATATCCGCAAGAACTTCCCTAATTTTAGGCTTGATTATCTTGACCTGATTGATATAGAGCCCGGAGACAGCAAGAAATGGAATGATCGTCTCACTGATGATGGTCGATGGGAATGTAACCTTTACAATTTTCTTGTTTTGGCTCTGCGCAAATTGCTCTTTACTCTTCCATCCGAAGGTAAACTTGAAGGAACTGTCAGAAGAGATGGGGGCCCACTCCATGAGGCTGTTAGAGAAGCAATGATTAATTGTATTACGTATTGTGACTATCTGTTGGGAGGTGTGCTGCGCATCGACCGTCGTACCGACAGAATAGTGCTTCGTAATCCCGGCACGCTCAGAATCTCTCCCGAACGTATTTATATGGCGACTATACTCAGGCTCGCAATAGCACAATTCAAAAGATGCTCCGAATGATAGGCTTCGGTGATAATATTGGATCCGGCTTTATGAAGATAATAAAGGCATGGAATACTCTTGGGTTCAATAACCCGGAAATCCATGAAGAACCTGAAGTTAACGAGGTTTGGCTGACACTACCGTTATCTGTGTAATCACGGATAAAATCACAGGTGTATTCACAGATAAATAATAGTGGTAATATTAAAGATTACAGAGGAATAGATGCGAGTGTCAATACTGTTTCACAGATACTTTCACAGATAAATTCCCATATAGATTTGTCGGATATACAACGTTCAATTCTGAAACAGATGGTCTCATTCCCCGAATCTTCAATAGAAGAAATCGCGAATGCACTTGGAACGAAACCGGAGTCCATACGTTATCAGCGGCGTCTTATGCAGGACAAAGTTGTTACGGAAAAGATAGGCTCTAACAAAAACGGTCGATGGAAAATAACTTTTATGGGCTGAAATATAATGAGATTCTATCAATGTATTTGACGCGGCAAACCAGCATTATTAGAATTAGAAATTGATATACCTCTCTAAAAAATTAGTATATTTGTATTCTAATTAAGGGAAATGATTATGTCAGAAGAGGAAATGAACTCATATCGCTTCACATCCGGTGAGGAACCGAGTGATGAGATGTTGGCGCAGCTTATGAAAGAGGTAGCTCATGATGCCAAAGTGCGTCAGGAACAGGCTACCGCCGCATATTTCTCTGAGATGCGTCGGGAAGCCGAGATTGTAAAGGCTAAGTGGGCAGACCGCATAAACAGCGCGATAAATGGTTAAGGCTGGAAGAAAACCGAAACTTATAGTGATAGCCGGGCCGAACGGGTCCGGTAAATGACCGGGATGCTCAGATTCAATTCAGACTTAGTAATGGGAATCTTGAAAAGATGTATGTCGATGAACTTCCTGCATGGGCAAAAAATATCATTCCTTAGACACTGTCTTAGTCGGGCAGCATTGCTTTTTTATATCCCACCCTTACAACTTAAATTTTAACAACTTCGATAATTTTTACCGGATCATTGCCGTTAATTATATAGACTTAATCTAAATATTCACTTGACGGACATGAACAACCTGAAGATGCTTATGCTGACGGGCCTTATAGGCACGGTCGGAGCCTCTGCCGAGGAACCGACCGATTCGATAGGGGATCTTTTCGACACTGAGCTGCAGGAGGTCGTTGTGAAGACCGCTTCCCGCCGCAAGCTCTCGACGGCTACCAATTCCGAACTGCTTACCTCAGCAGAATTGCGTCGCGCAGCCTGCTGTAATCTCGGCGAAAGCTTCACTACAAATCCGTCAGTAGATGTATCATATAGCGATGCCGCTACAGGGGCCCGACAGATTCGGCTTCTCGGACTCAACGGAACCTACGTTCAGATGATGCACGAGAATATACCCTTTTTGAGAGGCGCCGCAGCTCCCTACGGCCTGAGCTATGTCCCCGGCCCCTGGATGCAGTCGATACAAATCTCCAAGGGAGCCGCATCTGTCAAAAACGGTTATGAATCCGTGTCAGGACAGATTAACGTAGAGAGTCGCAAACCCCAGGGACCCCAAGGACTCCAAGTCAACGGATATTTTGACAGCGAGGAGAAGGGTGAACTCAATCTTTCGGGAAATCTGCATCTACCGCGCGACTGGTCCGGCTCTTTGCTTCTTCATGGCGAGCATAGTTTCAAAAGTCATGACGGAAATGACGACGGTTTTATAGATATGCCTGCCATATCACAGCTCAGCGCCTTTAACCGCTGGGCTTGTGTGCGCGACAACAATATCTTCCAGGCCGGCGTAAAGTTACTGACCGAACGCAGACGCAGCGGTCAGGAGACACATCATCATCCCGTATCGCCCGATGAATTGCCATTATACAAAATCAGACTCGACACCCGTCGCGCCGAAGCGTTTGTGAAGAACGGCTATATCTTCGATCAGGAAAATGACGGCAATATCGCCGCAATGGTCTCGGCAACCATTCATGACCAGCATGCGCTGTATGGCATGAAAGAGTACGACGTAATACAGAAAGAGTTCTACGCACAGCTGATGTTCGAGCGAAAATGGGGTGAGCATCATGCCCTCTCGAGCGGACTGAGTTTCAGCTACGACAATTATCGGCAATGGCTCCACGCCATCCAGAAGGAGGGAATGGTCTCACGACTCCCTATTGAACATGAAGGGGTCTCGGGTGGATACGCACAATATACCTACACTCTTCCCGGATACCTCATTGCTATGGGTGGAATCCGTTATGACTACAGTTCTCTTTACGGTTCTCTGCTCACCCCACGCCTCCATATCCGCTGGACGCCGGCGGAGCCTTGGAGTTTCAATCTCTCTGCGGGAATAGGACGTCACACACCTCACCCCCTGGCAGAATATTCATATCTGCTTGCCTCCTCACGAAGTCTGGTCATTGATGCCGATCTCCGCCAGGAGAAGGCGCTTAACGCCGGGCTTTCCGCCTCATGGCGTAAAACTCTGTTTGACCGCGAGTTCTCCTTGACGGCTGAATATTATTACACCCGCTTCTCTCATTGCCTGACAGTTGACCTCGACCGGGACCCCCACGGAGCATGGCTCTCGACAGCCAACCGTGGCTCACGCGGCCACACAGTCCAGATAGAGGCGACAGGTCAGATAATAGAATCCATGACCCTGACCGCGGCGTGGCGTCTTAATGATGTGAAGGTTGATTTCGGCGATGGGGTATTCCGTGACCGTCCACTGACCTCGCGGAGCAAATGGCTCTTTTCCTGGAGCTACGAACCGATGATGGGGCTTTGGCAATTTGACGCTACATTGGCGGTTAACGGGCCTGGCCGTATGCCAACACCGGCGCTTGGTAGCGACGGTTCTCCTCTCTGGAATGAACGCTATTCCGGGTTCGCGCAACTCAATCTGCAGATTACCCGTAATTTTCGCCATTGGGCTGTATATGTCGGAGGTGAGAACATCACCGGGTATCGGCAGAAAGATCCGATAATCAGTGCCTCCAATCCTTGGAGTGCGGATTTCGACGCCACAATGATTCATGCTCCGCTTCATGGCGCAATGGTCTATGTCGGTTTCCGCTTCGGAATCTGAATGAGGGTTAGCTCCCTTATCTGTCGCTTCCCCCGCAATGCTCCCATGTCTGCAAGGCCAAACTCATTCGTTTCTACGATGTGACTGTTAACATTTCTTGTGGAATGGGGACTTAAAATTCAAAATATAATCAAACTAAAAGATATGCTTAAGAGAATAATCATGCCGGCCATCATGGTGGCTATTTTTGCCTTCGGGTCCGCCGAGGCAAAGGAATGTCAGACCGAGTCCTCCAAAACTCAGACCGAATGCTGCAAGAAAGAGAATCATTCCTGCGCGAAGAAG
The DNA here is from genome assembly GCA_014801785.1 of Bacteroides sp. GTDB lineage: Bacteria > Bacteroidota > Bacteroidia > Bacteroidales > Muribaculaceae > Lepagella. Next base: position 66,023 of record JAAVDN010000013.1, on the reverse strand, counting down.
GAAGGATGCGCTAAACAAGAAGGCAAGAAAGTCAAGGAGAGTAATGATACGGTGGTTGCTTTCGCTGTCGAGCCAAAACTTGTTTGCCAGAATTGTGAGAACCGAGTCAAGAGCGAGATGCGTTTCGAGAAGGGGATCAAGAAGATCGATGCCTCGGCTGCCGACCAGCGCGTGACCATCACCTTTGACCGCCGCAAGTCTGACGTAGCGAAGCTTAAGGAAGCGTTCGCCAAAATCGGCTATCAGGCAGAGACTATTGACTGATAATTTCGACATAAATAGCTGGTAAAAATAAATGAGCATATAAAACAGGGCTATCGCGTGTCAATTCAGGCGCGATAGACCTGTTTTATATGCTCATTTATTTTTACCAGCTATTTATGGATTAGAATTCGAGTTTGTCTGCAACGTTAAATTCGAGGTGCGGGATAAGAATCTTCTCCCTCTCGACACCTTCCATCAGTTTGCGGAGGCGCTCGTCATATTTCTCCCAATCCTCAATCGGATGACGCGCGACGCCGGATTCCGCAGCCGCTTTGGCAACTGCCGGGGCCACACGATAGAGGAGCCGGCTATCAAGCGCTTTCGGGAGGATATAATCGCGTCCGAACTTGAGAGACTGATCATCGTATGCTTTCTTGACACTTTCAGGCACCTCCTCTTTGGCGAGCGCTGCTATTGCATGGACCGCAGCAATCTTCATAGGCTCATTGATACATTTCGAATGGCTGTCAAGCGCTCCTCTGAAAATATATGGGAAACCGAGGACGTTGTTGATCTGGTTAGGATAATCGCTGCGACCGGTTGCCACAATCACATCCGGAGCGGCTGCCATAGCATCCTCATAACTGATTTCAGGATCCGGATTAGCCAGGGCAAACACAATAGGTCTGGGAGCCATCGAAGCCACCATCTCTTTCGAGACTATATTACCCTTGCTCAGTCCTAAGAAAAGGTCGGCGCCGACCAAAGCCTCCGCGAGGGTATGTATATCGCGTGAAGTTGCAAACTCACGTTTCTCCGGATTAAGGTTATCGCGGTCAGCACGGATAACGCCGTGGCTGTCACACATCACTATATTTTCCGGTTTGACGCCCAGCTCGACATAAAGACGGGAACATGAGATTGCCGCCGCGCCGGCACCGTTGACCACGACCTTGATTTCTTCAATCTTCTTATTCTGCAATTCGAGCGCATTGAGAAGTCCGGCGCCGGATATGATAGCTGTCCCATGCTGGTCATCGTGCATGACAGGTATGTCACATTCAGCTTTTGCGCGACGTTCTACCTTAAAACATTCCGGAGCCTTTATATCCTCAAGGTTGATACCTCCGAAAGTTTTCGATATAGCGCGGATAATATCAGCAAACTTATCAGGGTCTTTCTCGTCGACTTCAATATCGAACGCATCGATTCCGGCGAAAATTTTGAATAGAAGAGCTTTTCCTTCCATCACCGGCTTTCCTGCCAGGGCGCCTATATCTCCGAGTCCCAGGACAGCTGTTCCGTTGGAGATGACTCCTACAAGATTACCTTTATCGGTATAACGGAACGCATCGTCAGGATTTTCAGCGATAGCCAGGCTCGGGTAGGCGACACCGGGAGAATATGCCAGTGACAGGTCAAGTTGACTGGTGTATGGTTTGGTCGGGATGACTTCTATTTTGCCGGGACGCACGTCCTCATGATATTCGAGAGCTTCCTCTTTGGTGATTTTCATAATTTTTAATTTTATTAGAGAAACACCCATGGAGGAAATTTGGTTGACACATCCGCGCGGTCATTTTCGCCAAAACATAGGGGTGAAGAGCAGCAGGACAGTATAAAGTTCCAGACGCCCAATCAGCATAAGGAGCGCGAGAAGCCATTTGGCTACATCGGGTATTGTCGAATAGTGCTGGGTGACACATGCAACCTCTGTTCCCAGCCCGGCATTTGAGATAGCCGACAGGGCATAGAAGAAACTATCGGTAAGACTCAGTCCCATTATGGTCAGCAGCGTTCCTCCGACCATAATGACAAGTATATAAAGGAAGAGGAATCCCAATACCTTCTGAACGAGCACGTATGAAGTGCCCTGCCCGTTGATACGGACCGTTGTCACGGCGCTCGGATGCATCATCTGGTAGAACTGATTGCGCATGAACTTTAGAAGGATAATGATTCGGTCGAGTTTGGCTCCACCTGAGGTACTTCCCGCGCATGCGCCGGTGAATATCAACACAATCATGACGACCGTCGAAATCGAACCCCAGTCGGAGAAATCGGGTTCTGTCATGCCGGTAGAAGAAGCCAGGGAGATAGCCTGGAAGATAGGGTCGATACTGTAGTCAATCCAGTCGTGACCGCTTCCGGTCCGCCAGACATTGAAACAGAAAAGAAGATAGGCGATACCGATCCAGCTTAGATAGACTTTGAAAACCGTATTATTACGGAAAGTATCAAAACGCCCGCGTGTGCCCTGATAAATGAGAGAGAAATTGATACCGCCGATAAACATGAAAATTGCCATCACAATCTTTACATAAAGATTGTCCCATTCCGTAATGCTGAGGTCAGAAGTCGAGAATCCACCGGTAGACATTGTCGACAGACCGTAGCAGATGGCATCAAAAGTGGTCATCTCCGAGAATAGCAGCGCGATGATGAGGAGGAGCGTCAGGATTATATATATCAGCCATAGGCTCTTGGCTGTATAGGAGACGCGGGGCGCGAGCTTATCGTGGGTTATACCGGTCACTTCCGCATTGAAAAGCATCATGCCCCCCTGATAGTTGAGCATCGGTATGACTGCAAGTGTGAAAAGGATGATACCCATACCTCCGATCCATTGCAGCAGGCACCTCCATAACAGAATAGATCTCGGCACGCCGTCAAGCGAGCCAATGACTGACATACCGGTAGTTGTAAAACCGGATATCGTCTCGAAGAAGGCATCAGTCACCGATAAATGGGAGTGGGTGAAGAGAAAGGGGAGCATCCCGAAGAGAGAGAGGATAATCCAAGTCAGGGAGGTCAGCAGGATAGCTTCCCTTTTGCCCATTTCGCGACTACGGGTTTTAAGACTCATCAGAGAGAAGGCTGCCGTGAAGGTTATGCCTGTCCCTATTATGAAAGGAACGGCGGAATTGTCGCCGTCGATAAACCCGAGCAGAGTCGGCAAGGCCATGAATCCCCCCTCGATCATCAGTAGCCAGCCGATGACACGAAGAAGGACACGGAAATTGATATAGCTCTTATGTTTGAAAAAAGGAACCATCGGCAAATCAGTATAGACAGAAACTCCGGATCAAAATCAGTTGAACCATTTTTCAATCTTATGGAGGCTACCCGAGAGACAGAAGACAACAACGTAATCTCCCGGCTCGATACGCGTCCGTCCCGAGATAAGCTCGCTTCGGTCGCCGCTGATTCTGGCAGCGAGTGTCATGCCGAAAGGAAGATGCAGGTCTTTCACTTCAGCGCGGGTTATCCTGGAACCTTTCTTGGCTTTCATTTCGGCGACCTCGGCGTCTGCCAAAGCCAGGAACTTATCATTGCTGGAGTCTGCGTCGAGAAGAATCTTGAATATACGGCTCGATGCGAGGAGTTTCTTGTTGATTGTCGTTCCGATATTCAGATTTTCTGCTGAGCTGAGAAATTGCAGGTTCTCGACATCGGCGATTGTTTTGGTGACTCCGAATTCCTTTGCCGTCAGGCAACTCAGAATATTGGTTTCGGAAGAATCCGTCAGCGCCATAAAGACGTCATACTGGTATATATTGTTTTCGCGCAACACCTCCATATCGCGTCCGTCGCCGCAGACAATCTCGCATTGCGGCAACGTGCGCGCCAGTTCCTCACATCTCTCGCGGCTGATCTCGATAAACTTGAGATGGTATTTCTCCCCATATTCCTTGGCGAAGCGGACCGCTATGCGGCTACCCCCCATGATAAGACCTTTCTTAATCACCCTCTTTGTTTTGCCGCAAAGTTCTCTGACTTCATTGATGAATGGGGGAGTGGTGATGAAATATACAATATCGTTATGAAGCAGCGTGTCGTTACCGTTCGGGATGATAGTCTCATTGTTGCGTTTGATTGCCGCGACGTGGAAATCGTGAGCCTTGACAGGAAGATCCTTCAATTGCTTATCGACAATCTGACAGTCATTGCTCAGCTTAACCCCTATGAGAATCAGGTCACCCCCGTGAAGCTCTCCCCAATAGCGTGCCCAGTTGTGGGCAAGCGCGAGGGCAATCTCCTGAGCGGCAAGGTTTTCAGGATAAATCAGATGGTCAACCCCCAACTGACGCAACACCTCTCCGTTTTCCTTAATCAGGAACTCGGAATTATCAATACGCGCGACGGTTTTCCTCGCGCCCAGACGCTTGGCGATAGCGCATGCCGTTATATTTCGTGTCTCGTAAGGCGTGACGGCGATATATAGGTCGGCATCAGCGACATTGACGTTGCGCATTGTCGCGAACGAGGATGTCGAGCCGTTCCAGGTCATTAGATTGTAGTTGGCATCGATCATGTCCAGGCGCGGCTGGTCGTTGTCAACCAGAATGATATCCTGGTCCTCGTTGGAGAGCATCTTCGCGAGATGCGTTCCGACTTCGCCGGCGCCGGCGATGATAATTTTCATAGGCGGACTTTTATACCCTAATATATTTTATCCTGATATATTCTATAGAACCTCTTTGATTTTGCTGACTATGGCAGCGGCGTCATATCCGCATAGCTCCTTGAGTTCGGCAACCTTTCCCTGGTGGACCCATTTGTCAGGAACTCCCATCCGGATAATTTTTCCCTTATAGTCATGGTCTGTCAGCCATTCGGAAACTGCAGAACCGAATCCCCCTGTGACAGCGCCATCTTCGACAGTGACTATCAACGGATATTGCATCGCCCTGCGCAACAGCTCCTCATCAAGAGGTTTGACCCATATCATGTCGGCGACCTCCACTCTGATACCATCCGATTCAAGGATATCGGAAGCTTTCAGAGCATCGTGGAGCGCCGGCCCGACAGTCATGATCATAGCCTGAGGATTCTCCGTTTCGCGTATCATACGCCCCTTCCCTGACGGAATCCTCTTCATCGGAGTCTTCCAATCGGGACTGGTCGCTTTACCACGGGGATACCTGACAGCGAGCGGCCCTTCCTCTTCAAGTTGGGAGAACATGAGGTTGCGCAGCGTTTCCTCGTCAGCAGGGGAGGCGATGCGCATACCCGGAATACAGCGGAGATAGACCAGGTCATAGAGACCGTGGTGGGTTACGCCATCTTCTCCCACAACTCCGGCGCGGTCGATGCAGAAGGTGACGGGAAGTCCCTGAATTGCAACATCATGGATTACATTGTCGTAGGCTCTCTGAAGGAACGAACTGTATATAGCCACGAATGGACGCTTTCCCCCCGATGCGAGGCCTCCGGCGAAAGTGACGGCATGCCCTTCCGATATCCCGACATCGAAACCGCGACCCGGCCGTTGGGACATAAGGATACCCATCGAAGTGCCCGAAGGCATGGCGGCAGTGATGCCGACAACGCGGTTGTCCATATCAGCCAGTTCGACCATCGTATTTCCGAAAACCTGTTGCCAGAGCAACGGAGAGTCAGGCTCATTCTTCTTATGTCTTTCTCCGGTCGAAGGGTCAAAAAGACCGGGAGCGTGCCATGTCGTCGGGTCTTTCTCTGCGTTCGGGAACCCTTTACCCTTAAGGGTTCGCAGATGAAGGATACGTGGCCCCGTCATATCCTTTATCTCTTTCAGGACCTTGACAACTTTCTGGACGTCGTGGCCGTCAAAGGGTCCGAAATATCGGATATTGAGTCCTTCGAAGATATTCTGGTCTCCGGAGATAAGAGACTTCATGGCATTGTTGAAACGCAGCAGACGGCGTTTTCCCGCATCTCCGATCAGACCTTTTTCGCGAAACTTCTGATATATGTTGTAACGCAGCCGGTTATACCTTTCGGAAGTTGTCAGTTCGGAAAGGTAGGCGTGCAGGGCGCCGACATTATCATCGATGCTCATTTCATTGTCATTCAGAATAATGAGCAGATCGTTAGGATTGTTGGAGGCATTGTTGAGCCCTTCAAACGCCAGACCGTTCGAGATGGAGGCGTCACCGATTAGGGCAACCGTCTTCCTCTTTTCGTGGCCCGGTGTCATCTTGTCGGCGATAGCCATACCCAGAGCTGCCGATATGGAATTGCCGGCGTGGCCGGCGATGAAGGAATCATACTTCGACTCATCGGGATTCGGGAAGCCAGAGAGCCCCCCCAGAGTCCGCTGGGTTGCGAAAGCATCACGTCGTCCGGTCAGCAACTTGTGGGAATATGCCTGATGGCCTACATCGAAGACCAGATGGTCGTCGGGAGTATTGAAGACATAATGCAACGCCGTGATGATTTCGACCGAACCCATACTTGAGGCGAAATGCCCCGGATTATTTGAAAGTCGGTCAATAAGGAAGGAGCGGATTTCAGAGCAGACTTCAGGAAGCTTTTCAACCGGAAGCTTTCTAAGGTCTTCCGGCGAGTCGATAGCCGACAGCAAAGGGAAACGACGGGAGTCGGCCTCCTTCTGCTCGTCGGAGAGCGCGGAGACCGGATTGAAAGGGTCGGCGGGTATATGATTCTGGTTGGAACTCATGGTCAAAATGTTATTTGAGACCGCGCGGTCACTTCACTTTCGGCGCGGAGCATTCTTTCCGGCTTTTTTTCCGGAGGATTCGTTGTCTGCCGTCCCCGACGGACCATACTTCCGCCATAAAGGCACGAAGATAATAATCGCCGAAGCTGCAATCCAGAACAGATTAATCAGCGTCAGCTTGTTTCCGGCGAGGATGGCCCAGACAAGCCATATCCATATAAGAGCCAGGACAGCGAATCCTATGATGCGAATCGGTTTCATAACAGAGTGGGGGAGACGTCTCCTCCATCCGGTGGAGCCTTCTCAATGCGAAGTTAACAAGAATTTTTTGAAGGGAAGGCAGTTCGAGGATGGGAAACTGCGAAATTATTAGTAAATTTGCCCTTAGAACTCCAAAAATGTAGTCTGTCAAGAAAAATTAAGCAGAAAACAGCAACCCTATATAGAGATATATGCTGGACCAATATGAAAACTATTCCCCCGAGATACCACTCGGTGACGACACCGGACTCGGCGATATCATAGGCGACGATATTCCCTCCTCCTCCCCCTCACCAACGAAGGGGGAGGGGCGTGAGGAGCGTCGTGAGCGCGGCAGAACGCGCAAACCCAAGAAAAAAACGAAGACGAAAGAGCCTCAGAAGGAGGAGAAACGCAAAGGTAGTGATGTGCGGGCGGAGTCTGCCAAAGCAGCCAAGGAGATATCGGCGGGTCTCGGAGCCTTCGCCACCACGATGAAGAACTTCCTCACCTCCCAGAACCTCCTCCTTATACTCGGATTGATTCTCGGCGGACTGGGGGTATGGCTTCTTGTCGCCTTCCTTTCCTATTTTACGGATTGCGTCTCCGACCAGGCAATCGTCAATCATTCCCCTCTTGGCTCGGCGGAGGGAATCTCTAATGCCGCCGGAGAGGGAGGAGCCCGTCTGACGGAACTTCTTATCAATGAAGGATTCGGTCTCGGATCCGGAGTGCTGATAGTATGGGTCATAGCTATGGCGTCCAAGCTTCTTGTCGGCTGGCCCCGATTCAAGAGCGTTGACTTCACTATCAAATGTTTCGTCGCCCTGATAACCCTCTCACTGATTGTCGGGCTTGTCACTCTCGCCACCTCCAGCCCCGTCAACTGGGGGGGCTATCATGGGCGGTATGTCAATGAATTTATAGTCAAGTTTATAGGCTGGCCCGGGGCGGTAGTGCTGAGTCTGGTCATGATAGGTATCTTCGTCATCATCTGCCTCCGTGACCTTGTCAACTGGCTTCTGAAGCTCAAACGCGCCAGAGATGCCCGTCGGGCAGTCGAAGCTGCCGAGAGAGCCGAGAAGGAGCGTATCGAACGTGAGATAGAAGAGATGCGCCAACGCGAGGAGGCCGAGGCTGCCGGACCGACAGGTCCGGCTCCGGCTCCGCTTACCCCCGATATGCCTCTTGACTTCAAGAGTTCCGATGAGGTGCAATATGAGCTTCCTGACTTCGATGAAGAAACCTATACCTACCGCCTCGATGAACGAGACCCGGATGAAACGGAGGTAAGCGCTCCTGCGCCCGCCCCACAGGTAAAAACCTCTCCGACTGTCGCCGCTCCTCCTGTGGCCTCCGTTCCTCCTGTAGCCTCCGTTCCTGCCTCAGCTCCCCTCGCTCCAGCGGAGGATACAACGGAAGAGGTCTCCGGGACCCTAACCGACTCTCCGAAAACGAACATCGGAGAGACAGAGGACGAGGAAGAGGAATCTCTGCCGGATGAAGATGAAAAGGAAAGCTCCGGTGTAGAAAGCCAAGAGGAGGAAGAGGAGGAAGAGGATGAGATGGTCATAAACGTCAATCAGGTCGCGACCGTTGACCGCGTCCCGACATCTGCTCCCCGATCCCTTTACCGTTTCCCGCCTGTCGAGCTCCTGCGACCCGGCGTCGATAAGATAAGTGTAGACGCGGAGGAACAGATGGCCAACAAGGAGAAGATCCGCAAGACACTCGCAGACTTCGGAATACCTATCGTCAGCATCGAGGCGACTGTCGGTCCTACGGTGACGTTATATGAAATCCGTCCCGAGCGCGGAGTCAAGATATCCAGGATCCGCACCCTTGTCGATGACCTCGCTCTATCCCTTTCGGCGATAGGAGTGCGTATCATAGCTCCGATACCGGGAAAAGGAACCGTCGGAATAGAGGTCGCGAACAATGATCCGCTGACAGTCTCGATGCAGACAATCATCCGTTCGCGCCGTTATCAGGAGACCGACAAGAAGCTCCCGACCGCAATCGGATTGACAATCTCCAATGATGTCTATATTGCCGATCTGGCAAAGATGCCTCACCTTTTGGTCGCCGGCGCAACCGGACAAGGAAAATCCGTCGGTCTGAATGCCATCATAGCCTCTCTTCTTTATTGCAAGGCGCCGCATGAGCTGAAGCTTGTCATGATCGACCCCAAGATGGTTGAGTTCTCCCTTTACGCCCAGATCGAAAAGCATTACCTTGCGAAGATTCCGGATGCCGAGGAAGCTATCATCACCGATATGTCGAAGGTCGTCGCCACCCTCAATTCCCTCTGTGTCGAGATGGACAACCGCTATCAGTTGCTCAAGCGCGCACAGGTCCGCAATCTGGAGGAATACAACGCCAAGATAGCGCGGGGACAACTTTCCGCCAATGAAGGTCATAAATTCCTTCCCTATATTGTTGTAATTGTAGATGAGTTCGCTGACCTGATGGTTACGGCAGGCAAGGAGGTCGAGACCCCGATTGCCCGACTGGCCCAGAAGGCGCGTGCCGTCGGAATGCATGTCATCATCGCCACGCAGCGACCCTCGGCCAATGTCATCACCGGCGTCATCAAGGCGAACTTCCCGGCCCGCATCGCTTTCCGCGTCAGCTCCGGCATCGACAGTAAGACTATTCTCGATACATCCGGCGCCCAGCAGCTGATCGGTCGGGGTGATATGCTGATAAGCAACAATTCCGAGATGGTGCGCGTGCAGTGTGCGTTTATAGATACTCCCGAAGTTCAGGCAATCTGCCAGCACATCGCCTCCCAGCCGGGTTTTGACGGGCCCTACATCCTTCCGGAGCCCCCTGTCGATGCCTCTTCGACAGCTTCGGATGGGGAAGGAGCATTCTTCGGAGACCGGGATCCTCTCCTGGAGGAGGTCGGACGATGGATAGTGCAGTCCAATGTCGCATCGACCAGTGGTGTGCAACGACGCTATTCGATAGGTTATAACCGCGCCGGAAAGATAATGGACCAGTTGGAGGCTCTCGGCGTCGTCGGCCCTTCGACAGGAGGAAAACCTCGTGATGTTTTGGTTGATCCCCAGATGCTGGAGACGATATTCAACTCTCTATGAAGAAAGAATCAATGACAAGAAGATTATTTATAATTCTCATACTGGTACTGGGCGTCACCTCATCCGTGGCCTACGGAGCCGAAACGGCCGCGCAGGTTATCAGGCGCACCGCCGAGCTTCTTCGCCGTGCCCCCGGAATCAAAACATCCTTCCGGATGGAGGGGGCGCAGGGGGCAATGACCGGTACGCTCAAATGCGCGGGGAGCAAATTCGTCCTCTCCTCACCCGCTGTCTCCACCTGGTTTGACGGCAAGACAATGTATACCTACAATCCGCGCACTTCCGAGACAACCGTAACAATTCCTGAACCCTCGGAGATAGCAGAGAGCAATCCACTGGCGGCCATATCTGCCAATCAGGATTCCTACACCGCTACATACGGGAAAACCGCTCCTAAAGGAGGGAAGCAGATTGTGCTGACTCCCAAGAAAAGAGGAACAGGGATGAAGCGTATTGAGGTGACAGTCGGAGCGACCTCTTATCTTCCGACTAAAATAGTCCTGGTGCCGGTTTCGGGAGGTACCTCGACCATTACCCTCACCTCCCTCTCCACCAAGGCTGCCATTCCGGCATCGGCATTTACGTATCCGGCCGCAAGCTTTCCGAAGGCAACTCTCATTGACCTTCGTTAAAAAAAGAATATAGAACTTAAATTTTGATAATCATGGAACACAGAAAAGTAGTCATCATCGGTTCCGGCCCTGCCGGCTACACTGCGGGTATCTACGCATCCCGGGCTAATCTTAATCCTCTGCTCTTCGAGGGTATGCAACCCGGCGGTCAGCTGACCCAGACAACCGAAATCGAAAACTTCCCCGGTTATCCCGAGGGAATCCAGGGTCCCGAGATGATGGAACAACTTCGCAAGCAGGCCGAGCGCTTCGGCTGTGAAGTGCGCCCGAAAGTCATCTCGAAGGTCGATTTCTCCCAGCGACCCTTCACCCTCGAAGATGAAGACGGCAACCAGATTCAGGCTGATTCGGTCATCATCTCTACAGGAGCGAGCGCCAAGTATCTCGGACTTGCCGATGAAGAGAAATATAACGGCATGGGTGTCAGCGCCTGCGCTACCTGCGACGGTTTCTTCTACCGCAAGAAGAAAGTTGCTGTCGTCGGAGGAGGTGACACAGCCTGCGAGGAAGCACTCTATCTGGCCGGACTCTGCGAAAAAGTTTACCTCATTGTCCGCAAGGACTATCTCCGTGCTTCGGATGTCATGAAGAAACGCGTCGGCATGAAGGAGAACATAACGATTCTCTTCAACTGCAACGTCGTCGGTCTTTATGGCGACGGAGTTGTCGAGGGCGCCAGGATCGTTTCCAAGGTAGGCACACCCGAGGAGGACCATTTCACTATCGATATCGACGGATTCTTCCTTGCTATCGGCCATAAGCCCAACACCGATATCTTCCGCGGTCAGATTGATCTTGACGAGGCGGGGTATGTGAAGGTAATCGGCAACACCACCCACACCAATGTCGAGGGTGTCTTCGCAGCAGGCGACTGCGCGGATCCCCGTTACCGCCAGGCAGTATCGGCCGCCGGCACAGGCTGTCGCGCAGCTCTTGACGCCGAACGTTTCCTGATGGAGACGCAGGGAGTCTGAACATCCCGGCGGCGGAGTCTTCCGGAGCCTCCGTCAGACTCCTATTCAACAGCAAATTATGACTGATAAAAGAACAGAAAAAGAGGAAAAGGCTCTCGCCCTGGACCGACGTTATCTGAGGATGGCGTCGGTCTGGAGCGAGAACTCCTATTGCCGCCGCCGCAAGGTCGGCGCCCTGCTGGTCAAGGATAAGATGATAATCTCCGACGGATATAACGGAACCCCATCGGGTTTCCCGAATGTCTGCGAGAATGAGGATGATCAGACCTATCCATACGTGCTTCACGCCGAGGCGAACGCAATCACCAAGGTTGCGCGCAGCAACAACTCCTCGGAGGGGAGCACTCTCTATATAACGGCCTCACCCTGCCTCGAATGCGCCAAGCTGATAATCCAGGCCGGTATCAGGCGCGTTGTATATGCGGAACAATACAGGTTGCTGGACGGTGTGGATCTTCTTCACCGCGCAGGAATCGAGACCCTCCATCTCCCGATCGATTGAGAAACTGTTTAAATTTATGTGCCAATGATTTTGATAAGGTTTTTGGATGATTTTTGTGTGATGAAGAAGGAGTGATGCGGGCATCACAACTGATGAAATCACGCAAAAAGCGCCAAAAAGATTCTTAAAATCATGGCATATTTGAGTGATAATAAAATTTTTGACATAAATTTAAACAGTTTCTAAGACCCGGTCGGCTGAAGAGCGACTGAACAGAAAGAAACAATGGCAACCAAACGCAATCTCGCCCTCACCCTTATTCCTCTCACTCTCGCAGCCGGAATGGTAGGGGGAATCTTTATCGGCAAATATCTTAACAGGACGACGCTGACGCCCGGACAGGAGAAACTACAGACCGTCATGGGCCTGATAAGCAGTGACTATGTTGACGAAGTTGACCTCGACTCTCTTCTCAACACGGTCTATCCCGACCTGCTGGCCGGCCTCGATCCCCACTCCTCCTATATTCCTGCCGAAGAACTTACAGACGTCAATTCCGAACTTGCAGGCTCCTTCAGCGGCGTCGGAGTCTCGTTTCAGATTCTCAACGACACGGTGTATGTCGTCGAAGTCATTCCCGGCGGACCTGCGGAAAAGGTCGGAATCCTTGCCGGCGACCGTATAATAAAGGCGGGGGATGCGGAGTTGACCGGCGCGTCGGCGACAAACGAGAATGTATTCAAGCATCTTCGCGGAGAAAAGGATAGCAAGGTAGACCTGACAATTGTCCGCTCCTCTTCCGAAAAACCTCTGAACTTCGATGTTGTGCGCGGTGATGTCCCGGTCCTGAGTGTCAACGCCTCCTATATGATGGATGACCAGACCGGCTATATAAAAGTCAGCAAATTCTCCCGCACCACCTTCCAGGAGTTTCTCTCAGCTCTCCTTGAGCTTCGCGACCAGGGTGCGAAAGGATTTGTCGTTGACCTGCGCGGCAACGCCGGCGGATATATGGACCAGGCAATTTTCATGGCTAACGAATTCCTGCCTGAAGACCGAATGATCGTCTATACGAAAGGACGTAATTTCGCTAATCAGACCCAGGCTGTCTCAGATGGAAACGGAGGTTTTATAGATGAGGAACTGGTTGTTTTAATGGATGAATATTCCGCGTCCGCTTCCGAAATTTTCGCGGGAGCGATTCAGGATAATGACCGCGGAACGATAATCGGACGCCGTTCTTTCGGCAAAGGACTTGTCCAGAATCAGACGATGCTTCCTGACAGCTCGGCCATGCGTCTGACAGTCGCCAGATACTATACCCCCTCCGGACGCTCTATTCAGAAAGAATATCAGCGCGGAGATGACGGCAAGTATATGATGGATATTGCCGACCGATATTCACGAGGGGAATTTTATAATGTCGATTCAATTCGCCTTGACAAGAGTAAGGTTTTCAAAACATACGGTGGGCGTGAGGTCTATGGCGGAGGAGGAATAATGCCTGACATATTCGTTCCCGAAGACACGACCGGCATCACTTCCTATTATGTCCAGGTCGCCAACAAAGGACTGTTGCAGAAATATTCCTACACCGTCGCGGACCGTTACCGTGACCTCGCACGCAATATCAGCAACGCTGACCAGCTTGTCCGTCTGTTGCCACGCGAACAGACCCTGCTTCAGAACTTCGTCAGCTATGCGGCTGCCAACGGGGTCCCCGCCAGATGGTATTACATCAACCAGAGCCGCGAGTTGATACTTAATCAGCTGCAGGCGCTCATAGCCCGTGACCTGATAGGGGAAGAGGCCTTTTACCGTATATACAACCGTAAGGATGCCACACTGAAAAAGGCTGTCGAGTTACTCAAGGATCCATCCGTAAAGAAACCAACCGGTTCGGGGACGCGTTAAATATCAAGTAGCTGTTTGAGAAAAAAAAGGACCTTATCCTACAAGAATAAATAATTTAAACTATGGAAAAAGCAGAAATACGCAGAAAGATAAAGGCTCTCCGCCGGATGCTCTCCGAAGAGGAGCGGGAGAGAGCCGCCTCCGATGTCTTCGACCAGCTCGAACGCTCGGCCGCCTTCCTGATGGCTGATCACATATTGATGTATCACTCCTTGCCCGACGAACTTTCTACACGTCGCTTCCTTGACAAATGGCACGACCGGAAACGCTTCTATCTTCCGCGGGTCAATGGGGTGAACCTTGAAATTCTTCCATACGAGCAATCACGTCTCGAACTCGGCGCCTTCCATATCGAGGAACCTGTAGGCGACGAACTCGTCGATCCTTCGGAAATAGAAATGATAGTTGTCCCCGCTGTCGCATACGACCGTCGCGGAAACCGGCTTGGTCGTGGAAAAGGATTCTATGATCGTTTGCTCGCGACTACGGGAGCGACCAAAGTCGGAGTCGCATACGAATTTCAGCTGGTCGATGAAGTGCCGACCGAGGAACATGACGTTCCGATGGATATCGTTATTACCCAGAGCAGTTATATCGTAATCCGATGAGGATAGACGAGAAAACGATGCTGGCCGATATCGTTCGCCAGAACGCGGCCGCACTACCCTTGATAATGAGATTTGGATTCCGCCCGGGGTTTGGCAAACTCCGGGTCGGAGTCGCATGTGCGCAGTCCGGTATAGATACCGGACTTTTTCTGCGTGTTGTCAGAGCAGCTGTCGATCCCTCTTTCGATACTGAGTATGATGTCAATGATTCCTTGCCTCCTGTTACGGATAGGGGACAGCTTGTTGAGTTTCTGCAGCGATCCAATGAATGGTATCTCGAAACGCAACTCCCAAACATAGGGCGCCATTTCGATCTATTGATAAAAAGGAGTCCCGGCGAAACATCAAAGGGACTTGCCGCTCTGCATGGATTCTACGACCAGCTCGCCTCTGAACTCCGGGAGCGCGACAGATTCGATCGCGAGGTATTGTTCCCCGTATTAAGAGCGGAATCTCCGGCGGAGGAGACAGGAGAAGAAAGTCTCAGGAGTCTGCTTGCGGAATCCGAAGAACTTGATTCCGGCCTGGAGGATGAGGCGGAGGATCTGCTGACTTTTCTTCTTGTTCATCTGCAGGGAGATATCGACCCGAATCTGCTGACCGCTGTCGTCTGGGCAGTCGATAATCTTCGTAAAGACCTGATGCGCAACAGTTCCATCAGGCGTTCCTGCAGCCGTATACTGAAAACAACGGAATAATGGTAGAGGAAGAACAAATCATTCTGGAACCGCAGGGGTTCACACCCCTTGAAGTCGCGGGTATCAAATGGTTTCTGCGAAGAGAGGGGAGGATTCGGGTTATGACCGCGGATGTTTCTTCAAATTATGAAGAAAAGAAGGGAAAGATCGTGAGACTTACTCCGGAGATACTCGGACCGTCAGCCGATGAACATCGTCTGATGGAAATACTGTCACCGTGGCTCAATGAAGAGGAGGAGTGCGGCGAACAACTCTCCTCCCGGGAGAAGGAAGTGTTGACTCTACTGGCCAACGGACTGAGCAATAAGGAAGTTGCTGACCGTCTCTGCATCTCGCTCAACACCGTTATCACACACCGCCGCAACCTCTCGGCAAAACTCGGGATAAAGTCTCTCGCCGGACTGTCTCTATATGCCTATCTCCACGACCTGATATGAATGAACCGCTGATAAGCAGCTGTAAGGGGAGTGAAGAGGAAGATGTGAAAGTCTCGTGAGAGCTACTTAGGGAAAAGTTGACGTTGAAATCTGAGGGAGATATAGAGGAGACAGGTTATTCCGTAAAATTTTTATTGTTTTTCGATAAAATTATTTGTTGTTTTAATATATTTGACTAATTTTGCGAGTGTGAAAGGAGAGAGGTGGACGTGTGTCCTCGATTCCTTTTACTGCCAGAGAGACTGTAAACATAATATTCATCAAAATACTCATCTATGAAGAAACTGATTCTGAGTATGGTTTTGGCAGTCGGAGCCTTTTTCGGCGCCACAGCCCAGATGCCTCAGCTGACGCCTCTCCCATTGAACGAGGATGTCAAGACAGGAGTCCTTCCGAATGGACTGACCTACTATGTGCTCCATAACGCGGAGCCTAAAGAACGCGCCAACTTCTATATCGCGCAGAAAGTTGGATCCACCCTTGAAGAGGAGAGCCAGCTCGGCCTCGCCCACTTCCTGGAGCACATGGCTTTCAACGGCTCGACCAACTATCCCGGAAAGTCGATGCTCAACTATCTTCAGAGCAAGGGACTCCGTTTCGGCAGTGATATCAACGCCTACACTTCCTTCGACGAAACTGTCTACCGCATCAACAACGTTCCTACCACGGACCGTCC
Source organism: Bacteroides sp. (assembly GCA_014801785.1). Lineage (GTDB taxonomy): Bacteria > Bacteroidota > Bacteroidia > Bacteroidales > Muribaculaceae > Lepagella. Next base: position 49,652 of record JAAVDN010000013.1, on the reverse strand, counting down.
CCTTATGGACAGCGTTCTGCTCGTTCTTCGCGACTGGAGCGACGGCATAGCCCTTGAGGAAGCCGAGATAGAGGCTGAGCGCGGCGTCATCAACGAGGAATGGCGTCAGACGCAGGACGTATATCGTCGTCAGTATGAAACCGTGCTGCCTCAGATTTTCCAGGAATACCAGTATCAGCAGATGCCTATCGGCAAGATGGAAGTTGTCCTCAACTTCGCGCCCGATGTCCTGCGTGCTTACTATGAGAAATGGTATCGTCCGGACCAGCAGGGAATCATCGTTGTCGGAGACTTTGACGCAGCGGAGATGGAGCAGAAGGTCATCAAGCTTTTCTCCACTGTCGAGATGCCTGAGAACGCCGCTCCACGCGTATATCCTGAAGTCAGCGACAACCAGGATCCCCTCTATGCCGTGTTCAGCGACAAGGAATTCCCTTATCCCTCTGTCCGTGTCTGCTTCAAGGAGGATGTCACTCCCAGAGAGATACGTAACACCGTTGAGATTTATGCTAACGAGTATTTCGTCAAGCCGCTGATTGTCAATATGGTCAACGAGCGCCTTTCCGAGGCCACCCATGATCCCAACTGCGCATTCGCCCATGCCGGAGTAGGATTCGGTCCTTACATGGTTGCCAAGACGAAGGATATGTTCACCATCAATATCATCGGCAAGGAGAGTCTTGAGGAAGCGTATCAGCAGGCTCTCGGTATTGTTGTCGAGGCTCTCAAGGGTGGTTTCACCGACAGCGAGCTCGAACGCGCCAAGAAAGCGATGCTTGCTTCTTACGAGCGCAACGCTAACGAAAAGGATAAATTTGACAGCGATGCTTACGGCACGGAATTGAAAGACTATTTTATAGACAATGTTCCTGCGCCGGGTGCCGATATTGAATATCAGCTTGCCCAGGGAATCCTTCCCAACATCACTGTTGAGATGATCAACATGTCTACTCCTCCGATTCTGACTGAGGAGAACGAAGTCTTCATCGTTTCCGTTCCCGAGGGATATCCCGTTCCTACCAAGGAGTTCCTGGTCTCCACTCTCCGCGAGGATATGGCCAAAACCTATACCGCGCGTGAGGAAGAGAAACTGACCGAACCTCTTATCGCAAAACTTCCGAAGAAAGGTAAAATCACTTCCGAGAAATATAACGAGAAGTATGACGCAACGGAGCTGATGCTTTCCAACGGAGTGAAGGTAATCGTTAAGAAGACTGACTTCAAGGCTGACGAAATCAATATCTATGCATACCGCAAGGGTGGATTGAGCTGCTATCCCACCTCTGAGGCAGTGAATTTACAGTTCTCCGGTGAGGCATTCGATTGCAGCAACGTCGGACCCTACGACCCGGCGAAGCTCCGCAAATATCTGGCTGGAAAGAAAGTCAGCCTTTCCTACGTGATGGGTAACTACTTCGAGTCTCTGGTCGCTACAACCACAGTGAAGGATCTTCCTGACCAGATGGAACTTCTTTACGCTGAACTGACCCAGACCACTCCTAACCAGCAGAATTTCGATGCGACTCTGTCTCAGATTCGCACTAATATGAAGAACCAGGATAAGAATCCGCAGTGGATTTTCTCATCGAATGTCCTAAAGACTCTCTATGGCGATAATCCCATGCAGAACGCTCTCACGCTCTCTTCCCTGGATCAGCTTGACTATCTCAAGTCCCGCGCAATCGCTACCAATTCTTTCGCGAACGCAGCTGATTATAACTACATCTTTGTAGGTAATGTCGATGTCGAGACCCTCAAGCCTCTCCTGGAGCAGTATGTCGCTTCCCTCCCCTCTAAAAAGAAAGCCGAGGAGCCTAAGCGCATCACCAGCCTTCTCCCTGTCACAGGTCAGGTATCCAATGTCTATGACACCGAGACTGACAAGCCTGCTGTTGACGTCTACTGCCAGATCGGAGGCGACAATGTCCCTTACACCCTGCGCAATTCCATACTTGTTGATTTCATGGGTCAGCTCCTGGATATGAATTATCTGGAGACGCTGCGTGAGGAGATCGGTGGTACATACGGTGCCGGAGTAGGTGCTTCTCTGAGTCCCTGGACCGGTCTTTGGTCGATGTACTTCATGTATCGTACCGCCCCCGATAAAGAGAAGGTTATGATTGAGCGCGCCAACCTGGAGCTTAACAACCTCTTGCAGAATGGAGCAAATCCTGATCATTTCAACAAGATCAAGACTCAGGCCATCAAGGGCATTGAAGTGGAAAAGCGTACCAACGAATATTGGATGAACGCTATCTTCTCCTACGAGAACGGTATCGATACCTTCACGGATATCGAGAATATCCTGGAGTCGATCACTATCGAAGAGGTAAATGCCCTGATGAAGAATATCTATGACGGCAAGAACCGCGTCTTCGTCCAGCAGAACGGCATACCCAAAGAGAAATAATAAACCCCTCTTTCCGGCATCTCTTAGTAATAGCCGGAATAGATAAAAAAGAGAAAGAGCTGAATTTCGACAGAAATTCAGCTCTTTCTCTTTTCACTCTAAGACCCTGTTCAAAATAAAAGATAGTTCGCGGTCTTTTGCGAATGCGGGTCAATATCAGAAAGCGCGTTCAACCATTTGTGACAGTTCGTCAAAACTCTTTTCGCCACTCTCGCGCATCAGCTCTTCGCCACGCTTGAAAAGAATCCAGGTCGGATAGGCCTTGATGTCATACTGTTTCTTGAGACGATGGTCAAAAGAAGCATCGACACGCATCAGATTGATACGGTCACCATATTTTGCGCGGAGCGCTTCGGCAAGACGTTTGATTTCAGTAGCATCCTGCTCGGCTGCATGAATGAAAGCGACGAGAGAGGGTATGCCTTCGTTTATTCTCGATTCAAAAGTTTTCATAATAAAAATTTTTTAGTGACCACGGATACGGATTCTCTCGTGGTCTTCGCATTAGAAACATATTTCAAGCGACTTTGGTTTATTTTCAGTCGGAAAGATATCGCGCAGTATATATCAACCAAGTTGTAAGTGGCTGTTCAAAATAAAAGAGTGTATAAAACGCGGCTATCGCGCCGGCCAATTGGATGCGGAGGGAAGGAGCTTTGCGGGATAAGCGACTGAACGACAAGTCCGATTGGACAAGCGAGAGGACGTGTTGTTGCTCAAGGTTGAAATCAGATATGAGTTGGCACATAATCTTCCGACAAATCGGAAGCCCATGCCAATCACTTCAATGAAAAACTTGTATCGGGAAAAAAAGGGATCTTCAACCAGAATATCTGTCAGTGAAAGCAACTCTTCTGCCTTTGATCTGACAAGGGAAATTTGTATTTGTATTTTTTTGTCTTGACATTATTTGTCAATTTATTTGGTGAGAACAATTTTTTTATCTAACTTTGTGCTCATAAAAACTATAACCATGCTTTTGAAAGATAAATTGAAATCGTTAAGAGAAGAACACAATCTTCTTCAAAGACAAGTAGCATCCGGAATTGGCATAGACAATGCTGTTTATTGCAAGATTGAAAATGGAGAACGGATTGCAAGAGAAGAACATGTCAGAGCATTAGCTGTGTTCTATGGTATTGATTTTGATTATATGAAAAAGTTGTGGCTGGCAGGAAAAGTCTACGATTTACTGTCTCAGGACGATGAGCCAATCGAAATCTTGAGTATAGTATCCGAGAGCTTAACTGAATATGGTAATAAATCCGAATTATCATGAATAGAAAGGATATGTTCTCTGCATTGATAAATCGTTTCTTGGAAGCACGCAATAATGGATTGTTGCACTCTGCTTCTGAAGAAACCGTACGAATGTGGATTAACGATATGCTGGAGGTATTCGGTTGGAATGTCAACAACACTCGTCAGGTTATGCAGGAACGGATTCTTGAGCGTTCCGAGAGGGAACGGTTGCATAATATTGGCTCTCGCTATATCAAGCCCGACTATACTTTGGTAAATGGCAATGTACGGTTGTTCTTCATAGATGCTAAGAAACAATTGGTTGATATTAAGAATAACAAGAATGTTGCCTTCCAGATAAGATCTTATGGATGGTCGATAGGTGCACCGTATTCTATTGTAACAAATTTTGAGGAACTTGCAATATATGAGTGCACTGCCAAACCTAATGCTGCTGACACAGCTGATTTTGCAAGATTATATTATCTCACGGTTGAGGAGTATATTGAGAACTATGAGTTGTTTGAGCAGTTCTTGAATCGTGATAATGTGCTTAAAGAGTTTGCCAAAGTTGAATTTCGAGGTTCAAATACTCTTGATAAAAGTTTTGCTCATTTCTTATGTGACATCCGATTGGAACTTGCCAAATCAATACGGAAGAACAATCCCTTTGAAATATCAGTCGATGATTTGAATCTATGGACTCAGATTATTCTTAACCGTATTCTTTTTATCCGTGTTTGTGAGGCAAAGGGTCTTGAGGAGGACGGTTTATTGCAGAAATTCCTTTCCGAAGGGTTCTGGAAAGAATTTAAGGAGTCCTCATATCTGAATTTCTACGAGCATTATGACGGTCCAATGTTTGAAAGGCTGATGACCATTCATAATCTGGAAATTTCAAATGAGATTTTCGCTAAATTATTGACCTACCTTTATTATCCATCACCTTATTGCTTTGACGTGATTCCATTGAAGAGCATAAGCGACATCTATGATATTTTTCTTGGCTATCATCTGGTTGAAGGAGAGGATGGGAATTTATCCAATGCAATCAAATCGGAATTCAAGAAAAGCAATGGAGCGATAACGACACCTATGTCCCTTGTTATGGATACTATCAATTCTACTCTCTCTAAAGAGCGATTTGATGCAATGTCCGTCAATGACATTTTATCAATTACCATGCTTGATCCGGCGTGTGGTAGTGGTGTCTTTCTAGCGGGAATGTATGATTTTATAGAGGCTGTAATAATAGAAAAGATTAAGATCGACCCAAATGCATTGAGCAACGACCTATATAAAATTATTGATGGAGAACCAATACTGAATATCTATGGCAAAAAACATATTGTGTCATCATGCCTATTCGGAATCGACATCAATCAAGAGAGTGTTGAAGTAGCAAAACTTTCTCTGTCTCTTAAAATAATCGACGGTTACAGCGTAGATTCGTATGACCAAGTAGGTTTGTACGGGTCAAAGATTCTAAATGGTGTAGGTGAGAATGTTAAGTGTGGCAATACTTTAGTGTCGTCTGAGATCCTGTCTCAGTTTCCTTACCTAATAGAAAAGCCTGAAGAGCTGGAAGCGACAAATATATTCGATTGGAAGGACGCCTTTCCTGCTATTAGTCAAGCCGGAGGCTTTGATTATGTAATAGGCAATCCTCCTTATGTTGAGGTTAAGAATTATAATGTCGAACTACCGACAATGGCATCCTTTATTAAGTCTCGTTACAAATCAGGTAAGAATGGCAAAATAGATCTGGCGATACCGTTTATAGAAAGAGGACTTGAGTTACTGAATTCCTCTGGAAGTCTTGGTTTCTTGGTGCAGAAAAGATTCTTTAAGACTGACTACCGCAAAGGGATTCGCCACATAATATCAGCAAATCGGATATTGCGATATATACATGACTATGAAGAAACAGACCTCTTCGATGGCAGGATAACTTATGTTGCAATACTCGTATGCGACAAGTCTTCTGTCGAAAATGATTCGTTCACATATATGTCCTCTAAAAATTATAAAAAGCTTTCCTTACCGAAGGATTCAATTTCAGAAACGCCATGGAATTTTGATAATCCGGAATTAACATCGTTGAGATTGTCTAAACAACAGACGCTCGGATGCCTCGGGGACTCTTGCAACATAAAGGTTGGAGTGCAGGTTCTATGGGATCCAGCCTATCATATTAATGTAGATTGTGTTGATGATGAGTTTATTTATGGTAGTTCATCATTAGAGACAGGTCTGAAATTGGAGAAAAATGCTTGTAGGGCACTTTTGTGCAATGAGCACTTTATTCCTCTCTCCATTAGGCCAGAAAACACGTTCATTATCTTTCCGTATGACGTGAAAGATAACCATGCCCTTGAGATAAAATTCTCAGATTTCCAAAGAAGATTTCCACTCGCTGGGTCATACCTATCACGTCATAGGACGCGCATAGAAAATGAGGTGCAGACGTTGCCGGGAAGATTTCCTAAATTGAACAAAGATGAACACTGGCATCTTTTCACTCGCGCCAACAATCACAATTCAGTTTATCGTAAACTATGTGTGCCAATGACCACACAAGAGCCTCAGGCTGCTGTCGTAAATAATGAAAAGGCATACTGTGATAATGCAAATATGTTTTTCGTCCAGATTGAGGATGTTACTAACGAAAGACTTTATGCGCTCGCAGGAATAATCAACTCCACACCTTTTGCATATTTTGCAAAATCAATAGCAAACCCTCAACAGAACGGGTATTACAAATTCAGCAAACAATTCCTTGATCCCGTACCATTCCCGGTTCAATCATATCAGGAAATGTCTCCGGATATGGTTCAGTTGGCAAATGTAGCAAGACAGATAGAACAGCTACATAGTAGAATGAGTGCATCTTCAAGCCGTGCATCTCGTTATGTCCAAGCCATTAGAAGACTATGGAATGAGCTGGATGACATCTGTTGCAGACTATACCAATTGTCGGAAGAAGAGAAAAATACCGTCATGTCTCACCCCCGAAATGATAGGAACGATGCGTAAGGAAATATTTAATATACTATCTCACATTTCAGATCCGCAACAATTGGATGCTACAGTAGTCAAGTCTTTTCTTGTCAATAATGGCTTAGCTCCTGTTGATGGATTCATAGCTGACTTCTTGACTAATTTTGAAGTAAGCCATACATTATGCGATATTGAGACAATTGAAGATGTAATATCCGTATTCGAACAAGCAGTGCCTTCCGATGAAAAGACTAAAAACGGAGCTATATATACCCCAGCATACATCCGGGATTTCATTGTGAATCATTTGTATTCCGAAGATTCCAATAGATTCAGGAATGGCTTGATTATTGATCCAGCTTGTGGTTGTGGTGCGTTCTTATACACTGCTGCAGTAGTCAATAAAAATGACACTAATACATATAGATCTGTATTAGGTAGATTATATGGTGTCGATATAAGTCCTAATAGTGTTCGTAGAACCAAACTTCTTCTTGCGTTGACTGCGGTTTACAACGGTGAATGTATTGAGGAGTCAGATTTAAATATCTATTGTGCCAACTCGCTTTCTTTTGACTTTAGGCAGTTTAAATATGTGGCAGAAGCAGGTGGATATGACTTTGTAATTGGTAATCCTCCTTATGTAAGGTCTAAACATATAGATGCAGAGTCAAAGGCACTTCTTCCTAAATGGGAGGTTGCCAATGGAGGAAACGCAGACTTATATCTTCCGTTCTTTGAAATAGGGATCAATATTCTCAATGAGAATGGCAAACTAGGTTATATCACTCTTAACTCATTCTTTAAGAGTGTGAATGCTCGCGGATTAAGAAATTATTTCTCAAAGCATCATATTGGTATAGATATTCTTGATTTTGGTGATGAATTGATTTTTTGTAAGAAGTTAGCCTATACCTGCATAACTTTTATTTCAAAGCAGGAGCGAGAAACCATTAAATATCACCGCTCGTCAGCGGAAGAGATAAAGAATAATGATGTGGTTGTATATGATTCAATCCCATATTTCGAACTGGATAATCATAAGGGGTGGAATCTTAATCAAAACGATATCCGTCAGATCATAAACCGTATTGAGCATACAGGTACTTCGCTCGGCAATAAATATCGTATTAAAAACGGTATAGCAACGTTGGCAAATGATATCTTTATCTTTCATCCCGATAGAGAGGATGAGGTTAATTATTATCTCAATTCCAATGGTGTGGAGTTTTGTATAGAGAAGGATATATGCCGGGATATCATCAAACCGAATGTTCTGCATAAAGAAGATGAGATTGAATCTATTATGGAAAAGGTGATTTTTCCATACGATTCTAATTATAAACCGATTCCGGAGGCTATCTTTATTAGTAAGTCTCCCAAAGCATATCAGTATCTTTCGCTCAATAGAAGGAAATTAGATGAACGCGATAAGGGTGAGGGGAATTTCCCGGTGTGGTACGCGTTTGGTAGGACTCAGGCAATTTCTGATAAAGGTAAAAAGTTGCTTTTCCCGTATATGACTGATGTTCCACATTTTGTATTCACAGACAATGAGGATATGCTCATTTATTGTGGATATGCGATCTTCCATAATGATGAAATCGAACTAAAGGCACTCAAACGTATTCTCGAATCATCAGTTTTTAATTACTATATGAAGCATACAAGTAAGCCATATGCAACAGGGTACTACTCTTATGCGAAAAACTATGTAAAGAATTTTGGTGTTTATCCATTATCGATAGATCAGATTGAAGAGATTCTTTCTTTCTCATCGAAAGATGAAATAGACGAATATGTCGAAAGACTATATGGTGTTGATTTAAAAGAAAATAAATGCTATTCACGAACCGAATATCAATATTTCCCAACATCTATATTTGAATTGATTTAAAATAGAGTGTTATATCACAATAGTTTGGTAAAATTTGAGGTTACTCAGTTACAGCTAATCCGCTAACTGAGTCAACCGATGATTTATCTTCTGACTATCGCAAAAATCAAAGTTATACAACTGACAGACCCACAACGTCTGCAATTGGAAGAAGGCTTTCGACAAGGCAAGATCCACGCTTTCCGCATGCGCTGTCGCGCTATTCTGTTAAAAGGCAGAGGTCTGACCTCCAAAGAAGTTGGGTACAGACAGAAAGGACACCTATATCCGTCAATTCATGGGTGAAGCGATACGAGACCGAAGGCATCAATGGACTGGAAACACTACCTTGCCGAGGACTCAAGCCAATCATGGACTGCTCGGACGAGGAGGCCGTACGCACCGTGGCCAAATGGCCGGCGCGATAGCCGCGTTTTATATGTTCATTAATTTCTGAGAGCTACTTAGGAAGTTGGAGGAGAGATAGGATGCAATAAAGCAAAAAGAGGAGAGAAATAAGACGCGTGTTGTATGGCGATTTTTGCAAAAACGATAAATTTTTAATAACTTTGCATAAATATGGACATGGCGATTTTGAAAGTCGGTCGTGTCATCTTAACTAAATTCTTACATATCAATCTCATGAAACTCAGAAACCTTTTGCTTTCAGGAGTTGCCTGCCTGGCGTCGTTCACCCTTTTTGGCGCCGAGACAGATTCCGAAGGCTATCCCATCTTCTATGTCAGGGGAAGTATCAACGGGATGAACTGGGAAGTAAATCAGGCTTATCGTTTCGAGCGCAGCGGAGACACTTACAAGCTCGCTCTCGATGCGTTCCAGGGAGAATTTAAAATCTCCAACGATGACTGGTCTCTCAATTACGGAGCATACGGAGCCCAGATTGCCGGCGCATCGACTATTACAGGTGTCTACGGTGGCCCCAACATCAACAGCTCTCTCTCCCAGCCTGTGGAAATCTCCTTCAACTTCGACCGTAACAATCCAACCGGCGAGACACCTATCAATTTCAGGGTAGACGGAGTTGTGCCTCCTCCGCCGATTGAAATGAAGGATCACTCCGGAACTCTTCCCGTTCTTTATATCAATGTCTATGACGAAGCGGGAAATCTCAACAATGAGATTACGGACTATAACCTTTCCCACAAGAACTATTTTACCGGAGAATACTGGCTTGAAGCCGAAGGACTGGATCTTCCTTTCAAGACAGAGAGCATCGGTAGTCGCGAGGAACCACTCCCGCTTGAGATAAAGGCACGCGGTAACTGGACGCGCACCGGTTTTTCCAAGAAGCCGTTCAAGCTTAAACTTGGCAAAAAGCAGTCAATGCTCGGAATGACCAAGAGCAAACACTATGCAATCCTCGCCCATGCAGATGATAACTTCGGGTATCTCCGCAACTTCACCGGCTTCAACCTCGGAAGGATCTTCCAACTCCCCTGGACCCCGGATCAGCAACCCATAGAGGTCTATATCAATGGAAATTACCGTGGTCTTTACTTCCTGACCGAGTCTATCCGCGTTGGAGACGACCGCGTGATGATCGAGGAACTGGAGGATAACGAGACAAACGCATCCCTTATTTCGGGCGGTTATCTTGTCGAGCTTGACAACTACGAGGAGGAAAACCAGATAAGGATGCAGGAAAAGACTTGCGCCTGGGTTCCTTATGTCGATGAACTCCGCATCACCTTCGATACCCCCGAAGTCTATTCAGAGAAACAGCGCATGTTCATTTATGACCAGTTCTCGGCTATGAATGATCTTGTCGGAGCCAATTCCGATGACCTTTGGAAATATATGGATCTTGACGATGCCGCCCGTTATTATCTCGTAGAGGAGATTATCTCCCACTATGAGGCCTATCACGGTTCGACCTATCTCTTCCGCGACAGGGGAGAGGGTCAGAAATGGCATTTTTCCCCCCTTTGGGACTGCGGTAATGCCTTCAACGGTCCGACAGATGACTTCTTCTATAACCACGGTCCTTATGGCAACACCTGGATTGCTTCCATTCGTCAGAACGCGAAATTCAATGAGAAGGTACGCCAAAGCTGGCTGTGGTTCCTGAGTCAGGACGGAGAGCAGAAAATCCTCGATATGATGAAGGATTATGTCTCCATTCTCGGCGAGGCGGCCAAAGCCGACCGCAAGCGCTGGGTCAACGAACCTACTCCGTGGAATGGCCTTCCTGTCGTTGACAACACGGATCTCAACTCCCGTCTTCAGGATGCTACTTCCAGTCTCCGTCGCAAGATTGAATTCCTGAAGCAGTGTTTCGGCAGCTGCGGAACAGGGGAATATGGCGAGCCGGCCCGCGACACCACTCCTGCCGCTCCTCTGCCTCAGTATGTCTCTACAGGAATCGAACACCCCGAATCGGAGGTTTCCGGAGAGGTTGAGCTGTTCAATCTCCAGGGAGTCCGACTCTCGCAGCCTGTCGAGGGGGAGATCATGGTTGTCCGCAAAGGCTCGGAGGTCTCCAAGGAGATTCGCTGATACTGCGCCCGGCGCCCATCGCGCCGGTGAGATCCTTCGGCCCATAGATCTATGAGCCGGATATATGCAACATACTAAAAATCCTGAAAGATTAGGATTTCCGGATTTTTAATGCTAAATTTGTGAGAGGTAGACCCTGGACCAAAGGGCTGCCTCTCATTCTTCTTTCTATCTCTTCGTTTAGAAAAGAACCTATCCCATAAGAAATGTCTTTCACTCATCTTCACGTCCATTCTTTTTATTCCCTTCTTGACGGCAAGTCCTCCGTCAAGCAACTCGTTGACCGCGCCGTTGAACTCGGTATGCCGGGGATTGCCCTGACCGATCATGGCAATATGTTCGGCGTCAAGGAATTTACAAATTATGTAGATAAGATAAACTCCGGTAAGGAAGAAGGGGAGAAGTTCAAGCCCATTATAGGTTGCGAGATGTATGTGGCACGCAACCGGATGACAGACCGTCATGACAAAAGCGACAAGGGGGAACACCTCATTGTCCTGGCAAAAAATCTGACCGGTTACCATAACCTCGTCAAACTCGTCTCCAAAGCCTGGACCGAAGGTGTCTATTATAAACCGCGAACAGACCGTGTCGAACTGGAGGCACATTCGGAGGGTCTTATAATCTGTTCGGCCTGTCTGGGCGGGGAGGTTCCCCAGTTTATCATGCATGGAGAAATAGAGGCGGCCGAGGAGAGGGTCAGATGGTATAAAAGAGTCTTCGGAGAGGATTACTATCTCGAACTTCAGCGCCATCAGACTTTCAAGCAGAACGCCAACACGGATGTCTATCCGGAGCAGGTTAAGGTAAATGCGGAACTTCTCCGCATGGCCCGCAAATATGACATTAAGGTTGTCGCCACCAACGACGTTCATTTTGCTCTTGAAGAAGATGCCGAGGCCCACGACCGTCTGATATGTGTCTCGACCAACAAACTCTTCTCTGAAGAGCGAATGCACTACACCAAGCAGGAATGGCTCAAATCCCCCGAGGAGATGGGGCAGATTTTCTCCGATATCCCCGAGGCGCTCGCCAACACCCGGGAGATTCTTGATAAAGTAGAGTTCTATTCTATCAACCACGCCCCGATTATGCCCAACTTCGAGATTCCCGCTGATTTCGGAACCGAAGAGGAATATCGTGAGCGTCTGACTGAAGAGGATCTTTATAATGAGTTCACTCAGGACGAGAACGGCAATGTCGTCCTGTCGCGCGAAGAAGGGGAGAAGAAGATAGCTCGCCTTGGCGGCTACGACAAGCTCTACAGGATAAAGTTCGAGGCGGACTACCTCAACAAACTGACCTTCGACGGAGCGAAACGCCTCTATGGCGATCCCCTTCCCGATGAAGTCGCGGAGCGGCTCAACTTCGAGCTGTATATAATGAAGACGATGGGTTTCCCGGGCTACTTCCTCATAGTCCAGGACTTCATCAACTATGCACGCGAAAATCTCGGGGTCAGTGTCGGACCGGGCCGTGGGTCTGCCGCCGGTTCGGCGGCAGCGTATTGTCTTGGTATCACACAGGTTGACCCCATCAAATACGACCTCCTGTTCGAGCGATTCCTTAATCCTGACCGCATCTCGCTCCCCGATATCGATGTAGACTTCGACGATGACGGCCGTTACCGTGTTCTTGACTATGTCACCAAGAAATATGGAGAGGAGAAGGTCGCTCATATCATAACGTTCGGATCGATGGCGACCAAAAGCGTTTTGCGCGATGTCGGTCGCGTCATGGGCCTGACGCCCAGGGAAAACTCCGCTATCGGCGCTCTTGTCCCTGACCGTCTCCCGGAGGTCAACGGCAAGGCCCTGAAGATAAACCTCAAGAACGTCATACAGTATGTTCCCGAGATGCAGGCGCTATCCTTCAGCGATGATCCACGTATCCGAGATGTCATAACCTATGCTCCTCAGCTTGAGGGCACCGTCCGAAACACCGGCGTCCATGCCTGCGGTGTCATTATCTCGCGCGATGATATCACCGACTGGGTCCCTGTCTCGATGGGAACGGATGAAAGTGGCAACCGAATCATAGTCACTCAGTATGAAGGCTCCCTTATCGAGGACACCGGCCTGATCAAGATGGACTTCCTGGGATTGCGTACCCTCTCGATTATTCAGGAGACGCTTCAGAATATCCGCGAGGCGCGTGGGGAGGATCTCGATATTTCCTCGATACCTCTTGACGACCCGGCTACCTTCCGTCTCTATTGCGAGGGAAACACTACCGCGACGTTCCAGTTCGAGTCCGCCGGTATGCAGAGCTCGCTCCGGAAACTTCAACCGTCGAAATTTGAAGACCTCATTGCGATGAACGCCCTGTATCGTCCGGGCCCGATGGACTATATTCCGAGCTTTATCGCCCGAAAACATGGGGAGGAGCCTATCGAGTATGATATTCCTATCATGGAGCGTTACCTCCAGGAGACCTATGGCATCACTGTCTATCAGGAGCAGGTCATGCTCCTTTCGCGTCTTCTCGCCAACTTCACACGTGGAGAATCCGATATGCTTCGTAAGGCTATGGGTAAGAAGCAGATCGACAAGATGGCGAAGCTGAAGGTGAAGTTTATGGAACAGGGGGAGGCAAACGGACATGAAGGGAAGGTCCTGGAGAAGATATGGGCCGACTGGGAGAAGTTCGCATCCTACGCGTTCAACAAGTCTCACGCAACCTGTTATTCCTGGGTAGCCTATCAGACGGCATATCTGAAAGCCAACTATCCGGCCGAATATATGGCAGGGGTGCTTTCCCGTAACCTTACGGATAGCGAGAAACTTCGCAAGTTCATGAGCGAATGTGTCCGTATGGGCCTTCAGGTGAAGGGGCCTGACATCAATGAGTCAAGAAGCAATTTCGGCGTGTCGAAAGATGGAATAATTCGTTTCGGATTAGGAGCGATCAAGGGAGTGGGGCAGAACGCTGTCTCCTCCATCCTCAACGAACGGAAAGAGAATGGACCGTTTAAGGATGTATACGACTTTGTGGAGCGTGTGCCGATGAACGGGTTCAGCCATAAGACGCTGGAGAGCCTTGCTCTTGCTGGTGCATTCGATAGTTTCGGATTGGCCCGGGAGATGTTCATGCACCCCATGTTCGACACCACTTATGCCGATGTGCTTGTCAAATATGGCCAAAACGCGCAGGCTGAGAAGAACTCTTTGTTTGCTTCTCTTTTTGACGATGTTCCTGAAATGAAGGAGGATTGCCGTCCCCCTTATCCTCAGTTTGAACGCTGGCCGAAAATACAGTTGCTGGAGGAGGAGAAGAAACTTGTCACCATCTATATCTCCGACCATCCGCTGAACGACTATTATATGGAGCTGACTTACGGCTGCTCACTCAGCTGCGCCAACTTCAATGATGCGTGGACTCCAAACACTCCCTGCTCAGTAGGGGGAATGGTGACCTCTTTAGTTCAGCGCACGACCAAGAAGGGGGACCCATACGCGAGAGTGACAATCGAGGATATGACCGGAAGTATAGAGATATCGCTGTTCGGGAGGAATTTTGAAACTTACTTCCCGAAGCTTACGCTTGGACTCCCGGTCATAGTCACCGGCAGTTATCAGGAGCGGCCGTGGAAACCCGGAGACTTCGAGTTCAACCTTTCCGGAATCAGCCGCCTCGATGATGTCCGGGGTAAGAAAGCCAATTCTGTCATTATCTTTCTTAACCGTTATGATGATGACCGGGAACTTTATAACCGTCTGATGAAGTTTGCCGTCCCGGCGGGCGAGAAGCAGACGCGTGGTGGGAAACTGACGTTCTGCATCATTGACCCGAAGACGCGTCAGCAGATCAATCTCAGCCCGCGGGTTCCGTTCAATATCGACAGACCCCTCGTCGAATATCTTGAGGAGCTTAAGGCTGACGACCGTCTTAAGTTCCGGATAGAGACTCTTGACTGACCCCGGTTGCAAATGAGGGTTATAGGCTCTTGCTGTCAACTGTCAAACCGAATATAATATAAGCGGTCGCCGTTCAACTGAACGGCGACCGCTTTCAATCTTTTTCTTCCGAAAACTCTGTATGGCTCCGGATTGGAATTAGAGGAGGGGCTTAAGCTTGTCCTCAAGGTCAGAAAGTTTGACGAGACCTACGCTGCGCTCTTTGAGCTCGCCATCCTTGAAGAAGAGGACAGTCGGGATGTTACGAACGCGGTGAGCTGCGGCGATTTCATCGTTTTCGTCGATATTGAGCTTGCCGATAACTGCCTGCTCGCCATATTTCTCAGCGAGTTCCTCAACTACGGAACCCAGCTTGATGCAGGGACCACACCAGGTAGCCCAGAAGTCGATGACGACGGGCTTTCCGGATTCGATTGCCTCACGCGCGGTGGCGTCAGTAAATTGAAGTGCCATTGATTTGATATTGTTTAATGTTATGGTTCTGATTGATGGTTGCCGGGGAAGGGTTTCCCCTCTTTCCGGAAACTGTTTCCAAAGTTAGCTTTTTTATTTGTATTCTCCAAATGTCGCGTTTAAATCTTCCAACCATGCAGGTGTCTCAATTGAGCGCGCGTCCGTAACCTTTGAAGGTACGGACATAGTAGGGAGTCGATACTTGGGATATGACCACCCCTTTCGATGTCGAGGCATGGATGAAATTATCATCGTCAAGCATTATGCCGACGTGGGAGATACGTTTCGGATCCTTTCCGGTAGCAAAGAACACCAGGTCTCCGGGTCTGACCTCTTTCTTGTTCAATTTATGGCAGAACTCGGCCTGCTTGGCTGAATTGCGAGGGAGCAAAACATTGGCTACATCGCGATAGACCGCCAGCACCATCCCCGAGCAGTCGGTTCCTTTGCCACGCTCCGCGCCGGCATACTTATACGGAGTGCCTTCCCATTTCAGCGCCTCTTCAACAATCAACCGTCTCTCCTTTGAGAGCCCTTTGGTTGAAATCTCGGTCTTGGGGGGTGTCTTACACCGATGTTTGGATGAAGACGCATGTTTGGATGAAGAACATCCTGTCAGAATCATTATCGCGGTCATGACGCTAAGCAGAGGCGTCAGAAGATTACGGGAAAACGGGATCAGATAGAAAAGCCTTTTCATATTCAAATGCAAAATTAATCAAAAGTAGTATATCCACAGGTTAAAGAACCTTAACTAAGAGAACCCGCGCGTAATATTATCCCATTTTTCTCCATAATATAATCAGAACATTTAAACACAACATACTATTCCGGAGCCATAACGCCGGTCCTACGGGACAAGTATGAAAGCTCCGGAAGATTCTGATAATGATATTTCCACTCTTTCCGATAATCAAAATGAAAACGAACAAGAAAATCCTGACATCCATCCTCTCGGCCCTCATCCTTTCGACAGGATGCGCGCGCGCGGAGAATCCCAATTGGATCATGACCTCCTCCTCAGCCAATTTCGAGACAGATTTCACCAAGGCCGCTGAATCTACGGTCAACAGTGTAGTCTGCATCAAAAGCTATGTCAACCGACGTCAGAATCCCTACGGAGGTGGAGGAAATTCTCCGTTCGATCTATTCGACTTCTTCTTCGGTCAGCCTCAGCAGCCCCGCCAGCAGCAACGTCAGCCGGAACAGAAGCAGGAACCGGTTCAATCGGGACTCGGTTCGGGAGTCATCCTGACGGCTGACGGGTATATCGTCACCAACAACCATGTGATCGAAGGCGCCGACAAACTGGAGGTTCTTCTTAACGATAACTCGACCTATGAAGCCCGCATCATAGGAACCGATGAGGCTACCGACCTCGCGCTCATTAAAATCGACGCCAAAGATATGAAGGCCATCACCTTCGGTGATTCGGACGCCTTGAAAGTCGGGGAGTGGGTGCTGGCTGTCGGCAATCCCTTCGGATTCAACTCCACCGTTACGGCCGGGATTGTGTCCGCCAAGGCCCGCAGCCTCGGTCAGAACGGGCGCGGCCGTATGGGAATCGAATCCTTTATCCAGACTGACGCCGCTCTCAACCCCGGCAACTCGGGAGGGGCCCTTGTCAATCTTAAAGGGGAATTGGTCGGTATCAACTCCGCCATCTACTCAAACACCGGTTCCTACGCCGGGTTCTCGTTCGCCATACCGACGACGATAGTCAAGAAAGTAATGGCTGATATCCGCGAGTATGGAACAGTCCAGCGCGCCGTCCTCGGATGCACCGTTGCAGAACTCGACGCAGAGAAGGCAAAGGAGAAAGGGATCACTGCCGTCAAGAGCGGCGTCCTTGTTGCGGAAGTTCAGGACCGCTCCACTGCCCGCGAACTCGGTCTGCAGACTGATGATGTCATTGTCGCCATCAATGGAACGGAGATTCATAGTTTCGCGCAACTTCAGGAGCAGATGAACAAATTCCGCCCCGGCGACCGCATATCGCTGACCTATGTCCGCGACAACAAGAAAGAGACAAAGAGCGCCACTCTGCGTAACAACCAGGGAAATACGGAAATCACCAAGAAGGGAGATTTCTCGGAAGTGGGGTGTGCCTTCAGAAAGCTGTCAGACGAGACACGCAACAACCTCGGTATCCGCGGAGGAGTGCAGGTTTCCGGCCTTAAGAGCGGACTCTTCAAAGATGCCGGTGTCAAGGATGGTTTTATCATCACCGACATCAACGGCAAGAGTGTCAACTCCGGAGATGATGTAGAATATATCTACAACCTCGTCATGAAGTCAGACGATGAAGATAAAGTTCTCTTCCTGACCGGCCTCTATCCGACCGGGAAAAAAGGTTATTACGCCGTTCCTCTCGAATGAGGGGATAAGAGGGGATAAGAAGGGAGGAATGAAGTCGTCAATCCCCGCCTGATCGATTCCATCCTGAAAGAGGAGAAAAGAAAAACAGTTAAATATTTTTCTGGAGCAGGTGTCTGTTAAAACAAGCCAAAAAAGCTTAAATAAATTAAAATAATTTATGATAAGCTTTTTTGGCTTGTTATATGAAAAGATATGGAGAGAAAACTTCTCCCATGAGCTCATTCGTCCTCCCTAAGAATATGTAAGGCCTGAGTCATAGATTATTAAGTAATAACCGACTCGCGCGCCTACTTCCGCAAACGCGGGACGTCAGGACCTAATTCCGCTTCGTATCAATACAGGAGCCCTTCCCCATGGCGAGGGAGGGCGGATTATGATTATTTGCGACTTCAATTAATTTTTATTAACTTTGCAAACATTTTGATTTAGGATATGAGACAACTTAAGATAACCAAATCTATAACCAATCGCGAAAGCGCGTCTCTTGACAAATATCTACAGGAAATCGGGCGTGAGGAATTGATCACGGTAGCCGAGGAGGTTGAGCTTGCCCAGCGTATTAAGAAAGGTGACCGCGCCGCTCTTGAAAAGCTGACGAAAGCGAATCTCCGCTTTGTCGTCTCTGTGGCCAAACAATATCAGAACCAGGGTCTTAGCCTTCCTGACCTCATCAATGAAGGTAACCTGGGTCTTATCCGTGCCGCTCAGAAATTTGACGAGACGCGAGGGTTTAAGTTTATCTCCTACGCCGTATGGTGGATCCGTCAGTCGATTCTCCAGGCTCTCGCCGAGCAGTCGCGTATTGTCAGGTTGCCTCTCAATCAGGTCGGCTCACTGAATAAAATCACCAAGGAACTCTCTAAATTCGAGCAGGAGAATGAACGTCGCCCCTCTCCGGAGGAACTTGCCGAACGACTTGACATTTCCGTCGATAAGATTTCGGATACGCTTAAAGTCTCGGGAAGACATATCTCGGTTGACGCTCCCTTTGTTGAAGGAGAGGACAACTCTCTTCTTGATGTTCTTCCTAACGACGACAGTCCGATGGCCGATTCGTCGCTTAATAAGGAATCACTTTCCAAAGAGGTTGACCGCGCTCTCCGCCAGCTCTATGACCGCGAACGCGAGATTCTGAAAATGTTCTTCGGCATTGGTTGTCAGGAGATGACTCTGGAGGAAATCGGAGCCAAATTTGACCTCACCCGCGAGCGTGTCCGTCAGATCAAGGAGAAGGCGATACGCCGTCTTAAGGGCCAGAAGAGCAAACTCCTCAAGAGTTATCTTGGAGAGTGACTTCCCCTTCCGGATATATATTAACCGCATAAAGCTCTATGAGAAAGTTAAGACCCTCTATTCTTGCCCTTCTCTTAGGGCTTTTCTGCTTTATCCCTGCTGTCGGCGCCACGACCGCTATTCCCGAAAATGAAAATATCAAGGAAACAGGGCCGACCCCAAACAAATTTACATGGGGTGTCGAACTCGGAAGCTCAATTGATCTCTCCGGTTATGACACCTCTACATTCGATGCCGATATCATTCTCGGATTCCGCACCCGAACTATCCGGACTATCGGAATCGGAACAGGAATCCATCGCGCTTTCGGATCAGATAATACCTTCGTTCCTATCTACGCGATAATCAATACCTCCTTCCGCTCTGCCCCGGCTCCTTGTTTCTTCCATTGCAAGATTGGATATTCCTTCAATACCATCGGCAATTCTCCGACCTACGGAGATGTCATGGCCTCGATAGGACTCGGTTTCAATCTTGCCATGAGGAAGAAATTTCAGAGTCACATAATTGTCGGTTACGGATTCCGTCATATCGATTCCCGTCATCGCGAACTGACTCCAATACATGCGAAAAATATCAATCTCGCTCAGATTGCATTCGGACTGATGTTCTGAACACAAAGCGGGTTAATCCGGCGCCCGACAGCTCAAAGTCAATCCGGAGGATGCAGGCGAAAGAATTAAGTGGCTACTTATCAGTTGCTTAGTATTCTGATGACATAATACCATAAAGAACCATAATAATGAGAAATCTTTTATTAACCTCGCTGACTGCCTTGACAATCATGACAGCACTTCCCGACGAGGCTCAGGCACGGACCAATCCGTTGCTCGAACCCTCTACGGCGCCATACGGGGCCGTTCCATTCGATAAAATCATTCCCTCGGACTATGAGGAGGCTATTCTCAAAGGTATCGAGGAACAGAACAGGATAGTAGACGCAATAGTCAACAATCCCGAAGAACCGACTTTCGAGAATACCATTGTAGCTCTCGATCGTTCGGGACGCAATCTGGGGCTGGCAGTGCTCGCCCTCTCCAATGTAGAACACGCCAACGGAGAACCTGCCCTCATGGAGATGATGGCCAAGATGACGCCTATTCTTTCTGAGCAGTCTTCCGCTCTGATCCTCAACGAACCGCTGTGGAACCGCATAAAGAAGGTTTATGAGACCCGCGAGCAGAGAACGGATCTCACTCCCGAACAGCAGCGTCTCATCTCGGAGACCTATCTCGGTTACGCCACCAATGGAGCGGATCTCCACGGGGCTGACCGCGAGAAATACCGTCAGCTTAATTCGGAGCTTTCTGACCTCGGAATCCGTTTTGCCCAGAATGTCACCAATGGCATGAAGGTCGAAGTCATCGAGATGACAGAAGCGCAGACGGCAGGGCTTCCGGAATCCAGCAAGCGAGCCGCCCATGCAGAATTTGTAGACTATATAAAGGAGACGGATCCGGCCCGCTATCAGCGTGGCGACACGGCGGGTTACCTCATCACGATGTATCAGCCCAGTGTCACTCCGATATTCAAGTATGCTGATGACCGCTCTCTGCGCGAGAAGGTTTACCGCGCATATAATTCCCGCAACCAGGGGGGCGAGCTGGATAATACTACCGTTCTGCGCGACATTGCCAATGTGCGTCTTGAAATCGCCAATCTCCTCGGCAACAAGAACTTCGCCGAATATCAGCTTCAGCAGACGATGGCCGGTAATCCTGAGACGGTTTATAATCTCCTGAACCAGCTCCGCGAAGCATACGCTCCCGCCATGCAGAAAGAGATTTCCGAGATAGAGGAGTTTGCCCGCCAGAGCCAGGGTCCGGACTTCAAACTTATGCCCTGGGACTATTCCTATTGGGCCGATAAGCTTAAAAACGAGCGCTATGCCTTCAATGACGAGGACATGAAGCCCTATTTCGAGCTCAACAACACCATCAACGGTGTCTTCGGTCTGGCAACGAAGCTCTATGGATATAAGTTCAAGGAGAACAAGAAGGTGCCCGTCTATCATCCCGATGCGAAATGCTATGAGGTTTATGACCGTCAGGGAAAACTGCTTGGCCTCCTCTATACTGATTTCTTCTATCGTCCCGGCAAGGCTCCCGGCGCTTGGATGACAGAATTCCGCACCGAGATAAAAGATGACAACGGAAACCGAGAGATACCGTTCATTTCCATAGTCTGCAACTTCTCCAAGCCGGTCGGTGATGAGGATGTGCTCCTGACTCCTTACGAGGTCGAGACATTCCTCCACGAGTTCGGACACTCCCTCCACGGTCTCTCCGCGCAGGCTACCTACGAATCCCTTTCCGGAACGAACGTATATCACGACTTTGTCGAGCTCTTCTCTCAATTCAATGAGAATTATCTGACTCAGAAAGAGTTCCTCGATTCTTTCGCAAAACATCATAAGACCGGCAAGAAGATGCCGCAGGAGCTTATCGACAAGTTCCTCAAGTCTTCTCAGTTCGGAGCCGCATACGCCTGCATGCGTCAGCTGAATTTCGGTATGCTTGATATGGCCTACCACACGATCGAGAAACCGCTCCGCGCATCGGAGGATATAGCGGTCTTCGAGGAGAAGGCTATCGAGCCGGTCAAGATCTTCGACCGTGTCCCCGGAACGATGATTTCTCCGACTTTCTCACATGTCTTCTCGGGTGGTTATGCAGCCGGATATTATGGTTACAAATGGTCAGAGCTTCTTGACGCCGATGCTTTCGCCGCTTTCCAGGAGAACGGAATCTTTGACCGCAAGACTGCCGATAAATTCCTGAAGATGCTTCAGGCCGGAGGAACAGAGGATCCGATGACCCTCTATCTGGAATTCCGTGGTCAGCAGCCCACCGTTGACGCACTCCTCCGTCGCGACGGTATCAAGAAATAAAACTCCATCCTACAAAAAATGTCAACGCCCGGAACGCAAATTCCGGGCGTTGACATTTTTTGTTATATAAATCAGTTGCTGATGTGGGTGGTCCTTACACAAGGAAAAGGACCAGAAGACTTGAGAAGACAAGCGCAACGTTTGCTACCGCATAGCTGATGGTATAGGCTAAGTTGGGCACGTCGCTTTCAAGCTTGTCAAGGACTGCTCCGATAGCGGCCACAGCACAGCGCGAACCGGCCACACATCCGAGAATCTCGGGAGATGTGAAGCGAAACACTTTTTTCCCGAGCAGAATCCCGATTATAAGAGTTAACAGAGTGCAGATCGCACCGACAAGGAAAATCCACCATCCGGCCTCCCGAAGACCATGAAGGAAATGTGCTCCCGCCGTCAAACCGATAATTCCGATGAACATATTGACACCGAGATTGCTCATCAGCCAGCTTGCCGACGACGGGATATGTCCGAACGTCGGACGTCTGTTGCGCAACCAACCGAGACATAGACCCGCAATCAGTGTGCCGACACTGACTCCCAGCGAGAGGGGGAGACCTTTGAAATTAATTGCCAATGAACCGATGAGGCATCCCATCGCGATACCTAACCCGACGAAAACCATATCTGTTATATTGCTTTCCGGATCAGCATAGCCAATCTTGGAAGCTGCCAGCGCGACTCCACGCGGGAATCCGACAATCGTGATGACATCTCCGGGATCGAGGATAGTGCGATTTCGGACCGGAAGTGACATTCCGTTGCGCTTCACGGATGCAATCAGGATGCCGTTCATGAATTTCATCCCTCTTAGCTCTCCTAAAGTCATACCTGCAGCTCCATGATTGGAAACAGTCACGGGAGTTTTGCGTGCGCTGAAATTCAACAGCTCCGGATCGACAACCTCTTTACCAATCTCTGTTCCGCACCCGACAACAGCTTCCTTCCGTCCGGCGATAACAATCGTGTCTCCCTTGCAGATTGTCGTTTGTGGCGTTATATCGCAAGTCTGCGACTCATGGCGAACGCGTTCAATCATTATACGGTTGCCGTCTGCGGCTAACCGTTGCTCCAGATCCGAGACCGAAAGAGGAGAGGAGAAGAGGTCGCTCTCAGTCAGGAAAGCACGAAAAACGACGGGGCGCCCAGCGCGTATATCGCCCGGCGACACTGCATCGGTGCCTCCGTCGAGAGCTTCTTCCTGACGGGCGCAGTCTTCGCGGACTTTTGTGAGGCCGCCAAGCATTTTCGGACCGATGACCGAAAGAAACCAGGCGGAACCAAGAGTTCCGAAAACGTAGGTGACGGCATAACAGGCGGGGATAATCATCAGCAGATATTCTCGTTTATCCTGGTCGAGCGGCATTTCGCGGACAGTGTCACCGACCATTCCGAGACATGCGGATGCTGTTTGCGAGCCGGCATATAGCCCGGTTGCCACTCCATTATTATAGCCCATGACTCTGGCTGCAATCCATACAGTCGCGGCGCAGATGAGAGCTTCGACAATGGAGAATAAAACCATCTTTGTTCCAGCCCCGCGGAAGGATCGGAAAAACTGCGGACCGACACTATAACCTATAGAGAAGAGAAAGAAAAGGAAAAAAATAGTCTTGACCATGTCGGGGATGACAATTTTCATCTGTCCGATGATGACGCCGACAATAAGAGTAGCGGCCACGCCACCCATCGAAAAGCCCTTGAAACGTTGTCGTCCGAGCCAGAAACCGAGTCCGACGGTCAAGAAAAGTGGAATCAGGGGATGTCCCCGAAAAAAATCTACAATTATCTCCATATCGTTACAACAACTTAATGATGCCTTAAGATTTTCAGTTTGAAAATCTTATTTTGACATATAGACGCCGATTTATTGCGGGGGGGCTATTCATGACGGGGGGATTCAATGCGGGTGCAATTCAATAGGGATGCAATTCAATGGGGGCGCAATTTATTGCGCCCCTACAGGAGGGAACGGCGGGGATAATTTTTAGCAGTTACTTAAATATTTTTTGTCGCAACAGTCAACCATTTGGCAAGGATAGATGTTTGAATGACAGATAAACCGATTATTAACCCATTAAACTTTAGAACTATGTCTATGTTTGATCAACTTAAGGAGAAGGCCGAGGGTCTGGTGAATAATGACGCCGTGAAGGGCGCAGTCGAGAAGGCGACCGATCTTATCAATAGCGATAAGGCCAAAGAGGCTCTTGACAAGGCCAAGGAGGCTGTAAGCAGCGATAAGGTGAAGGATGTTATCGATAAGGCGAAGCATCTTGTCGACACCGAAAAGGGGAAAGAGGTTCTTGACAGCGTCAAGGAGAAAGCCAACGAGTTTCTCCACAAGAAGTAAGAATGATTAGAAAAACGTCACGAGTTCAGAAAGTGACCCCATGACGAAAATTATAGAAAACTCAAGCGTAATGAGCCTGTTCCGTCAAAACGATGGGACAGGCTCATCATGCGTTTAACTTTTGCTGTTTCAATTAACCACTATGAAAAAATATCTACTTGCACTTTTGGGCGTAGCTGTTGCTGCAGGCGCGCAGGCTGACAGACTGACCCCCGAACAGGCGCTCGCTCGCCTCAATAACTCAGGTCAATCGCGAAGGATTGTATCTGCTGTTCAGCCGCGGCTGGATAAAACCGTAGGCGAACTCTATGTCTTCACCACAGGGGAGGGTTTCATGATTCTGCCCGCAACAGACGTAGCTCCGGCCCTGCTTGCATATTCGGATAACGGCAAGTTCTCCGAAGATAATCCGGGGGTGACCTATTGGATGGAATTCTATAACCGTCAGCTCAGCCAGGCTTCCAAAGATTATCAAGGAGGGGATATGACATGGCGTTCTCCGCGCGCTCCGATCGCTCCGCTGATAAAGACAAAGTGGAATCAGGAAGCTCCATACAATGAGCTTTGTCCGTTATATGACGGCCATGCCGTTGTCACCGGGTGTGTCGCGACAGCGATGGCTCAGCAGATGAAATATTACAATTATCCTCTCCACGGAATCGGAACGCATTCCTACGAATGGCGCAAAGGTGAGGAACTTTCCTTCGATTATGAGAATACCGATTTCCAGTGGGATCTCATGACCGACACATATAGCGCCGCCAGTACCGAAGAGGAGCGTCATGCGGTAGCCGAACTGATGCTCGCCTGCGGAATCAGTGTGGATATGCACTATAGTCCCGGAGCGAGCGGGGCGGCAACTATCGTCATGGGGTGTTCTCTTATTGATATTTTCGGTTACAGCCCTTCGATTTGGATGCCTCATCGCGATTATTACGGATATGACGAATGGGAATCGATGGTTTATGCCGATCTGGCGAAAGGTATGCCGGTTCTTTACAGCGGCAGCGGCACAGGAGGTGGTCACCAGTTTATATGCGATGGCTACGACGGTAGCGGATATTTCCATTTCAACTGGGGGTGGGGAGGAATGAGCGACGGTTACTTCCTTCTGACGGCCCTCGACCCCGATTCTTTGGGTGTCGGAGGAGGAGCCGGGGGCTTCAACTCCGGTCAGACGATAGCTCTTGGCGTCCGTCCCCCGGAAGCGGGAGACAAGCGTAATTATATACTGTATGATGGTGAGGAATTTCGCGCTGACCGGGAGAGTGTATCCGCCGGAGAGTATATCTCCTTCGATGGCCGTTATCTCAATTATAGTATGTCCTCACTTCCCGAAGGCGCGAGACTGCAGGTCAAGATAGTCAATAAGGAGGGTGGAGAACCCCTCTATCTTGGAAATAACAACTATTCCGGTTTGGGAATACTTTATTACCGGACAGACCTCCGTTTTGAGTTCCCGGAGCTGCATGATGGAGTCTACGAAATAAGTCCTGTCCTCGATATAGACGGGGAGAAGACAGATGTCCGCGTGCCTCTTGGTTACTCAGGAGTCGTGACTGCTACGGTTGTTGACGGAACAGCTACTTTTGCCGACCAGACGCAGGCATCGGTAACCGTTTCTGATGTGACATTCCCGGATAAAGTCTTTTACGACGGAGGTTTCCCAATGGAATTTACAGTCACTAACGGAACCGCCCTTGAGTTCTATAACCGTATTACTCCCTATATCCTTAATGAGGATGAGGAGGTGGTCGCTGCCTCAGTATATCGCCCGATGGATGTTCTGGCAGGAGAATCCGTGCGTGTCTCTGATTATCGCGCTGAGTTCCGGAAAGTTGATGGTAAGGAGTTTGGAGCCGGAGCGTACAGGCTCGTCTTCCGCGATGTGGATGGCAAGGATATATCCGAAATGATTCCTATCACCTTTGAGGAGTTGCCTGAGAAGAATACGGTATCCGCATCCGATTTCCGTATCGAGGGAGGAAATGTAGTGACGAATCCCGCAGAGGTGAAATTCTCGTTTATGTTCAGTTGCACGGAAGGATATTTCTATGGAAATCCCCGTGTCACCATCTTCCCTTATCCCGGAGGCTATTCGATTGTCAGCAAGGATGGAGACTCACTCTATCTGCTTGATGGTCAGGAGAAGGTTACGGATGTTGTCATGAATCTTGATGACCTTGATGACGGGCGTTATATGGCTGTCCTCTATACGGGAGATATTCAGCTGAAAGGTCCCGAGGTCTTTGAAATCAAACGGAGCCAGACAGCAGTCGAGACAGTTGGAGCTGATGAAGAGGAGAACCTCATCTATGACCTTACCGGTCGTCGTCTCCAAAGCATATTAGAGCCGGGCGTCTATGTTGTCAACGGTCGTAAGATTATTGTCCGATAAATCACAGTTTTAAGTAGCTGATAAATTTAAAGTAACGGGGATTGCAGAAAAACTGTAGTCCCCGTTGATATGTCAGAAGCCAGCTGCCTTATGAAAATAAAGAGACGTGGAGGAATGATTGTTGTAGAGTGCCGCTTAATTCCAAAGAGATATTGTGTCAATCTTTTCGGGATGGTATGGAGCCGCGATACCTCATGGATAGGTCCGCGTGTATTGCGCCACGAACGGATTCATACTGCACAGATGCGCGAAATGCTCTATCTGCCCTTCTATATCTTCTATCTTCTTGAGTATCTCGTCAAGCTACTTATATACCGCGACCACGACCGGGCCTATCGATCAATATCCTTCGAACGCGAAGCCTATGCCAACGAATCCAGTTGTCATTACCTTTCCCGCCGACACCCTTACGCCTGGATCAGTTATATAAGTGATTAGTTTGCAGTGATTTAATTAAAAAATACGGTTGATTGTAATAATTGAAGTGAGAGCGGCGTCTAAATATTCAAACGAACAATATTAAGGTATGACGGCAACATATTCAACTGGTGAGGAGGGAAAGAGTCCCGGAGACTGGTTTTCGGATATTATACTCCGTGTGGTCGGGGGAATTAAAGAACAGGGAGAGAATAGAGCTGATAGAGAGGCCCGTTTCCGCAGAGTGGCGGAAAAGTATGAGAGCCTGATTATGCGTCTCTGTTTCCAATATGCCACAGACAGGATGCCGGTTGAGGATTTGTGTCAGGATTGCCTTATAAATATCTGGCGCGGATTGGAAAGTTTCAGAGGAGAGAGCGAGCTCTCGACATGGATCTATCGGATAGTCATCAATACCTGCATCGCCTCTTACAGGAGCGCGTCACGCCGTCCGAAGACCGAACCTTTGAGTGCGTTGCTGACCGAACCGGAGTATAACGCAGATTCCGATGCCGGAAGGATAGCAACTCTACATGCTGTTCTTGGCAGAATATCGCTTGTTGACCGCGGAATAATAATGATGTGGCTTGACGGGAGGAGTTATGCCGAGATCGCGGAGGTTACAGGTATCACTCCCGGAAATGTCGGAGTGCGGATCCATAGAATCAAGGAGCGTATGAAGGAGATAGCCGGACAGATTAAATAAATAATTATATACAATCATAGATATGACACAGGAAGAGATGATTCAAGCGTGGAAGGACACAAACCGACGTCTTGAGAAATTGGAGAGGGAGATGGGGCATGGAGACCGTAGAGGTCCGTTGATGCAGAAAAGAAGAACAGCACTCGATGACCTGGCCCGCCGCTATAAGACCTTCGCGATTATAGGGATGGTTTTTATTCCTGTAATGTTCGCCTTCTACAACAGATTGTTTCCGGAAGTGGCGAATAAATGGACGGCATGGCTCTTTTGCGTCTATTTCGGAACTGCATCATGTATGGACTGGTGGTTGTTCTCGAAAGTACGCAGCATTGACGTAGTGGGGATGAATGCTGAAGAGGTCGCACGTCGCGCGGCATATTGCAAGAAGCGTCATCATCTGTTTATGGCGATTCTGATTCCTATGATGTTGATTGTCATGATATTCTTTATCTATTCGATCCGGATGGATTATGTATTGATTCAGGGAGCGGTCATAGGTGCCTGTTTCGGAATATACGGAGGAATCAGACAGTATCGTAATTTCATGGCTGATTACAGCATGTTAATCGGAGAGTCATAAAAGTGGGGCAAACAGTGTTATAATATAGAGAACTGTAATGAGATCGGGAGAAGGAATGAACGCATAAAACAATAAGCTATGACAGAGATTAGACTTGGAAGGGCATACGTCCCGGAGGGAGAGGGGGAGGGGTACCGTGTATATGTTGACAGATTGTGGCCGCGCGGACTCTCTCACGAGACATTCCATTATGACGCATGGGATAAAGAGATTGCTCCGAGCGATTCGTTGCGCCATTGGTTCCATGATAATCCGGATCTTCATTGGGAGGATTTCGAGGAGAAGTATCGGGCGGAATTGAAAGAGAATCCTGCAATGAAGGATTTTGTAGCTTCATTGGAAGATAAATCTGTTGTCACGCTCCTTTATTCTTCCAAAAATGAACACGAGAACAACGCTATAGTCCTGGCTAACTATCTTATCTCCGCTTATGAGGATAAGTTCAGACTGTGTATGGGCTGAATGACACCACAATCTTGTTAAGAGTATGAAGAATATTACACGTTTGTGTGTTATCCTTACCATGGGTGGCATAACTACCTTAAACCTGAGTGCTGAAAGATATGTCGGCGGAGATATCTCTCTTTTGCCGGAATATGAAGAGGCCGGAGCGGTATATAAGGATGAATCCGGGAAGCCGATAGAAAATCTATTACCCTTTCTGCGGCAGGAAGGAATGAACGCGATGCGCGTCCGTGTATTCGTCAATCCCGAGGATTATAAAGGAGAGGATGCTGACCCGAACGCCTGTCAGACCATTGAAAGCGTCATACCGCTTTGCAAAAGAATAAAGCAGGAGGGGATGGCTCTTATGCTGGATTTCCATTATTCCGATACGTGGGCCGATCCCGCCAAGCAGTACACTCCCAAAGTATGGGAGGGACTGGATGATGGTGAGCTTGCACAGGCTCTTTATGACTACACACGCCAATCGTTGCTGTCACTCGGTGAGGCCGGAATAACCCCGGACTTCATTCAGACAGGAAACGAGATAAGCTACGGAATGTTATGGGGGCCGGAAGGGACTCCGGAGGAGGATCAGAGGAAAACATTCATGGGAAGCAATGCTAACTGGGAGCGTCTCGGAGAACTTTTGAGGAGTGCCGGAAAAGCCTGCAGGGAGGTATGCCCGGATGCGGAAATTGTGCTTCATACCGAACGCACGGGCGACATACCGGTGCAGGAGAATTTCTATCGCGAGATGGAGCGAATGGAGATAGATTACGATATAATTGGATTGAGCTATTATCCCTATTTCCACGGACCGCTCTCTTCCCTTGACAATAGCCTTTCCGCGCTTGAGAGTGATTTCCCTGATAAAGATATAATGGTTGTCGAGACCGGTTATTCATACAGATGGGAAGTTCCCGGCACAAATTGTCCTGTCGATTATCCCTACAGCGAGGAGGGGCAGGCGAATTTTGCAAAAGATCTTGTCGATATGCTGAGGGCGCATGAGAAGGTGGATGGTCTCTTCTGGTGGTGGATGGAATACAACGCGTTCAATACTGATTTGTCAGGATGGTACAACGCTCCGCTTTTTGATTCAATGACCGGACGCGTACTTCCGGCCTTGAAGGAGATTTGCAGTTTTGCATCCGGAAGCAACCGCATTCCTAATATAATCTTCGGAAAGGACTCAAATAACGAGACCCAATCTTTTTACGATCTTTCAGGACGTCCCACAGCTAAAGATTTCAAAGGGGTTGCGGTTGATGTCAAAGATGGTCGGAAATTAGTGGTAAGATAATAAAGGACCCGGCCAACATTTCTTGTGGGACACACTCTAAGATATGTTGTTAAACCCGGTGGACACACCGGTGAATATTCGCTTTATAAATAATGTAAAAGAAAATAAATAACTATGAATGTTGGAGAT
Source organism: Bacteroides sp. (assembly GCA_014801785.1). Taxonomy (GTDB): domain Bacteria; phylum Bacteroidota; class Bacteroidia; order Bacteroidales; family Muribaculaceae; genus Lepagella. Next base: position 19,345 of record JAAVDN010000013.1, on the reverse strand, counting down.
AAAGTGCCCGATTTGTTGGGCCTTGATGCTGAGGGAAAGGAAGTTCGTCTCAGCCAGTTCCCTGGAAAGAGAGTGATTCTTTATTTTTATCCTAAGGACAACACTCCCGGATGCACGGCGGAAGCCTGTTCGATGCGTGATCATCTTTATGAACTTGAGCAGGAAGGGTTTGCTGTCGTAGGGGTAAGTGTGGACAGCGCTGCCTCCCATCAGAAATTCGCTGCGAAGCATGGTCTGGATTTTCCGCTGGTCAGCGATGAGGAGCATAAACTTGTGGAGCAGATGGGAGTGTGGGGCGAAAAGAAAATGGCAGGACGCACCTATATGGGCACCCTGCGCACAACATTTATCATTTCTCCTGAAGGGATAGTGGAGCGGATTTACGGCCCGAAGCAGATCAAGACAAAGACCCACGCCGAACAGCTTCTGTCAGACGTTGCTCCCAAAGGTCACGCAGAGTCTTCCAGCGCGGAATGAGCCCTCCCCCCGGGACAGGACTGATCCAACGACCGTTGAGACGGACCGCGACCCGGAGGTCAGTATCATCCTGACTTTTGAGAAGCACGATCATTACGTTGGCTCCGAGGGGAGAGATTTCGTAGTCTTTCCATTCGGAGCCGATGTCGTTTAAATCTTTCGGGCTGGCGGTGCATCCGGGAAGGTCCATCAGCGCGACGAGGGGCATTATGGTTTCTGCATGACCGAACCAGAAACGCGCGTTGATGGAATCAGCCTTCTCGGCTCCTTCAATAATATTTCTAAGTAGAGAGGCAGCTGCGCTCATGGCTTGAGGAGAAAGCGAGTTCTGCGACCTGACAAGATATTTTTGCAGATTATTGACTTCCCAACATTGACGATACTCCTCTTCAGTCATCCATCGGGTATCGGGAGCGGGGAGGGAGACAGCGCGAAGCCCTTGAAGCACTCCATAAATATCGAGCGTCAGTTTCCTCATCCTGTTGTCATCACCGATAGTTCCGAAGAGACGACGCGCCGGTTCCGGAGAGATTGTTTTTCTCTCATGCTCTTTGTATATCGGTTTCCAATCTCCATCCGCTATGTAAGCGGCATATAGGGAATCGGTTTCGAAGAATCTGACAAGAGGGGAATATTTCTGACCTTCGGAAGTTGTCAGACTATTGTATTTTGAGTTTGCCGCAACGGGATAGAGGAAATCCCACATTGTTCTGACCACTCTGGGAACGTATGATGAAACAGCAATTCCGTTCATCTTTTTTGACATTTCCGGTAGCTGTCGGCAAAGTTCCTGCCCGAGACGTTGCTCCTCTTCCTCTCCGACCATGGATAGGGCTCCCCAACGATTTTTAGAAATAGAGCAGACTGTATCAAGGAGTTTTGCAAACTCCATTCCGGTCTGGGTCAGAGATTCTTGTTCTTTTGCTTGCCTGATAGCTTTCAGGAGGTCATCGACTTTTTTCTCGGATGAGAGATAGCGGGCTCCGTGGCGTGCGACATAAAGCAGCTTGACAGGATGCAGACGGCTGCCTGACCAGGGAGTCACTGAGTCGGTCAAAGAGAAATCGTATGGCATCATGGTGCCGTCAAGTTCTTTGGGAAGAGTCTCGAATGCTAAAGCCGATAGAGCAGTTGACAGGCCGACCAACATAGCGCAGGCGCAGAGCCATCTGGAGAGTCTATTCATAGTTTCTTTATTGAAGGGGAGTAAGTATTTTACTTTTATAACGTATAGATTCAAAGCCAGGTTCTGAATGAAATCTGATTGAGTAGGAATCGTAAGGAAGAAATAGGTATATTTGCGGAAAATCCATTATATTTGCATTAAGACCCAGTCCCACAATAAGTGTTAACGTCCGGGTCTCAGTCAGTGCTTCGGCAGTTATTATTTAAGAACAGAAAATCCAATGTCTATGACAGAAAAAGAAAAATGCCGTAGGGGAGAGCTTTATAATCCCAATTATGATGCTGAACTTCAGCGTGAAATGTTACAGGCCGGAGATGCCTGCTATGAATATAACCAGATCCTTCCTTCAGATACGGAGAAACGTGACGCTTTTCTTCGCCGTTTTCTGGGGAAGGTAGGTGAGAATATTTGTATAAGATCCCCTTTCTTTTGCGATTACGGATATAATATTGAGGTAGGGGATAATTTCTTTGCAAACTACAATTTTGTGGTTCTGGATGGAGGAAAGGTCACGATTGGCAATAACGTCTTCATAGCACCAAATGTCGGTTTGCACACGGCTGGCCATCCGCTTGCAGCAGCTCCGCGTAATGAAGGCCTGGAATATGCGCGCCCCATAACGATTGAGGATGATGTCTGGATTGGAGCGGGAGTGCAGGTCTGCCCCGGAGTTCATATCGGGCGTGGTGCGGTCATAGCAGCCGGGAGTGTCGTAACGCGGGATGTAGAACCGGAAACGGTTGTCGGGGGTGTTCCTGCGCATTTCATCAAGAAGATAGAATAATGAAGAGTCTGCAATATTGTCTGTTGGCCGCTGTCTACGGTTTCTCATTTATTGGTATAGTTGCAGGATGTGAAGATTCTGAAGCAGTCGCGGGGGAACGGGTATATGTGCCTGTTCCTCCCGATTATGAGCAGGACGAGATGTGGATGCGGCGTCTCAATGACAAAGATGGAACCGGGGCGGATGTTTTCTATATACCCTCTACCTGGGAATATGACTGGACGACTGATGACGGGCGGATATGTCATTACGCCGATCCGTCCCGGGCGGATCATCGGGCGGATATGAGGATAGAGATGGATGGAGTGGCAGATTATATGGCTGATGGAAATAACTTCTATTCACCCTATTACCGTCATATAACGCTTGATTCATGGGCTACTCTTAATGAAGATACCATCAACCGCAGGTATCATGACGTAGCGTTTGTTGATGTGAGCAATGCGTTCAGATGTTTCCTTGATAATCGGAATCCTGAGCGTCCTTTTTTTCTTGCCGGGTTCAGTCAGGGTGGGAAATCGGTTGTAGAGTTGTTGAAGATAATGGACGAGGGGACGCGACGAAAGATGGTGGCAGCCTATGTTATGGGTTATAAGGTAACTCCGGAGGATATCGTTCAGCAACCGGGGATAGTCGCAGCGCGGGATTCGATGGATACGGGAGTGGTCATCTGCTATAATTCCGTGTCAAATGTCAATTATCTTAAACCGATTGTGGCCGCTCCGAACGTAATGTGCATAAATCCGGTGAACTGGCGTACAGATAGTTCAACGGCTCTTCTTGACGACACTATCAGCGTCACCTTACATCCTGAGGAAAAGGTTCTTGTCGTGGAGGGTTATGACGGAAGTTCTCTTCCAAATATTCTGGATATACTGAATGTCGGGGATTATCATGGGGCTGAGCCGTGGCTCTACAGCGAGTCTCTGCGTCAGAACTTGCGGACGCGTCTGCGCTCCTATTCCGGAAGGGGCGGGACCCAGCGGTAGCGACGTAGGTCTACATGACCCGAGGAGGTAAATTCGATACCTTCGGAAAGTAGGAGCGCGCGCTGTTCAAGCCAATGTGGAGCCGTGCGCCCTTGGGCGTTGACGATACGGTGGCAAGGGACGGAAGATGCCGTTCCGATTGATCCCAATATTTTTCCGACCAGACGCGCGTGAGTCGGAAATCCGGCGAGGGTCGCTATATCTCCGTAGGTCGCGACCTTTCCTTCCGGAACTTCGCGGACAATCTCGGCAACGACTCGGGCAAATTCTACTGATTCAGGTTTCATTTCTTGTGGGTTGTGGAATTATTCATATTGTGATAGAATTTGCCGATGAGGCAGGTCATAACTTTAGGATAGATAGGCTGTGAATTCCTTCATGACTCTAACCGGTATTGAAGGATAGGATGAACGTAAATCCGCCAGAGTATTTGCGACACATACATCCCCAGCCAATCCACAGATGTCAACCGAGTCTATTTCAAGGTTCTCAATAATCCCTTTCATGCTTTTTGCTCCTTCTTCAGATTGAAAGATGGAGTATTCCTCTTTGGTGTGGTCCGTTCCCTTGTGAAGAATCGTCAAGTCGGTTGGAATTTCAAGCAACGACTCAATGATAGGGGCCCAAATTGCGGCTCCTTTCGAGGCAACCACACAATGCAGCGGCCATTCCCCACCATTCTCTTTGAATGAGCAATGTAGTGGCGGGTGGGCGTCACAGGTGACAACTATCATAGCGTAATCCCTACCCTTATCGCGCACATATTCAGCAAGTGCAACCATTTTCTTCTCTGCACCCGGAACCGGAAGCGACCCGCAGATAAAATCAATCTGCGGGTCAACAATCAACAGGAGTTTGTTTGACATATCTTTTGGGACTGGGTCTTACCCTTCCGTATGGAAATTTGTGAAAGCTGCGCGTTCTTGCGACGGTATTCCGGATTCCTTCTCAGCGGCTCGGAGAGCCTTAATAAGGAATGACATATTTTTGCCAAGGTTGCGCATAGTCTGAAGACCTTCAAGGTCATCCTCAACATCGGCAGCCGTGAATCCGTGAACTTCATTCCAATAGGTGCTGGAGACAACCGGCATGGCGCTGATGGTAAAATACTTGTTGATTTCGTCAAACGCACCGGTAGATCCGGCACGACGGGAGGAAACCACGGCTGCGCCAACCTTCATGGTTTTGTCAACGGTTCCGGAAGTGCTGTAGAAGAGACGGTCGAGGAAAGCAAGCAACTGTCCGTTGGCTCCGGCATAATATACCGGGGTTCCGACAAGAAGTCCGTCCGCCTCTGCCAATTTTGGAGCGGTCTCGTTGACTATATCGTTGAAGACACATCGACCGTTTTCGCGACAGAAATTGCAGCCGATACATCCTCTGACATCCTTGTTTCCTACGTTGATACGCTCGACATCTATTCCGTTGCTCTTAAGGGTCTCCTCAGCCTCGCGCAGGGCACGGTCGGTACAACCGTTGAGGTGAGGACTACCGTTGATAACCAGTACTTTCATAATTTGTGAGTTATTTAACAGAGTAGATCTTGCTGACAATTTTCCATTCCCCCTCGATGGCGCCCTTTACATATAGATCCAGAGGTTTGCCGATTCCGGCAAGATCACTTTCATTTATATTCTTCATAACATCACTGCCTATGGTATGGTTTTCGTCAGTGTCCTTTTTAGACCGTGTCCCACAACCTACTGTAATGTCTCCATTAGCACCAAAGGAATAAGGCGGCATTCCTCATTTCTTTATAGTGTCGGAGTTTTGGTTATAGGCTTTCGCAACACATCTCCATTCTCCTTCGATTTTGAGCATAAGCAGAAAATCAGTGAAATCAATGCGACCTCCCCATTTCTCTTCGAGAACTCGCACTACGGCTACTGTCTCCTCCACAGCAAGGACATCGATGCGGGCTTTGAAATCCTCTCCGGCGCCAACGGTGTCGACATTGTGGTAGAACTGATTTATGGAACCGCGTTCCATTGCGCCGTCAAGGATGCCGAACAGAACCGCGTCATCCGTGAACAAGGTTTTGGCATACTCGCTGTTACCTTCCGCTACACTGCGGACAAATTTCTCGGCGGCTTTCGCAACTGCCTCGTATTCTTTTATCAAGTCTCTCATGTCTTTATATTTATTTAGGTGTTCGTTTTCAGTGGCAAATTTAGTTTTTATAAGCATAAAAAACAAGTACCGAAAAATTTTTCATATACCGAAAATTTATTCCATACTTGATAATCAGTCATAAAAACAGTAATTTTGCAGTATGGCATACACCAAGAAAATACCCGTGGACCTTGATTGTCCTCTTCGGCTCACAATGAGTCTTATTGATTCGAAATGGAAATCCTGTATTCTGGATGAACTTCGTTCAGGCGAACCGATGCGTCCTTGCGAGATACATCGACGCCTTCCGGAAGCGGCCCCGCGCGTTCTTGATATTCAGCTGAAGGAATTGGTCGAAGACACTTTGGTCGACAAAACTATTTTCCCGGAACTTCCTCCGAGATCAGAATATCGGATCAGTCCTCTCGGCATGACGTTGCTTCCGATTATAGACTCTATGTTGCGTTGGGGAGAGGAGCATTATGAACTGTTTGAAAAGAAGTATGCGCGTTAATGAGCGTAAAAAAATAATGCGGAGATGTAAGACCTCATCTCCGCATTATTCTTTATGAATGCGACGTCAGTTATTGCTCGACTGTGAATCCAAGGTCTTCTATTACCTCACGGATTTTTTCGGGAGCGGGGGTTCCCTGAATAATTGTCTTTCCTGTGGCGAGATCCACACTTACCCCTTCGACTTCAGGAAGTTTGGCGAGGTTTTTCTCGACCATTGCCTTGCAATGGCCGCAGGTCATTCCTTTGACCGTAATTAAAGTTGTTGCTTTTTCCATCGATGTTGTATTTTCGTTTACTGTATTTGTTGACTCCTTACTTGTTCTGTATCTTTGAATAAGAGCATTTATAAGAAGTATAATAAGAATGACGGAGCATATTCCCGGAAAGAGGCCGACGTGAAGGTGGCAGTGAGACTCGGTGGCGACCATAGGCATAGTGAACCAATCGCGAGGCATAAGATAATCGATTATCATACCGATTGCAATGGATCCGATAATGATGGTCGCCAGATAAATGGCGGCCGCTTTCTTTCCAAGAGATTTGCTGACAATGATTATGGAGGCGAAATTGGCAGCCGGGCCGGCCATCAGAAGGACGAAGGCTGCACCGGGGCTAAGTCCCTTCAGCATCAGGGAAAGAGCGATAGGGATGGACCCTGTCGAGCAGACATACATCGGAACGGCGACAATCACGACAGCTATCATGGCCAGAAAGGGATAATCCGCGAAGAAGGTGAAGAATCCGTCGGGGATGAATACCGTGATTGCGGCCGCGATAACGAGACCAATCATAAGCCAGCGCCCGATGTTCTGAATCATGTCTACAAATCCGTATCGTAAAGCAGCCTTGATCTTTTGCAGGAAGGTATCTGTCGGTGGTACATCTATTGTGTCAACTTCTTTTTCCGCTTCGGCAGAGCAGGCGTTCTCTTTTCGCGTTACAAGCATTCCTCCGACAAAGGCTGTGATTAGGGCGGCTACCGGGCGAATGATAGCGAATGCCGGTCCGAGCAGCGAATATGTGGCGGCTATCGAATCGATGCCTGTCTGAGGGGTCGCGATGAGGAAGGAGGTCGATGCACCCCGGGAAGCCCCGTTGCGGCGTAATGAGACGGCGGTCGGAAGGACACCGCAGGAGCATAAGGGGAGTGGCACACCTATAAGAGCTGCTTTGAGAACCGACCAGGCGCCTGGTCGCGAGAGATGTTTGCGGTAGAATCCACTCGGCACAAAAGCATAGAGGAGTCCCGCAATAAGGAAGCCGAGAAGCAGATACGGTGCCATCTCGGCAAGCATATTTACAAGAGAATATAGGAATTGCATTGTTTGTTGTTTTATCTTGTACTATGCAAAGATAAATAATTACCGGTGCAATTCATTTGCAAAGTTTTCTTCTCGTCTGTCGGAATGTTATTATTCATTTTCCCGGAAGTTGCCTATCGCGCCTGTTTGCTTTCATCGTGCATAATCGGACGATGGTTAAGTCTGCGTGTGACCTTTTCTCCCTCGCGGAGAATATTACGGGAATCGGCCGAAAGATAACGTTCCTGAAATTTCTCCCATATATATTCGACTCCTTTCTCCGAAGGGTGAAGCATATCATCGGCATAGAACCTGTAATCGCGGAGATCGTCGTTCATTATTTCAAATGCGGGGAAATATTCCGTATTGTTGTTTGCCATACAGATCTCTTCGCATGCAAGTTGCAGAATGGCTTTGGAGCGGCTGTTACCCTCGAATCCATCTTTAAGATGTCTGACAGGACTGACAGTAAGGATTATCCTAAGACGGGGGTATTTAACGGAAAGTAGTTCTATAAGAGACTTCCATTCATCCGCTATTTCGGAAACGGTCAGGCGTCGTCTCGAAAACAGTGTGGATGGGAATTTATGACAATTTGCTACGATGTAGCCTGGGATGGTGTTAAGTTCATAGATCCACGCTGTTCCGAAGGTGACAATTAGTGTTGAGGCTTCCGAAAGGTGTTGTCGGAGGGTTTGCAGTCTTTCGAGAAGCCGTCGTTCAGTCTCCTCCCGGCTAAAGGAGTCACATCCCGAGTCTGCGAGCCATGAAATCCATACTTCCCCTCTGTTGACTGTCGAGTCAGTCACGGCCTCCTTTTCCGGTTCTGCCCCGGCCGCAATCCTTAAAATCCTGGCTATGGATGCGGGATTGAACAAAGTTCCGGTAATATTGGGATATGCGCTCCATCTGCAGAATCTCATCCTATTCCCGATATTGTCCGTAAAACAGGAGCCTATAAGAACTACGGGCTGCTTCGGATCAAGCAGAATCCGCGCCGGAGTGACAGTCAATTCAGTTCTGAATTTCATTGTTGGGTCTCAATAATCATTTTTAGAGTGTGTTGGGTTTTAAATGATTTTAGCACAAAGAGAGATTTCGGAGGGATTTTTCAAAGTTGAAGAGAGAGCGATGCGGGCATCGCGACCGATGAAACCTTTGAAAAAGGACCCGAAAGATCCTTTGTGATGAAATCAAGAATAACCAGTTCTACTCAGATAAGTTAATTCGGTTTAAAACCCAACACACTCTAAATTTTTGAATGAGGAAATGATGAAGTCCGGCTTAACAGCTTCGAGGGATTCGATGGAACTATTGCCGTATGTGACCGCGCAAGTCTTGGTAGCAGCCGCTTTACCCATCAGTATATCAACGGGAGCGTCTCCTATTGTCATTGTCTCATCCGATTTCCAGCCCATTGAGTCAAGAATCAGTAGCACCGGGTCAGGAGCGGGTTTTCCGTGTCTGACGTCATTGCCTCCGACGAGCATGGAGAAACAGTCGTTAAGGTTGAAGAGTGTGACATATTCCTCCAGCGACGTATGGCTTCGGCTACTGGCTATCGCCATCCGATAGCCGGTAGCATGAAACTGACGGAGAGTTTCCAAAACTCCGGGATAACATTCAACTTTCAAAGGACGCTTGAGCTCATCGAAGATTCGTCGGTAGGTGGTCGCGAATTTTTCGGAGATATTTTCTATCTCCGGCCATAATACTTCAGGTACATCTTCGAGACGGACCCCTATAGTAGACTGACACTCCGCATCGCTCTTTGCGGGTAAGGAGAGAGCTCGGATGGTCGCTTGCATCGTCTTTATGATGAGGGGGGCGGTATCGACCAATGTTCCGTCAAAATCAAATATCAGATTTTTGATATTTCCCATCTTCTGTTAGTTGAATGCTGAGACTTTTTTTGTTAGTTGAATACTGAGACTTTCAGCGGACGATTATTTTGGAAACCTTGTTTCCCTGACGACGTATGCAGATGCCGGAGGGTTGTTCGAGGCGCGTCCCGTCGATTGAATAAAATTCGACGGGAGCTTCTGTTTCCGCTTCAATAGTCTCCATATCTGTCTGAAGGTCAGATAACGCGATGGTAGGACGAATAACTGAAGTCATTCTCGGAACGAGACTCTCTCCATTTTCGTCTCTCCAGAAGGAGAGGCGATCGAAGGCTCCCTTGTAATTGAAGCGGCAATTATGTATTGTCACTATGTTATTGCTGTAATTGGATATGCTTCCCCCTTCGGCAGCGATTGTCCGTTTTATTTCTTCAACAGATTCTCCCTGGGCGAGATTGAAGCCCTCGATGTTAGTGAAACATAGTTTCAGTCCGTTGAACAGCAATCCGGATTCCACTTCCGGAGCTACCCATACGAAATCGGGTCGATGTATGTTGAAGATGATATCTCCTTCCCCACAGTAATCGGACGTGAGGGGACACTGATATTCCATATAGGGATTATGGATGCGGAAGAGCCCGTCGGTGGTGCGTGATTTCTGAATTGAAACGTTCCAGGAGTGGGAGGCAATCTCATCTGTGGTAAGACCCGCGACACCCCATCCGTCTTCAAATCTGGCAGTGCAGTATTCTTCCCATAACATCCTGTCATCTCCGCGGTTGATGAAAATGAGTTCATTGGCCGAGGTAAGATGATAGAACCCGGCTTCCTCAGCTTCAGGAAGTCCGATTGCCCATACATCCTCGTTTGGGAAAATAATTCCTGTTTCGGTAATGCGTCCGATCGAGGCGCGAGATGAGGAAATTCCTCCGGTAAGTTTTCCTGAGGCATCAAGACTTTTGAGGTAGAAAACGATATCGTTTGAGCCTTCTGAGCCGAGAACCTGGTTGTTAGGAATAGAAAGAGTTCCGTTGGTGAAATCTACGGTAGCTTCCGGATCCCGTAAACCGGTGCGATAATCGACAAGTCCGACAATCGTCACAACGTTCTCTGCTCCCTCCTTGAATTCGATGGAGAGTCTGCCGTATTGCTGTCCTGCCTGGCCGGAAAGAAGTCCGTTGTAACTCCATTCATATTCTCCCGCCAGTTTATCACGGGAAATAGAGTTAGCTTTTGCCGTTGTTACCGGAGAGAGAAGGGGAGTGGCAGGGGTCGGAATCGCGGGTGATGCAAAGAGACTGCAGAAAGTCAGCCCGGAGATAAGAATGAGAGTGGAACGCATGGGGTTCAGAGTTGAAGTAATGATAAGTATGTGGAATATCGGGTGGCTGTACCTATGAAGTAGGTCCATAATCGGTTAGACGATTATGGTCACGTCGCAATCCGACTGCAAAGGAATTAAAAATTCCGTACTTTAGGAAATTTATTCTGAATAAAATATCGAAAAAACGCATTATATGGTATTTTATCGATACGAAGCACAGAACTCGTTTCTGGATTTCGTATAGGGGCAGCGTCTAAAATACGAAATCAGTTCGATAAAGCGTTTCATATAAGTAATCAGAAATGTTTATATAAAATATGATATTCCTCCACGCCCCCAATCGACCTTTGATGAAGCGGAAAGCTGTCAACTCGGTTTGGACAGCTGCGGAGATTGACCCGGAAATAATCTGACTGCTAAACAGTTGATAGAATAAATGATGAAACTGCGGTGTGTCGTTGAGCATATCACTTATCAGAATCCTGATAACGGATGGTCGGTGATGCGGGTCAAAGTCAAGGATTATAATGATCTCGTGACTTTGACCGGATCCCTGTTGGATGTTCCGGTGGGGAGTGTGCTGCTATGTGAAGGCGACTGGAGGGTCGATGCCCGATATGGACAGCAGTTTGTTGTCGAATCGTGGCAGGAGGTCATGCCGGCAACCATCTACGGCATTGAAAAATATCTCGGGAGCGGTCTTGTCAAAGGAATCGGTCCTGTCTATGCGAAAGCTATAGTCGGCAAATTCGGATTGGAAACGCTTAATGTGATAGAGAACGACATCGAGAGGTTGCTTGAGGTGCCACGTCTCGGACGGAAACGTGTGGAGAGAATCCGCGAAAGCTGGGAGAAGCAGAAAGATATAAAGGAGGTCATGATTTTTCTCCAGGGATATGGGGTCAGCACTGCTTACGCTGCCAAGATTTACCGTCAATATCAGAAGGACGCTATCCGGACCGTTAAGGAGAATCCCTATCAGCTTGCCGACGACATCTGGGGAATAGGTTTCAAGACAGCCGACGGGATTGCCTCTAAGATGGGTTACGCAAATAATGACCCTCGTAGATGCCGCAGCGGGATTCTGTACACTCTTAATCAACTTGCGGAGGATGGTCATGTATATGCCGAGCCTGATCAGCTGATTGCCTCAGCAAAGGAATTGCTCCAGGCTGAGGAGGAGCCGATTCGTAAGGCTATGGCTGATATGATTGATGCCAAGGATTTGATTCACGACAATGATGCTGTCTATCTTCCTCCGTTCTACTATGCCGAAAGCGGTTCGGCCAAACGCTTGTCTTCCCTTTTGAATGAAGATGTATCGCTTGGTATCGCCGCTGAACCGGAAGGTGAGTATGGGACTCGGAAAAAGCAAATTATCTATGATGAAGTGCAACAGGGAGCAATCAATAAGGCGCTGGAATCGAAAATAATGATCTTGACAGGAGGCCCCGGCACCGGTAAGACCACAACGACACAAGGGATTATAGAAGCATTTAAGTCAAGAGGAAAGAATATCCTTCTGGCAGCTCCGACGGGTCGCGCTGCCAAGCGCATGACCGAAGCGACCGGAATGGAAGCGAAGACAATCCATCGCCTGCTGGAATATAATCCGATGGATGGTTATAAGCGCAATGATGAAAACAGGCTGGAGGGAGATGTGCTGATTGTAGACGAGTGCTCCATGATTGACATCATGCTTTTTTATAATCTGATGAAAGCTATTCCTCAGAATATGCGTCTCATACTTGTCGGGGATATAGACCAGTTGCCGAGTGTCGGAGCCGGAAACGTGTTGCGTGATATGATCGACTCCCGGAAATTACCTGTTGTCAGATTGTCCCGTATATTCCGGCAGGCTCAGACGAGTCGGATAGTGATGAACGCGCATTCGATCAACAGCGGGCATTTTCCGGATATCAGCAACGGTATGCAGACTGACTTCTTCTTCATCAAGGCTGATGATGCGGAGACTATTCCCGGGCTTATTGTCAATCTGGTACGCGACAGGCTTTCAAAGGCATACGGTTATAATCCTAAAGAGATACAGGTCCTGACACCAATGCAAAGGGGAAATACGGGCGCCGGAAATCTCAATATTGAATTGCAGAAGGCCCTCAATCCATCCGGTTCATCATTATCCCGAGGAGGCTATACATTCCGGCAAGGGGACAAGGTGATGCAGATACGCAATAACTACGATAAGAATGTGTTTAACGGCGACATCGGATATATCAGTGTCGTAGATGTTAATGAGCGTACGCTGTCTGTTATTTATGATGGGAGAGTGGTGGAATATGATGTTTCGGAACTGGATGAGATTACGCTGGCATACGCCATAACTATCCACAAGAGCCAGGGTTCGGAATTTCCGGTCGTTGTCATGCCGGTTTCGATGAAGCATTATGTGATGCTCCAGCGGAATCTTATATATACAGGTATAACGCGAGCCAAGAAAATATGTGTCCTTATCGGTTCTACAAAAGCGCTCGCTTACGCAATCCATAATCAGACGGTCTCAAAACGCAATACAAGACTTCAGGAACGGTTGAAGGAGATGATCTGATAGGAGAGATTTAAAAAAATATCCGGAGCGCACCCATTTGGTGGAATGCGCTCCGGAATAAATTTTATCTTCTGTCAAGGCGGACGACGTTTTCGACATGATGAGTATGAGGAAACATATCGACTGGCTGAACGGCTGTGACTCGATATTTAGAGTCAAGTAATGCCAGGTCACGTGCCTGTGTGGCAGGATTGCAGCTTACATACACTATGCGATCCGGCTCCGCGTTCATTATGACCTTTATGACATCCTCATGCATACCGGCCCGGGGGGGATCGATTATCATCACTTCCGGACGCCCGTGGCGTTCCACGAACTCATCGGTCAGAATATCCTTCATGTCTCCGGCATAGAACAAGGTGTTGTCAATGCCGTTGACCTGAGAATTAAGACGAGCGTCTTCGATTGCCGCCTCGACATATTCTATGCCGATTACCTGGCGTGCTCCCGAGGCAACATAATTAGCTATTGTGCCTGTGCCGGTGTATAAATCGTAGACCAATGGCTTTTTCTCATCTACGGAGAAGGTATCCAGACCGGCAAGACGGCGCGTTACTTCATAAAGGCGTTCCGCCTGACGGGAATTGGTCTGATAAAAACTTTTGGCGTTGATACGGAAACGAAGGTCTCCCATGCGCTCTTCCACAAAGTCCGGACCGGCCCATGATATAACTTCCTGATCGCCTATGGTGTCGTTGGCTTTTAGATTGATGACATATAGCAGGGAGGTGATCTCCGGAAACTCTGTTTTAAGATAGTCCATAACCTTGCGGATTCCTTCAGGATCATTCTCTCCGAACTGAATGCAGACCATGACTTCTCCGGTTGTCAGTATACGGAACATCACGCTGCGGAGCAGACCACTGTTCTGGCGGATGTCATAGAAAGAAAGACCTTCCCTGTCAGCGAACGAAAAGAGACCGTTGCGAATCCTGTCTCCAAGTTCAGACTGAAGGAAGCATTCATCGATGTGAAGCACTTTGTCGAATGCCCCGGGAATGTGGAATCCAAGTGCATTAGGAGAGTCATTGAATTCCTTCCCTGACTTTATATCCTCCCAGGAACGCCATTTCTTACAGGAAAAGGTATATTCCATTTTGTTGCGGTATCGCCATACATCCTCAGAACCCAGGATAGGGGATATCTCGGGCAATTCGACTTTGGCAATGCGCTCAAGGGCATCCGTAACCTGTTGTTGCTTGAAACGAAGTTGAGCCTCGTAGGGAAGATGTTGCCATTTGCATCCACCGCATAAGCCGAAATGACGACACCGGGCCTCGATTCTCTCAGGAGAGGGAGTGATAAGATTGACGATATGTCCTTCTGCGAAAGAATGCTTCTTGCGGTCAAGCTGCACATCTGCGACATCTCCAGGCGCCCCGAAGGGGATAAAAATGACGATTTTCGAGTCATCATCTTCACGAAGTGGAACCCGGGCCAAGGCCTTACCCTCAGCTGCCACCCCCGTTATCTCAATCCCCTCCAATAGCGGAAGGGGCTTTTTCTTTCGTGCCATTATATATTCAAATTTGATTCCGAATGCAAAATTACAGCATTCTTCTCCAATATTATTCATCTTTGGCAAAAAATTATTAAATTTGCAAAGTCAGAGCGCGCCGATTCTTAAGAACCCGGCGACATTCACGCGTGTCCGGAAACGGATAACGTCACCTATCGACACGTTAACAAACAATATATCAACCAAATGGCAAAGAAAGTCTATACGTTCGGCAACGGAAAAGCCGAAGGTAATGCCGAGATGAGAAACCTTCTCGGCGGCAAAGGTGCCAACCTGGCCGAGATGAACCTGCTGGGAATGCCCGTTCCTCCGGGATTCACCATCACCACCGAAGTCTGCAACGAATATACCCAATATGGCCGTGACAAGGTCGTCGAGGATATCCAGAAGGATGTCAAGGAGGCTATCGCTCATGTCGAGTCCCTGACAGGAGGAAAATTCGACGATCCCTCCAATCCTCTTCTCGTTTCTGTACGTTCCGGCGCCCGTGCTTCTATGCCCGGAATGATGGATACTGTCCTTAACCTGGGTATGAACGATGCTACTGTAGAAACTATGGCCGAAAAAAGCGGAAATCCCCGCTTCGCCTGGGACAGCTATCGTCGTTTTGTCCAGATGTATGGAGATGTAGTTCTCGGAATGAAGCCAAAATCCAAGACCGATATAGACCCCTTCGAGGCCATCATGGATCAGGTCAAGGAAGAAAAAGGTGTCAAGTTCGACAACGAACTTGATGTCGAGGACCTCAAGGAACTGGTAAAACGTTTCAAGGCTGCGGTCAAGGAATATACCGGTAAGGATTTCCCTGAATCCGCATGGGAACAGCTTTGGGGTGGCATCTGCGCTGTCTTTGACAGCTGGATGAACGAACGCGCAATCCTATACCGCCGCATGAACCAGATCCCCGAGGAGTGGGGTACCGCCGTCAACGTGCAGGCTATGGTCTATGGCAATATGGGCGACAACTCTGCAACCGGTGTGGCTTTCAGCCGTGATGCCGCAACCGGTGAAAACCTCTTCAACGGTGAGTATCTTATCAATGCACAGGGTGAGGATGTCGTCGCAGGTGTCCGCACTCCGCAGCAGATCACTATCGAGGGATCACGCCGTTGGGCCGCTCTCCAGGGTATATCCGAGGAGGAGCGTCGTGAGAAATATCCCGCTCTCGAAGAGTCTATGCCTGATTGCGCCGCTGAACTCATCGCCATCGCTCACCGTCTGGAAGATTACTATAAGGATATGCAGGATATGGAGTTCACTATCCAGGACGGAAAGCTCTGGATGCTCCAGACCCGTAACGGCAAGCGCACCGGTGCCGCAATGGTTAAGATCGCTATGGACCTCCTTCGCGCCGGTGAAATTGATGAGAAGACCTGCCTGCTCCGAATGGAGCCCCAGAAGCTCGACGAACTCCTTCACCCCGTATTTGACAAATCCGGCCTCAAGAAGGCTACTGTAATAGCAAAGGGTCTCCCCGCATCTCCCGGCGCCGCTACCGGCCAGATTGTTTTCCAGGCTGAAGACGCCGAGGCATGGGCTGAAAAGAAAAAGAAAGTCGTCCTTGTCCGTATCGAAACCTCTCCGGAAGACCTTCGTGGTATGGCCGTTGCTCAGGGTATCCTGACAATGCGCGGCGGTATGACTTCCCACGCTGCCGTAGTTGCCCGCGGTATGGGAAAATGCTGTGTCTCCGGAGCCGGCGAAATCCTTGTAGACTACAAGGAAAAGACTGTCAAAATGAATGGCAAGGTCTACAAGGAAGGTGACTGGATCTCCCTCAATGGCTCTACCGGCGAAGTTTACGAAGGACAGGTACCGACTCGCGAGCCTGAACTTGACGGAGACTTCGGCGCTATAATGAACCTGGCCGACAAGTTCACCAAATGCCTTGTCCGTACTAACGCCGACACTCCCCGCGACGCCAAGCAGGCCCGCCACTTCGGCGCTCAGGGTATCGGACTCTGCCGCACCGAACACATGTTCTTCGAGGGCGACCGTATCAAGGCTATCCGCGAGATGATTCTTGCATCTGATGAGGCAGGACGTCGCGAAGCTCTTGCCAAGTTGCTCCCGATGCAGCGTGGCGACTTCGAAGGAATCTTTGAAGCGATGGACGGCTTCGGAGTGACTGTACGTCTTCTCGATCCCCCCTTGCATGAGTTCGTTCCTCACCAGACCGCTACCCAGAAGGAAATGGCACAGGAAATGGGTCTTACCCTTGAAGAGGTGAAGGCAAAGGTTGACTCCCTCGAAGAGTTCAACCCGATGCTCGGTCACCGCGGCTGCCGTCTCGGAATCACCTATCCTGAGATCACTGAAATGCAGACCCGCGCCATCATCGAGGCTGCCATCAACTGCGAACGTCGTGGCCTCAAGGTTCATCCCGAAATAATGGTTCCCCTCGTCGGAAGCCTCAAGGAGCTGCAGAATCAGGCTGATGTTATCACCCGCACCGCTGCCAAGGTATTCGAGGAGCAGGGCACTTCTGTCCGCTACAAGATCGGTACCATGATCGAGGTTCCGCGTGCAGCGCTGACCGCCGACAAGATTGCAGAAGTTGCAGACTTCTTCTCCTTCGGCACCAACGACCTGACACAGATGACCTTCGGTTTCTCCCGCGATGACGCTCCTAAATTCCTTAAATTCTACAAGGAGCATGGGGTCATCAAAGTCGATCCCTTCGAGGTCCTCGATCAGGAAGGAGTCGGACAACTCGTGGAGATGGGCGTCAAGAAAGGTCGCGCTACAAATCCCGACCTGAAAGTTGGCATTTGCGGCGAACACGGTGGCGAACCCTCCAGCGTCAAGTTCTGCGCAAAACTCGGCATGAACTACGTCAGCTGTTCTCCCTTCCGCGTCCCCATCGCTCGTGTAGCAGCGGCGCAAGCCTCGTTGGAGGCTTAACCGGGGAAAATCGGTCGTTTTAAGCGACTTCCGGCACAATATACGCCATAATAGCAATTTAGGCTCTAAGTTTCTGAGAAATCAGCGACTTAGAGCCTAAATCAGTTTTAAGGGGATTCTCATTCCGCGCATTTTATTGAACATATTGCGCAGACGGTTTTATCAATAGTTGACGGGGAAAAGGGGGCGTGTTTACCAGTGTTTACCTAACATTTACCAACATTTTCGATGGCTACTTTCAAAGCTTGTGTAAAATCTCAAAGGGGAGACGGGTTCTGGCCGGTCTATATCCGGGTAACGCATAACCGGGGCGTGCGATACCTGCCTACTAAAATTTATGCTATTCCCTCAGACGTGGGTCGTAATAATGAAATTACGAACGCGCGGATCCTGAAGGTCTGCTCCGAACGGATTATCGGTTATAACAGGATGCTCCAGAATATAAATGTAGGGGGGCTGGATGTGGGCGCGGTGGTCGATCTGCTGAAGGATGCGGAGGAGGATCTTAGCTTCAGTGATTTCTGCGAGGGTTTTATCGCCGACCTTATCAATGAGGGGAAGTTGCGGACGGTCAAGAATTACAAGGCGGCGCTGCGCTCCCTCCGGCTGT
The DNA here is from genome assembly GCA_014801785.1 of Bacteroides sp. Lineage (GTDB taxonomy): Bacteria > Bacteroidota > Bacteroidia > Bacteroidales > Muribaculaceae > Lepagella. The sequence continues at coordinate 1,216 of JAAVDN010000013.1, read as the reverse complement.
TCATCGGTCGCCGGAATATAACTTTCAGGATGATGACTTCGGGAGTCGTGCGGGCCTGGATAGACTCGCTGCGGCATACGGCGCGGGCAAAGGAGCAATATCCGACTTGTATGCGCCATGTGTTCCGGCTTGGGGAGCAGCGGTTCAATGATTATGAGCGGGAGATTATCCGGATCCGATATAATCCGTTTATGGCCGTCAGGATTCCGGGATGCGATACGCCTCAGAAACGGGCTATCGATGTGGATGACTGCCGGGAGTTCTTTTCGGCTCCGTTGCCGTCGTCTGTGATGGCGGCGCCACTGGAGGAGATCGGGCGGGATGTGGCTTTTCTGTCGTTCTGTCTTGTGGGGATGAATACTGTCGATATGTATGAGCTGCGGAAGGAGGATTTTGACGGGGATTTCATTTCTTACCGGAGGGCGAAGAGCCGGGGGTTGCGTCGGGACGGGGCTTTTATCCGGATTCGCGTCGAGCCGTTCGTGATGGAGACTTTCGGGAAGTATCTTTCGGATGCGGGGGATCCTTTTCTTTTTAATTTTCACCTTCGTTACCGGAGCGCGGATTCTTTCAACGCGAATGTCAATTCGGGTATCCGGAAGTTCTGTCGCTCTTATGGTCGGGAGGATCTGAGGTTGAGTCTTTATTCTTTCCGTCATACATGGGCGACGGTGGCTCAGAATGAGTGCGGGGCGTCTTATCCGGAGATTGGTTTCGCTCTGAATCATGCGAAGCATCGGGGTGTGACGGAGAGTTATGTCAAGCCGGATTTTTCGCCGATATGGGCTTTGAATGTCAAGGTCATGGATTTTATCTTTTTTTCGTCGGCGAAGAGCCGGAGGGTTTCGGAGTCCCGGAGTCTGTTCCGGATTTCGTCAAAGATGATGATCTGCGGGGAGGCTTTCCATAACGGGGAGTGTGTGAGCCGGGTCAAGGATATCGGGTTCGGGACTGTCGATGATGTGATTTCGGCGCTTGTGGCGGGGATATGTGTCGATTTGCCTGATGGTGCGCGGGTATATTTCAAGCTGCGGAATGAGGATAACGGGGAGACGGCTCAGTATATGCGGACGAAGGGTAAGGGGTTTTGAGAAAAAAGGGGAGGACGGCTGGCGGGCTGTCCTCCCCTGGGGATGGTGTGTGGGGGTTATCTGTCGTTGATGATTGCGATTGTGATTGCGATTGCGGCGGCGAGGGGTTCGGCGTCTGCGAGGAT
>JAAVDN010000012.1 GCA_014801785.1 Bacteroides sp. | reverse complement strand
CGTTGTCGGTTCAAGATACACTGTACCGACATTCCCGGTCAAAGGAATATCCAGTATTTTTTCGTTATAACCGATTGAAGAGAGCTTGACAAACTTAGGAATGTCTGGTGTATTTTCAAACGTAAACAACCCATTTTCGTCTGTCACTGTTCCAGACACAAAGGTCGAGTCAGCTTTCAGCAACACAACATTGACATAATCGAGAGGTGAATTGTTTTCGCCAACTACCTTCCCCGTTATAGACTGTGCCATACCGGTCACTGTGGCACATACACCAAAGGTTAAGAATAAAAGATATTTCATGTTATCGGTTCATTTTTTCGTTCTATTCTGCAAAATTATTGTGAAAATCCAGCTTGTGCCATACCCAAAAGGGTACGATTACGAAATGCAAGTATGATAACCACTATAAGATTGGGCAAAGTTCGGCAGAAAAAATGACTTCGGTATAAAACAAGTTTTATTCCCTACGTTTTTTTGCAAGATTTTTTCGGATTCGGCTAAGATATACCGGTGTGACGAGTAGATACGAAGCAATTTCCCTCATCGTGACAATGTTTAGAATCTCCGGATATTTCGTTATAAGATCAATGTATCTTTCAGTTGGTGACTTTCTGTATAATTCAAGATGGCGTTGATAAAGGTCAATGAATAAAGCATCAGATATGTTATCATGCAATTTGACCATCACAGTTTCAATGTATTTGCGGATTTCCTGAATATTTACCTGCCATATAGTTGTATCTGCCCCCGCCACGATAGATACTTCTGATTGGAGACGACGATAAGAATTATTAAAATCACATACGCATTCTCCCTCAAATGCAAAACCAACTACGGCCTCATTGTCTTCTGTAGTGATTGTTGTGTATTTGAAATATCCGGTCTCTACGAATCCAAAATATTTTCCTATACTTCCTTCTTGAACAAACACCTCTCCTTTGGCATATCGGCATAAGCGACCATATTGTCGGCAAAAGTCGCTTAATGGTGTCAGATCTACCAAAGTTTTGTATTTATTGAATTTATTCATGTTACAATAACGAAATCAGAAGAAAGATTTTATTTAGAATTGATATTTCAGTAGTTTCAGACTTAGAGTAGTTTACTATTCGTGGCAGCAATAATAGCCTCCGAGATGTTGCGAACTTCAAGTTTCTCGAAGATCTGCTTGCGGTATTTCTTGATGGTTTCCGTGGATAGGCACATTTTGTCACCTATCTCCGTCATGGTATAGCCCTGTATCGAAAGTGTGATTACGGCCTTCTCTCCATCGGTGAGAGTCGGCATACTACGCTTCTCCCATCTGCGGGTAATCCTGTTGTATTCAAAGAAATCAGGTGACCCTACACGGTGCATCTGGACATGTCCCATAGTGGTATGGTTGGAAGCTGATACCACACAAAGAGCAAGCCATATACGACCGTCTGACGTGAGGGCAAGCGGTGTGAGTTTATGGTGAATCAGAATCGGATGGTTGTTGTTCAGAATATGAAAGTCATATTGGATATACCAGTCTTTGCGGTGTTCGTGAGGTGTTGACTCGAAAAATGAGAACCCGGCTTTGTTGATTTCAAGTAAAAGCGGCTGTTCTTCTTTCGGTACATAGTTAAGATAAAACCGATAGTTGAGGTTGCAAACCTCGTCGGGTGTTAGTCCTCCCCAAAATAGAGAGTTGGGGGATACATAAAGGAATTTCTTTTTGAAATAGTCGATGATATAGACGCTTTGATAGGTAGCGCGTGAAAATGCCTCAGCCGAGCGTATATACTCGATTGCCCGGGTGTAGTCAAGTTCATCCGGCAGCTTCACCTCATTGTCAGGTATGAAGAAATCATCGGGCGTTTTCATTGATATTCAATTTATAAATTTTGTCAATCCATAGCATCCTCTAAGAATTTTTTGAGTTGTTTCTTATCGGGTAGGCATAACTGATAGGTTGAAACGAACAAAGAATTATCCATACNGTTTGACCTNNNGTCTCAGTCGCTNAGCCCGCTATGCTCCTTCGCCTGCAAGGCNAAACTCGCTCGTTTNTNNNACCCGGCTGTTAACATTTCTTGTGGGATACGGTCTTGCAAAGTTAGCAAAAAATATTTGAGATTTACGCTATAGTANACCACTCATTGATAGCGATAAAGTATCGCGGTAGGGGAATTNCTCTGCTCCGATGTAGAGGAATAGTAGACCACGGTCTTATTGCGATGATCCGCATAATAGCGGAANAAGAGAAGTCCATGACTTACTGATTTATGCAGCGAAGTTATGGACCTTGGGACGGTTGCGAAAAGACGCAACTTATCTCTCTAAGACGCAACTTATCTCTCTAATTGGTTAGAAATCCATTCTACCCATTCGTCAATATTATCTGTCAAAATGGTCGGATAGNNAATTGTTATTTTAAAATCAGGAGCTATTCCTGTTTTATCTATACCATTGTTTGGCAAACGACATGAGCGACCCATTGGGATAGTAATCATTATCGCGCTGTTTGGCAGTTCTACTTCCCTTACGGAAGCGAAGTCAAGTGTGCCGCTGGTATTCTCTTTCCCATAAATGTGAACCCTATCGCTAATTGCTTTTGATTGAATCAACAATTCTTCTGACGCAGATGCTACATTCGCATCAATAATATAAGCAATATTTTCAATTGTTGTTTTAATAGGNGTAACCTCAATTGGGATATCTACNCTGTCTGAAAGCAGAATATAAGGTTGCGTNGGATTNTTNGCAAATTTATCCAATACCATTTGAGCTTCAGGTATATCGTCAGCTATTGATTGCATAAAGTTCATATTTTGNGGNGAGGTTCTAAACTCGGCAGATTTTGTTGACCCGTTATGGTCATACAATAGTGGTANCAATTNATGCCATAATCNTTCGTCTCCACCCTCATTGCCTCTCAAATCAATGATTAAATTTTGATAATTGCTATTTGAGAGTAAATTTACAACACTGTCGACCCATTCAACTGTAACAATATCTTCGTCAAAGGCAGGTATTCTTATAAGATATGTCTTGACNGATACTTCTTTGGCAACTAATTCTGGAGCGTAAGTCTCAATTTCATCNTAAGGCTTATATAGTCGCTTGGGTGACAAATATTTGGCTTGTATATGATATGGTAAAACAAGCCCAAGGTGTCCGTCGTCAAACCATGAATATAGTTGCAATACTGCCTCCCATCCTGGAGTTCCTTTTTCTATTTGGGAGCGGAGCTTCTGAACTAATTGGTTGTATTCTTGTCTGGTAGAATCGTTTACAAAGTAATCAAAGCCTGCATAACTTGACTCAAGCTCGTTAATAGCAAACTCGAGGTCTTCTAAATTCTCAGTTTGGCTAAGCGAGTTATTTTGACCATATAATTGTAAGGTAAATGTGGCCAGTATTATTAAAAGAACTTTTTGAATTTTCATAAGAGACAAGGTGTCGGTTGTAGTTTTGATAACGTAAAGTTACGGATAATCCGCGAGAAATCAAAGGAATACTTNATTNTACATGGCTTCNGAAAAAGAGTAGGGCGGGGCGGAACATCATCGAAGCTATACATGAATCTCGGGACAGCTTCCGAGATACGAGACAGGTATGGATGCTTCGATGCAGAGGCATGGGTGTGACAGAAACTAAAACAGTCTCCTGNAATAGCCGCTATGCGACACCCCAGTATTTTGCGGAAGCAGAAAGATTCGAACTTTCGGAGCCTTTTGAGAGGNTCGGCCCCTTAGCAGAGGGCTGGTTTCGACCGCTCGCCCATACTTCCTTTTGTTTGACACTGCAAAGTTAGATAGCTCTTATGCAGCCTATCTGCGTAGCAAGAAAAACTTCCTNAAATTTTTTATTTGATAGGTTCGGCACAGTATTGGCGATGGCCGCCGTGGGTGCAGTGTTCTCTACGCCATACGCTGTCAAACTGCTCACAGACGGCCTCTATCAGAGTGGCTTCATCGATTNGTATTCCAAGATAGAGTTCCAGATTTCTTATTCTGCGAGGAACAAATGCCGACCCACGACTTATTCNCATTACGCCNCTCAGCCTTCTCCCTCCACTTCGAAGGGGTGTCGCTTGAATGGGTATTTAGCTGANACATAATTTCTTCTCGTGTCCTCATTTCAGNCTCCTTTCTTATATCTGNTNTNTNTAAGATAATCATTAAAACGTACCTTTATTGAATTTCAGAAATTTTCATTGGAGCCATTTCAGCACCAAATAGAACAAGAACTTGGTTAATCTCATCCATTTACTGATTTCAGACTCNTTCTTACCAAGCATATTGGCAAGGTCCTTTTGTTTAAGGCCCCGTTCTTCCAATATGGCGTGTATTCTGTCCACAATAAGGAATGACAGGTTGACGCTTCTACGGACTTCAGGCGAAACTTTAGCCCGACGAGCTTCGATTATGCTACTTCTTTTCATATTGGTTAAATCTCAATCAAATATATCGATTATTTCAGCGTCTTACTTAACTTAAAATTATGGTTGTAAAGTTAGCAATTTATTACCAATAAAACTCCGAGAAGCACAACGGCCATAGCATATTTATCGCAAGCGAACATTACGAACAAGGCCAATGCCGTCACCGACATTCCGCAGGTTGCAATACACAGCCTCGTCTTTCCGGAACTGAACTGTACCATTTTTTAGGGAATCCAGTAATACATCGGTTTCTTTCTGTGGTCAGTAACCCATTCATCAAATTCTATCATATTTGATATTCCATCAGCAATCACTGCCTCATAATATTCTACGCCATGATAGTCTTTATCAGCAGGGGTCTCAAATTTCAGTCTAAGGATTGTCTCTTTCTGAGCAGGTGTCATTACTTCTACAATCCTGTCAGCCATCCGTTCAAAATAGCCATCATACTCAGTTCCCTCCTCTATATGAATCACATCAAACTGCCATATCTCGTCCTCATATCTATAGAATATGTGCCAAGCCATGCAGTGTTCTTCAGTGTGGAGTCCGTTAATACATTTAATCTCGGTAACATCCGGCAGTTTAGCTATTTGAGCCATAATAGCAAAACTGTTTTCTTCTGTAATGCCTTTTGAATAGACATGTAAGTCAATGTCTCTATGAGAAGCCAATAATCCCATACGCAAGGAGCCTACGAGATTAACGCGGCATCCATTCCGTTCCCAAACTTTGGCTATTCCGGATTTCTCCAGAACTCTTTTCGCCTTTTGCTGATTGGCTAATGCCAAATCGAATATTTCCTGTTGATTCATCTTGATAGTATTTGACAAAT
>JAAVDN010000011.1:157662-170336 GCA_014801785.1 Bacteroides sp. | reverse complement strand
CCCATTCCGAACAGAGAAGTTAAACCTTATCACGCCGATGGTACTGCGAAAGCGGGAGAGTAGGTAATCGCCCCCTTAATCGAGCGGCCTCAGAGAAATCTGAGGCCGCTTTTTTTATTGAATTATTTTGCTATGTCGCAGGTTTTTNGTAATTTTGCGAGCCGATTATATCCAAGTTCACTTTCGGTCGCCTGATGCGGATTTGTGACTTTGGCCAGTCGCTCCGCTTTCCGGACCGGTGCCGACGATGCTCTTCAGGTTAAACNNCCATAAGGGTTTCGTTCGGGTATCTTTGTGTTAATAATCTATTAAATCGAATTCCTACAGTGGATACGCTTAGCTATAAGACTCTCTCCGCTACTCCCGCTACTATTGAAAAGAAGTGGGTGGTAATCGACGCTACCGACCAGGTGCTCGGTCGTCTCTGTGCTAAAATCAGCAAGATCCTTCGCGGCAAGTACAAACCCGATTTTACTCCCAATCTTGACTGCGGTGACAATGTCATCGTTATCAACGCCGACAAGGTCATCATGACTCACGGCAAGATGGAGAAGCGCGAATATCTGCGTTACACCGGNTATCCCGGTGGNCAGCGTGCTTTCACTCCGGCTGATCTCATGGCTAAGTCCATGAAGAAGACTGTNCACGCCGGCAAGCACCCCCTCTTCATCAAGGTTGTCAAGGGAATGCTCCCGAAAACCAAACTTGGCGCCGCTCAGCTCAACAATCTCTATGTCTACAACGGCGGCAANCATCCCCACGAGGCTGTTAATCCTACCGTAATCGATATCAACAAACTGAAATAATAGAAGATGGAAAAGATCAATGCAATTGGCCGTAGAAAGGCCGCAGTCGCCCGTGTTTACCTGACCGAGGGCAACGGCACCATCATCATCGATAAGAAACCTCTCGATGTTTATTTCCCCTCTTCGATTCTTCAGTATGTTGTCACNCAGCCGCTGAAGACTCTTGAGGTCGAGGGTAAATATGACATCTACGCTCACCTCGACGGAGGTGGCTACAAGGGACAGGCTGAGGCTCTGCGTCTTGCTATCGCCCGCGCCCTCGTAAAAATNAATCCTGAGGATAAGCCCGCTCTNCGCGCTGAAGGCTTCATGACCCGCGACGCCCGCTCCGTCGAGCGTAAGAAACCCGGTCAGCCCAAGGCTCGTAAGCGCTTCCAGTTCTCCAAGCGTTAATCTTATTCGCTGGATTCGNAAGCGCAGTTTAGTATCTAAATTCTCCGGATGGCGCGTTATGTTTCTCTNNGGAGAGANTCCCTACCGGAGGATTGCTTAGAACTCCCTTTCTCTATTCTTTATGACTGTCAGTTNATTTGACNNAGAGANTTATGGAAAGGGGGGATTCAAGAANCAAGAAAGTAAACAATCAGACACAATTATGGCAACACCCACATTTGAACAGCTCCTCGCTGCAGGCTGCCACTTCGGCCACCTGAAGCGCAAATGGAATCCCGCAATGGCTCCCTATATNTTTATGGAGCGCAACGGAATCCATATCATCGACCTCTATAAGACTGCAGCCAAGATCGAAGAGGCTGCCGANGCTCTCCGCCAGATGGCAAAGAGNGGCAAGAANGTTCTCTTCGTAGCNACCAAAAANCAGGCTAAAGAAGCTATCGAGAAGCACGCCGGCGCTATCGGCATGCCATACGTNATCGAGCGNTGGCCNGGCGGTATGCTTACCAACTTCCCNACTATCCGCAAGGCTGTCAAGAAGATGACTACNATCGACAAGATGACCAAGGATGGNACTTTCGANAACCTCTCGAAGCGTGAGAAACTCCAGATTCAGCGTCAGCGTGCAAAACTGGAGAAGAACCTCGGTTCCATCGCTGACCTGAACCGTCTGCCGAGCGCNCTNTTCGTCATNGACGTCATGAAAGAGCATATCGCAGTCGCTGAGGCAAAGCGTCTCGGAATACCNGTCTTCGCTATGGTCGATACTAACTCCAATCCTGAGGATGTCGATTTCGTTATCCCCGCAAACGACGANGCTTCCAAGAGCATCGATGTNGTTCTCGACGCTGTCTGCTCCGCTATGGCCGAGGGCCTTCAGGAGCGTCAGGTTGAGAAGGGTGACAACGGNGAGGACGCTGAAGGCGANAACAAGCGCCGTCGCGTCCGTCGTTCCGANGCTCCCGAGGAAGAGAAGGTAGTCGTTGAGGAAACTGAAGAGACCGCAGCAGAGTAAATTCTCTTAATAGAATNTNATTAACCGGACAGGGTCTGCGCGGACCGGCGGGTTTTCCCGTCGTTCGGAGCAGACCTTTCCCCTTTAAATCAAGATAAAAAGAAAATGGCAGTATCTATTGAAGATATCAAGAAGCTCCGCCACATGACCGGAGCTGGAATGATGGACTGCAAGAACGCCCTGGCTGAGACCAACGGCGATATTGAGGCTTCTATCGAAATCATCCGTAAGAAAGGTCAGGCTGTCGCTGCAAAACGCGAAGACCGCCAGGCTGCTGAGGGATGTGTCCTCGCAGGAGTCAAGGAAGGTTTCGGCGCTATCGTCGCTCTGAAGTGCGAGACTGACTTCGTTGCGAAAAACGAGTCTTTCCGCGCTCTGACAAAGGTTATCCTTGATGCCGCTGTCGCNGCCGGCGCCAAGAACGTCGAGGAAGTAAAGGCTCTGACTATCGATGGCCGCACTGTAGCTGATCTCATCACTGACGAAATAGGAAAGACCGGTGAGAAGATGGAGCTGGGCGAATATGCTTGCATCGAAGCTCCTTCGGTTGCCGCTTACGAACACCTCGGTAACAAGCTGGCTACTATNGTCGGTTTCAATATGCCTAATGTTGACGAGTTTGCCGGCAAGGAGGTTGCCATGCAGGTCGCTGCTATGAATCCTGTCGCTGTCGATCGCGATCATGTTCCCGCTGAAACTGTTCAGGGAGAGCTCAATGTCGCTATCGAGAAGACCAAGGAGGAGCAGGTCAAGAAGGCTGTTGAGGCCGCTCTCAAAAAGGCCGGTATCAATCCTAACCTTGTTGACAGCGAGGACCACATCAACTCCAATATCGCAAAGGGATGGCTGACTGAGGAAGAGGCTGATAAGGCTCGCGTCATCGCTAAGGAGTCTGCCGAAGCTAAGGCTGCAAATCTTCCTGAGGCTATGATTCAGAATATCGCCAACGGTCGTCTGAACAAATTCTTCAAAGAGTCCTGCCTTATGGAGCAGGAATACCACCGCGACGGCAAGCTGACCGTAGGTCAGTATCTGGAGCAGACCCAGAAGGGTCTCGTTGTCGTCGAGTTCAAGCGCGTAAACCTCAACGAGGATTAATTCCCTTTTAATAAAAATAAAAAAGGAAGCTCAAAAGAGCTTCCTTTTTTTATTTTACGGCTACAAACGCGCCATTGAACCCCTGCCAAGCGTAGNCCGAGAGCTATACCGATGGTATTTCACTGTTGTTTATTATTGGGGAGTCGGCGCGGTGGGCGAGGAGGTATTCCCAGGCGGCGTCATGGTCGTTGGGACAGCGGCCGTCGAGGATGGCGTCNTTTACTATCTGTTTGAGGCGGGAGATTTCGGGACTCGGAGGGATGCCGAGACGTTCCATTATCTCATGGCCGTCAATTGGATTTTTCCATTTACGGTAGTCGTCAGCGGCGTTAATCTGGATAATGCGTTCGCGTAGGGCGGCGAACCCTTCAAGCGCGGAACGCACTTTTACCGGGTTCTTCGATGTCAGGTCGCATTCGGCAAGTGTCATCAGGTCGTCNAGATCCTCGCCTGCATCTGTGATAAGGCGGCGTACTCCACTATCGGTCACTCCCTCTTCTCCCGCCTGCTGGGGACGCATNTGAAGNCCGACAAGACGCGCGACATATTTCATTTTNTCGTTCATCGGCATCTTCATTTCGCGGAATATCCGCGGAATCATACGCTCNCCGATGAAATTATGATTATGGAAGGTCCAGCCTAAATGCGGGTCGTAATGCTTGGTGACCGGTTTGGCTATGTCATGCAGAAGTGCGGCCCAGCGCAACCATTCATTGTCGGAACGGGCAGCNACATTGTCGAGAACCTGCAATGTATGGAAAAAATTATCTTTGTGACCTCTTCCATCCTTTGTCTCCACTCCTTTCAGGGCGAGAAGTTCCGGCAGAATTAGTTTCAGGAGTCCTGATTCCTCCAGCAGACGCCAACCCCGGGAGGGAGTAGGGGAACGCATTATTTTTCCCAATTCATCGTTGATTCTTTCCTTGGATATAATTTCCAGACGATATGCGTTGCGGCGGATNGCCTCAAAGGTTTCCGGAAGAATATCAAAATTAAGCTGTGTCGCGAAGCGCACAGCCCGCATCATACGCAGAGGGTCATCGGANAAAGTTATATCCGGGTCGAGGGGTGTGCGTATTATTCCAGCCTTGAGATCTTCAATTCCTCCGAAGGGATCTATCAATTCTCCGAAACGCGCCTCGTTGAGGCATATCGCCATAGCGTTGATGGTAAAATCGCGTCGTCGCTGGTCATCGTCAAGAGTGCCGTCTTCGACAATAGGTTTTCTGGAGTCACGCTGATAGGATTCACGGCGCGCTCCGACGAACTCCAATTCCAAATCATGATGATGGATGGCCGCTGTGCCGTAATTGGCGAAAATGGAGAGACGTTTCCGGCTACCGAAGGAGGCGGCTACCTCTTTCGCCAGCTCGATGCCACTGCCGACAGTGACGAAATCTATATCAGGGGAGTGGCGATCAAGAAGAAGGTCCCTGACGTAGCCACCGACAACGTATGTCTCGCGCCCAAGCCGGTCAGAGACCTGCCCGACGCGTCGGAAGACAGGATTGCCCAGACGCGAAGATAGATTGAGGCCCGTAGCGGTGCGGGCCCCTGTGAAGGGAGCCGCCGATGACGACGGCTCCTCGTTTTTATCGTTGCTGTTCATTGAGATGCGAATAAATTTATTGTCCCACCCATAAAAGTCGGATCACCGCAAATCTGTCATCTCCTCCGGGAAGGGAGTGATATTGCGTAGGCCGGTAGGAGTGACGACGTAAGTGTTCTCGATTCCGGCCGCCCCGACGCCCGGGATGACGAATTTGGGTTCNATGGCTATCGTCATATTCTCAGCAAGAAGATGACGGCTGCGAGGAGTCAACACCGGCAATTCATTGAGTTGGATNCCGACACCATGACCGATAAAGGCCGCTTTCTGATGATGGCCCATGAAGTAGTCCTGCAGCCCATCCTCTTTGGCNATCTTGACCGCTTCCTCATAAAGTTCGGAACATTTGACTCCGGGTCGCGCAAATTCCTCCAGATGGCGCAATATACGTCGCGAACATTCGTGAGCNTTTACGGCGAGTTCGGAAACCTCTCCGATACGCCATGTCCGCGTCATGTCGGTCTGATANCCGTTGAATGCCCCGTTCATATCGACCATGACGGTCGTGCCGGGTTTCATAGTCTCTCCGTTGGCNCCNACCGGGAGGGAAGGATCGGTACCCGCNCCTCCCATTGCAAAATCGTATGGGGTAGGATTATCCGCGTTATCNCCATTGATGACCGAACCCATGTTTATCTCCATAAGGTTGCCGGANGTTCTGGAATATCCTAANGCCCCTTCGAGACGNANCAGACGCTCCATCTCNATCTGAAATTCGACATCAGTCATATCCTCGCGGTAAGCTTTGAGAAAACGGCGNTANGCCTGGCAATGGTGCATCCCATCGTATTCCATCTCCTTGATTTCCCAATCGGTCTTGGTCATGCGGGCGTCNCGCAGAGTAGCNGAGGCGTTANNAGTCGNNGCCTCCGGAAAACATTTCTGCAGACGCAGGATATCGGAATATGACATATCGTCAAGCTCAAGCCCGATAGAAGANGGGGCCGGATAACCATTTTCGGCGAGCCACCCCGGAATCTCCTCCGGNTTGCGGATAAGGACTACNCCCTCTTCCCCTTTCATATCGAGCGGNCGGATGACGAACCATACCGGTTNNCCTTCGAGCGGAAGATAGACATAGCCGCGGAAGAATCGGAGCGACGTGTAGTATATGTTGGCATTTGAAGAGACAAGGATTGCCTCGGCGCCCTCTTTTTTCATAAAGGCGCGTATTTTTCCAAATCGGATATCAAGTTCAGTGTGTTCCATAGATAATAGTTTCTTAGACCGGAAATTTTTCTGATATCCCCTCCGAAAGGGGAGGGGAATATCAGAAGGATATACCTATTTCCGAAATTCCTCCGGTGCGGGCGAGAGGATAAATAGTCAGTCNCCAACCATCGGCCAATCGGAGNGAATCGGGATAATAATATTTCCTGTTGTTCAGNGAATCCGNAACTTCGACGCTCTGTAGCGAATCGGAAGAAACAGAGAGGGTAGGCTCCGGCAAGGTATTAAAGCGATAGTTTACCATCGGCACCATCCGGGAAGGGAGCGGGACGCTGATTTCAAATAGACCACGTTGTCCTTTACCGGTCGGTTGGTTCTCTCGAAAGAGAGTTATGCGCAGTGTGTCGGTGAGGGNNGCTCCTTCTTCGAGTTGTTCGCAGAACAGCACAAGGGGCAGNCTNTCAGGGGCCGTCAGATTATAGCGTATCCAAAGACGGGGAGGAGTCAGCTCNTTTGCGGCGAAAGGGATGGAGTCTCCCTGCGGAATACAGTCGGGGCTGAATTCCACAACNTCTTCCGGATTCCATCCGGAAGNGGGAACCGACTGAAAAGAGAAGGCNGCNGGAGCNGANNANGGACGACATCCGGGGAAAATCAGAGNTAAAAGGATAAGCACCGCGACAGAAGTCAAGGTAGCGACGCGCGANCTGAATCCTCTCATTGACCCTCTCCCCCNTCCTGGNGGTGGTGATTGCCNTCTCCCCGGTTGTTATCCTGGNTTTTGCCGTTGTTACGCNCACCTTCCTGGCGAGGAGTCCGNGNCTGACGGGGTTGACNNTTCTGGGACTGCTGAGTCCGGGGACGCGNGGTCTGCGATTTAGTCTGCGCGGAAGGTTTCCTGGATTCTCCTTTCTTGGGNTCNNCTTTCTTCTGCTCAGGNCGCCCTTTCTTTGTCTCNCCCTTTTTNGTNTCGCTTTTCTTATTTTCCCCTTTCCGTGATTCNCCNTTTTTGGGTTCNGCCGGTTTGACTTCAGGACGCGCTTCAGTTTTTGCGCGACGTTTCTTGTGTTGGCGAGAGCGATCGAAGCGTGTCAGGGAATCCTGGTCTGTGAGGTCGATATATTCGCGTGGTTCTTCCTCTTTCTCCGTCATTTCGGCCAGAGAGTCTACCTTGACACCCTGTTTGTTGAGAGCGATAATCTCGAAGGCGCGGGATGCAGGAATGGTAACGAGATTTGCGAGCACCTTTCGGTCCGTAGAGTATGTTATCATTCTCTGCAGAATGTCAGCTTTTGCGAAATAGTAGTCGCAATCCTTCGTTTCCAGGACAACATCCTTTGGCGGAAGTTTTTTTGAGGACTCGGCATAAGCGTCAATCTCGAAGTTGAGACAGCACTTCAGTTTGGCACATTGTCCGGCGAGCTTCTGCGGATTCATCGATAGGTCCTGCATACGGGCGGCTCCGGTTCCGACGGAAACGAAATGGGTCATCCAGGAGGAGCAGCATAATGGGCGTCCGCAGGGACCGATACCACCGATGCGTCCTGCTTCCTGGCGGGCTCCGATCTGTTTCATCTCGATGCGGACATGAAATTCGTCAGCCAGGAGCCTGATAAGTTTTCGGAAGTCGACGCGTTCGTCTGCGATATAATAGAAAATAGCTTTCGAACCGTCTCCCTGGAATTCAACGTCTCCTATCTTCATNTTCAGTCCGAGCTCTTCAGCAATGACACGCGAGCGTATCATAGTCTGATGTTCGCGGGCACGGGCNTCTTCGAAGCGTTCCATATCGGACTCGGTCGCTATACGGAAAACTTTCCGGAGTTCNCTTTCAGGATCGATTCGGTTTTTAAGCATCTGCATCCTGACGAGGGGACCTACCATCGAGACGCGTCCTATATCATGGCCCGGCGCAGCCTCGACAGCGACAATGTCGCCGATTTCGAGGTTGAGTTTGGAAGGATTGGAGAAGAAAGCGTTGCGGGTGTTCTTGAACTGAACCTGGACGGCGGGATAGTCAGCCGAGGTAGAGATATTGTCGAGCCAGTTGGTCGCGAATATCTTTCCGCGGGGCTCACGGTCTCCGTTGAAGCGGGCTGCCGCGGAGCATCCGCCGGANGANCAGCCATTTCCGGCGCATCCTCCCGANGCGCATGNGCCGCCGGAACCGCATCCCGAACAGTCGCTGCAGTCGGGAAGCGGGGGTCTGTTTTCCTTGTTCATTTCGCGAATGCTACGGCGCGGGTCTCGCGGATTACAGTTATCTTGACCTGTCCGGGATATGTCATCTCATCCTGGATTTTCTTGGCTATTTCAGCGGAGAGTTTTTCTGTCTCTGCATCGGTGATCTTATCGGCGCCGACGATGACGCGGAGTTCGCGTCCTGCCTGGATAGCATAGGTCTTTATGACTCCGGGATAGGAGAGCGCGAGCTGCTCAAGGTCGTTGAGTCTCTTGAGATAGGCTTCGACGATTTCGCGACGGGCACCGGGGCGGGCGCCGGAAATGGCGTCGCAGACCTGGACGATAGGAGCGAGAAGGGAAGTCATCTCGACTTCGTCGTGGTGTGCACCGATGGCGTTGCATATATCGGGCTTCTCCTTGAATTTCTCGGCCAGCTTCATGCCGAAGATAGCGTGGGGAAGTTCGGGCTCGTCGTCGGGCACCTTTCCTATATCATGGAGAAGTCCGGCGCGACGCGCTTTTTTAGGATTGAGGCCCAGCTCGGCAGCCATTATGGCACAGAGATTCGCTGTCTCGCGGGAGTGCTGGAGCAAGTTCTGTCCGTATGAGGAGCGNTATTTCATTTTTCCGACCATACGGATTAGTTCGGGATGCAATCCATGTATTCCCAGATCGATGGCTGTTCGNTTNCCTGTCTCGATAATTTCNTCCTCGACCTGCTTGCGGACCTTTGCTACGACCTCTTCGATACGGGCCGGATGGATTCGTCCGTCAAGGACGAGCTGATGGAGGGCAAGGCGGGCGATTTCGCGACGGACAGGATCGAAGCCGGACAGGACGATAGCCTCGGGGGTATCGTCAACGATGATTTCTATACCGGTTGCAGCTTCAAGGGCGCGTATGTTGCGTCCTTCGCGTCCGATGACGCGACCTTTTATCTCGTCGTTATCAATATGGAAGACTGTGACGGAATTTTCAATGGCCGCTTCTGTAGCGACGCGTTGCAACGATTGGACGACGATTTTCTTCGCTTCCTTGTTGGCGGTCATCTTGGCGTCGTCCATTATGTCGTTGATATAGGATGCGGCTGCCGTTTTGGCCTCATCCTTGAGACCTTCAATCAGTCGCTCTTTGGCTTCCTCAGCGGAGAGCCCGGAGATATGTTCGAGTTCCTGCTGGGCGAGGACATGGAGTTCCTCGGTCTTAGCCGAAATAGAGGCGAGGTGGGCATCTTTCTCATTTAGTTCGGCGGCACGGGATTCGAGAGCACGGTTCTGAGAATCGAGTTCCTTCTTGCGACGGTTGAGGTCAGACTGCTGCTGGTTTAGCTGCATTTCGCGCTGTTTGGCGCGGGCTTCGGAACTCTGGACCTTCTGAAGGCGTTGGGAGGCATTGCGTTCGGCTTCGTTGACGATACGTATTTCCTCTTCTTTGGCCTCAAGAATTTTCTTTTCTTTGATTACGTCGGCCTCGCGGTGGGCTTCGTCGAGGATTGTGTTGGCCCGGGAGGTGGCGTTTTTACGGGCCATAACGGTTGCCAGAACATAACCGATAACTGCGGCTACGATGGCGATGATTATCCAAATAGCGGTATTCATGGATGTTAAGAGCTGCTTTACAGCTGTTTAGGTAAAAAAGTTTTCCATCCGCAATGGTGGACCGCGCTTCGGGGAATGGGGNAAAGAGTATAAAGATTCAGAGATCAGAAATCGGTGAAATAGTCAGTCCGTGCAACGTCTGACAGATCGTCGGGTTCATCGGTCATTANGTCGTCGCTGTCGGCGAGTAAGCGCGAGAGACGGTCGTCAAGGTCATCGGCGACGCGTATTGCCTGGCGTGTTTCGTCAAGAAGCTCTCCGTAATATCGCGCGAACTGGAAGGCGACGCGGGCGAGAATCTCCTTGGGTCGGCGGTCAGGATATTTGGCGCTCCATTTTCGGAAAAGTTCGGAGACACGCTGTTCGGTTTCTCGGACTGCATCCTGGCTATTGAAAGGCACGGTGAGCCCGATTCGCTCGCCGGCTATGCTGATTTCCATTTCTATCTTGTCTCTTTCCTTCATCTCTCAGTCTTTCTGAAGTCGTTTCATGATGTCCCGTCTTTTTGCGGGGGCTTCAGACTCTGGGGTCTTCCCTCAGGAGGGCGATACACCTGTCGAGGATGCGTATAAGACCGGCTACATGGCGCCTGGCGTCAGCGAGTTTCTGCGGAGAATCTGCAAGACGGTGTGAGACTGACAGAAACTCAACATCAAGGAGAGCGATCCGTCGCTCTTCCCGGAGACTGGCGTTTTCTTCGCGGAGGCGTTCNACCTCCTTCAAGAGGGCTTTGTTTTCTTCCCGCAAACGGTTTCTCTGGAGTGCGAGGCGTTCGGCCTTTGCGCCGAGAGACTGAACTGCGGTAAGAACGGATCGAGCCATGAGAGCCAATTTTCTACAAAAATAATCAAAAAATTCGGTTTGGAGTGTGTTATGGGCAATTTATCCTTTTTTTTACCCTAATATTATTTTATCGTGGGAGGNGAAAAAACTGTCTCCGGCGGGAGATNCCTCTGATGCCGAGGATTCTCCCGCCGGAGCGATTGATTTAGNCAATTGTCATTATATCACTATGTTANGATTGCTGAGGCTGATAAAGATAGCGTTTGATAGAGCGTTTCGGGGTTTTCTCGAACTCTGTCTCCATCAGGCGAATGTCGGAGATTTTGCTGTAGGCGGGGAGNTCCTGATTGAGTGTGGAGAGGTTTTCTTTCATCGCCTTCTGCAATGCGTCGGCATCAAGCTTTTCTGCCTCGACCGTCTCTTTGTCAGGATAGACGAGAGCGATCAGTTTCCCTCCATCTTCGATAACGAGGGATTCGGCAACGTATGGCATATTGTTCAGTTTCTGTTCGATTTCCTCNGGATAGATATTCTGCCCGGAGGGGCCGAGAATCATNGTCTTGGTACGCCCGAGGATATGGAGGAATCCGTCCGGGTCCATGATTCCNAGGTCTCCGGTNTTCATCCAGCCATCGGGACGCATTACTTCCTTAGTAGCNTCTTCATTCTTATAGTATCCTTTCATCAGATTGGCTCCGCGGACGAGGATGTTTCCGGGNATNGAGNCCGGGTCGGGGGAGTCGATTCGCACCTCGACGCGTGCNACGGGACGTCCTACGGAACCTAATTTGGTGAAGGCCGGAGCGGTGTAGGAGATGAGGGGNCCGCATTCGGTCATTCCATAACCGACGGTGTATGGAAATCCTATTCGAGTCAGGAAAGAGGCTATCTCCTGGTTGAGGGCGGCNCCGCCGACAACGAGCTGACGGAGTTGTCCTCCGAAGGCCTGCATCAGNCCTTCGCGTATCCGGGCGAGGAGACGGTCGTCGACAAANGGAACGCGGAGGAGGAATTTCATCATCGGCTTCTCAAGCAGCGGGAAGACTTTGGTCCGTATGATTTTCTCAAGAATCAGTGGAACNGTGATNATGAGTTTAGGACGNACCTCGGCGAANGCGNCCAGNATAATTTTNGGNGANGGNACGCGGGTNAGGAAATAGCAATGNCANCCGTGNGTGAACGGGAACAGCATTTCGATTGTCATTCCGTAGAGATGGGCGAGGGGAAGCATATTGACNATTCCGTCGCCGGGATTCATGAAATCGAGGCTGTCGTTACAGAAGCGGACATTGCTCCATATCGAGCGATACGGAAGCATGACTCCTTTNGACATTCCNGTNGANCCGGAGGTATAGTTGATNAGGGCCAGGTCTTCCGGCTGGTCATGGTAAAATTCAATATCTGAGGGGAGGAAGTCGGCGGGGAACATGGCTCCGAACAACTCATTGACACGCTGGCGCGCTTCGGCTATTCTNGGATCTCTNGANAGAGGCATTCCGAATTCGGCGAGATAGATGGCGGCGCGGAGCTGAGGGAGCTGTTCGGCATCGAGGGTTTTCCATATNGCTTCGTCAACNAAGAAGAGGCGCGCGTCNGAATGGTTGACAAGATGGGTGATGACGTCGGGCTTGAACTCGTGGAGGATGGGGACGGCGACGACTCCCGAGGTGAGACATGCCAGATAGCATATTGCCCAGTTCGAGGAGTTGCGACCGCAGATGGCGACTTTGTCNCCCGGTTTCAGTCCGGCGGTATGGAATATGATATGAAGCTTTACGATCTGTTCCGCGACATCGCAGTAGCGGTAATTGATTCCTCCATAATCAGAGAAAGCAATGTTGTCCCAGTTCTTTTTGATGGNCTGGGTTATCATTTCGTTGAGTGAACCGTATGTAGCGGGGGTAGNATTGGAGTTGTTCATATTGTTCATAGNGGAATTGTTCATTTCTATTTTTAAGAACGTGTCGGTCAGGGGGTATGTTCATTCCNGCTCANAAATAAAATATCCCGCCGTTNCA
>JAAVDN010000011.1:745-157657 GCA_014801785.1 Bacteroides sp. | reverse complement strand
TGAAACGGCGGGATATGCGTTNTATCGGGGACCCGGCCCGAGGTCGGGTCATATTGGNGGGATTCTTATTTCTGGGCGTCTACGACCTCNACGGCCTCGACGTCTATGACGTCGGCGGGTTCGTCAGTAATCTGCAGGGCCTCGATATCCTCTTTGTTCGCGACGATAAGCTTGGTNTATTCGCGCAGACCGGTACCGGCCGGGATGAGNTGTCCGCAGATGACATTCTCCTTCATTCCTTCGAGATANTCAGTCTTNCCGTTGATGGCAGCCTCGTTGAGGACCTTNGTCGTTTCCTGGAAGGANGCGGCGCTCATAAAGCTGGAGGTCTGNAGGGCGGCGCGGGTGATTCCCTGGAGAATCTGTTCGGATGTNGCGGGCATCGCGTCGCGGACCTGCATGAGCTTGAGGTCTTTCTGCTTGAGCATCGAGTTCTCATCGCGGAGCTTGCGCTGGGTAATGATCTGACCGGCGAGATAGTTGGGGGAATCTCCGGCGTCGATGATATACTTCTTGCCCCAGATGTTGTCGTTNTCCTCCATGAACTCGCGTTTGTCGACGACCTGCTGTTCGAGGAAACGNGTGTCTCCGGGGTCGAGGATGTTGACCTTGCGCATCATCTGGCGNACGATGACCTCGAAGTGCTTGTCGTTGATTTTAACGCCCTGCATACGGTAGACGTCCTGGACCTCGTTGACGATGTATTCCTGGACAGCCGTCGGGCCCTTGATATTAAGGATATCGGAGGGGGTGATGGCGCCNTCGGAGAGGGGAGTGCCTGCACGTACATAGTCGTTCTCCTGCACGAGGAGCTGACGCGAGAGGGGCACNAGNTATTTCTTCTCCTCNCCGAATTTTGAGGTTACGGAAATCTCGCGGTTACCGCGTTTGATCTTGCCGTATTTGACCTCTCCGTCGATTTCGGAGACGACAGCCGGGTTGGAGGGGTTGCGGGCCTCGAAGAGCTCGGTGACACGGGGCAGACCGCCCGTGATGTCGCCGACGTTGGAGGAAGCNCGCGGAATCTTGACGAATGCCTGACCGGGCTTGATCTCCTCTCCTTGCTCGATGAGCAGGTGTGCGCCTACAGGGAGAGAGTATGTNCGGACGATNTTGCCGTCGGCGTCCATNAGGCGNGCNTCCGGNATGCGGTTGCGGTCTTTGGACTCGATGATGATCTTCTCGGATATGTTGGTCGCTTCGTCGGTCTCGACGCGGAAGGTCACGCCATCGATNACGTCTTCGAAATGAACCTTACCACCCTCCTCGGAGATGATGACGGCGTTGAAGGGGTCCCATTCGCAAATCATGTCTCCGCTCTTGACCATATCTCCNTTNTTGAAGAAGAGTTTGGAGCCGTANGGGATGTTGGCGGTAGTGAGAATGACTCCGGACTTGGGCTCGACGAGACGCATCTCGGCCATACGTCCGACAACGATGTCAACACCTTCGGGGCCCTTGACAGTTCTGAGNTCATCGATTTCGAGACGTCCGTCATGACGGGCGGTCACGTCCTTGACNGCTGCGACGGAACCTGCGACACCACCGACGTGGAATGTACGGAGGGTCAGCTGAGTACCCGGTTCNCCGATGGACTGGGCGGCGATGACNCCGACAGCCTCACCTTTCTGAACCATGCGATGGGTCGAGAGGTTACGNCCNTAGCATTTTGCACAGACACCTTTCTTGGATTCGCAGGTGAGNACGGAACGGATTTCNACGGCCTCGATTCCGGATTTTTCGATGCGCTCGGCGATGGACTCGGTAATCTCCTCGCCGGCGGAGACAAGAAGCTCTCCGGTGAAGGGGTTTGTCACATCGTGGACCGACACACGGCCGACGATACGCTCCGAGAGGCTGGCGATGACTTCCTCATTGTTCTTGATTTCAGTGCAGACAAGTCCGCGGAGTGTTCCGCAGTCCTCCTCGTTGATGATGACGTCGTGGGCNACGTCGACAAGACGACGGGTGAGGTATCCTGCGTCNGCAGTCTTAAGCGCGGTGTCTGCCAGACCCTTACGGGCACCGTGGGTAGAGATGAAGTACTCCAGCACGGANAGGCCCTCCTTAAAGTTCGCAAGAATCGGGTTCTCGATGATCTGACCACCTTCGGCGCCNGCCTTCTGNGGCTTGGCCATCAGTCCACGCATNCCGGAGAGCTGACGGATCTGGTCCTTGGAACCACGGGCTCCGGAGTCNANCATCATGTAGACGGAGTTGAAGCCCTGCTGGTCCTCCTTCATCTGCTTCATCAGAGTGTCGGAGAGGCGGGAGTTGACGTGGGTCCAGATATCGATGACCTGGTTGTAACGGTCATTGTTGGTGATCAGACCCATCGCGTAGTTGTTCATCACTTCCTGGACCTGTGCGTGTCCTTCAGCTACATATTCCTCCTTCTCCTTGGGGATGATNACATCGCCGAGGTTGAACGACAGACCGCCGCGGAACGCCATNCGGTATCCGAGGTTCTTGATATCGTCGAGGAACTGTGCGGAGCGGGTTACACCACAGGTCTTGATGACCTTTCCGATGATTGTACGCAACGATTTNTTGGATATAATCTCGTTGACNTAACCGATTTCCTTGGGCACATACTGGTTGAANAGNATGCGTCCGACAGANGTCTGCTCCTTNAGAATCTTGACGGGATTGCCGTTGTCATCAACATCATCGACAAGGACTGTCACAGGAGCGTGGAGCGACACNCGACCCTCGTTATAGGCGATTTCGGCTTCTTCGGGACCATAGAAGATGGTACCNTCACCTTTGGTTCCGGGACGGAGTTTGGTGATATAGTAGAGGCCGAGGACCATGTCCTGAGAGGGGACGGTAATCGGGGCGCCGTTTGCGGGGTTCAGAATGTTGTGGGCGCCGAGCATGAGCATCTGCGCCTCCAGGATAGCTTCGTTGCCGAGGGGAAGGTGGACTGCCATCTGGTCGCCGTCGAAGTCGGCGTTGAATGCCGTACAAGCGAGCGGGTGAAGCTGGATAGCCTTTCCTTCGATCATTTTGGGCTGGAAGGCCTGGATACCGAGACGGTGAAGGGTCGGGGCTCGGTTGAGGAGCACCGGGTGTCCCTTCATGACATATTCGAGGATATCCCAGACTACNGGTTCCTTGCGGTCAACGATCTTCTTGGCGCTCTTGACGGTCTTTACGATTCCGCGCTCTATGAGCTTGCGGATGATGAAGGGTTTATAAAGCTCGGCGGCCATCAGTTTGGGGATACCGCATTCGTGCATCTTCAGCTCCGGACCGACAACGATGACGGAACGGGCCGAATAGTCGACNCGCTTACCCAGCAGGTTCTGACGGAAGCGACCCTGCTTACCTTTCAGAGAGTCGGAAAGGGATTTGAGAGGACGGTTGACGTCAGACTTGACAGCCGAGGATTTGCGCGAGTTGTCGAGCAGGGAATCGACGGCTTCCTGAAGCAGACGTTTCTCATTGCGCAGAATGACTTCGGGAGCCTGAATTTCAATCAGTCTCTTCAGACGGTTGTTACGGATGATGACACGACGATAGAGGTCGTTGAGGTCAGAAGTCGCGAAACGGCCGCCGTCAAGCGGAACGAGAGGACGGAGTTCCGGGGGAATGACCGGGACAGCCTTGAGGACCATCCACTCCGGCTTATTGCGTCCGGCGGAGGCGAGGAAGGAGTTGACAACCTGGAGGCGTTTGAGCGCCTCGGTCTTGCGCTGTTGCGAACCCTCTTCGTTAGCGCGCTTGCGTAACTCGGCTGCGAGGCTGACAAGGTCNATATCCTTCAGCAGGTCATAGATGGCTTCGGCGCCCATCTTGGCGATGAACTTGTTGGGGTCGGAGTCATCGAGATACTGGTTTCCTTCCGGAAGTTCTTCGATAATCTTGAGGTATTCCTCTTCGGAGAGGAGGTCGAGTTTCTGAACCCCTTCGGCGGCTCCGGGCTGGATGACGACGTAACGCTCGTAGTAGATGACGGTGTCGAGTTTCTTGGAGGGGAGNCCNAGGAGGTAACCGATCTTGTTGGGCAGAGAACGGAAATACCAGATATGGGCGACCGGGACGACGAGTTCGATATGACCCATNCGCTCGCGACGCACTTTCTTCTCCGTCACTTCGACGCCGCAACGGTCGCAGACGATTCCTTTGTAGCGGATACGCTTATATTTTCCGCAGTGGCACTCATAGTCCTTGACGGGACCGAAAATCTTCTCGCAGAAGAGACCGTCGCGCTCCGGCTTATATGTGCGGTAGTTGATGGTCTCGGGCTTGAGCACCTCGCCGCTGGACTTTTCCTTGATCTCCTCGGGGGAGGCCAGGGCAATGGTGATTTTCGAGAAGTTGGTCTTTATTTTATTGTCTTTTCTGAAAGCCATTTCTTATGTTCTGATTGTGTTGGGGGAAAGAGGGGAGGGGTGTCCTTCCCGGCTCGCAGGA
The DNA here is from genome assembly GCA_014801785.1 of Bacteroides sp. Taxonomy (GTDB): domain Bacteria; phylum Bacteroidota; class Bacteroidia; order Bacteroidales; family Muribaculaceae; genus Lepagella. The sequence goes on along the minus strand of JAAVDN010000011.1, from coordinate 153,238 downwards.
GCCGGGAAGCTAAACGTTGCGGAATCAGTCGAGCGAGATGCTGAGGCCGAGGCCGCGGAGTTCGTGGAGCAGGACGTTGAGAGACTCGGGNATGCCGGGAGTCGGCATCGGGTCTCCCTTGACGATGGCTTCGTATGCTTTGGAGCGCCCGGAGACGTCGTCGGATTTGAGGGTCAGAATCTCCTGGAGTATATGGGAGGCACCGAAGGCTTCGAGAGCCCATACCTCCATCTCTCCGAAACGCTGTCCGCCGAACTGGGCCTTACCGCCGAGGGGCTGCTGGGTGATCAGCGAGTAGGGACCGATCGAACGGGCGTGCATCTTGTCTTCGACCATGTGGCCAAGCTTAAGCATGTAGATGACACCTACAGTCGCGGGCTGGTCGAAGCGGTCTCCGGTTCCTCCGTCGTAGAGGTAAGTCTTGCCGTAGCGNGGCAGACCTGCCTTATCGGTCCATTCGTTGAGGTCGTCAAGCGAGGCTCCGTCGAAAATCGGCGTTGCGAACTTCTCTCCCAGTTCTCTTCCGGCCCATCCGAGGACGGTTTCGAAAATCTGGCCGAGGTTCATTCGCGACGGCACGCCCAGAGGGTTCAGGACAATATCGACAGGGGTGCCGTCTTCAAGGAACGGCATATCCTCCTGACGGACGACACGCGAGACGATACCTTTGTTACCGTGGCGACCTGCCATCTTGTCACCGACACCGATTTTACGCTTTTTGGCGATGTAGACCTTAGCCATCTGCATGATGCCGGAGGGGAGCTCGTCTCCGATAGTGATATCGAATTTCTTGCGGCGNAGCTCGGAATCGATCTCCTTGGATTTACGCAGATAATTGGTTATCAGCTCGCGGACCATTCCGTTGATGCGTTCGTCATCAGTCCAGTTGGAGAGGGTGACGGANTCGTAATCGATCGAACCGAAGGTCACGTCGTCGAAGCGGACCCCCTTGGCGATNACGTCGGCTCCAATATAATCCTTGACTCCCTCGGAGACTTTTCCTTTGAGNAGTTCGGTCATCTTTGCGACCATTATCTCCNTGAGATTCTCCTGCTTTTCCTCGTATTCCTCATCGAGGAGGGGGAGCTGGGCGTTAGTCGATTTCTTGTTGGAACCACCTTTTTTCTTGGAGGCTTTCGAGAAGAGGTTCGTTCCGATTACGACNCCCTTGAGCGAAGGAGATGCCTTGAGGGANGCGTCTTTGACGTCGCCGGCCTTGTCGCCGAAGATGGCGCGCAGAAGTTTTTCCTCGGGAGTCGGGTCGGATTCTCCTTTGGGGGTAATCTTACCGATCATGATATCACCCGGCACGACGTACGCGCCGACACGGATGATTCCGCGGTCATCGAGGTCTTTGGTCGCTTCTTCCGAGACGTTGGGGATATCGGAAGTCAGTTCCTCCATTCCGCGCTTTGTCTCGCGGACTTCGAGGGTATATTCGTCAACATGGACGGAAGTCAGGATATCCTCCTTGACCATGCGCTCGTTGAGCACGATGGCGTCCTCATAGTTATAACCCTTCCAGGGCATGAAGGCGACCTTAAGGTTGCGTCCGAGGGCGAGTTCTCCTTTTTCGGTCGAATATCCTTCGGTCAGGATATCTCCCTTCTCGACTCTCTGTCCTACTTTGCAGATGGGACGCAGGTCGATGGTTGTTCCCTGGTTGGTGCGTCGGAACTTCGGAAGTTTGTAGTCTTTGACCGATGATTCAAAGGAGACGAATTCCTGGTCGGGAGTTCGGTCGTAGTTGATGCGGATAGTGGTGGCATCTACAAATTCGATGACTCCGGCGCCTTCGGCCGTGATCTGAGTGCGTGAATCCTTGATGAGCTGTCCTTCGATTCCGGTTCCGACGATGGGGGCTTCGCTTCGGAGCAGAGGGACGGCCTGGCGCATCATGTTCGATCCCATGAGGGCGCGGTTAGCGTCGTCATGTTCCAGGAAGGGGATCAGCGAGGCCGCGATAGATGCGATCTGAATCGGGGCGACATCCATAAGCTCGACCTGTTCGGGAGCTACAATCGGGAAGTCGGCGTCCTCGCGAGCCTTGACCTTGTCGAGGATGAAAGTTCCGTCGTCGTTAAGGGGAGCGTTACCCTGCGCGATGATTTTGCCTTCTTCGATTTCGGCTGTCAGATATGTCACCTCATTGTTGTTGAGGTTTACTTTTCCGTTTTCAACGGAGCGGTAAGGGGTCTCGATAAATCCGAGGTTATTGATTTTTGCGTAGACGCAGAGCGAGGATATAAGACCGATGTTCGGACCTTCCGGGGTCTCGATGGGGCAGAGGCGTCCGTAATGGGTATAGTGGACGTCACGCACCTCGAAACCGGCGCGCTCACGGCTCAGACCGCCGGGACCGAGTGCCGACAGGCGGCGTTTGTGTGTTATCTCGGCCAGAGGATTGGTCTGGTCCATGAACTGCGAGAGGGCATTGGTGCCGAAGAACGTATTGATGACCGAAGATATCGTTTTGGCGTTGATGAGGTCAATAGGAGTGAAGACCTCATTGTCGCGGACATTCATACGTTCGCGGATAGTGCGGGCCATTCGCGACAGACCGACGCCGAATTGATTGTAGAGCTGTTCGCCGACAGTGCGGACGCGACGGTTCGAGAGATGGTCGATGTCGTCGACAGTAGCCTTGGCGTTGATAAGCTCGATAAGATATTTGATAATCTCGACAATATCTTCGCGGGTCAGAACGCGGGTCTCCATCGGAGTGGAGAGACCGAGTTTCTTGTTGATNCGGTAGCGGCCGACTTCACCGAGGTCGTATCTCTTCTCGGAGAAGAAGAGGTTCTGGATAACTTCGCGGGCCGATACGTCATCGGGGGCGTCAGCGTTGCGGAGCTGTTTATAGATGAAGTTGATAGCCTCGATCTCGGTTTTAGCGGGGTCTTTGGCCAGGGTATTGAAGATAATGGAGTAGTCGGTGGAGCTTGCAGTCTCTTTTTCAAGAAGGATTGTCTGGGCTCCGGAGTTGAGGATATCCTCGATGCTCTCTTCGGTAAGAGGAGTATCGCGCTCGATGACAACCTCGCTTCGCTCCATTGAGATAACCTCGGCGGTGTCTTCATCGACAAGGTCCTCGGTCCAGGTGTGGATAATACGGGCAGCGACCTTGCGGCCCAGGTTTGCCTGGAGATTCTTGCGGTTTACAGGAATCTCTTCAGCAAGATCAAACGTCTTTATGATATCCTTGTCGCTTTCGAGGCCAATGGCGCGCAACAGGGTAGTGACCGGAAGCTTTTTCTTACGGTCAATATATGCATACATGACGTTGTTGATGTCAGTGGCGAACTCAATCCAGCTTCCGCGGAAAGGAATGATACGTGCCGAATAGAGGTTTGTTCCGTTGGCGTGTGTGGACTGGCCGAAGAAAACGCCCGGGGAGCGGTGGAGCTGGGAAACGACAACGCGTTCGGCGCCATTGATAATGAATGTTCCCTGGTCGGTCATGTAAGGAATCGGACCGAGATAGACATCCTGAATGGCGGTTGCGAAATCTTCGTGTTCGGGGTCAGTGCAGTAAAGCTTAAGCTTAGCCTTTAGAGGGACGGAATAAGTCAGGCCCCGTTCGAGACATTCGTCGATGGAATAGCGCGGAGGATCGATGTAGTAATCCAGGAATTCCAACACGAAATTGTTGCGGGTGTCCGCGATAGGGAAGTTCTCGGCGAAGACCTTGAAGAGACCCTCGTTCTTTCTCTTCTCCGGAGGAGTGTCGAGCTGCAGGAAATCGCGGAACGATTTCAGCTGAACCTCAAGGAAATCCGGAAAGGGGAGCGGATTCTTGATAGACGCGAAATTGACACGCGGCTTTTCGAGTAAGTTGACTGACATTTATTGTTAAAGTTTCTAAAATGTTTCTCTTCGGCAACCTTTGGGATGATGGATAGACACAAAGAAATTTCAGACTCCAATCTCCCGTTTAACCAAAAATCCTGGATAAAACGAGGATAGAATCCGAAAACCTGCGAATGCAGGGCCTCATAACGCATGACAAGCGTCTCCGGCCCGGCNGTCCGCCCAAGGTATATGTAATGCTGGATAAGGAAAATCCTTTTCCGGACTGCAAATATAATATCTCAGATCCCGATTGCCAAATTTTTTTGACTTTTTATAGTGTTAAATGAAGTTAAAGTGAGTTTTAGGAAATACGCGTTTTATATCCTCATTAATTTCTGCGAGCTACTTATTAACTTATCGAAAATGGGGAAGAAATTGAGGAAAAGGGAAAGAAAAGAGGAAAGAAAAAGAGAGCGGGTCTCCCGGAAATGGGAGACCCGCTATTATGAATGACTACTAAGGTCTGTTTGAGAAAGGGGAGGATCAGCTTATTTGAGCTCAACCTCTGCGCCAGCCTCTTCGAGCTGCTTCTTGAGGCCCTCGGCGTCAGCCTTGGGAAGACCTTCCTTGACAACGGAGGGAGCGCCATCGACGAGCTCCTTAGCCTCCTTGAGGCCGAGACCGGTCAGCTCCTTAACGAGCTTGACAACTGCGAGCTTGCTTGCGCCGGCAGCCTTGAGGACTACGTCGAAGTTGGTTTTCTCTTCAGCGGCGGGAGCACCAGCGGCCGGACCAGCGGCGACAGCCACAGCAGCAGCTGCGGGCTCGATGCCGTATTCTTCCTTGAGGATGGTTGCGAGTTCGTTAACTTCTTTGACGGTGAGGTTAACCAGCTGTTCTGCAAATGCTTTCAAATCTGCCATTGTAGTATGATGTTTTTTTGTTTTTTAGATGAGATTGATTTATTTGTTGGAAAGAGTTTCCAGAATGCCGTGAAGCTTGTTGGCACCGCTCTGCAGAGAGCTGATGACATTCTTGGCCGGAGACTGGAGAAGAGCGACGACATCTGCGATAAGTTCGTTCTTGCTCTTGATGTTGGCGAGGGTTTCCAACGATTCTTCGCCTACATAGACGGTTTCTTCAACGAATGCTCCCTTAAGCATGGGGAGGGTATCGTTTTTCTGGCGGAAATTCTTGATGAGCTTAGCGGGCGCGTTGCCGACATTGCTCAGAAGAAGAGTGGTCTCGCCGTGAAGAAGACCGTAGAGTTCGGAATAGTCGATCTCGGAAGCTTCGAGAGCCTGCTTGAGAAGAGTGTTCTTCACGCAGAGCATCTTGATGTCTTCGCCGAAGCATGCGCGACGGAGCGCGCTGGTCTTTTCGGCGTCGAGACCGGAAGTCTGAGTCAGATAAACGCAGCTGTAATTGCCGAGTGCGTCCTTGATCTGTTCTATGATGATTGCTTTATCTTCCTTTTTCATTGCGTCTGGTGTTTAAAGGGTTTAGTCGACAACCGATTTGGAGTCAACCTTCACGCCGGGACTCATGGTGCTCGAAAGATAAATGCTCTTGATATAGGTGCCCTTGGCGGTCGCCGGTTTCAGCTTGACCAGAGTGGAGATGAACTCTTTGGCGTTATCTCTCATCTGTTCGGGGGTAAAGGAAACCTTGCCGATGGAGGCGTGGACGATACCGGTTTTGTCAACCTTGAAGTCGATCTTACCCTGTTTGACCTCCTTGACAGCTTTGGCAACGTCCATAGTGACAGTGCCGCTCTTGGGGTTAGGCATCAGTCCGCGGGGACCGAGGATACGGCCGAGGGGACCNAGCTTACCCATGACGGAAGGCTGAGTGATGATGACATCGACATCAGTCCATCCACCCTTGATTTTCTGGAGATACTCGTCAAGACCGACATAGTCAGCGCCTGCTTCCTTGGCGGCCTCTTCGGCGTCAGGGTTGCAGAGAACGAGGACACGCACCTGCTTGCCGGTTCCGTGGGGCAGCGAGACGACGCCGCGAACCATCTGGTCGGCCTTACGGGGGTCAACGCCGAGTCTCACGTCAATATCAAGAGAGGAGTCAAACTTGGTGAAAGTGATTTCTTTCACCTTTTCAGCTGCCTCTGCCAGGGTGTAAGCCTTACCGGGTTCCAACTTGGACAGAGCCATTTTCTGATTTTTTGTCAGTTTTCCCATTTGATGAATTGTGATTATCAGTTAGACGCGGGAAATTCCCCTTTTACGGTGATACCCATGCTTCTTGCAGTNCCTGCAACCATCCGCATAGCGGAATCGACAGTGAAACAGTTCAAATCCGGCATCTTGTCTTCTGCAATTGTCTTGACCTGCTCCCAGGTGATTTCTGCAACCTTCTTACGGTTAGGCTGAGCCGAACCGCTNTTGAGCTTGGAAATCTCCTTGAGCTGGACGGCTACCGGCGGAGTCTTTACTACGAAGTCGAAAGACTTGTCAGTGTAGTATGTGATGACAACCGGGAGGACCTTACCAGCCTTATCCTGAGTGCGGGCGTTGAACTGCTTGCAGAACTCCATGATGTTGATACCCTTAGAACCAAGAGCAGGTCCTACCGGGGGCGACGGATTGGCTGCGCCGCCTTTAATCTGCAATTTGATCTGTCCAGCAATTTCTTTAGCCATTGTCTTGTTTTTAAAAAAATTGTTTGTTCTCGTGAGTCTGTGAAAATCCCGGACTCAAAAATTGAGGCCGATTCGGAAGCGTAACACCGACCGAGTCAGCCTATCAAAAATGAGCCAAGGCTCATCAGACTCTTTCCACTTGGGAATTTTCGAGATCCAGGTCGGTTCCGCGGCCGAAGATCTTGACTTCGACGCGAAGCTTTCCCTTTTCGGAGTTGACCTCCGTAATAGTTCCCGAAAAACCCTGGAACGGACCGTGGTTGACCTTAACGGTTTCCCCGACCATGAAGCTCTCCGCAGCCTCATCGACAGGCTGACGCAGATCGTCAGCTTTGCCGAGCATTCTCATTACCTCGGATTCCCTGAGGGTCTCGGGGCCGGCTCCTTTGTCGCGTCCGCGNAGGAAGTCNATAACGTTGGTCGTGTTGCGTAACTCATAGATGACTTCTCCCGTCAAGTGAGCCTTGACAAAGACATAGCCGGAATAGAGTGTGCGTTCCTTGACAACGTTCTTTCCGTTGCGCTTGGTGACAACCTTTTCAGTCGGAATCAGGACCTGGGAGACATAATCACCGATAGGAGTGTTCCTGATGGCAGCATCGAGAACCTCCTTGACTTTCGCCTCCTTGCCCGAGATGGCGCGAAGGACATACCATTTCTGATTGTCTTCAGCAATATTCTGATTTTCTTCAGCCATTGATACCGGAGTGATGAGAATTAAATGCTATAGATGAGCTCCATAAGGAGATTGAAAATCTTGTCGACCGCCCATATAAAAACTGCCAGTACAATGGAAGCAACGAGCACCAGCACCGACGAGTTGACAAGAGCTTTCTGCGTAGGCCAAGAAACCTTATAAACGAGTTCGTTATAAGATTCCTTAATATCCTTGATAATATTCATGTTTCAATTTCCTTTAGCACGGGAAGAGAGGCTCGAACTCCCGACACCTGGTTTTGGAGACCAGTGCTCTACCGACTGAGCTATTCCCGTATATAGAGGGACCCGAGTCAAGCTGGGGTCCCTCCGTATTTTAGTTTCGTTGGGATCGGATGATTAGTCCTCGATGATCTGAGTGATCTGGCCGGATCCTACAGTGCGGCCACCTTCGCGGATTGCGAAACGCAGACCCGGATCGCAAGCAACCGGAGTGATGAGCTTAACGTCGATTTCAACGTTGTCGCCGGGCATCACCATCTCAACGCCCTCAGGCAGGGAGATCTCGCCGGTTACGTCCAGAGTACGGATGTAGAACTGGGGACGATATTTGTTGTGGAAAGGAGTGTGGCGGCCGCCCTCTTCTTTCTTCAGGATATAAACCTGAGCCTTGAAGTGGTCGTGAGGTTTAACCTGTCCGGGGTGGCAGATAACCATACCACGCTTGATTTCGTTTTTGTCAACACCACGGAGGAGAAGACCGACGTTGTCACCAGCTTCACCCTCATCAAGGAGTTTGCGGAACATCTCGACACCGGTAACGGTGGACTTGCGGTCCTGACCGAGACCGAGGATCTGAACCTCGTCGCCGACCTTAACGCGACCAGCCTCGATACGACCGGTAGCAACGGTACCACGACCTGTGATCGAGAAGACGTCCTCGACAGGCATCAGGAAGGGTTTGTCGACGTCACGCGGAGGCAGCGGAATCCAAGTGTCAACAGCGTCCATCAGCTCCATGACTTTCTCAACCCACTGGGGCTCTCCGTTGAGAGCGCCGAGAGCGGAACCCTGGATGATGGGGGTGTTATCGCCGTCATACTCGTACTGGCTGAGCAGGTCGCGCATATCCATTTCTACGAGCTCAAGCATCTCTGCGTCGTCAACCATGTCGCACTTGTTCATGAAGACTACGAGAGCGGGAACGTTNACCTGACGGGCGAGAAGGATGTGCTCGCGAGTCTGGGGCATCGGGCCGTCGGTTGCAGCAACAACGATGATTGCTCCGTCCATCTGAGCGGCACCGGTAACCATGTTCTTCACATAGTCAGCGTGTCCCGGGCAGTCTACGTGTGCGTAGTGGCGGTTAGCAGTCTGATATTCTACGTGAGCGGTATTAATGGTGATACCACGCTCCTTTTCCTCAGGAGCGTTGTCGATAGAATCGAACGAACGAGCCTCGGACAGACCTTTTTCGGCCAGAACCTTGGTGATAGCCGCGGTCAGAGTGGTTTTACCGTGGTCNACGTGACCGATGGTGCCGATATTGACGTGCGGTTTCGTTCTTTCGAATTTTTCCTTAGCCATAGTTTGCTATTATTTTTTTGTTATTATTCTCAGAAAATAAAGGGGGAAATTTGAAGAGAGAGGATGGTTAGTTGGAGCCAATGGCGGGATTTGAACCCGCGACCTCTTCCTTACCAAGGAAGTGCTCTACCCCTGAGCTACATGGGCGATTAAATTTTGAGCGGAAGACGAGGTTCGAACTCGCGACCCTTAGCTTGGAAGGCTAATGCTCTACCAACTGAGCTACTTCCGCATTTTTGTTGCAATCCGAATTTTGCCGGATGATTTGAATTTGGTTGTGGGAGCAGATGGATTCGAACCACCGAAGGCAAAGCCAGCAGATTTACAGTCTGCCCCATTTGGCCACTCTGGAATACTCCCTGATTTTCAGTCTTGCTATCTTTAACGCCTCTCTTGGCGTTCGTTTTTCAGTTGCTTCCCGAAAACGTTTGCAAAGTTAGCATGTTTGATTTAAATCTCCAAATTTTTCGGCAAGAAAATTTCAAAAAAGTGCGATTTTTTTTTTGAACACACCCGCCTNCAGANCTNTAATCTGAGGCGGGTGTGTTTGTAAATTATTGCAAATGAGGAGTATGNGNGTNAANACGTGATTTTACTCCACAGTGACGGATTTTGCGAGATTTCTCGGCATATCNACATTCTTTCCTTTGTTGATGGCGATGTAGTAGGAGAGAAGCTGAAGTGGCACCGAGGTGATTATCGGCGTCAGACATTCCGGCACTTCCGGCACTTCGAGAACATGGTCGGCGATATTTCGGATTTCATTGTCTCCTTCCGTTACTATCGCGATGACGGATCCATGGCGCGCTTTGACCTGCTGGACGTTGTTGACGATTTTTTCGTACAGATGGTCGTTGGGNGCGATGATGACCGTCGGCATATCTGCATCGATGAGAGCGATCGGGCCATGTTTCATTTCGGCAGCCGGGTATCCCTCTGCATGTATGTATGATATTTCCTTTAGTTTTAGGGCCCCTTCAAGGGCTACCGGGTAGGAATATCCTCGACCGAGATAAAGGAAATTGCGTGCGTAGGTGTAAATCAGCGACAGGTGTTTTATTTTCTCATCGAGTTTGAGGACCTGTTTGACTAATTCCGGAATGCGCAGCAGATAGTTTCCGATCTTATCGGCGTTTTCTTTTGACAGTGTTCCGCGCAGACGTCCTACGGCGACGGCAAGCAATGTCAGGACCATCACCTGTCCTGTGAATGCTTTTGTCGACGCCACGCCTATTTCGGGACCTACATGGATATATGTTCCCGAGTCAGTCTCGCGAGGTATGGAGCTTCCGACGACGTTTGAGATGCCATAGACAAAGGCTCCGCTTTTTCGTGCAAGCTGGATGGCGGCCAGGGTGTCGGCTGTCTCGCCGCTCTGGGAGATAGCAATGACGACGTCATCCGGACTCAGCACCGGATTTGAATAGCGGAATTCGGAGGCGTATTCCACTTCCACCGGTATGCGGCACATATCCTGAATCAGATATTTTCCGAGCAGGGCGGCATGCCATGATGTGCCGCAGGCCACTATGAGGATGCGTTTGGCTTTGAGGAATTTTTCCTTGTTGTCGCAAACACCGTTAAGAACAACCTTTCTTCCTTCATCCACAACGCGTCCGCGAATGCAGTCGCGCAGGGTTTCGGGTTGTTCGAAAATTTCTTTAATCATGAAATGNGGNTATCCGCCTTTTTCAAGTTGGGATATACTCATTTCAAGTTCCGTGACGTCGATGTCTGCCTCCTGATTTTCAAGAGTGACGAGTTTGAGCGGTTTGTTTTTCTCAAGAATGGCTATCTGGCCATCTTTTACATAAACCACGTTTTTGGTGTATTCGACAATGGGGGTTGCATCGGAGGCGAGGAAGTATTCGCCCTCNCCGATTCCGATTACGAGCGGGGAGCTTTTTCGGGCAGCTATTATGCGATCCGGACGATCTTTCTCGACGACTGCGATTGCATAGGCGCCGATAACCTGTTTTAGGGATTCGCGCACTGCGTCTTCAAGTGAACAGTCGTTGGTCAGTCTNATATATTCGATTAGCTGGACGAGGACTTCCGTGTCGGTTTCAGACTGGAATTTGCAACCGTGTTTTATCANGGCATCCTTCAGAAGTTTGTAGTTTTCAATCGTTCCGTTATGGACGAGTGCGAGATTGTGGTCTTCGCTGAAATGAGGGTGGGCATTGTGGTCAGAAGGTTCGCCGTGAGTGGCCCATCGAGTGTGGGCGATTCCGGCTTTGGCACCAAGATCTTTTTCTCGGCAGTAGTCTTCAAGGTTGCTGACTTTTCCTCGCGCCTTGTAAACGTTCAGATTTCCTTCTGGGGTGACGAGCGCGACCCCTGCGGAGTCATATCCGCGGTATTCGAGACGGTGTAGTCCTTTGATAAGGATGTCATAAACGTTTCCGTCTCCGATGTATCCTACTATTCCACACATTTTTTCTGTCGGGTTCTGTCTGAGTATCCGGAAAAGCCAAGCCCAGTCATATTTGTATATTACATAGGCTTTGTTTCTCGTCTGGGACTCGGGAGAGAGGCCGCTGCGAGTCTCCGGTCAGATGTTGAGTCGTTTTGAATTTAAAAGGATTATGGCNCTGTTCCGGACGCGGGATGTCAGAGGGTCTGAGGGATAGTCCTCCTGGTTTATCGCGTTTGTATTGGAACAGGGTGTATAAACACTTATATATAACGCCGGGAATATCTTTATATTGTAAACANACATTCTTAGGGGAGTATAGATAATGCAATATGCTCCAACCCTATTCGCAGTAGGGGTNGGAGTTTTGGAATCGATAGNGGAGGGATGGAAGATAAAGTACGGATATCGGGAATGAGAAACAGAAATCATACGGGTGAGGGAAACAGCGGCAGACCGCTGATGACTCGGGGAAATATCCGAATGGGTTTTTAACGGCTGCCTCGCGGCGGTTATATCGTTGTAAATCCAAAAGGTAAAAAGATAGTCAGTCAGATTGATGTGTCCTACATAGCGTTAGATTAAGGGAGGTGTAAAAATACACTGTGTTTTCCTTGGCAGGTATCGATTCAGGTCATTGGTGTTTTTCAACGGTGTCTTGATTTAAGGCTTATTGCGTTCATGATGTCATTATCGGGGATATGCTCCCCGGGTCAGCAGATCAAGGCAGGTGTAAATAAACTTTCAGCAGGTATCAGTTCAAAGTCAGAGGATAGTTTCCTGTTGTCTTCCGGACTGACCGGGCGGTCTCTTCCGAATTGGAAGCGANGCCGCTGTTTCCATCTCCGTCAGCATAATTTAAAAAAGAGTGGCTGACGGATCCCGTCGGTTTCTCATGATGTCAAATTCAGGTTAACGAGTATTTCCTGCCCCCCGGTTCTCAGTTTCATTTCGAATCGCTTTTTGATTCTTTCTGAAACCGGCTTGTTAATCTGGGTTGCCTCTTGCAACGCGATGCAAAGGTAATATCAAAATGTTCAATTTCCAAATTTCTTAATCTCTATGCAGTAGCTATTCAGTTGACAATCGTTAGATTTGTGTCTTGTGGGATATGAAAAATCCCCGTTTCGGGATGAAACGGGGATGAATGAGTTGCAAATTGATAATCGGTTGTTCTGCTTATGGTGTAAAGCAGTGTTTTTAAACAGAAATAAAAATTACTTTTTTTCTGCACTCTTATTTGCTGACTTCTGTCTCCTGGAGGGCCGGGGCAGCTATGATTGCTGAATCCGCAGCGGCGGGAGCGACATCTTCGATGAGGCCGGCGGCCTTGGGATCGAGTTCTTCAGAAGCCCAGGAGGGAGCGTCAAACCAGATCATAGCCGAGTATTCATCGACTTTCTTCACATTCTGCTCTCCCACTTCCTCCGGAGTCGCGTTGGCAAGAGCTTTGAAAAATTCTCCGGTGAGCGGATAGGCTTTTTTGACGCTTTCGAGTTCAGCGTTGAGTTTGCTGAGTTCAGGAGAGTCTGAAGAGAGGTTGTCGATTTGTTGCTGGACAGTCTGGGCTTTCTTGGCGTAGTCTCCGCAATAATCTATGATTGCGGTATACTCAGACTGGGAGAGGGCGTCTCCTTTGCTGATTTTGCGTGCGATACCGTCGGCTTCTGAAGCCGGAGAACAGGCGGCGGCAATCAGGGCGACGACCGCGATTAAAAAGAGATGGATTTTTTTCATTTTCAATTTCTTAAGGAGATTAATAGGAGATTAATATTTTGAGCGTCCGGTCAGCCGTANGGTTGCCGGAACGAACATTCTTTTATGATAGAAACGCGTGGCGTCCCGCAAAGTTGATACTTCAAGCTATATTCGGTCAACTTTCATCCCTCGGGAGGGGTTAATATTCTGATGGAGCGGCGTTCCATTTCTTGTGGGATGGGGCAAAAATAGACCGACTGATATTAATCATAATTAGAACTCAGATGTTAGGATATATTTCTGTCGGCGTCTTTATCGACGGCGGCTATTATGCAAAAGTGAACCGGGCGCTTAAAGGATTGGAGAATTCGATTATCAGGGTTAAATCCCTGTTTGATTTCATATCCGGGCGTCTTGCTTTCGAGGAGGGTGTCAATCCTTCGGACTGCCAGATTACGGAGGCCCATTATTTCAGAGGGAGATATAGGGTAAAGGAGGCGTATGACCGCCATTTATTATATAACGAGCGAAAGTTTGAAGACACTCTGATAGAGAACGATGTCATTTTCCATTACAAGCATCTGCGTGAAGTGGAGAAAGACGGGGTAGTGCAGGTTGTCGAGAAAGGGGTTGATGTCTGGTTTGCCCTGGAAGCCTATGAACTTGCTACGTTCCGCAAATTCGACTATGTCGTTCTAATCACCGGGGATGCGGACCACGAGATGCTTGTCCGCAAGCTGAAGGCTTTGAAGATAAAGACTGTACTTCTGACCTGGAACCTTACTGACGTCGATGCCACTTCTCCGCTGCTCAAGGAGGAGGCGGGGCATCATTGGGAGCTTTCCAATATTCTTGAGGACCATCCTCAGTTACGCCGCAATCTGCTCTACCGTTTACGCGAGCCTGCGGTCACACCTCTTGGCGATGAGTTCTGAAAACACACTCTGACATAAGAATAGAGAAAGGTCCCTCCGAAAAATATACAATCGGAGGGACCTTTCTTTTATATGCTATCCGGAGTATATGCTATCCGGCAGATGATAGTCAGCCGGATAAGTCGGATAAGAAAGAGGTAAATGGCAGCTTATTCAGCAAGTTTGGCAAGTATTGCGGTCAGGAATTTCCAGTATGCTTCGACGGAAGGGATATTTGCCTTTTCACCGGGGGAATGGATATCCTTGAGGGTCGGACCGAAGGAGACCATGTCAAGTCCGGGCATCTTCTCCAGGAAGATGCCGCATTCGAGACCGGCGTGAAGGGCTTCGACGCGGGGTTTCTCGCCGAATAGCTTCTCATAGCATTCCTCAGCAACCTTCAGCACTTTGGAATCCGGATTGGGAGCCCAACCGACAGAAGGGTCGTTCGATTCTACGCGACATCCTATTGATTCGTAGAGGGCTTTGATGCGATCGGCGATTTCGAAGCGGCGGGAGTCGACCGAGGAGCGCTGATGGGTGGTGATGAGCAATGTCGAGTCATCCTCCTTGCGGACGCTGGCGAGGTTGGATGAAGTCTCTACAAGCCCCGGAACAGCAAGACTCATTCCCTGAACTCCGTTCGGAGTAGCGAAGAGGGTGGAGACAAGGGGAATTCCGTATCCGGGGGCGAGGACCTTGGCCGGAGTCTCAGCCTCTGAAAGGGTGAACGTAAAGTCAGCACCTTCGGCAAGGAGGTATTCGGCATGAATCATGTCGTTAAACTCGCGGGCATACTTTGTCAGCTCCTCTGCGTTCTCTGCATTGACTCCGAAAATTGCTTCGGCGTTACGGGGAATTGCATTCGGAAGCCCTCCACCCTCAAAGTCAGAGAGGGTAATGGGGAAGCGGCTCTCGCATTCCCAAAGGAAGCGGGCCAGCTGCTGGTTTGCATTTGCGCGTCCGAGATGGATTTCCATGCCGGAGTGTCCACCCTTAAGATGGTCAATGCGGGCACGGAAATATTTCAGGTCGGCAGGAGCATCCGTATATTCTACCGGATAATGGCATAAGGTTGCCTGGCTGCCGGCGCATCCTATGACAAGCTGTCCATGTTCTTCGGAGTCAAGGTTGAGAAGAATGTCTCCTTCAACGAATCCGGGCTGCAGTCCGTTGGCGCCGATGAGACCTTGTTCCTCATCGACGGTCAGCAGGACGGTCAGCGGTCCGTGGACCAAAGTGTCGTCGAGCAATACCGCCATTCCGGAAGCACATCCCAGTCCGTTATCGGCTCCCAGGGTAGTACCGTTGGCGCGCACCCAATCCCCCTCTACGATAGTCTCAATAGGATCGTTGAGAAAATCAAAATCCTTATCGGCGAGTTTCTCGGCGACCATATCCTGATGTCCCTGCAGGATTACGCGCGGAGCTGACTCATGACCGGGGGTTGCCGGCTTCGTCATAGCGACGTTTCCTACAGCGTCGGTAGTGACCGGTATGTTGTGGCGTTCGGCCCAGCTGACCAGAAATTCCCTCATCTTGTCAAGATGATGGGTCGGGCGGGGCACTTTGGTTATTTCATCGAAGCATTCCCAAAGAAGACGGGGCTGCAGATCTGTGATTTTCATGATTATTGTGTTTTACTTCCGGCGGCGCGGAAAGATATCGATTCTGCGAGGCCGGAGGTTTGCATTTCTTGTGATTTAAGAACTAAGGTCTTTACTTATTCTGTTTCTTATATTTGGCGTATGCGTTTGCCATTTTGGTGTGGTATCCGCGTTTTGCGTAGCTCGGTCCGTTATATTTTCGGGCGAATCCGGCCCAGTTTTTGTTCCGCAGGTCCGCGACCATTCCAGACTTGTTGATGAAGACAGCGAATAGCTCCAGCTGTTCGAACTCCGAGTCTGACATTCGTCTGACAAATTCTTCGACGGTTTCACAACCGCAACTGCGGTAGTTGAATCCGCCAATCTGGAACATTCCCCAGAAAGTCCCCATATCGGCTCCGGAACCACTTTTCTTCCGGGCGTTTATCAGCTGAGTCCATTCGCTGAGAGGATACCCTTTCAATCCTTTCGGGACCGTCAACAGTTCCTTGTTTTTTATCGGGGCTCCTTTTGTGCGGAATCTGTTGAACATCGAGCGGTCAAAATTCACTACCGGCACGCCGGGTGCCCAGAAACCCTGCATTTGCGTTCCGGCCTCGATGACGACGACNGCCTTTATAGCGGCGACCTCGACACCTAACTGAGAGGCTACTATTTCGAAATCGCGGTCAGAGAGAGTTTCGTATCGGGAAATAGAATCGGCCTGAGGCAGTGAGTCGGCAGGGAGTTCAAAAGGGGAGGGGATTGATTCAAAACGGGGTAGGGCCGTGGTGCCCTGGCGCGCTGCGGCATGGGCTTGGGCGTGAGCCTTACGGGCGTCCGGGCGTGCCATCGCCCCTGCCGCCAAGAGCAGCAGGGACGTGGCTAACACGGATATTCTCACTCCTTTCATGCCTCGGCCACTTTCTCCAGCACTCGGCTGAGGTGGCGCCAGAATTTCTCTACGGTCGGGATATTGAGCTGTTCATCGGGAGAGTGGACGCCTGTCATGGTCGGTCCGAAAGAGACCATGTCGAGATGCGGGAACTTATCGAGGAAGAGTCCGCATTCCAGACCTGCGTGGATAGCCTTGATAGCGGGATCGACACCGAACAGCTCTTTGTAAGCTTCGGCGGAGATCTTCATTATCTTGGAGTCCATGTTCGGGGCCCATCCGGGATAACCGTCGGAATGGGACACCTCGGCTCCGGCGAGCTGGAAATGGGCCTCAACCTGTCCGGCTATATCGCGCTTGCGTGACTCGACGGAGGAGCGCTGGGAAGTTGTGATGCGTATTTTGTTGTCATCGACCATCTTGACAGCAGCAAGGTTGGTGGAGGTCTCGACGAGTCCGGGCAGATCGCGGCTCATTGAGATTACACCATGAGGAGCGCTGTAGATTGCGCGGGCCAGAGTCAGTGANGTTTCGGCATCGATGCAGAATTCGGGACGTTCCGCTTCTTCGATGCGCAGGTCCATAGAAGGCTCCACGCCTTTGTATTCCTCGCGGATATCGGCTGCGTATTTCTTAAGGTTGCGGACGATTTCGGGTTTGTGTTCGGAATTGATGCCGAAGATGGCGAAAGCCTCACGCGGGATAGCGTTGCGGAGATTACCTCCGTCGAAGGAGCAAATCTGGATCGGCCATTTCTGGGAGCATTCCCAGATAAAGCGAGCGATGACCTTGTTGGCGTTCGCGCGTCCGAGATGGATGTCGCCGCCGGAGTGGCCGCCGAGCAGACCGCTGACGCTGACGCGAAGATATGAGAAATGTTCGGGAGTGAAGGAGCGGTTGTAGGTGAAGACGGCAGTGGTGTCGATACCTCCGGCGCAACCGACGAAGATCTCTCCGTCATCCTCGGAGTCGAGATTGAGAAGGATTGAGCCCGAGATGAGTTTCGGGTCGATATTCTGAGCGCCTTCGAGTCCGATCTCTTCATTGACCGTGAACAGAGCCTCAACCGGACCGTGTTTCAGTTCCGGATCGATCATGACAGCCATTGCAGCGGCCATACCGATTCCGTTGTCAGCTCCAAGAGTTGTTCCGCGGGCCTTCACCCAATCTCCATCTACATAGGTCTGGATGGGATCCTTGAGGAAATCATGCTCAGTATCGGAATTCTTCTCGGCAACCATATCCATGTGGGACTGGAGGATGACAGTCGGAGCGTTTTCGTATCCGGGAGTCGCACCCTTGGTCATCACGACATTTCCGCATTTGTCAGTCTTGGCCTCGACGCCATGCTTGGCGGCGAAGTCGAGCAGGAACTTGCGGATCTGCTCCTCATGGCAGGAGGGACGGGGTACTTTGGTCACTTCGTCGAAGCATTGCCAGATCAGAGCCGGCTTCAGGTCTTTTACTTCCATAAATTTTATAGCGTTTTTTTGGTATTTGATTTTCGCTTCCCGAGACATCACATTCCCCTAAAAGCANAGAATACCGGATAGGGCGTGAAATGGGGACGGAGACTGATTGAGAGCAGGAAAACCGTCGGTGATGCCTCTACAAGCGCTCAAAGATAATAAAAAATGTCGAAATATCGGTCGGTTGCCTCCAAATATAGGCGCCGATGGTGATTTTTAGTGTCTGAGGGAGGAAGAAGTTGGAAATAATGATTAAATTTGCGGATAATTCCGCGATTGGGTCATCCTGACCGCCATTCGGAACCACGCAATTAGTTTGATATCATAAAGAACAGATATTTCATCATGAAAAAGATTCTTGCCGCAGTCATGACTGTCGTCGCGTTCATGTCGATGCTGAGTTCATGCTCGGATTCCACAAAAGAAGAGAAAAAGACTGCTGCTCCGGCCAAGAAAACGGCTGTCGCGCCCGAAGAGACACTTCCCAACTATCGTTACGTCGATCTTGATACCCTCCTGTCGAAATATAACCTTGCCAAAGATTATAACGAGGAGATAATCCGCATGCAGAACAGNATGGAGCAGGAGATAAAGCGTCACGAGAGCTCGATTCAGAATATGGCGACCCAGATGCAGAACAAGATGCAGAACAACACCTATCTGACCCGCGAGTCTTACGAAGCTGACGAGAAAAAACTCGCCGGTCTTCAGCAGAACGCCCAGAAGTCGGTCGGCGCCCTTCAGCAGAACTTCGCCACAAAGGCCGAGAAGGCCCAGGCCACTGTCAACGATTCCATCAATGCCTTCATCGAGGAATATAACAAGAAGCATGGCTACGACGCCATATTCTTCAAAGCCGCCGCACTTCATTTCAATCCCGCCCTCGACATTACGGATGAGATTGTCGAAGGTCTAAACGCCCGTTATAATAAGGTAAAGAAGTAAGGGAAATACTGATATGACGCGTCTGCATACGGACGTGTCAGTCAATGACACACGCGTTCCGGCTGCGAAACTCTTTTTGCGCCGGAGCGTTTTTTATTATATACACCGGAACCTCAAACCCCGGCTTTTCCCGTCGGCACCCCTTATGCCGAATTATAGAAAATTCAGAGCAAAATGATAGAAGACAACATCATAAATCAGGAAACAAGCGAGAGGACCGTCCTCGTCGGACTTGTCACCCAGCAACAGTCCCAGGCAAAAGTAGAGGAGTATCTTGACGAACTGGCCTTTCTTGCAACCACTGCCGGAGCGGAACCCGAAGCCCGCTTCATACAGAAAATGGATTATCCCAATCCCAGAACATACGTCGGAAAGGGTAAGCTGGAAGAGATTCAGAAATATGTCGAGGATAATGATATAGGACTCGTCATCTTCGACGACGACCTCTCTCCAAAGCAGGTTGCCAATATAGAGCGGGAGTTGAAGGTGAAGATTCTTGACCGCACCAGTCTGATTCTTGATATCTTCGCCAAACGCGCTCAGACGGCTACCGCACGTACTCAGGTCGAGCTGGCCCAATATCAATACCTGCTCCCGCGTCTGACCAGACTCTGGACTCACCTTGAGCGTCAGCGCGGAGGTATAGGTATGCGTGGTCCCGGTGAGACTCAGATTGAGACCGACCGACGTATAATTCTCGACAAAATCTCGCGTCTCAAGGAGGAGCTGCGGCATATCGACCGCCAGAAATCGATTCAGCGTAAGAACCGTGGAAAACTGACGCGCGTCGCTCTCGTCGGATATACGAACGTCGGTAAATCTACGATTATGAATCTTCTCAGCAAGAGCGAGGTCTTCGCCGAGAACAAACTTTTCGCCACCCTTGACACTACGGTGCGAAAGGTAATTATAGACAACCTTCCGTTCCTGCTGACCGATACCGTAGGATTCATCCGAAAACTTCCGACTCATCTTGTCGACAGTTTCAAATCAACTCTCGATGAGGTTCGTGAAGCAGACCTCCTGGTTCATGTCGTCGATGTCTCCCATCCCGGATTCGAGGAGCAGATAGCGGTAGTCGACAAGACGCTGGCTGATGTCTGCGGACCCAACAAGAAACCGATGATTTTGGTTTTCAATAAGATAGATGCCTTCCGTTATACTCCGAAAGATGAAGATGACCTGACGCCCAAGACCCGCGAGAATATATCCCTTGAAGAGTTCAAGCAAACCTGGATGGCGAAGATGAACAACAACTGCGTCTTCATCTCCGCAAAAGACCGCATAAATATCGACGCCCTCAAGGAACTCCTTTACGAGAAGGCCCGCGAGATCCACGCCGAACGTTTCCCGTATAATGACTTCCTTTTCCAAAAATATGACCAAGATTATGCCGACACAGATACCGACTTCGGGACCGACCTCCCGACTGACACTTCCTCCGACTCTTCAGGCCTCTGACCTGTCTGACTCCACGACGGATTCCGTTGCGCTTCCCAGTGTAACGGCTCGTGAACTTGAATGGTGGGAAATCGCGAAACTGGAGGAACAGGGGTGCCGTTGCGCCGACTGGAGTCGCGTGCGTATTGAAGGAACGGGACTTGAACGCATCCGCAGTGTGGAATTTATCGGTTCTGTAAGTATCGGTCCCCTCGTGGCTGATCGAAGCCGCATCGAACGCTGCTCCATAGAAAATTGTGTGCTGGAGCGTGATGTGCGTATCGTTGATGTCGGACTCTTGCGCGGCCTGCGGATAGCTTCCGATGTGGAGGTCGAGCGATGTGGCAGGGTAGAGATGGATGTAGAAGCCGCCTGCGGATTGGGAACAGAGGTTGCGGTCCTTGATGAATCCGGCTCCCGCCCGGTCGTCATTTACCCCGGCCTGTCCGCCCAGATGGCTACCCTTATGGCCCGGTTGCCACGCAAGGCGGAGCAACATCTCATACCACTTGCAAAGGAGCATATAGCCTCAATGAAGATGGACTTCGATCTCGGCGCCGGAGTTCATATCAGAGATTGCGGCGAACTCCTTAATGTTCGCGTATGGCCCGGAGTCAGAATAGAAGGGGCTCGTCGCCTTGTGAACGGTTCCGTAGTCTCCAACACGCCTTCCGGACGCCCCGCGATGGCACGCATCGGAACAGGCGTGATGGCTGAGAATTTCATAATAGAGGATGGTGTTGTCGAAGGAGGCTCCCTGATTGTCAATACGTTCGTCGGACAGGGAGCGCATCTCGACAAAGGATTTACCTCTCACGATTCCCTCTTCTTCGCCAACGCCTCGATGGAGAACGGGGAGGCCTGCGCCGTTTTGGCCGGTCCTTATACTGTCAGCATGCATAAATCCTCCCTCNTGATAGGGTGTCTGACCTCGTTCATGAATGCCGGGTCGGCGACAAACCAGAGCAACCATATGTATAAACTCGGTCCCGTCCACTGGGGGATTCTCGAACGAGGCGTCAAGACCTCATCCAATTCCTACCTTATGCTCGGGGCGAAAATAGGAGCCTTCTCCCTCCTGATGGGAGATCATAAGACCCATCCCGACTCCTCCGAATTTCCATTCTCATATCTTTTCGGCGATGAGAAGGGAGCGACGGTAGTAGTCCCTGCTATGATGCTACGCAGTTGCGGATTGCTTCGCGACGAAATGAAATGGCCGACGCGAGACCGTCGCGTCAAGGGGGGAGTTCCGATGCACGACCGTATAAATTTTCCGGTGCTGAACCCTCATACCGTCTCCCAT
Source organism: Bacteroides sp. (assembly GCA_014801785.1). GTDB lineage: Bacteria > Bacteroidota > Bacteroidia > Bacteroidales > Muribaculaceae > Lepagella. The sequence goes on along the minus strand of JAAVDN010000011.1, from coordinate 131,874 downwards.
ATCCTCAAAGCCCTCGACACCATCGACAAGCTCATGGCGCGCCCTGCCGACGATGACCGATATGTAAGATACAAAGGAATGAAACTCACCCGGGCCTCCCTTGAGCGCGCCCGGATGATCTATGGACTCGCAATCTATAAATATCTCCATATCACGCTTGGCGAGGAACCGATGCCGGCCGTTCCGACTGATGGCGTCGGCCCCGACCGTTGGGTAGACCTATGCGGTCAGCTGATACCCCGCGCTCTACTTGAAGCCGCCCTCGAAAAGGATTCCATCAAAGAGATTGAGCGCAGTCTGGATGACGCCCGCGAGCGTTTCCCTCATCTTGAACTCGACTGGATGGGACGTCGGTTCGGAGACTACTGGCGCGAACGGCGTCATCGCTTCGCTCTGGAAGCAGAGCGTTTCGACGAGATGGTCGCCGAGGACCGCGAGCAGTATCGCGACAACCTCCGCGCCGAAAACGAAATGCTCGCTCTTCTCTGAGCCTACCGGAGGAAAATAAAAGTCAAATAGAGCGAAAAACTTGCTGATATCGAAATAAATAGCTATATTTGCCGCTGATTCGGCGACCAGATCCGGAGGAAAAACGCTCTGACGGGTCTTAAGAAGCTGAACATGAGAATTTTAACTTTTATTCTATTAACTTTTAATGACTGAATCCAAGATTCAAACCCCGATTGAAGATTTCGATTGGGAAGCCTATGAAATGGGCACCACGGCTGGTTCGAAGAGCCGCGAAGATGTAGAGCGCACCTACGACGAAACTCTTAAGACAGCCAAAGACAATGAAGTAGTAACCGGCATCGTGAAGTCGATCTCCAAACGTGAGGTTCGCGTAGATATCGGCATGAAGTCGGACGCCATCATCCCCGTCAGCGAGTTCCGCTACAACCCCGATCTCAAGGTCGGCGACGAGGTTGAGGTCTTCATTGAAACCCTCGAAGACAAAAACGGNCAGCTCCGCCTTTCCCATAAGAAAGCCTGCCAGACCCGCTCCTGGGACCGCGTCAACAGCGCTCTGGAGAACNACGAAGTCATCAAGGGATATGTCAAGAGCCGCACCAAAGGCGGCATGATCGTCGATGTATTCGGAATCGAGGCCTTCCTCCCCGGCTCCCAGATCGATGTTCGCCCCATCCGCGACTACGACGTCTTCGTCGACAAGACAATGGAGTTCAAGGTCGTCAAGATCAACCAGGAATATAAAAACGTTGTTGTCTCCCACAAAGCCCTCATCGAGGCTGAGCTGGAGGCCCAGAAGAAAGAGATCATCTCCAAGCTGGAGAAAGGTCAGGTTCTGGAAGGCAAGGTCAAGAACATCACTCCTTACGGAGTCTTCGTTGACCTTGGCGGCGTAGACGGACTCGTCCACATCACCGACCTCTCCTGGGGCCGCGTCTCCGATCCCCGCGAGGTCGTTCAGCTTGACCAGGACATCAAGGTCGTCATCATCGACTTCGATGACGAGAAGAAGCGTATCGCCCTCGGTCTCAAGCAGCTCCTTCCCCATCCCTGGGAGAGCCTGGATCCCGAACTCAAAGTCGGCGACCACATCAAGGGTAAAGTTGTCGTCATGGCTGATTACGGCGCATTCGTCGAGGTTCAGCCCGGNGTCGAGGGCCTGATCCACGTCTCCGAAATGAGCTGGAGTCAGCACCTCCGTTCCGCTCAGGACTTCCTCAAAGTCGGCCAGGAAGTCGAGGCTGTCATCCTGACTCTCGATCGCGAGGACCGCAAGATGAGCCTCGGCATCAAGCAGCTCAAGGAAGATCCCTGGGAGAACATCGAGACCAAGTATCCTCTCGGTTCACGCCACACCGCCCGCGTCCGCAACTTCACCAACTTCGGTGTCTTCGTTGAAATCGAAGAGGGCGTAGACGGCCTTATCCACATCTCCGACCTCTCCTGGACCAAGAAAATCAAGCATCCTTCCGAGTTCACTTCCGTCGGAAGCGACATCGAGGTGCAGGTTCTCGAAATCGACAAGGACAACCGTCGTCTCAGCCTCGGACACAAGCAGCTTGAGGATAACCCCTGGGATGCTTTCGAAGGCCAGTTCAACGTTGGCTCCATCCATGAGGGAACCGTTGTCCAGGTAATGGACAAGGGCGCTGTTATCGCTCTTGACCACGGTGTNGAGGGATTCGCAACTCCCAAACACCTTGTCAAGGAAGATGGAACCCAGGCCCAGCTCAACGAGAAGCTGAACTTCAAGGTCATCGAGTTCAACAAAGACAGCAAGCGCATCATCCTTTCCCACTCCCGCATCGCCGAAGACGCCAACAAGGCAGAGATCCGCGCTCAGCGCGCTTCCGCCTCCAAGAACGCCAAGCGTCAGCAGCGCGAGGAGGAACCCGTCGTTCAGCAGACCATCGAGAAGACAACTCTCGGTGACCTCGGCGCCCTGCAGGCTCTCAAGGAGCAGATGCAGAAAGCCGAGCGCAAGGGCTGATTCCCCGGCGTGAAAGCTTAATATAACAGGGACAGTATCCATTACGATACTGTCCCTGTTCTTTTTTCGCCAACTACTCCCTCTCCGGCAAACCCGTTGGCTAATCCCGGAATAGTTACCCAAAAACTATCCTCCTACCGATTCCGCAGAGATGAAGCGACGGAAGCAACCGAAGAAGGGGAGAGGAGAGATGAGAGAGAAGAGATAACAGCGATCAAGGGTTCAAAAGAAAAAAAGAATAAACTTTTTTCTTCCTAAAGGTCTAAAAGATGAAGGAAAATTATTAAATTTACCTGTCGAAAGCCTTAGCATCCCCTTTCTGGAATATATATTCTTGAAATCAGCTGACTATCAGATAGATATGAGAAAACTCCATAAATGGACCGTAACCCTCCTCCTGAGCTTCGCCCTCGCAGTGGGCGGAGTCGCGGAAGCGTGGGGCGCCAAATCCTCCTGGGAGTCATTGAAATCGGAGCCGGCCAATCTGAAAACCATTATCCAGGAAACAGAAATCGAACTCAAGACCTCTTCGTCAAACCTGGTCATCAAAACCGATAAACCAGTGCAGGTCCAGGTCTTCACTATTCTCGGACAGCTTGTCAGTTCCGAGACGGTAGGTCCCGGTATCGTCAGGCTTCATGTCAGCGCCCACGGCGTCTATATAGTCAAAATAGCCGATAGAACCTGCAAGGTCGCCCTTTGACAAATATCCCTAAATCAACATAGAAAAACACTCTTAGAACCGAAATGAAAGAAACAGAAATCGATTGGAAAAACCTCACTTTTTCCTACATGCCCACCGACTACAATGTCCGTTGCGTTTACAAAGACGGAAAGTGGGGCGAAATCCAGGTGAGTGATTCCGAATATGTACCTCTCCATATCGCCGCCTCCTGCCTTCACTACGGCCAGGAATCCTTCGAGGGCCTCAAGGCCTTCCGTGGCAAGGATGGCAAGGTCCGCGTCTTCCGCATGGAGGAGAATGCCAAGCGTTTCATCCGCAGTGCTGAAGGCATCATGATGCAGCCGATGCCCGTTGAACTCTTCTGTGAAATGGTCCGCAAGGTTGTCAAGCTCAACGAACGCTTCATTCCCCCTTACGGAACAGGCGCTTCTCTCTACATCCGTCCTCTTGAGATCGGTATCTCCGCACGCGTAGGTGTCAAGCCTGCTTCCGAATATATGGTCATCATGCTCGTAACTCCTGTCGGCCCCTACTTCAAGGATGGCTTCAAGCCGACAAAAATCTGCATGAGCCGCGAATATGACCGCGTCGCACCCAAGGGAACCGGCTCTATCAAGGTCGGCGGCAACTACGCAGCTTCTCTCCAGGCCGGCGAGATTGCTCATGACAAGGGATACTCCGTCATGCTCTACATCGATCCCAAGGAGAAGAAATATTTCGATGAATGCGGTGCCGCCAACTTCTTCGGAATCCGCGGAAACAAGTATATCACTCCCGCTTCTGACTCCATCCTTCCCTCAATTACCAACATGAGCCTCCGTCAGCTGGCGGCAGACCTCGGAATGGAAGTCGAGCCCCGTCAGATTCCTGTCGAGGAACTGGAGACTTTCGATGAAGTCGGTGCCTGCGGAACAGCAGCTGTCATCTCTCCGATCGGCCAGATCGATGATCTTGATACCGGCAAGCAGTATTTCTTCGCTCCCGACGGACANGCCGGCCCGAAGAGNGTGGCCCTCTACAATAAACTCCGCGCCATACAGCACGGCGAGGAAGAGGATGTCCACGGCTGGTGTGAAATCATCGATTTCGATTAAAAACATATCACTCCCGCCTAACTGCCGGACGAAAAATGCCGGATGAAATATTTTAGCAGACAGCGACGTTCCCTCAAGGACGCCGCTGTCTTTATAATGCCTATCTCTTTGATAAAGATAAATATGGATGCTTATAGAATCATTAACCGATATTACGGAACGGAGGGGAAGTTGCGGGAAATATTGGTGCGCCACAGCGAGGCGGTCGGCCGCAAGGCAATGGAGTGTGCCGAGGCCCATCCCGAGCTTATGATTGACCGCGGATTTCTCCGTGATGCAGCCCTGCTGCATGATATCGGAATCTTCCTTACTGACGCACCCGGAATAGAGTGCCACGGCAAACTGCCATATATCTGCCACGGCATAGCGGGTGCGCGTCTGATACGCGAGGAGTGTGGGGCCTTGCTCGGAGAGGATAGGGCTGAGGCTCTGGCGCGTGTATGCGAGCGTCACACTGGCGCCGGTCTTACCGCCGCTGATATCCGCGTGCAGCATCTGCCGCTCCCTGAGCGCGATTACCTTCCCGAAACACTGGAAGAAAAACTCATCTGCTATGCAGACAAATTCTTCTCCAAAGGCTCCGATCTTGATGCCGAGAAACCACTCGACCGCGTCCGCGCCTCAATGTCATGTCATGGTGCCGATACCGGCGCCCGTTTCGAGGCCCTTCACGCTCTCTTCGGTTAGCTGCGGAGACTCGACTCCAGGTTGTCGCGCTCTGCACTGAGATATAAAAAGCTGTTAAAAGCTCAGAGTTTAGCGGGAATTTAATTAACTTTGCCATTCGGATTCGATTAGACCCCTCCTGGGGCGTTTTCTCTTCACCGCTCAGATGAAGAATGGTTTCTTAAGGAAACCTGACCAAGAATCTAAAATCTTAGCATTGAGGCGAATATTATTCTATATACTCTTCATTCCGCTCATCATAGCCGCGGTCGCCGCTCCTTCTCCGCAGAGGGAACGCGTTGCTTCGCGTCCGGATGTCAGCAGTTCTGACAGTGACCTTACCGTCTCGGCCACTGAAGTCTCCATTCAGCAACCCGTCATCCCCGAAGATTCCCTTCTTGCGTCCTTAGTTACGGATTCCCTCGCAGATGCCATTCTTAACGATTCCCTCCTGTCAGGGCGCGAATTGATTATTGACGATCGCGAAGCGATAGAGCCGGATACTATCGGTCGGCAGCGCCTGTCACGCATTAACCACGAACAGACCGACCTGACGGCCGCCGTCGATTTCTCCGCCCGCGATTCCCTTGTCCTCATAGGGAGGAACAATGCCTATCTTTACGGAAATTCGACTGTCGAGTATGCCGATTTCAAACTCAATTCCGGAGAAATCCACATGCAGATGGATTCCACGACTGTCTATGCGCAGGGAGTCATCGACTCGCTCGGAAACCTCTCCGACACACCAGTCTTCCAGGATGGAGGGGGAGAGTATGAATCCAGGACGATGAAGTATAACTTCAAGACCCAGAAAGGATTCATCACCGATGTTGTCACTGAACAAGGGGAGGGGTATCTCCTTGGCGCCGCAACCAAGAAGAACGCCGACGGCTCCTTTTTCGTCGAAGGGGGACGCTATACCACCTGTGACGACCACGAGCATCCCCACTTTTATTTCCAGCTTACCCGCGCCAAGATGCGTCCGAAGAAGGATGTCGTCTCCGGACCGGTATATATGGTTCTGGCCGATGTTCCTCTGCCACTGGCTCTTCCGTTCGGCTATTTCCCTTTCACCAAGGATTACTCCTCCGGAATAATTTTCCCGACTTTCGGAGACGACTATAACCGTGGTTTCTATCTCAGCAACGGCGGCTATTATTTCGCTATCAATGATTATGTTGACCTCGCCCTGACCGGAGAGATATACACTAAAGGCTCCTGGGGTCTCTCAGGACAGTCGACCTATGCAAAGCGTTACCGTTTCCGCGGTAATATCAGCTTCTCATATCTCACGACCATAACGGGAGAGAAAGGTCTGGCCGACTATATGAAGCAGAAGAACTTCCAGTTCATCTGGAGTCATACGCAGGACCAGAAAGCGAATCCGAATCTCAGTTTCTCCGCTTCCGTCAATTTCTCTACCTCCGGTTATTCGCGCAACGACCTCAACTCATACTACAACAGTAACTTCACTGAGAACACCAAGTCGTCAACCGTCAACATGACCTATCGTTTTCCGGGAACGAAATGGAATCTCTCGGCTACTGCCAACGTCACACAGCGAAGTCAGGACTCTACGCTCGCCGTCTCGTTTCCTAACATCAACGTCGCCATGAGCCAGACCAATCCTTTCAAGCGTAAGAGAAGTGTAGGAGGCGAGCGATGGTATGAGAAGATCCGACTCTCATATTCCGGACAGTTCCAGAACTCGCTGACCGCGCAGCAGGATGAGTTCTTCCAGAAATCTCTTATCAAGGACTGGAGGAACGGGATGAAGCATAGCGTTCCGGTTTCGGCGACTTTCTCTCTGTTCAAATATTTCAATATCTCTCCCTCTATGTCGTTCAATGACAGGATGTACACCTCCAAGATATCCCGCGCCTGGGATCCGAACGCCTCGGCGGAGGTGCAGGATACGACATACGGTTTCTATAACGTCTTCGACTTCAATGCCTCTATCTCCATCGACACCAAGCTTTATGCCTTTTTCAAGCCGATGAAGTTCCTGGGAGACAAGGTGCAGATGGTCCGCTGGGTGCTTACCCCCTCCGCCTCCTTCTCCGCCTCCCCTGACTTCGGCGCTCCGGGGTGGGGATATTACGGCAGCTACTCATACGTTGACAATTCAGGGCGCACCCAGACCCGCGACTACTCCTATTTCTCTCATGGACTTTTCGGGGTGCCGGGACGCGGCAAGACCGGAATGGTCTCGCTCAATCTCGCCAACAATGTCGAGATGAAGGTCAAGAGTGATGCCGATACTACGGGCGTGAAGAAGATTTCGCTCATTGAGAACCTCTCGCTCTCGCAGAGCTATAATTTCGCAGCCGACTCGCTGCAATGGTCCAACCTGTCGACAAGCGTCATGTTGCGTCTGGTAAGGAATTTCAATCTTAACCTGAACGCTACATGGGATCCATATACCTATCGTCTCTCACCTTCGGGCTCTCCGGTGCGTGTAAGCGTTCCGCGCTGGAAGGCCGGGAAAGGATGGGTACGCCTCGCCTCCGCCGGAACATCATTCTCATATACATTCAACAACGATACCTTCCGCCGCAAGAACAACAATTCATCAGGCAATAATGCCGGAGGCACTCCGGCGGATGAGGATCCGATGGAGCGCGGGGCAGAAGAGGAGTCTACGGAGGGTGATTTCGCATCCCGGGTCGCTGCACGGCGCCGTAATACTACCGAGGACACAATGATATCCGATGCTGACGGTTATGAGAAATGGGAGTGCCCCTGGTCGCTGTCGGTCAACTATTCCGTAAACTATGGCCTCGGGGATTTCAACTACGACAAACTCGAATATAACGGCAAGTTCACCCAGAACCTCTCCTTCAACGGCAACATCCGTCCGACGAAGAACTGGAACTTCTCCTTCTCGGCCTCATACAATTTCGACCTCAAGAAGATCGCCTACATGAACTGCTCGATTTCGCGAGACCTGCACTGCTTCACGATGACCTGCTCCATAGTGCCGGTAGGGCCGTACAAAAGCTATAACTTCCATATCGCTGTCAAGTCCTCTCTCCTGCAGGATCTCAAATATGACAAACGATCCTCGAACCGCAACGGTGTAAACTGGTATTGATTTCCGTTGCAATTTCCTAAGACCCAATCCCTCAATAAGATCCCATCCAACAAGAAATGTTAACAGCCGAGCGGTTTTTTTCTTGTTGGATGGGATCTTATACATAAGTAGCCGCGTTTTATATGCTCATTTATTTTTACCAGCTACTTACTGAATATTATAGGTAAATTCAGTTTTACGCGATAAGGCCGGCCTGTCCCGATATGTTGTAAAATATGTGAAAATAGTGAACGATTGATTGCTAATTCGATATAAATGAGTATATTTGTGAATAATCAACCCGAATAAATATAATAACCACAATACTTTTTGACAACCATGTCTCAACTTTTTAACCTCTTGGCGACCGCTTTTGTCGCCTCATCTCCATTTTCAGCCGTCTTGGCGCAGGCTGAAACGGAATGGATCACGGTGAATCTCTCAACACCCGGTAATCTCGGAGTCGAAATTCTCTATCAGGCTGACCGTCTTTCCGACGTCACACGTCTGCGCGTCTCCGGACCACTTAACGATGCCGACTGGACCACTATCAGTAACCTCTCCCAGATTCAGGAGATTGACCTCAGCAACGCCATCACCTCCGCTATTCCTGCTTCGGCTTTTGAGGGACGCACTTCGCTGATTTCAATCAAGCTTCCTGCAAATCTGACGAGTATAAAGGAAAATGCTTTCAGCGGAACTTCATTGACTGAGATTTATTTTCCCGCTTCCCTGACATCGATAGAGTACTATGGATTCTATCGATCTGCGTTGAAGAGGGTAGAGTTTGAGGAGGGGAGTGCGCTGAACTATCTTGGTCAATACGTATTCTATAATTGTTCGCAGCTGGAGAGTGTGCGGTTCGACACCCGTTCCCCGCTTTTGGAAATTCCCTATTATGCGTTCAATTCTTGCGAATCCCTGACAGAGGTCATACTTCCTGAAGCTGTCGAGTCAATCATGAGCAATGCTTTTTATAGGACAAGTGCGCTTCGTAATATCACGTTCCCGTCACGACTACTTTTCATAGGGAGTTACGCCTTCTATAATTCTGGTCTCGTCAGTCTCGCGCTCCCTGCTCATCTCAACACCATTGAGGATTATGCCTTCTCCAACTGCTCTGACCTCAAGGAACTGGAACTCCCGACAAGTATCCATCGTCTGTCAGATCAGCAGTTCCATAATTGCAAACAACTCAAAAGAGTCGTCTGCAAGGCACCGACTCCTCCCTCTGCCTCCAAAAACAGTTCCCCGTTCAACCATGACCTCTCGGACGCAACCCTGGTGGTTCCGGACTTCGCACTGCCCGACTATAAACTCGATACCTACTGGATGACGTTCGGGACCATCGAAGGGGGTGCGGTATCGGATTACTGGGATATTGACTGGCACGTTTCGCTGCTGAACGACCGTCGCTTCGACGGAACACCAGCTGTCAATCTGCGTACCAATGCTGCCTTCTCAGTAGGCGGAAACGCTCCATGTCCGTTGGATGTTCTCACACTGAATTACGACTGGAGTAGCTCCAACAACTGGTTCATATCGCAGATGATCAATAGCTCTCCTCTTATGAGCGCAAACAAAGTCCAGGTCAGATATTCTCTGCCTTATAACTCATGGCGCTTCCTCTCCCTTCCTTTCGATGTCAGACGCCGGGATATTATCCATGAAGATTCCGAGGCCTCGATAGCCGTCCGTTATTACGATGGAGCTGTTCGCGCGGAACTCAACAACACCGGTTCGAGCTGGAAGGATATTGGCGAAGATGAGATCATAAAGGCCGGAACCGGTTTCATCATTCAGACCAATAAGAGTGGAACGGTCACTTTCCCCTGTGCCGACGAGGGGCTCCAGTCTATCTTCAATCCCAACGCCATCTCCATTCCTCTGAAGGCTAATGTCGCGGAATCGGCCGCCCACAGCGGTTGGAATTATGTCGCCAATCCATATCCTTCGCGTTACGATATGTATTATGCCGCGCTGACCTCTCCCATAACCATCTACGACACCAACCAGCGCAACTACGTCGCTTATTCCCTTATCGACGACGATGTGGTTCTCGGTCCGAACATGCCATTCTTCATCCAGGCGTCCGAGGAGCTTTCCGAGATTATCTTCGGAACGACAGGACGCCAGTTCGACTCCGAAATAGCCCGCGAGAAATCTCAGGCCCGGGCCGCGCTCCGTTCTGCGCGTTCCCTCTTCGACCTATCCCTGACGGTCGGAGATTTGAAAGACAATTCTCGCATAATCCTTAACGAAAAGGCTTCCGAGGAATATGAGGTAGTCCGGGACGCTGCCAAATTCTTCAGTGATGACCTCTCTGTACCTCAGCTATTCTCTCTCAACGCCGCCGGCGACCGCCTGGCAATCAACGAACGTGACACCCGTGACGGTAACGTCCGTCTCGGTTTCTTCGCGCCTGCCGCCGGGGAGATGGTGCTGACTATGAACCGCGCCGACGGTGAGGCTATTCTGATCGACGCCGAGACCGGAACCCGCACAGCAATGAGCGCCGGAGATAAATATTCCTTCACAGTCTCCACACCCGGACAGAATGAGAGTCGTTTTTCCCTCATTCTCAAGTCTCAGGGTGAATTATCGGTGGAGGCTCCATCACGCTTTACTGAAATCGTTGTAAACAATGTCAGCGGAGGTGTCGTCATTAACGGCGCGGAGGGACAGCAGGTGACAGTCCTCTCTCTTGACGGTGCGATTGTAAGCGAACGTGAGTCTATTTCCGACAATCAGTTCCTACCCCTCGCCAAAGGGCTGTATATAGTAAAGGTCGGGGAAACTTCCGCCAAGATCTTCGTCAAATAATCTGCGCCGATGAAGATAATAAGGATAATATGCTTCCTGGCGTCAGTCCTCTGCGGACTTCACGCCGGGGCGCAGTTCAACCCGACCAATCCGGCAGAGCCGGGGACACCTCAGCCGCAATATACGCTGACGGTCACCTCCACTCCCGCCGGGGCCTCCTCATGGACCACCGGTTCCTCTCGCCATACAGCAGGCGAGAGGGTCTCTGTCTCCACCGGCGCCGCTTCGGGATTCCGCTTTCTGCGCTGGGACGAAGAGGGGGGATCGACTGTCTCCGAGTCGCAGTCGTTCTCCTATGTAATGCCTGAAAGGAATGTGACCCTCGTGGCCCGTTTCGAATATGATCCCTCGAATCCCTCCGAACCATCCGAGCCGGAGGAATACGCAACAGTCAACATAACTGCCTCCCCCTCCTCAGGAGGCTACTCATTCACCGGAGCCGGACGTTTTCCTGTCGGAAGTACCCATAGAGTCTCGGGATATGCCAACTCATCCTTTCGTTTCGTCAACTGGACCTTGGGCGAGGAGGTAATCTCCGAATCGCAATGGTTCGATTATACCGTCCGCAAAGGAGACAATAACCTGACGGCCAATTATGTCTATGACCCGGTGGCTCCCGCTGAACCGGATCCGGCACGCCCTGCACACCGTCTCGATATACGTGTCCTCCCTTCCGATGCGGGATATATCTTCCCCGCTTCCGGAAGTCGTTATGCGGCCGGAGAGGCTGTCTATATTTCCGCCACTCCATACAGCAACTATCGTTTCGCCGGATGGAGAAACGAAGGGGGAGAGCTTATCTCAGCCGACAGCTCTTACGAATATACGATGCCGGATGCCAACACTGTTCTGACGGCAACCTTCGAATACGCTCCATATAATCCTGATGAGCCTGGCGCCCTCCAGCCGAGTCGCAACATCATCTACGGCGGCAGGAGTTCGGCATCCCCCGGAAGCGAGGTCTTCTATGACATAAATCTTGAGAATGTGGATCCCGTCACGGGCTTCAATATCGATGTGGCTTTTCCCGCAGGATATGAAGCCGACTGGACGCGGGCTCTGCTGACGTCGCGTGCATCGGAACACACTCTGGCCTGTACTTCTTTAGAGGGGAACGGATGCAGGATTCAGGTCCGCGGTGTGTCTCCGATAGCGGGAGGTTCCGGAGCTGTGGTGCGTGTTCCTCTCCGTATCCCGGCGGATGCGGAATACTCCTCTCTGGTTGCTGTCTCCCTTACTCATGGCGTTGTCATCAATGGCGATGGAAGTCAGGATTCGGTCGGTGCTATCGATGGTTTTGTCAAAATCGCTGATGAGGAGATACGCCTGGAAGGACCTGACTTCATGGTCCGCGATCTTGCGGTTGCTGACGCGACTCTCATGCCAGGTGACCCGCTGGAGTTGACCTGGAGTGTGGTCAACGACGGGACGCTCTCTGCAGCAGCCGGCTGGAGCGAGATGCTGTCGCTGGTCGATTCCCGCAACAGACGTCTGACGCTCTCAACACTATTCTATGAGACCGCCGGGCTCGCGCCCGGAGAAAGTGTCAGTCGCTCCGCCCGTGTCGCAGTGCCGGAATTTCCAGGTATGGAAGGAAAGTTGAATCTGCGGATTGACCTGATTCCGAATGTAGCCAGCGGAGAGCCGGAGGAACTTCAGCTCAACAACAGCGCCCAGACCTCAGGGAGTCCTCTGACTTTGGGGAGGCGTCTGATGCTGACTCTTCCCGAAATTATTGGCGAAGGTGCCGCTCAGGGTGCGCGTTGCTCTCTCTCCCGCAGCGGCGACCGTTCGGAGGCACAGTCTTTCAATATTGTTATTTCTCCCGAGGATAGTCGCCTCGATTATCCGCCATCAATCACTATTCCTGCTGACAGACAGGAGGTTTTTTTCCAAATCAGCGTGCGAAATAACGATACTCCTGATTCCAATCAACATTTTGTCCTGACGGCAGAAGGGAACGGTTATGCCGCTGTTTCGGCTCCTTTCGAGGTTGAGGACAATGATCTGCATGCGCTGGAGGTCGCTCTATCGAAGGATGAAGTGACGGAAGGGGAGAGTTTTGAACTGACCGTAATCCTTCCNGAGTCTACTCCACAAGAATTGAGGGTCAGCGTCGTTTCTGATCTTCCGGCCCGTTTCCGCCATCCTTCAGCCCTCACGATTGCCGCTGGTTCCAATTCCGGAAGCATTACGGTCTCAACTGTGGATGATACTGAAATTCAGCTCCCTCACACCGCGGAATTTACCATCTCGGCCGAAGGTTACGATAAGGGCACATCTCTTGTCGAGATTTTCGATAACGATATCCCTGAACTGGCACTGACACTCACTCCTTCGGAAGTGGTCGAGAGTTGCGGAGCCTCCGGAGTGACGGCGGTTCTCCGTCGCCTGTCAAATACGGACAAAGAGGTTACTTTACGTCTCAGCGACAACTCCGCGCAAAATGATATATATTATCCCTATGCGACAATCCAGATGCAGCCCGGAGAGACTGAGGTCGAGTTTCCGATAGGCATCATGGATAATGAGCTTGTCGATGGAACGCGCCGGATAACGATTACGGCAGCTGTCTATGTCAGGGAGTGCAGTTGTTCCCCGGCGTCCACGGAGGCCGGTAGTGTGTCTGCATTGCTGACGGTTATAGATGACGATGGTCAGGCACTGACTCTGACGAGTTCCTCCAGTTCTCTTCTGGAAGGGGATAAGGAGGGTATTACATTGACCGTCAGTCGCAACAGTTCCGTTGACCGTCCCTGCACTGTTTTCCTGTCCAGCGATGGCGATGAGCGCGTCGTCTATCCGAAAGAGGTCGTCATTCCGCTTGGAGAGCGTTCCGTCTCTGTTAAGGTGACGGCTACGGCTAACGATAAGGAGGATGATGGGCAGACCATTCTGTTCTCGGCCGAGAGTGAGGGTTTCTCGAAGGGAATCTGTTGGATTATGCTGACAGACCGCACGTTGCCCGATGCAGTCATTGAGTCAATAAGCGTCGAATCCGGAGAGGTCGAACTCGGAGAACCTGTGAAGCTCAGTCTTACGGTCGCCAACAAAGGTGTCGCTAAACTTCCGGATGCTGTCAGACTCTCTCTATATGCCGATGGAATAGAGCAGGCATTGGCCGATTTCTATACCGACAAGAGTATAGCCGCGGGTGAACGTCACGCGATGAGCCTCGATGTAACGCTGCCTGATGGTATAGGCGAGTATAGTCTGTATGCTGTCGTCAACGGGACGAAGAGCGAGAAGGAATCCCTCTATACCAACAATACCTCTTTCCGGATTCCAGTCAAAGTCCTTTCTCCCTTCCGCGCCTCTATTGAGGTTGAGCGGGAGCAATATCGGCCGGGAGAGGAGATTCGTCTCACCGGTCATATCGATGGTAAGGTCAAGGAGGGTGATGAGGTTGAGGTTTATGTCATTAACGGTGCCTTCCGGCATAGCCTGATGACAACAGCGGATGCTTCAGGAGATTTTTCGGTAGGATTCACACCTTTTGACCGTCAGTTCGGAGCCTTTACCGCAGGCGCCTGCTATCCCGGTGAGAATAGCCGCGAGAATATGACCTCCTTCGTTGTTTTTGGTCTCAAGGAGCCGTATAACAATCTGATTACTCATGAGTGTGCAGTCGGAGAGAGGGTCAGCGGAAGCTTTACCCTCGTCAATCCGGCCCCTGTGACGCAGAGCGGAGTGAAGGCCTCTGTTATCTCGAAACCTGATAAGTGGAAGGTTGAGTTGAAAACGCCTTCCGAGGTCAAAGGGAACGGGGAATTTGAGATTTCCTATTCTGTGGTAGGTAATGCTGTCTCTCCGCGCGGAGAATGGGAAAAGGCAGAGATTATTGTCGAGACCGCTCAGGGAGCGACCTTCGGGAAGACTCTCTATCTATATTCCTCTCCGGCGACGGGTGCTCTCGTGACCTCTGTCGAGGAGATAAAGACGACAATGTCTTTGGACCAGCCTCGCGACTACAGTTTCCGCATTTCAAATACGGGACGCGGAGAGACGGGCGTTGTAACTCTTGCCTTGCCGGAATGGATACGGTCTGTGACTCCGCGTCAGATACCCTCTCTGGCTCCTAATGACACTGTCGAGGTGTTGCTGCGTCTTTTCCCGACTTCCGAAATGCAGCTCAATGTCCCTGTCTCAGGACGGATCGGCCTCAATTGCGCGCAGGGTGAAGGTCTGTCGTTGCCTTTCAGTGTGGAGCCTGTCTCGGAACGCGGTGGAACACTGGTTGTCGATGTATGCGATGAATATACCTACTATACCGCCGAGGCTCCTCATGTGGAGGGCGCGGAGGTCTCAATCCTCCATCCTGTTTCCAATGCGCTCCTCGCTCAGGGAACGACAGGTTCCGACGGACTTTATTCCATAGAGTTGCCGGAGGGATTCTATCGTCTGAAGGTTGTTTGCGCCGACCATGAATCATATCAGAATGTGATCATGGTTGATCCGGGACGTGTGACGACCGAAACCGTCAGTCTCTCCGTCAGCGCCGTCAAGGTTTCCTATACGGTCGAGGAGACGGAAGTGGAGGATGAATATAAGGTTGTAACCAAATATACGTATGCTACTGATGTGCCGGCCCCGGTCGTTGTCATTCGTCAGGACAGGGAGGTGCATGGTGAGGATATGGCTGTCGGCGAATCGGTGCTGATAAATTTCAGTCTGACCAACGAAGGTCTGATAATGGCCGAGAATGTCAGACTCGACAATATAGTGGCCGGGGAGGACTGGCATCTTGAATTCATAGGGGATGCCGGGCCGTTCGACCTTCCGGCAAGACAGACGCGCGTTGTGCCGATGCTGGTGACGAGGGTGGGGCAGAGCGATGTTGCGCGTGTAGCGAAACGCGTAAACGCTCCCAAGGCACTCTCTCCCTGCGTCGGAGGTTTCGAGGAATTTTATGAGCATAATTGCAACGGACGTAAGCTGACAAAGAAAGCATATTCTCTTGCCCTGCAGGTGTGTGCCCATAGCGCGGTGCTCAATACCCTTATGGGAGCGATCGCTGAACTCAGTTCCGGCGCTTCCGGGGGTGGTGGTGGCGCCGGCTCTCCCGGAGGTGGAGGAGGTGGTGGCGCCTATTCTTCCGAAACGAATTACGATGGTGTCGAACGCGAGCCTCTGATATGTGACGATGATGCCCTGGACTGCGCCGATGCGTTGGTCAAGAAATTGGGATCGAAATACCCCGGTCTCGGTAATGTCATTGATGTCTGTTCTCAGGTCGCTGCGACGGCTGCCGACAATGTCGCTGACAATGAGTTCGGTGATGGAAACGGTGGAGGTGACAGCAATGGCGGACAGGGGGGAGCCTCCCGTGCCAAGGCGGTCTTCTCCCTGGGAGACGGTATGAAAATCGCAAAGGGAATAATCGACGGCGCGCGTGCCACTCCGGTCCGCTCCGCCGCTCAGGATCTGCTCGACCTGATGAAGGGATGTTATGTATTCCTTGAGAAGAGAACCTCTTCTGCTCATTCCTCTAAAGCCCGTGACCGCGAGACCGGAATGTCTGACCGGATAGAAGCGTTTTCAGATGAGCTGGAACGTCTGGATGAGATGATGTTGGAATTTTTCGGAGATCGCGAATGGTTCGAGACTAATCCGGAGGAGAGCGCCCGGTTCTTTGAGGAGGCTATTGCCTTAGGAACGGACACTCCTGCTCTGGAGCAACTTGAGTCCATAAAGCCGGCTCATATCTCTAAGGAACGTTTAGAATCCCTGATGGAGCGTCTTGACAACCGTGAGGAATCCAACAGCATCGACTGGCGCAGATTCATCTCTCTTAATGCCGAGGTGCAGGAGATAGAGGCCTATGCCCGTGAGATGGGTCATGATGGCGGCGCGGAAATGTACGAGGCGACTCTGAAAGAGCTTCTGAATAGTCTGGAGGATCCTGAGGGTAGTGTCTGCTCGAAGATAAAGCTGAATATCAGCCAGTCTGTGGTCATGACGCGCCAGGCCTTCCGGGGTACGCTGGTTGTTGAGAACGGAAGTGCCGACACTCCGCTATCGAATGTTTCGCTGACGCTCGACATTCGCGATGCGGAGGGTAATGTCGCGACCTCCCGCGAGTTCCAGACAAATCTCGAATCTCTTTCCGGATTCAGCGGGGAGAAAAGCCTTGATGGTCCCTGGTCTCTCGATCCGAAGAAAGAGGGTATAGCCACTATGCTCTTCATTCCGACGCGCTATGCGGCTCCTGAAGAGGGTGAGGCCTATACGTTCGGAGGTGTTCTCCGCTATACCGATCCCTATTCCGGACTGGAGGTGAGCCGTGAGCTTTCTCCCGTCTCGCTGACCGTCAATCCCTCTCCGGTGCTGGATCTGACCTATTTCATGCAGCGCGATGTATATGGCGATGATCCCTTCACTCCAGATGTCGTCGAACCGAGTCTCCCGGGAGAGTTTGCCCTAGTCATAGACAATATCGGATATGGGGATGCGCGTAATCTGCGTATAATGNCTTCCCAGCCGGAGATAGTCGAGAATGAGAAGGGTCTTCTGGTTGACTTCGAGCTTGTCAGCTCGCAGATCAATGGTCAGGACGCCACGCTCTCTTTCGGAGAGTCGATACTTTCCGATTTCGGGACTGTCGCCGCGCGTTCTGCGGCTTATGCCCAGTGGTGGCTGGAATCTTCGCTTATGGGCCATTTTATGGACTATGACGTGGAGGTCAATCATGTAACGAGCTATGGAAATCCTGATCTGTCGTTGATCAACAGCGCTTCGATTCATCAGCTGACNCGGGGCTTTACCGTTTCCGATTCAGATGTTATGCCGGTCCGCGGCTTCCTGGTCAATGATAATATCGATGCCGAAAATATGCCTGAGACGCTCTATTTCAGCGATGGTGCGGAGTCTCTCTCCTTACAGCGCGCTCCCGGTGTCTCTGTCGAGGCGCGTTCCGAAACGGAGTATCTGGTTNCTCTGACACCTTCGGCTCCAGGCTGGACATACCTCCGGACCTCCGATCCCACTTCCGGACGCCAGTCGCTCCTCTCCGTCATCCGTCAGAGCGACGGTCGGGAGCTTCCGGTTGATAATTTCTGGCAGACGGCATACACGATTCCCGATAAGGGTCCGGCAATCCATGAGAAATTGCTTCATGGTGCAGTCGAACTCGCAGGAAGTGATTCCTATCTGCTGACTTTCTCNCCGCGTCCTGAGGTGGAATTGACAGTCGTTCAGATTGAGGGAGTGCCTGACGAGGGGAAAGTGCTGACTCAACCCNTGGAAAGCGTTACTGTTATCTTCAATAAGGAGATAGAACCTGAAAGCTTCTCCGGAGATGATTTGGATCTATATTGCGAAGGTAAGCGCGTTGATGCTTCCGGCGTTGCTGTCAGCAGAATCGGCGAGTGTCGTTATCTCCTTTCATTAAAGGACGCCGTATCCAAGAATGGCTTTTATGTGCTTACTGTCAACACTTCCGGAATTACGGACACCGAAGGATTCCCCGGCTCATCGGTCGGGCGCAGTGTCAGCTGGGTCCAGAATTCTCCTACTTCCGTATCGGAGATTCTTTCCGGCGAGCTTACGGTTTATCCTCAGCCGATGCGGGATCAGGTTCGTATCGGAGGTGATTATGAAGAGATTGAGAGCATTGAGTTCTTCGATTCACGCGGCATCATCTGCCTGCGAGTCTCGGGCGTGGGACATACCGACGCGATAGATGTTTCTTCGCTCCNNCCCGATCTATACCTCCTTCGACTGAAAACCGCNGGCGCCTCCATCTTCCTGAAAGCTTTCAAGCGCTAAAAAATATCGCAATTTCCCACTGAGAAATTCCCTTCAAGGTGATTCCCGGCAAGGAAAAATTCTCTGCAAGGCGATTTCCGACAAGGAAAAATTCCCGGCAAGGCGATTTCCGGTAAGGAAAATTCCCTTCGCCTTAAAAGCAAGTTATCGGGCTTCCGCCCTCAACACTGTGTTGAGGGCGGAAGCCCGATAACTCTTTGAAAGCCTAAAGCCGAAAAATAGCCTTCGTCTGCTCCCTTTCTTTGCTCGAAAATTCTAATCGCCCTGATAACCTCCTCTGCGATGCGCANATCCAAGCAGATTCATCANCTCATCACTATGGGAGGCAATCCATCTCGCCAAATCATTCAAAGCAAGGCATTTGTCCCGATAGAGAGCATCCCGGTGCATCGATGCACGCGGAAGTCCAATATGAAGACATCTCCCCTCTGCACATAACTCAAATCAGGCGACTGCGGGCTCTTGGTGATGATTGGCCGGCGCGATAGCCGCGTTTTATATGTTCATTTATTTTTACCAGCTACTTAGCGGGTTCAGCTTATAAGTTCCAGCGATATTCTCTTTCGGGTCGTGTCTATTTCGATGACCTTCACTTCCACTTTCTGNCCCAGGGAGAGGATATCGGTGACGGCATTGACGCGGCGCCCCAGACGGGAGATATGGATAAGACCGTTCTCCTTGATTCCTAAATCCACGAATGCTCCGAAGGCCGTTATGTTGTTGATTACTCCGGGTANTATGCGCCCCTCGGAGAGNTGGGAGAAATCATCTATCTCCGGCACGAAGGAATCCGAATTATCATCACTGCGCGGGTCACGTCCCGGCTTGCGCAGCTCTGTCAATATATCCGNCATGGTTNCCAGTCCNCCGACTCCGGCTGCCGCAAGCGCTTNNATATCTATACGGTCAAGCAAATCTGCGTTTCCGGGGAGGGCCGAGGTCGGAACTTTCAGGGAGTTGGCCATACGATCAACAATACCGTAACTTTCAGGATGAATACCGGTGTTATCCAGCGGTTCCTTACCGCCCGGTACCCGTAGGAATCCGGCGCATAGTTCGAATGCCTTCTCTCCTAAGCGCGGAACCTTCTTCAGTTCGCGCCGCGATTTGAAGTCGCCGTTGGCTGCGCGATAGGCGACAATATTAGCCGCCAGCGCAGGACCGATTCCGGAAACGTATGAGAGAAGGCGTTCCGAAGCGGTGTTGACATCCACACCGACAGCATTGACGCAACTCNTGACAGTGAAGTCCAGAGCATTACGAAGGGCTGTCTGGTCAACATCATGCTGATACTGTCCGACACCTATGGATTTGGGGTCGATTTTTACCAGCTCNGCCAACGGATCGATAAGACGCCGTCCTATGGAAACCGCNCCGCGNACCGTCACATCTTTATCCGGAAATTCTTTTCTCGCCAGCTCGGANGCGGAATAGACCGAAGCTCCATCTTCGCTGACAANAAATATTTTATCGGCAGATATGAGTCCGGAAGATTTAAGGAAGCGCTCCGTNTCGCGGGAGGCGGTGCCATTCCCTAAAGAAACGACGTCAAGACCATATTTTTTGATCANGCGTTCAAGAATNCGNCGNGCTCCGGCGNTGTCATTGCGTGGAGCTGTCGGATAGATGACATCGTCAGCCAGCAGATTCCCCTGCGCATCCANANCCACTACCTTACATCCCGTCCGATAACCGGGATCGATCGCAAGTATCCTCTTCCCCTTGAGGGGAGCGCCGAGGAGCAACTGCCTGAGATTGGAGGNGAAAATATCAATCGCAACCTTATCGGCTTTCTCCTTGAGCGAAGCCGACACCTCGTTCTCTACCGAAGGGCGAAGCAACCGTTTCGAGGCATCTGCCACAGCCTCCTCTATCACTTCCCGGCATTTTCCCGTGGTGGTTCGAGGAGTAAAAGCCCGGCATAACGAGTCGTCGAGTGCGTCGGAATCAGCGAGTGAATATTTGACCTTCACGAGTCCCTCACGCTCCGCTCGTCTCAGAGCCAGATACTGATGGGAGGCGATACGACGCACGCTCTGCGAGAAATCTCCATATTTAGCCAGCGAAGAAGCATTTATCTCCTCTTCCTTCCCCTTAGCGACCGTGCAGACCAGTGAGGCGGTACGGTTGAAGGCTGTGCGGGTGATATTGCGTAGCCGACCGGACTCGGAGGCCCATTCGGCTATTATATCCTTCGCCCCTTCGAGATCTTCGGCTGAAGAAGAGGGTAGATACCCTGACATAATCCGTTTGGCGAGCGGTTCGAGACCCTTTTCGCGGGCTATTGTTGCCCGTGTGCGCTTCTTAGGCTTGAAAGGAGCGTATATATCCTCGATTTCGGTCATGGATGTGGCCTCCTCCAGCTTCCGGTGAAGAGCATCCGTCATACCTCCCGCATTTTCTATCGCCTCGCCGACGAAGAGGCGTCTCGCCTCCATATCGCGCACATGTCTGAGAGCCTCTTCAATCGCCCGGATGCTAACCTCGTCAAGCGATCCTGTCCGTTCCTTTCTATATCGCGCGATGAACGGAATAGTTGCCCCCTCATCGAGCAGCTCCGCAACCGCCCTGACNCCTCTTACCTTGATTCCCGTCCTCTCCGCAACTGCTGTATAAATCCTATCTTCGTTCATGATTCATTGTCAAATTCACCTGATTATTAGAAAGGCGTATCCGGCAAATTTAGCAAATAAAGACGAAGAAACAAAAAGAGAACTTCCGACTGTATATGCGGAAGTTCTCTTTTATAGCTCTATTGGTAAAATCTTGATAATTTCGGGGGTATTAGCGGGCGGCGTANGCTTCGAGGGCTGCGCGGAGGACCTTGAGGGCCGATTCGAGTTCGGAGATTTCGAGGACGTAGGCGATGCGGACCTGATTCAGTCCGACTCCGGGGGTGGAGTAGAAGCCTGCGGCGGGTGCCATGAAGACGGTCTGTCCTTCATATTCGAAGTCGGTCAGACACCATTTGCAGAAGTCTTCGGCATCCTCTACGGGAAGGGCGACGACGGTGTAGAAAGCGCCTTCGGGCATAGGACAGAAGACTCCGGGAATCTCGTTGAGTCCCTTCACCAGGAAGTCGCGGCGACGGCGGTATTCCGCAAAGGTCTCGGTCATATATTCCTGAGTGCAGTCGATAGAGGCTTCNGCGACNATCTGGCCGAGCAACGGCGGCGAGAGACGGGCCTGGCAGAATTTCATGACAGCCTTCTTCANCTCCTCGTTCTTGGTGACGAGACAGCCGATGCGGATGCCACACTCGTTGTAGCGCTTCGATACGGAGTCAATNAGGACTACGTTCTGTTCGATTCCCTCCAGCTGCATTGCCGAGAAGTANGGAGTNTCGGTATAGCAGAACTCGCGGTAGACTTCATCGGAGAAGAGGAAGAGGTCGTGACGCTTNACGATGTCGCGGAGCTGTTCGAGCTCCTCGCGGGAATAGAGGCATCCGGTCGGATTGCCGGGATTGCAGATGAGGATNGCGCGGGTTCGCGGAGTGATGAGTTTTTCAAACTCCTCCATCGGAGGAAGTGCGAATCCATTTTCGATTTTAGCAACTACGGGACGGATGACTGCGCCGGCGGTCATGGCGAAGGTGATGTAGTTGGCGTAGGCCGGCTCGGGAATGATGACTTCATCGCCCGGATTGAGCGTCGANAGGAAGGCGAGGAGGACGGCTTCGGAACCGCCGGTGGTCACGATGATGTCATCCTTGCTGACCGGCATATCGAAACGATGATAGTATTCCTCCAGTTTGACGCGCAAGGATGCGATACCCTCCGAAGGAGAATATTCGAGCACTTTGCGGTCTACGGCATGAAGAGCCTTGAGAGCTTCGGGAGGAGTCGGCAGGTCGGGCTGCCCGATATTGAGACGGTAGATCTTAAGTCCCTTCTCGGCGGCCTGACGGGCCAGGGGGGCGAGCTTGCGGATNGGGGATGCGGGGATCTCCATTCCNCGGGTCGAGATTGTAGGCATTTAATTTTAAGGTATATGGAATTAAGGTTGATTATTACGCGGTTTGTTTTTTGAATAATGGAGGCAGATATCGGTCAGGAAACATTCCTCGCAGAGAGGACGACGCGCCTTGCATACATAGCGGCCGTGAAGGATAAGCCAGTGATGGGCCGTCGAGAGAATCTCCGGGGGAATATTNGCNACCAGTTTCTTTTCTGTCTCCAGTGGAGTTTTCGAGTTGCGGGTCAGTCCTATGCGGTTTGAGACCCGGAAAACATGTGTGTCGACCGGCATGGCGGCCTGGTTGCAGGCGACGGCCAGCATGACGTTGGCTGTCTTTCTTCCGACTCCGGGGAGTCGCATGAGGGAATCGATATCTGTCGGAACCTCCCCGCCGAACTCTTCGTCAAGCATTTTGGCTGCCTTGATGAGGTTGCGGCTTTTGGCGTTGGGGTAGGTGACAGAGGAGATGAAGCCCTTTACTTCCTCTTCCGCGGCGCGCGCCAGCGANGCCGGATCGGGATAGGCCTCGAAGAGGGGAGGGGTTACCTGATTTACCCTTTTGTCTGTGCATTGAGCCGAAAGGATAACGGCCAGCAGCAGATGAAAGGGGGTATCATAGGAAAGTTCCGTGCGGGGTTCGGGCATCTTCTGTTGGAAGAGCCCTAACGCCTGACGGAACCTTTCTTTCTGTGTCATTTGCTGAATNATTGTCGCGGAAGGAGGAATGCCTCAGTTCGCGCTTTCAAATTCGCGGAGGAAGCGGACGTCATTTTCGGAGAACATACGCAGGTCCTTGACGCGGTATTTGAGATTGGTGATGCGCTCTATTCCCATTCCGAAAGCGTAGCCGGAATATATTTCCGGATCGATGCCGCAGGCTTTGAGCACATTGGGGTCCACCATGCCACATCCCAGAATCTCTACCCAGCCGGTCTGTTTGCAGAATGCGCATCCCTTTCCGCCGCATATATGGCAGGATATATCCATTTCTGCGGAGGGTTCGGTGAAGGGGAAGTAGGAGGGACGGAGACGGATTTTTGTTTCCGGACCGAACATTTCGCGNGCGAACTGGAGAAGCACCTGGCGCAGGTCGGCGAACGAGACCCCTTTGTCGATATATAGTCCTTCGACCTGATGGAAGAAGCAGTGGGCGCGTGCCGATATAGCCTCATTGCGATATACGCGTCCCGGGCATACTATGCGGATCGGGGGCTGGGTCTTCTCCATGACGCGGGTCTGCACGGATGAGGTATGGGTACGGAGGAGCACATCATCGGCTCCGCGGGCTATGAAGAAGGTGTCCTGCATATCGCGGGCAGGATGGTCCGGGGGGAAGTTGAGTGAAGAGAAGACGTGCCAGTCATCCTCGATTTCCGGCCCTTCGGCAATGGTGAATCCCATTGAGGCGAAGATACGGAGCATCTCTTCCTTGACCAGGGAGAGGGGATGGCGGGTTCCGAGCGGCAGCGGTGTGGCGGTGCGTGTCAGGTCGATGTCGCATTCAGCAGCTTCCGTGGCGGCCGCCAGACTTTCCTTGAGTTCAGCGAGGCGTTCGCCGGCGAAATTCTTGAGGTCGTTGATGGCGACGCCAACCTCTTTTTTCTGTTCTGCAGGAACGTTGCGGAAATCGGCCATCAGCTGATTGAGGGCTCCCTTTTTGCTAAGGTATTTTATGCGGATCTGTTCCACCTCTTCGGGGGTGGAAGCGGTCGCGGCCGCTATTTCGGCCTTGAGTGCGTTTATCTTCTCGATCATTGTTTACGTCTTCTGAGTGTGGAGAGAGAAAAGCGTTTCGGGAAGAGGTCGTGTAAGGACTCGTTCCCGAAACGCAAATTTAGCTTTTTTTCTTCAACATATCAAATCATCCGCCAGAATAGATTCAAACAATCCTCCTGAATCGCGGACAATTGGCCGGAATTGTCATATCATGCTCTCTATTTCCCAAACGAAGGCACGCAATCCGAGTAGCGGCCGATTCTCGTCGAGAGCTTTCAGACGGCGCAACAGTGGTTCTACTTTCTCCGGTTCGACAACCGTGAAGATTGCGCCACCGAGAGCGGGCCACGCATGGGATCCGTAATGCGGGTCTCCCGTTTTCGAGCCGCGTCCCGTGACTTCCCCGAAAGAGGTGAAACCGCGGCAGGCGGAATGGTTAAGCGCTTCGATGACCCCCTCTTCGTGGGCCTGATCAAAAGTTATCATTATCGCTTTCATATTCAGTCTTTGATTTTTTCAGGATAAGTAGCTGTTAAAAATAAATGAGCATATAAAACGCGGCTATCGCGCCCGCCAATCGGATGCGGAGGGAAGGAGCTTAGCGGGCTAAGCGACTGAACGACAAGTCCGATTGGACAATCGAGAGCAAGTTTTATTGCTCAAGATTCAAAATCATCATAGATCGTTTTATTTTTAACAGCTACTTATGAAGGAAGAGCTTTTCATGAGGATTTTCGGTTTGCGGAATGGAGACGGCGGCGCTGGCGTCGGACGCCACGGCCGGCGAAACTGCAGTAGAGGACCGGAACGAAGAGCAACGTCAGGATCGTCGAGAAGGTCAGTCCACCGATGACGGCTACACCCATTGGTTTCCACATCTCGGAACCCTGTCCCGAACCGACCGCCATCGGCACCATACCGAGAATCGTTGTCAGTGTTGTCATGACAACGGGGCGCAGACGCGAGCGTCCACCCTTGATGACAGCCTGCCGGATACCCATGCCACGCTCGCGGTTTAGCGAGATGTAGTCTATGAGCACGATTCCGTTCTTAACCACAATACCGATCAGCATGATGGCGCCGATCATACTCATGATGTTGAGCGTGTGGCCCGTCAGCCATAAAATCAGGAAGACTCCCGAGAAAGCGAACAGCAACGAGGTCATGATGATTCCCGGATAGGTCAGAGACTCGAACTGGGCTGCCATGACCATATAGACAAGAAGGATTATCAGCAGTCCGAGAAGCATCAGGTCNCCGAACGAATCCTGCTGGTCTTCATAGCTTCCCGAGATTCCTATGGTGACGCCCGAGGGGAGATGAAGCTTGTCGATCTCTATCTCGGCGCGGGTCACGACCTCATCCATCGGCACACCGTTGACTACGGCCGATACGGTCACGAGTCTCTCTCGGTCCTTGCGCTCGATAGTCGGGGGTGTGAAACGCTCGACGACATTTCCCAAATCCTTGATGCGCACCATCGAACCTGTCGGTGTCTGGACCTGTATCTCCTCNATATCGCCGATGGTCTGGCGGAAGGCAGGATCGTGCATAACCTTTATATCATACTCCTCACCATCCTCGCGGAACTGCGATGAGGTCGCTCCGTTGATTCGGTTGCGCACAGCGTAGGCGGCCGTCTGAAGATTCAGTCCGTAGAGACTAAGCTTCTCGCGGTCGAAGTCCACATGATATTCGGGTTGATAGTCGGCACGCGAGATTATGACGTCTGCCGTTCCCGGTATATCCTCCAGAATCTCTTTAAGTCTGGCGGCAGCCGAGTCCGTTTCAGCGAAACTGTAGCCGTATATCTCGAAATCGAGGGTTGACTGACCTCCCATCGGACCTCCCTGACGACCTCCGCCGACATTGACCTGTGCTTTCTTGTATTCCGGATATAGACGCGCCAGGTCTGCGCGCATAGAGTCGGCGATTTCGGTGATTCCACGCTTACGGTCTCCGGGGTCGGTCAAAGAGATATTCATCTCGATGATATGCGGGCCGTTGTCGGAGAGGGAGGCGTATGTATTGTCCGAACCGGCTTGTCCGACAGTGAAAGTCGCGGTCTTGATTTCGGGATATTTCTTTCTCCATAGTTCGTCGAGGCGCGCCGTCACTTCCTGAGCCGTCTCCACGCGGGAGCCTATAGGAAGTTCAAGCGAGACTCCGAGACGGGCGTTGTCCTGGGTCGGGAAGAACTCCGTTCCGACGAAGCGCATCAGGAAGCATGATCCGAAGAAGATGCCGAGACAGATGATGACAGTCCATGTCCTATGGCCGACGACCCATGTCAGCAGACGCTCGTAACCTGCATCGAAACGGTCGAGTCCTGTTGCAACGGGAGTGTAGAGGGTGGTGTATAACTTGCCGTGACGATTGTTGAGACGCAACCATTGCGAGCANAGCATCGGGGTTAGAGTCAGTGCGCAGGTTGTCGAGATAATCATCATGATGGTGACCATCCATCCCAGCTGACGGAACAGGACGCCGGTCATACCGGTGACCAGTGTCAGAGGGAAGAAGACAGCTATCAGCGTCAATGTAGAGGCTATGACCGAGACTGCGACCTCATTGGTGCCGTGNACGGCTGCCTGCTTCGGATCNGCACCGCGCTCGATATGTGTCGTCACGTTTTCAAGNACNACAATCGCNTCATCGACAACCATACCGATTGAAATCGAAAGAGCCGAAAGGGAGACGATATTGAGTGTGTTGCCGGTTGCGAAAAGATAGATGAAAGAGGCAATGAGCGAGACAGGGATGGTGATGACAATAATCATTGTCGCACGCCAGCGTCCGAGGAATATGAAGACGACCAGCACGACGAACAGCAGCGCATAGAGTACCGTCTCCACCAACGAATCGATGGTGTTGCGGATATTGTCGGAGGTATCGACAATGACNCCGATATGGACATCCGAAGGAAGATTCTTCTGAAGCGTCGGNAGCATTTTCATAACCTTCTCCGAAATAGCCACNGAGTTAGCTCCGCTCTGCTTCTGAATGACGATCATCGCTCCTTCGAGACCATTGATGAAGGTATGTTGCGTTCGCTCCTCCAGGGAGTCATCAACGCGGGCGATATCGCGGACATAGACCGTTTTACCCTGGAATGTCCCGACGGGAAGGTCTGCGATCTGGCGCGACTCATCGAACTCACCCTGCACGCGCAGAGCATAGGTATTGGAGCCGACGTCGAAAGAACCACCCGGAACATTGCGGTTTTCGGCAGCGATTATCTGCGAGACCTGCTCGACGCTGAGCCCGTAAGCCTCCAGTCGGCGCGGGTCGCAATAGACGTGGATTTCGCGTTTGGGAGCGCCGGATATGGAGACGGTTCCGACCCCGTCGATTCGTGCGAGCGGATTGACGACCGCATCGTCAAGAATCTTGTAGAGACCGGGCATGCTCTCCTTGGCGTCGACCGACAGGAGGCAGATAGGAATCATGTCGGTCGAGAACTTGAAGATAATAGGATTCTCGCAGTCGTCCGGGAGCATGGACTCGACCATATCGAGCTTGTCGCGGACATCGTTGGTCAACACATCGATATCATAACCGTATTCAAACTCAAGGGTGATGACAGACGTGTTTTCGCGTGATTGGGAAGTGATGTGCTTTAGATGCTCGACCGAGTTGAGGGAGTTTTCGAGCGGTTTAGTGACATTCTGCTCTATATCTTCCGAACTTGCGCCCGGATACATCGTGACAACCATTATCTGGTTTGTCTCTATATCGGGAAGAAGATCTATCGGAAGTTTGGCGAGCGAGAAGAGTCCGAGGATAACGACCGTCACGAAACAGAGGGTCGTCATTATCGGGCGCTTGACNGAAGCTGAATATATCGACATTTGGTCAGATTCTTGAATCGAAGTCATTTACAGGCTTCGCAGGCCTGCGTTCTTAACAGAATTAGAGATCAGTCGTTATGGACCTTCACACGTTCTCCGTCGCGTAGGGCATTCTGTCCGGCGACGACCACTTCGGCGTCAGCCGGGACGCCTGAAAGGAGTTCGTAGTTCTCACCCAGTCTCTGTCCGAGCTCAACCTTATTATAGGATACTTTCCCGTCGGCGTAGACATAGACGAAATTGTTTCCCGAACCGGGCTGTTTGACGATGGCTTTGTCCGGAACCACGACGCGACGCTCCGTTCCTAAATCGAGGGTCGCGCGTCCGAACATTCCGGGAAGAATCCGTTCGTCGGCATTGGGATAGAGGATTTCGACGCCGAAGGTGCGGCTTTGCGGGTCGATGGTCGGGGAAATGAGGGAGACGTGTCCGATAAATTCTTCTTCGCCATAGCTTTGGAAAGTCAGACGGGCGGGCATCCCTTTATGAATCCTGGAAAAATCACTTTCAGAGACATTGATGACGACCTTGACAGGGCGGACCCTGGCGATGGTCAGAATCGGCTGGGCCCCNGTCATGTCGCCCGGATCATAGTTGCGGGCCGTCACAACTCCACCTACAGGGGCGGTCAGCAACGTGTTTTCCCGCGCATTACGCAGGGCGCGTTCGGCTGTCGAAAGAGCATTGCGGGCATTGACCACCTGAATCTCCATCTGGTCGAGGTTCTGTCTTGTTCCTCCTCCTATCTCGACGAGTTCCTTCGCGCGGTCGCGGTTTGTCTCGGCCAGCTGCAGAGCGGCGCGAGCGTTGTCAACCTGCGCTTCGTAGGANTGGGTGTTGACGTCGTCGAGAAGGACGAGCTTCTGTCCGGCCGCCACACGCATCCCTTCATCGACATATATGGCCTTGATGCGGTTCGCCATAGCGGCGGAGATATTGTTGATCTGATCCGGCTCTACGCTGGCGGTAAAGGTCGCGTTCTGCTCGACATCCTGTTCCGAAACGTGAGCTATCCGGACTACGGGAATCTCTTCCTTTTCATCCTTCTCCTTGTTCTCTTTGCCCGAACAACCGGCCAGGAGCAGAAGGAGCGGCAATAACAGATATGATATTCTTTTCATACTCTCTATGGTTTTGACGGCGGAGAATCCTNGGTGTCAGCTTTTGGAGTTCCGGCCGTTTATATTTCTTATNGAATTGGTTCTGATTTCAAATCGGGACTGGTCTCAATAGGATTCTTCGCCGAGNAGGGAGCGCAGGTCGGCGAGAGAGGTCAGATAATTGTGGATTGCCTGATAATAGGCGAGCCGGGCGTTCATATCGGCGACTTCGCTGTCTCGCAGTTCGAGATATGTGGCGGCTCCGATCTCGAAACTTTTCTGCATTATGGCCCGCGCTTTCTCAGCCTGGCGGACCCCTTCGAGCGAGGAGTTGATCTGGGCAGCTTCTCGGTTACAGTTGTCAATCGCCAGTTCTACCTGCATATTCAGACTCGACACCAGGTTTTCGCGTTGGAGGGCGATTTCAGTCTCGTTGGCTTTCGCCTGNCGCAGCTGTTGCCAGCGGGAACCCCCTGTCAGGATAGGGAGCGAGAGCGCGATGCCGACATTGCAGTAAGGATAGAACTTCTGGTCGCGGAAAGGGGAACCGTTGCTGAGCGAGTTCCAGTTTATATTGAATGAGGCTCCCAGTGTCGGGAGAAATGCGAGTTTACGCAGCGATGTCGATTGAGAAGCGAGACGCGCCTGCAGATCGAGGGAGCGCAGCGTTGAGTTGGCGTCGAAAGAAGGGGAGGGATCAACAATAGGCTTCATCAGTGTCCGCGCTTCTTCAAGGGTATTGGACGGAAGGATTTCAGTCCCTTTTTCCAGACCGGTCAGGACGAGCAGCTGAAGCTGGCATTGGCGCACTGCAATATCGGCCTGCAGCAATTCCGGCTCCATATTGGTCACCTGCACCGAAGAGCGCAACACATCATANTCCGATGCCGTTCCTTGCTCGAACTGTTTGCGATACATCTCGGCATTGAATTTGGCGACCTCATGATTCTCTTTCAGCACTTCGCGGGAGGCGATAGCCAGCTGCAGGGCGAAATAGCTTTTGCTGATTGAGTTGATAAGGTCTATGCGGGATGCGCGGGCTGATTCGAGGCTTTGCAGAATCTGTGTGTCGGAGATGGATATNGATTTCCAGAGAGTTGGAGCTATGAGGGGGAGGGAGGCGGAGAAACCGGTGTTCCAGCTGTTGTCGGATCCCATCTTGAGAGCCTGGGATGCTCCTCCGAAGTCCATGCGGATTGTCTGGAGCTCTATGGAGCGCTGATATGCAAGCTGGAAATCCACCTGCGGGAAGAGCTGGGCGAGAGTCTCCTTCTTCGAATAGTCGCTTTTGCGGACCTCCACATCGGCTATGCGAATGGTCGGGGATTTGTCGAGTCCTATCTCGACACACTGCTCCCGGCTGAGGGTCAGGGTCTCGGCCTGCATGGTGAGCGTCAACGCAGGAAGAGAGGCAAGAAGAGTCAGAGAGGTCTTAAAGAGGCGTTGGAAAAGCGGTTTCTTCATAAATACATTTCAGACTCCGCCTCCCGGAGTAGGTCCGGAGGGCGGAGTCCTGGTGATTATCAGTTTGTAGTTATCAGACTTGAGCGAGGGCAGGCTCCTGGATATTGAATTTGATCCGGAGGTTCTTGATCATGTCGCGCGTCATGGCGTCGAGGTCATATTCCGGCTTCCAGTCCCATTCGCGGCGGGCGCAGGAGTCGTCGAGGCTGTCGGGCCAGGAATCGGCGATAGCCTGACGGAGGGAATCGAGCTCATATTCCATTTCGAAGCCGGGGATATACTCGCGTATCTTGGCGGCGAGCTGTTCGGGTTCGAAGCTCATCGAAGCGATGTTGAAGCTGTTGCGGTGAACAAGTCTTGTCGGGTCGGCCTCCATGATTTCTATGGCGGCGCGCAGAGCGTCGGGCATATACATCATGTCCATGAAAGTTCCCGGCTTGAGCGGGCATTTGAACTTCTCACCCTTGACGGCGGAGTAGAAGATATCGACGGCGTAGTCCGTGGTGCCTCCTCCCGGAGGAGCGACGTAGGAGATGAGACCCGGNAAACGGACCGAGCGGGTGTCAACTCCGAAACGGCGTGCATAATAGTCGGAAAGCATCTCGCCGGTGACTTTCGTCACTCCGTAGATTGTTTTGGGACGCTGGATTGTGTCCTGCGGAGTGTGGTCGTGCGGAGTCTCGTCGCCGAAGCTACCGATAGAGCTNGGGGTAAAGAGGGCNCATCCTTTCTCGCGTGAAATCTCAAGGCAGTTGTAGAGACCTCCGACGCCGATTTTCCAGGCGAGCTGGGGCTTTGCTTCGGCAACGGCGCTCAGAAGGGCTGCGAGGTTATAGATGGTGTCGATCTTGTATTTGTCGACGGTTTCGGCGATCTGCTGAGGATTTGTGATATCGACTTCGGCGCTGGGACCGCTTTCGAGGAGTTCTCCTTTGGGCTCGGCGCCACGGATGAAGCCGGCGACCACTTCTCCCTGCGGATATTCCTTACGCAGACGCATTGTCAGTTCGGAGCCGATCTGACCTGTGGCGCCGATGATGAGTATGTTTTTCATTACAGAAAATTCAGTTGGTTTCCGGCCGCGCGGAGCGCGTGGGGCAGCCTTGCGGCCGGAAGATATTGTTTAAACGAAGATATCGGTTGTTATGGAGTTGGGAAAGGGAGGCGCTTATTTGATTACGCCGAGTTTCTTTCCGACTTTGATGAAGGCTGCGATTGCGCGGTCAAGCTGCTCGCGGTTGTGGGCTGCGGAGAGCTGGACGCGGATGCGGGCCTGTCCTTTGGGAACGACGGGATAATAGAATCCGGTCACATATATACCCTCCTTCTGCATCTCTGCGGCGAACTCCTGGGAGAGTTTTGCGTCATAGAGCATGACGGCGCAGATGGCGCTTTGGGTCGGCTTGATGTCGAANCCTGCTTCGAGCATACGGTCGCGGAAGTANTTGACGTTTTCCATCAGTTTGGTATGGAGGTCGTCATTCTCCTTNAGCATCTTGAACATCTCCAGGCTGGCGCCGACAATAGAGGGAGCGACGGAATTGGAGAAGAGGTAGGGACGGGAACGCTGACGGAGCATGTCGATGACCTCCTTGGGACCGGTCGTGAATCCGCCCATAGCGCCTCCGAAGGCTTTGCCGAGGGTGCCGGTGAAGATATCGATTTTTCCGTAGCAGTCGAACTGTTCNGCGACTCCGTGGCCTGTTTTTCCGACGACNCCGGCCGAATGNCTTTCGTCNACCATNACCAGCGCACCGTATTTNTCGGCGAGCTCGCAGATCTTGTCCATCGGAGCGACGTTGCCGTCCATGGAGAAGACTCCGTCAGTNGCGATGATGATATGGCGCGCGCCTGCTTCGCGGGCCTCTTTGAGGCAGCGTTCGAGATCGGCCATGTCAGCGTTGGCGTAGCGATAGCGCTTGGCCTTGCAGAGACGGACNCCGTCGATGATCGAAGCATGGTTGAGGGAGTCGGAGATAATGGCGTCTTCCTCAGTGAAGAGAGGTTCGAAGAGACCGCCGTTNGCATCGAAGCAGGCGGCGTAGAGGATGGTGTCTTCGGTCTTGAAATAGTCCGAGATTGCTTTTTCGAGTTCTTTNTGGAGATCCTGNGTGCCGCAGATGAAGCGGACCGAGGACATACCGTAGCCGCGCTCTTTCATNGCCTTGGTTGCNGCTTCGATGAGACGGGCGTTGTCGGCCAGGCCGAGATAGTTGTTGGCGCAGAAGTTCAACACCTCTCCGGGAGCGGACTCAACTCCGATGGCGGAGCTTTGGGGGGTGGTGATGACGCGCTCGTTCTTGTAGAGCCCTGCGTCTTTGATTTCCTGGAGTTCCTTGGTCAGGTGTTTCTGAAATTCTTTATACATGACAATTAGATAAAAGGTATTTTCTTTTGTCNGGTGTGTTCCCATGTGGGGAACAGANGCCTGTTTGAATGATGGAAAATCCTCGGATTTTATATGGTTCCGGAGATAGGTTCCTTTCAGAATGCAAAAATAACCAAATATTCTGAAGCGCGGTTATTCTGTTGTCATAAAAATCACCCCGAACCCTTATTTGAGTTGNCGGAGGGAGGCGTTNANGGATTCGAGCAGGGAGCTGTTGTCCCGTCTGACGACCCAGACNTGNAACTGGGTGAAAGCGACCGGGGTGTCGGTGTCAAGTTCGGNATAGCGTGTCTCTTTCATCTTGCGGGCAGTCTGTTCATTGACGACGGCGAACTGCATCTCGCCGGTCGCGACCTTCATCGTCAGATATTCCTCCCCGAGATCCTCCTCTATGACGGTGATTGTATCTCCTATTTCGCGTGCCAGATTATGGATTCGTCGCGCGGCGGCCGACCCTCTTTCGACATGGATTGTGTCTCCGGCGAGGTCGAGGGCTGATTTGACGCTCTTGCGTCCTGTCTCCGGCATTCCCTGAATGAGCACGAGNCGGTCGAGATAGACTTCATCNGTTGTCAGATANCGTTTCTTGACCGTATTGTCGGAGGGGAGGGAGGCGACCACGTCGTAGCGTCCTTCGCTCAGGGCGTCNAGNGCCTCCTGGGCGGAGACNACAGGCCATAGGCGCAACTTCCAACCCAGNGAATCGCGCATNCGGGTCAGTTTCTCNTAGTTTATTCCCGACAGTTTCCCCTCGCGCAGGTAATAGCTTCCNGGGCCATAGACCACGGCGACATCGATTGTGTCGCCGCCCGAGAACCCTTTTTTCTGTTCCGGCAACGTGGAACCCGGTCCGCAGTTGCGGAGGATTCCCATTATGAGGATTACNCCGATAGCGCATAGGATATAGAGAGCCAGACGGCGCCATCTCAGGGGGGGTAGGGGCTGGCGGAAACGAGTTTTCATGGGGAGGGATAATGTGTCTTATTAGTTGGCGAAGTCTATGCAGAGTCCTATCTGCAGACGTCGAGGATTTACCGGATATCCGGGTAAGGAGAAATAATTGGTCGAGAACCATCCTTGATTGATATGGCTCATCATGACGTAGAAGCGTGTTCGGTAAAGCTTGGCGTTGATGTAGACGTTGCAGAGAGGATAATCTCCGAGATTCTGTGTCTGCTGGGTGTGGAAGGTCATTGTCGCCGGTTGATAGGCCAGCCCGCAGTATTGGGTGTAATAGTCGCAGTCGGCTCCGATCTGCAGGTGAAGGACGCGGAAGGCCGTGAACTGAAGATAAAGATTCGAATACACACTGAGACGCGGCATCGGCAAGACCCGCTGGTCGGAACATTCCTGATATGTTATCCGGTTGTCCCAATGGAGGATTCCGAGCNTCAGACGCTGTTCNAGGGAGGCCGAGAAGACCGATACCGGAGAACCGCACTGTGCCGGAAGGGCCTGGTCATCGAAATATATCAGGTTCCGCGTGTTCTCGAATCCGGCGCTGAGTGTCGTTCCGCTTTTAGGGAAGTCCACGATTCCCCTGACGCGGAATGAGCGGGTGCGGGAGAATGAATTGTCCCATATAAAATTGTTGGAGACATAATGCTGAAGAAGCCATGAGGGTGTATGGTTGCGGAAGAAACCTTCGGCGCGAATGCTGAGGGTGTCGGCCATCAGGGGAATATTGGTCGCGACCTCACCATTGACGTCCAGGTCTCCG
Source organism: Bacteroides sp. (assembly GCA_014801785.1). Lineage (GTDB taxonomy): Bacteria > Bacteroidota > Bacteroidia > Bacteroidales > Muribaculaceae > Lepagella. Next base: position 97,108 of record JAAVDN010000011.1, on the reverse strand, counting down.
GCATAGTCTCCTGTCACTCCGAACCTCGCGTCGGCGTTATATTTCAGAATCGAACCTCGCGTCTTCTCTATCCGTCCTCCGATCCATAGTATTGTCTGTTTGTCAGCCGCNGGNGTCGTTGTTCCCTCGGGAATGGGAGTGAGTCCTTCAGTGCCCGGTTCGGCTATGGCTACATCCTTCTGTCCGTTGGGGAGAGTATAGGAGCGGTGTTCGATGCTTGCGTAGGCTCCGAGCGCGAATTTAGCCCATTTCTGGAATCCTTCGACCATCGAGACCCCAAGGGTGTTGACGATTGTGTTCAAGGTCGTGACATCGGAAGTCAGAGAAGGATTGAGATAGACATCTTTCCAGAAGGATGTGATATCTGATGAGGAGAAATCGCGGAAAGCATGGCGGTCATGCCGGTATTCGAAGGAGTAGATGAATTTAGTATGGGCTACGAATTCATCGCGTGTCAACGTGTCGTTGACCTGCACTTCCCTCCAGAAGCCGAGCTTGTAGGCCTGCGTGGTGAAGAAACGCGCGCCGGTTAGGCGCGAGAAAGCGTTTGAGAGGTTTGTCGGGATACTCTGGGACTCGATTTTTGTGACTCCCCCCTGAAGCTTGGCCGGATCGCGGATATAGTCTTGGTCGGTGATTCCTCCGTTCTCGCGGTTCAGCGAGTTGTATTGCTGATAGAGGGCCTGCATCTCGTATCGGTCGCCGGTATAATATATATTGGCGCCGAAATTGAAGTTTTTGACAGCGAGGTTCGCGTAAGCCCCTTTGGAGTGGATATAATCGATGAAGGCTCCGACACCTATGCGTCGGTTGACGTTCCCTGCGAACTGACCGTTTAGATGGTCCTGATGGGTGTCGGAACTTCCGGCGAAATTATAGCTCAGAAGCGTCATCGGGACGTAGACGTTATAGAACTTCTGCTCCTTGACATTCGGAATCCACGGAGCGAGAGCATNTGCGAAGAAAAAGTCACGTCTCTGCGGACGCTGGAAATAGAGCAGGTTTATACCCTCTCCCCCCAGGTTGGAGGTGGAGGCGTAGGCATCCGAGACCATCGAGGGGACGTTGCGAGTCTGATAGTTGTAGGGAAGGGTGTCCATTCCGGCTGGTATATGAAATCCCAGGGGAGTGGTCAGAGTCCAGGCTGAAGGACGGTATATTTTCTGAGGCTCCGCGTCCGTNTGCTGATTGGAGACAGGGTTGTCGGAATGCAGAGGCTGCTGACCGGGGGCCGANAGGCCCGCGGCCAGCAGAGACGCGTGGAGGAGAAGAAAGCGGAGGATTTTCATTCGAGGAAACAGAGTATTATTATCTGGGCGACGATCACTCGCATGAACATCGTCAGCGGGTAGACGGTCGAGTAGGCAACGGCGGGAGAGTCGTTGTTAGCGACCTTGTTGGCGTATGCCAGGGCCGGGGGATCGGTATAGTTGCCGCTCATCATGCCTATGATGGAAAGATAGTTCATCTTGTATTTGCCGCGGGCGATGAGACCGACGACAATCAGCGGAATGACTGTAATAATAAATCCGTAGCCGACCCATAGGGCACCGCGCAGATTNAAGACTGTGGCGGCGAAGTCCTTGCCGGCGGCGATGCCGACCGAGGCGAGGAAGAGACAGATACCTATTTCNCGCAACAGCAGATTGGCGGCCGAACTGGTGTATGTCACCAGATGGAACTTAGGACCGTAAGCCGAGATAAGGATAGCGACGACGAGGGGACCTCCGGCCAGACCGAGCTTCATCGGCACCGACATTCCGGGGAACTGGAGCGGTATGCTTCCGACTATGATTCCGAGGAAGATACCGATGAACATGGTTATCAGGTTCGGTTCGTTGAGTCGCTTGAGGGAGTTTCCGAGTTTCTCGGCAAGGCGGTTGATGTCCGCCTCCTTTCCGACGACTGTTAGACGGTCTCCCATCTGGAGACGCAGCGATGGGGTTGCGAGAAGTTCGACGCCGGCGCGGGTTATGCGGGTGACGTTGAGTTTGTAGCCCATACGGAGTCGGAGAGATCCGAGTTTTGCTCCGTTGTATTCGGTCTTGGTGACAACGATGCGACGGGAGACGACCGGACCTTGCGCCATTTCCCATTCCTTCTCCACTGTCGGTCCCAGGAAGCGGCGGAAGACTTCCTCGTCTTGTGCCGAGCAGACAAGCAGAACAAGGTCGTCGAGTTCCAGGGTGACCTGTGAGTTCGGGATGACCAGTGTGCCGTCGGCGCGTTCGATGCGCGAGATGACGAAGTTGGCTGATATAAGAGTGTGGATTTTGGCGATAGAAAGGCCGGCGATGAGATCGTTGGTGACTTTATAGGTCAGGATGTGGGGGGCGAGCTGCGATTCGCTTTTCTCGACTTCGACCTCGTGAATCTCTTTTTCAATATCAATCTTGAAAATCACTTTGAGGATAATCATCGTCAGTATTATGCCGACGACACCGAGGGGATATGCCGCGGCATAACCCATCGACATCTGCTGTGAAATGTCGTAGGCCTGTTCGTTGACCTGAAGTATGGTCTGCTGCGCCGCGCCAAGTCCGGGAGTGTTGGTTACCGCGCCGCTCATGATGCCGACCAGCTGCGATATGGAAGTGTCGCCCGAGGCGCCTCCCTGGAGATAATATATAGCCAGGGTTATGACGACATTAAGACCAATCCCGATCATTGCAAGGGCGTTCATCCGGAAACCACCCTCCTTGAAGGAGGAGAAGAAGCCGGGACCGACCTGCATACCGATGGAGAAGATAAATAGAATGAGGCCGAACTCGCGAAGGAAGTGGAGCGTGTCGTTCTGAACGACATAACCGAGATGACCCAGCAGGATTCCGACGAAGAGCACGAATGTGACTCCGAGCGAGACCCCGAGAATCTTCACCTTGCCCAAGTATATACCGGCGAAAATCACCAGCGAATAGAGCAGGATGGTGGCGGCCAAAGAAAGATTACCTGGAGAAAGGAGTTGAATTAACCAATCCATGAATTATAGAATATTTGGAAAAATAGCCTCTCCTGATTAGGGAGCATGGCGTCATTCTTCCCGTTTGAACCATCGTTCCGTAGTTGATGTCACCCCTTTTGAGGGGAGGCGTTCTTGTTTGAGAGTGCAAAATTACAAAAATTTTCCATTACCTTTGCATTTTATACTTCAATCCTTTAAAGGCTACCTCTTACCGACCCTATGAGCAACCGACCCTCAGCATCCTCAAATCCTATGGCTGACCTGGCCTGGGATGTTATCGAGACCACCGGCGCCAGCCTTTTCCTGACAGGAAAGGCCGGAACCGGAAAGACAACATTTCTCAACCGTCTGCGCGAGAAATCCGGCAAGCGGATGATAATCCTGGCTCCGACGGGTATAGCGGCCATAAATGCCGGTGGAGTGACGATACATTCCTTTTTTCAGCTCCCTTTCTCTCCATACGTTCCGGGGTCACGGGCCAACGAATCGCGCAGTTTCAAGATGACGCGTTCCAAGCTTTCGATAATCCGCAGTCTCGACCTGTTGGTCATTGATGAAATTTCTATGGTCCGCGCCGACCTGCTTGATGCTATCGATGATGTCCTGAAGCGTCTGAGACGCTCGCCTCTTCCTTTCGGAGGGGTCCAGCTTTTGCTTATCGGAGACCTTCAGCAACTTCCCCCCGTGGTAAAGGATTCGGAGGTCCACCTTCTTAATCCATATTACGCCTCTCCCTATTTCTTCGAGTCTCTGGCTCTGAAGAATGTCCCTTTCAGGATGATAGAGCTGACGAAGGTTTACCGCCAGAGTAATCTTGAATTTGTTTCCTTGCTCAACGAGATACGCGACGGTAATCCTTCGGATAGAACCCTGGCGCGCCTGAACGCGCGTGTAATTCCCGGATTCAATCCTCCGGACAATGAGGGATATGTCATTCTGACGACCCACAATGAACAGGCACGCCTCATCAATGAGACGCGTCTCAACAAGCTGTCAACTCAGATTCAGTCTTTTTCGGCGCATGTTGACGGTCTGTTTCCGGAGAGTTCCTATCCCGCTGAGGTGACTCTGGAGCTTAAGGTCGGAGCGCAGGTGATGTTTGTTAAGAATGATCCGTCGCCGGAGAAGGAATTTTATAACGGAATGATCGGGGCTGTCGCCGATATCACGGGTGATACGGTGTATGTCCGCGTTCCCGGGCGGGTGGAGGATATAAAGGTTCAGCCGCAGACATGGGAAAACAACCGTTATGAGATAGACGCGGAAAGCGGGGATATAAAGGAGATCAAGGAGGGTTCATTCAGTCAGCTCCCTTTGCGTCTCGCGTGGGCCATCACCATACATAAATCGCAGGGTCTTACTTTTGCCAAGGCTGTCATAGATGCTTCTCGATCATTCGCTCACGGTCAGGCCTACGTCGCGCTCTCGCGTTGTCAGACGCTTGAGGGGATGGTGCTTCAGGCTCCTTTGACGAGAGCCTCGGTTATTTGCGACGGGAGGGTGCAGGCTTTCACCCGTATGTCGCTTTCCCGGCGTATCGATGATGAGGAACTGGCGCGGATGCGTGGGGATTATCGCCTGGCTTGTCTTGACGAGACTTTCTGTCTGGAGCCTCTGTTGCGTCTGGCGGAGGATATGTATAGAGTGACGGCGGAGGCGTTTTCCTCTCTCTATCCCGTGGCGGTCGGCAAGTTGGGTGATTTTATCGATAAGAATCGTGTGTCGTGGCGTTCCCTGTTCAGTAATTTTGCGGCTCAGTACAGGCGGATTCTTTCGGGCGCAACCGGAGAAGGAACGCTTTCTGACCGTTTACGGGCGGCCGCGGGCTATTATCTCGGTCAGTTGGGAGATCTGAAGGAGGTTGTCGGGGTGTTCCCGGATGATCACGACAACAAGGAATTGCGGAAGCGTTTCTCAGCCGCACGCACGGCGCTTGAGGAGTCGGTGAGCCAACGTGTCGATATTCTTCATTCTATACTTAATGAAGGATTCTCTGTCGAAGGGTTTCTGCGGGCCCGCTCAAAGGGGGTTGTCGAGAATCATCGTCGGGAGGCGCAGGCTAAGTCGCGCCCCTCTCGTAGCGCTAAGGTCTCGACCGCCGATATGCTTCATCCGGACCTCTATTTTGAGTTGCGCCGTTGGCGTCGCTCTAAGGCGGAGGAGCGAGATGTCCCCTCGTTTACAATAATGCATGACAAGACGCTGCTCGCCATAGCCAATGAGGCTCCGCAGACAATGGAAGATCTGCTGGCTGTTCCTGGTATGGGAAAGAAACGCGTTGAATTTTTCGGAAAGGAGATCCTGGATGTAGTCGCTTCCGTCCAATCGTAGCTCCTATCCATCATGAAATATTAGCTCCCGGAAATATTAGTTGCCGTCCCAAAAGTAAATATTAGCGCCGGGCTGCATATTCCGGAAAAAATGAAAAGAGGGGAGTTTCCAAATCGGAAACTCCCCTCTTTGATAGGGTTTTGTCGTGAATTGCCGTTTTTTACTTCTTGGAACGGTTGCCGTAGCGGCTGCGGAACTTGTCGACGCGTCCTGCGGTGTCGACGAGCTTCTGCTTGCCGGTGAAGAAGGGGTGAGAGGAGGAGGTGATTTCAAGCTTCACCAGGGGATACTCCTTGCCGTCGATCTCGATGGTCTCACGGGCAGCGACAGTAGAGCGGGTGATGAAAATCTCCTCGTTCGACATGTCTTTGAAAACGACCTCACGGTAGTTGGAGGGATGAATATCTTTCTTCATCTTTAATTTTCTGCAGTTAAATTAATGATTTGTTTTGGCTTGGCAGGTCGCGATCCCGCCAATTGGCCTGCAAAGGTAACAAATTTTTTTCATTCCCGCAAATAATGGAGCGGGCTTGATTCGAGATGCAGGGAGATCAATAATTATATCAGCAGAGGAATCCTGAACGGAGAGCTACATCGGTCAGCCATATCCAGAGGGGACAGAATCCCATGAACAGGATTACGCTGAGGGTCAGCGAGCTGGTGCCGGTGGCGACGTATGTGTTGTATTCGTCGGCGATGATGATTCCCGAGAAAGCGGGAGGGAGACATCCTGCGACGACGAGCATCCGCAGGTTCATCGGATCCATCTTGACCAGCAGTCCGACAATAAGAATAGCCGCAGGCATGACAATCATCTTGAGGATTGAGCCGAGGATTGCCTGCCAGTTGATAGTCACCTTGACGGAGGAGAGCGTGACGCCGGCGGCGAAGACCGCTACCGAGGCGTTTGCTTTCGCGATAAGGTCAAACGAAGGACTGAGTTCCTTAGGCCAGTGGATGCCGACCAGCACCATAATGACTGCCAGAATAGGAGCCCACGCAACAGGTTGCGCCAGGGCGTGGATGACAGGTTTCCAGGGATTGGGCTTCTTGCCTCCTTTGCGGACAGCCTGAGCCTCATCGGAGGCGTTGAGCAGGGAGAGTCCGACAGGAATGCCGATAGCGTTGACGACGATACCGACGATAGCGACTACCAGAGCGACGCGGGGAGTAGTTCCGAAGATCGGCTCCAGAATAGCGAAACCGAGGAATCCGATTGTCGGAGAGCCGCTGATAAGGGCCATGATGGCGGCATCGGCGCCGGTGTTTTTCTTAAAACAGTATTTATAAATAAAATACACCCCCATGAAACAGCCCATGATGACAAATAGCGAGACCAGAGTCAGCTTGATGTCGGCCGCCAGCATCTCGCGGTCAGCCTGGACGATAGAGACGAACAGCGCGGCAGGAAGGGCGAAGTCAAGGACAAGCTTATTGAAAGTCTTGGCGTTGTCACCGTTGAAACCTCCCTTTTTTCCCGCGATATAACCTCCGAGCATGACAACCAGAATCGGCACCACGGCATAGAGGATGATATGGGTCATATCCATAATAGTACAATTTTATAATTAATGACTCCGGCGGGCGTTTCCCGCCGGAGCAAGCGGGTAAGGNTATGGCTTTCGCCATATCCTTTTGGAAGAATCAGACGGTATAGTGGATNAGTGTCTGCGGATTCAGGTATCCGATGTGGCCGCTCTCGGAACCGGAGTCGGCTGCAAGCTGAACATCGATAAGGGCCGGTTTGCCGGAAGCAATTGCTTCGGTGAGAGCCGATGAGAGTTCCTGCGGAGTCTGGACATAGTAGGTCTTGGCGCCGAAAGCGTCTCCGAGTTTGTCATAACGCGCATGGATGTCGAGAGTCGTCGGCGCGGGTTCTTTTCCTCCGCCGGGGTTGACACCTATACCGTTGTAGATACCTCCGTTATTGAATATGACGACCGTAACCGGCAGATTGAAGCGGCAGATGGTGCTGAAATCCATTCCTGAGAATCCGAAGGCTGAGTCTCCCTCGATAGCAACGACTTTCTTTCCTGTAGAGACGGCGGCGCCGATGGCCGATCCCATTCCCATTCCCATAATAGACCATGTCGCGCAGTCTACACGGTGGCGCGGGAGATACATATCGATTGCATCGCGGGTATCGTCAAGCGTGTTGGCGCCCTCATTGATGAGAATGACATCCTTATTTGCTTCCAGAACAGGTTTTATGGCGGAGAGGGCGGTCCAGTGGGTCATAGGACTTTCAGTTGCAGCCTTCGCCAGACGGGCNACGAACTTCGCATTCTCCTCAGCGGTATGGGCCTGGAGTTTCTTGAGCCACTCTGGATCGGTGCTCATCTTTCTGCTCTTCATTGCTTCGTTTAGCGCCTGAAGTGAAAGTTTGAGGTCTCCGACGACAGGAGCCGCTATCGGGACATTGCGGTCGATTTCCTGGGGATCGACGTCAAGCTGTATGAATTTTATATCCTTATTCCATTTGCCGCGTCCGAAAGATAGCATCCAGTTGATACGGGCTCCGACAACGAGAACAACGTCTGCTTCCTCCATAATCATCGAACGGCATGAGAGAGCGCTCAGCGGAGCGTTGTCCGGCAGAAGTCCCTTTGCCATAGACATAGGAAGATAGGGGAGTTGGAGCGACTCGACAAGCTCCTTGACTTCATCTTCCGTCCGGGCGTAGGCAGCTCCCTTTCCGAGGAGTATGGCGGGACGTTTAGCCGAGGCCAGGAGGTCGGCGGCGCGTTCCACGGCGCTCTGCGTCGGTTCGACGGGAGAATAAATATCGACCGGAGAATAGAATAGTTTCTCGACATCAGCCCGATCCATTATTTCCGAGAGGGCAGGAGTCGTCATGTCAATATACACTCCGCCGGGACGTCCGCTAATAGCGGCGCGGTATGCCCGGGCGACAGCGGAGGGGATATCCTTCGCATGGCTGCAACGGAAGGCTGCCTTGACAAGAGGGCGCGCTGTGTTGAGCTGGTCAAGCTGTTCGTAAGTGCCCATATTCATATCGACCATCGTCGGGTCGCTGGCTCCTGAAATCTGAATCATCGGATAACAGTTGACGGTCGCGTTGGCTGTAGCCGTCAGTCCGTTAAGGAAGCCGAGGGAAGAGACGGTCAGCAGAACGCCCGGCGTGCGTGTGAGGTATCCGTGAGTGGCGGCTGCCATTCCTGCCTGCTGCTCGAAGCGGAAACTGACGAAGTTCATACCGATTTTCTGCATTGCGTATGCAGTTTCAGTCACCGGAATACCGACCAGACCGTAGACAGTGTTGATGCCGACGCGTTTCAGGGCCTCGGCGAGGATATATACGCCGGTTACTTGTTCGGGAAAATGAGGAACGACAGTAGAAGCGTTAGTGTTGTTTTTCTGGGAATCCATTTTGTAGTTTTTTAATAATAAAAGCTCCCCGCCCGTTGGCGGGTGGGGAGCATCATTGATTCAATAATTCTCTCGTGTTGTTTGTATAATAGGAGGGGCTTACATCTGGCCGTCTGCCAGAGGCTGGGTAGTGCCGTTCTTGGCCATCTCCTCCTGCTGCTCCTTGGTGTAGCCGAGGGCTGTAAGAATCTCTTCGTTGTTTCCTCCAAGTGAGGGACACGGTCCATACTCAGGCTGGAAGTTGGAGAAAGTGAAAGGCACACCGGGTGTGACAAATTCTCCGATTTCTCCGCCCTGGTTGATATTTACCAGTGTGTTGCCGTCATACAGGCTCTTGTCAGCCAGGAGTTCCTGTGTCGAGATAACCGGTCCTACCGGCACGCCGGCCTTACTGAGGATTTCTGTAACCTCGAACTTGGTCTTGTTGGCCGTCCAGGCGCCGATACGCTCGTAGATTTCCTTTTTATGGCGGTCGCGGGCGTCAGCCGTATTGAAGTCGGGGTTGGTAAGCCAGTCTTCGAAACCGAAGGCGTGGCAAGCCAGTTCGAANTCCTTTTCTCCNCGCTGGAGAATGATGTAGACATAGTTGTTGGCTTCCTCCTCGGTGTCCATCGGGCCGGAGGGGAGACATTTGTATGTCCAGCCAAGGACGCCTCCGCCTTCGATATTTCCGGAACGGGGAACGGTCTTGCCGAATTTCTCGTCAGGATATTGCGGATACTGAGTCAGATAACCGATCTTGTCGAGGGTCAGCTGGTCGCGTGTCTTGATACGACAGAGGTTGAGGCAGGCGTTGTGCATCGACTGATAGACATATACGCCTTCTCCGGTCTTGTTGCGCTGCTGGAGAGCGGCGAGAAGACCGATCAGCAGGTGCATTCCGGTATTGGAGTCGCCGAGTGCGGCTCCGCTCTGAGTCGGGATGTTGTAGGCTCCTTCAAACCAACCGGTAGTAGTTGCGGCGGCCGCTGTTACCTGAGCGATCGGTTCNTAGGCTTTAAGGTTTCGGTATTGCGATGAGANAGGGAAGCCCTTGATGGTTCCGTAGATACAGCGGGGATTGAGCTTATGAACCTCCTCCCAGGAGAAGCCGAGCTTATCCATAGCNCCCGGATGAAGATTTTCTACGAAAATATCTGCTTCCTTGATAAGTTTTGTCAGGACCTCTTTTCCATCGGGGGTCTTGGCGTCAAGACTGAGGGATTTCTTGTCGGAGTTNAGCTGAAGGAAGTAGTAGGAGGGAAGGTCAGGNTTNAANTGAAGTTCCTTGCGGGTTGCATCTCCTACNCCGGGACGTTCNATTTTGATGACTTCTGCACCGAGCCATGCAAGCATCTGGGTACAGGAGGGACCGGACTGGACTTCTGTGAAGTCAACAACTTTGATTCCGGCCAGAGGAGCGGTTTGTGTTTCCATAATAGTAAATGTTTTTATAATAAACAGGACAGAGACGATTGTCATTTGAAAACGGAATAAATCCATCCGGATGGATAGACCGATTTACAACTGTCGTGTGGTTCTGCTGTGTTCGTGATTATAACATCCGGATGTTGCCAAGTGTTGAACAAATGAAAGAAAAAATATCGGTCCCGNGTTNNNNAACCCGGGACCGATANTATTATGNTAAAGGGGAAAAATACTTATTCGAACTCGATGAGGGGCTGGTCAGTTCCGATGACATCACCTTCGTTGACGAGGATGCGCTTGACGGTTCCGGTCTTGTCGGAAGCAAGNTCGTTCTCCATCTTCATTGCCTCGTAGACGATTACGTTCTGTCCGGCCTTGACGCTGTCTCCGGCCTTGACNAGAATCTCCATGACGGTTCCGCCCATCGGAGCCTTGAGTGTCGGGCCNGTGATGGCGGGACCCTTCGGNTCCTCTTTNTTNGGAGCCTCNGCAGGAGCTTCGGCTGCCTTNTTGGCGTTCTCGGCNTCGAACTCAGCTTTGCGCTTATTCTTGAGGAATCCGGTAGCGACAGCNGGGAGAAGCTCCAGAAGGAGATATTCCTCGTCGTTCTGAGCCAGTTTGACGCCGCCGAACTCAGGAAGTTCGGGGTTGGCGGGAGCGCGGAAGTTGGAGACATCGTAGGGACGCTCCTCGGGNCTGCCNGTGATCTGGGCGCGGAAAGCGGGATCGACAGCGACNGGAGTCTTGCCGTATTCACCCTTGACGAGAGCGATGAACTGGTTGTTCTTGTTCGAGTAGTCGGGCGCACCTTTGCGACGGTCGAGAGCGAGAGCGACAGCCTGGGAACCGACGATNTGGGAAGTCGGAGTCACCAGAGGAACCAGNCCGGCGTCGCGACGGACCTTCGGGATGAGGGCCATAGCTTCGTCGAGGACATCCTCGGCTTTGAGCTGACGCAGGTTNGCGACCATGTTGGAATACATACCTCCCGGGACCTCGGCGTTTTTGACCAGTTCGTTGGGTTTGGGGAATCCGAAGTAAGCCTCGATCTTGTGGCATGCATCGAGGAGGACAGCNTCGTTGTCGGCGCTTGCGGCTTCGATTGCGCGGTCGAACTCGGCATCGATTTCTTTCGGCATCTTTGCGTAGTATTCGTCGAAGTCGTTGGGCCATTTGTCCTTGTTGAGGTCGAAGTCGGCGAGGGCCTTGCGGGCTTCCTTAAGCTCCTTNCGGATCTTGGCAACGGCATCCATATTTACTTCTACCTCAATNCCAAGCTTCTGGCAGAAGATCCATACCAGCTCGATAGCNGGAGCGGCGGAACCTCCGCCGAACCACCAGATGTTGGTGTCAACGATGTCAACGCCCTTGATGATTGCGGTCAGGACAGCTGCCAGACCGTAGCCGGGGGTACAGTGGGTATGGAAGTCAACGGGCACTTTCAGAGCCTGTTTGAGCTTCGGCATAAGGGAGAAGATACGGGAAGGATTGACCAGACCGGCCATATCCTTGAGGGTGACCATCTGGGCGCCGAGACGCTCCATCTCCTTAGCCTTGTTGACGAAATATTCGTCGGTGAAAATCTTCTGGGGAGCAGCGGGCTCAGGCTCGGAACCACCGAAGAGGCGGGAGAAGAATCCTTTCTTCTTTGCCGGAGCTTTGGGTTCCTCCTTGGGGTCTACCGTGTAGCAGACAGCCGTATCGGGAATGCCGCCCAGCTCGTTGATCATTCGGACGGATTCGCGGATATTGTCGATATCGTTCAGAGCGTCGAAGATACGCATGACGTTGAGGCCGTTCTTGATAGCCTCGCGGTAGAAACCTTCGAGCACGGAGTCAGGGTAGGGGACATAGCCGAAGAGATTGCGTCCGCGCGAGAGAGCGGAGAGAAGGGAGATTCCCTTCATTGCTTTGGAACATTCGCGGAGGCGAACCCAGGGGCTCTCTCCGAGATAACGCATGACGGAGTCAGGAACGGCTCCGCCCCATACCTCCATGATGTAGAAGCGGGCGTCGCGGTAGAGAGGGAGAAGCTTGTCGATATTCTCCTGCTTCATACGGGTCGCGAAGAGGGACTGCTGTCCGTCGCGAAGTGTCAGGTCTCTGATTCTCAGCTTTTTATCCATTTTGATAAAAGTAGAATGTGTATTGAAATAAGGTTAGATTTCTGTTTGTTGACCGCTCCTGATATGGAGAGGTTCCGTTTTGGCCGTAAATTTATAGAAAATCCTGGAAAAAATAAAGAAAATGGAATAAAATTTCTGCTTACCCCCGAAGATTTATTAACTTTGCATCCGGAGAAGTAGGCCTTTGTCGGATAGCTCCACGAAGGAGATTTCTCAGATTGTATTAAACCCCAAAATTCCTTTTTACTCATGACTATTCCTGTAACAAAGATTCCGTTGTGGCTTGATTTGAAAAAAGAGTATGTCGACGACAATTTTGAGCGGATGCTCGACTATTTTCGCAAATCCATGTCTCTTCCTGCTAATGAGGATGATACTTTTTATGACCAGTCGCGCCAATTGCTGACCGAACGCGTCGAGGACTTGCTGGAAGAAGTTTCGTCTGTCCCGCTCCATCGTGACGATCCTGACCGGGAGATGCTCAGATTTCATTCGCGGCTGCTCGGGGCTTTCGTCATTATTGAATCGCGCTCGCAGCGCCGGAGGGAGGCTTACGTCGCGATGCTTATTCAGTTGCTACTTATATGTCCCAAATATGGCGATCAGCTTATGGAGACTATAGGGAAGGTAATCAGTTGTGACGAGATAATCCAGCCCGGCTTCAGTTTCGAACATATCATTGATTTNCATCCTGAAGTCTTCATCTCGCATCTTCTTTCGCGCGCAGAGTTCAAGGCNACAGACCGCGTCTCTCTTCTGGAGGGGAAAGGTCGCGCGTGGCTTCGTGCCGACGGACTGGAGATAAGCGCCTCCGGTCTCTCGCGCTCCGAAGAGGAGACNCGCCANCTTTCCCGGAGTCTCGACACAGGAGTGCATTGCTGGNTGGCAACCCAGAACGCTGACCGCCTGAAAGCGGGNGATTCCTCCGACCTGGGAAAAATNCTGGAGTTTGTCGATNCTTTCTCGCGTCTGCAGGAGGTNCCGCTAAAGCAGGACGCCCTCAAGCGGTTGCCGACCTATGCCGTCGGTGATGAGGCTGTCGTGAGGGTCACNTCGACATACGGCGCTGCAATTCAGGTAGAGACGGAGTCTGAAAGTTATCAGAAAATTAAGGGAAAGATATTTCATACCGATCCTGCCATTGCCTATTATTACAGTAATAAGTTCCACACAATGGTTCGCGTCGGAGACCGCCTTCCTGTCACGGTCATTGATCCCGAACGCGGACTTTTCTCGTTTAAAGACCAGTTCGTCAGGTTCTGCACCGAGGATNTGCGCGAATTTATGGAAAGCGGAGAGCCGTTGCTCGCAAAGATGGTTAAGGTTGCCGATACATACGCCCTTTGGCTGACGGCNCGCGGAGTTGTGGTCCGCACCCCGGTCTATANCAACTATATGCAGACTGAACTGGCTTGGCTAAAGATAACGATGATCGGCTACGGTCCTCTCTATGGGAATGTATANGCCGAGATTGACCCCGAGGAGGAGGATCCNGATCCCGATGATCCGCANTATGAATTCCTNGATGANNCNATNCGCAANGATTGTTTCCACGCATTNCTGGAGGCGAGNGTTCCGGAGGATTCAGACGGTGGACAGCGAAAAAANCGGGTGGGGGAACTTGATCAGGTCTGGCTGCGCCTGCTTATCCGTTCATTCTATTATCATCAGCGCAATCTCAGCAATCCTGTGGAGCGGGCACGTTTTCTCGGTAACGCCCTGGCTATGTCGCGTCTGATAGGGGATGTGGATTCAAATACTTTCCTGCAGTTTACCACCGATTACCTGCAGGCAGTCGTCCGTTTCGCGCTGGGTGATGATATCCGCGGAACGCATCTGGAGGTGAGTGGCGGTTTCGAGGATTCGAAGCAGGTTCGCGTGCGGCGCGCTGTCATTGATGTGCTTAAAGAATACGGCAACACGGAGAGTTCCGCTTTTCTCGACAGTCAGATCCATAGTATGCAGGAGGAGATGCCTGTTGTCTCGCAGGTTGCCCGTCTTGTTCAGGCGGCCAATGCTGTCAGNGGCACCATATCCTCTTCCTCGCTCAATCTGCTCAAGCGCGAAATCATCCGCTCCCTCTCCTTAGAGGCGGGCGATGAGATGAATCTGGAGGGGGAGATGGCTCCATACCTCGGTCTGGAGGGACAGACGGTGGAGTTCAAGACCTCGGCTGTCTATCCTCCCAACTCCGGAATGCAACCTGACCCTACGGTGCAGATGGGCAATATTGTGCGTGGTATATGCGCTTTCCTTAATTCTACCACTGGTGGCACTTTGTATATAGGAGTCAATGACTCGGGGTATGTCTCCGGTCTGGAGAATGACATGGCTTTTCTGGGTCGGACCCAGATGGTCAAGAGTTTCGATGGATATGCGCGTTGGATTCAGGATGAGCTGATGAAGCGGTTGGGTATGGAGGTGATGGCCTATATTCATATTGACGCGGCGTATAACGAGCGTGTGGTCGTCATAAAGATTGACCCGCATCCTTATCGTGTCGTGGAGGTTGACGGCAAGTCATATATTCGTGTCGAGCGTGAAAGTCGGGAGATGAGCGAGAAGCTTAAACGAGAGCTTGGAGCCAAGAAACTGACNCTCGACCGCAACAAGGTGGCGATTCTGATGAATCTGTATCACGCTGAATTCAAACATCTGCGTGTCAAGCTGCATGACTACGCATCGGCACATTCGGGCAAGGTAAAGGATCGTGTCGTAGAGCCGTTCAAGGTTATGAAGGAACATGGTCTTATTCAGGCTTACGATGTCGATAAAGGGGAATGCAAGCTTTTNAGCNTGGAACGCATAGGATATGTCGAGGTNCTGGAAGAGGAGTGGGAGAACGAGGAGTTCCACAAGGAGGTGCCGGTCGATGCCTTTCACATGACGGGACCGGAGCCGATCGAAGTTTCTCTCCAACTTGACCTTTTGGCCAAGACTCTCCTTGTCGAGGAATATCCGATGACAAAGAACGACATAAAAGGTAACCCGAAGGATCCTAACGCATGGTATTATCACGGCACCCTCTATTCCATCGAGGGACTCGTCCGCTTCTATCTTGGTCTCGCCCCCCACATCAAGGTTACCCGCGCGCCTCAGCTTCAGAAACGCGTCAAGGAGGCGATTGCCCAGATAAAGCTCTGATTCTCCCGGGAATGCTCCCGATAAAAATTCCGACACTCCCGGGAATGCTCTGATTGCAATGATGAGAAGTGCATAATCAGAGATTCTTTGTGAGATGAATTATAAAAGACAAATCGCCCCGGCTGATGCAAGAGCGTCCGCCGGGGCGATAAGCATCAGCTGCTTAGACTATAGATTCATATTGACACTCACGGTAATTTCTTAAGTAGCTGGTAAAAAAAATGAGCAAGTTTTATTGCTTAAGATTCAAAATCAACATATATCGCTTTATTTTTAGTAGCTACTTATCAAAATCAGCCACCGAATTTGTACCGCCAATTGAAAATCGCCGAAGACCTATAAAACAAATCAACTTAGGCAAAAGTAAGCCCGATAGAAGTCTTGACTAAAGTGCTATAACCGCCATAAAGATATTTGTACGGCAAACTACTTCAGTGCCCCATGTCATCAAGAGACAGAGCGNCATATTCGATGTGCCAGCCTTTGCGCTTTGATNCGATATTCTGCGATTTTTTCTCCAGCCCATGAAGGTCGATACGTCGTGGATTACGCTTGACTTCACCGATTACAATCTCACGGTCGGCCTCGTTGACGGCGATAAGGTCAATCTCATTGTTGCCGTCTTTCTCCCAATAGTTAGTCACAAGATTATAGAGACCTGTCTCACGGTACATCTGCCTGAAATAGCGTTCAAGAATCCAGCCCGAGAATGTAGAATAGTCNGCAAGCACTTTTTCCTTGACATANGNAAGATTCCCGATTTCCACTGCGCTACGGTATTTATATATGAATCTGAACCAGAAATTGAGGAAATTGTCCTTGATACCATATCTTACGTTGCGGCTATTCTCACTTGCGAGATAAGGTCGGAAACGAGACACAAGATCGTATGTATTCTCCAGCTTGTCGAGATAGCCTCCCGCTTCCACGCCTGTATAGGATTTGATTTCTCCGCGTTCATTGAAGCCTCCGGCGATTGCAGACAGAATGGAAAAATAATTTCCATAGTCTTTGCCGAACTCATCGGAGAGCAGCTCCTTTCCCTCGTCAATGAAATAGGAGCCGAATGACAGTACGGATTCTATTATCTTCTCTTTTGTGAATGCCTTATGCATATGGAGCTGTTCCACATATTTTGCAACCCCGCCCGTAATCATATACATTGCAAGCAGGTCATCGGGTGTGAAATTGGGATTGTTGTCCCGCATTATCTCACGAAGTGTTGAAAGTGGAAATTCACGAAGACGGATACGTGAGGTTGCCCTGCCATAAAGAGGTTCCTTTTTATCATCGAATATCTTTGTCATCATTGAATACAATGAGCCACATACTACCAGATTTATACATGCCTCATTCTTGTTGCTGTCCCAGATATTCTGCATCTCACTGAAAAATGACTCGTTGACATATTTGAAATTCTGAAATTCATCAAAAACGAGTGTGAAATGCCGACGCTTAGCAATCTGCATGATAGACGCGAACAATCGGGATATACTTGAAAAATCGCCTAAATCCTCGCCAAGCACATCACGCATAGTATCGGAAAGCTCCCGGCACAACANCGCCTCACTCTTACGCGCCACAAAGAAATATATCATCTCTTTGCCTTCGTAGGCGTGTTTTATAAGCGTTGTCTTTCCGATACGTCTTCGTCCGGTTATGACGGTCATCTGGGCGTATTCCCTGGATGTCGTCTCTATACACCTCAATGTCTCNGTCTCTATCTCTCTGTCGTAGAATTTCATATTATAGTAACGGTNGTTACTGTAACNGCTGTTGCAAAGATAATGATTTATTTTGATTGAGCAAAAGNTGCACTTATTTATTTATTTTGATCAGCTACTTAGCGCAACAGTTATTACTGTAACTGCTGTTGCAAAAGATTGTAATGATATAGCCAATCGAATAGAACAATCACCGCGAAAGTGGCAAGAGATGGAACGGTCTTCAGGGCATATCCATGCTTGACTGGTATGTTTCTCTTGTCAAGGCAAAGACAACCTTGATATGTCCGTGTTCGCTTCATTCATATATGAAGATTCAAAAGGTGCCAGAACCCGATGTAATACGGCTGTAGTACACTCAAGAGCGTTGAAACAAGACATCCTTATTGNNGTATGTCCGGTTGAGAACGGAGAGCCGCTTCTTTACTTCTCCNCCCACACAGCCATGAAGCNTGACCGGATTTTAGGTTTCTAACCTCCCCGTTTCCAGATCGAGTTTGGCATTCGCGATGCCAAACAGTTCACGGGACTTCAGTCGCAGCAGACACATGATAAAGCCCGGCTTGACTTCGCGTTCAATCTTTCCTTCACGACTCTCAATGTCTGTAAGGAGGTTATTTATAAGGAAGGATTATCCCGATCTGCCGGTGGCTCAATTCAAACGACTCATGTTGGAGGCTTATATCGCCACAACAATTATTTCGACTTACGGAAAATCTCCGCATCTCAAAATAATTCACAAGATAAATCATAGGTTGACTCAGTTAGCGGCTTAGCCAGTGCTGAACAACCTTATTGTATCTATAAAGTCAGTTGATTCGGTTATCTCCGAAACAATGGTACTTGCAATAGTATCTATGTCTGAAGGCAGAGCTATACCATTGCCTCGTAATTCTTCAATGAGGCTATGAATGCCCTTTTTTGCATTTTCCGTATTTTTTTGTTTCTGATCAAAGTCAGAACCATAGTCGGCATTATTTCTCCTTTGAAAACATTCAAAGAGAGCCCTAAAGTTACTCTCATTAAGATACGATAAGGCCTCTATGCTATGTCCTTCTTCAATATAAAAGTCTTTAACTTTAGATTCGCTTGTGGATTCTTCATTGAATTGAACCACCGTAGGTCCAAATGCTCCAGAGCGGAGAAATATTTGGTGGAGGTTTATTTCTCTACCTGATGGTGCAAAATTTGATGAGTAGATAGCGGCAAACTTTGGATACCAATAGTTTGCTACAAGAGTTCCCGGTTCACAGTAGTTGAAATCAATTGCAACTACATTTGAAATTGGCTGAATTGAAAGTAGTTCTATCATTTAATTCCAGTCGTTAAGGTTTTCAATGTATTGGTCGAGGTCTATGTCTCCAAAGAAACCCGCCAACTTGCTTGTGTTCTCGTTATAGTCGAAGTCCACTCAGAAGTCATGTACCGGGTCTCCGTCGTGGGAGTTTAAATCAACGTATTCTTCCATGTCGTTTATCATCTGCACTCAGCCTTGAAGTCATTGTTGGCACCTATAATGTCATTGCATAATGAACAAGTGTAAAATGTCATAATTCCAAAAAGCTGATTGGCGACTTCCAACGATAATCTTCCGTCCTCGCAGAAAGCTATACCGCAGACGGAGAGATTACGTCCGTCCCATCTTACGTTGAATGGAGTGTGAACATCAACATGATTTTTTAAGATCGCGTCTTGCTGTTCCTTTGGAAGAAAGCAATTAATCTGAGCAGACAAAAGAAGTTCCACTCGTCCAACGTCTTGATGGTAAAAACAAATAAAGTCAGGGTTNTCATCTGAGCATGAAAACTCCATAATGCGACTGCTTAGAACAAAATCTCCATTATCACGCGGAGATATGTAAACCGGGAATTTTGAACGAACCGCGGCTTTAGCCATAACCTCTAAAGGCTGTGGAAGGATATTGAAATCTGCTAAGTCAAGGGCCTTCAACTTGTAGACAATTTGTTTGACTTCATGGTCAAAGGGAGAGTCTTCTAAGGTTGTTTCTGCAACCTTAAAGCGATAAGTGGTCCATTGGGTTTTGAAGTCGATGTATGAAGTTTTGATAGGTTTTAAGCCTTCCTCCGATTCCTCGCATAAAAGGAATTTGTTATTGGAGAGAACAAATAATGCGTAGGTGTACTCTTTCAAGTTGCATATATCATAACCGAAATCATAAGTGCAAGGCAAAGTTAATAGTTCGCCATTTCTGCATATCTTATTCAACTCGAAACTGTCGGGCAGTCTTTGTTCAGTTATTGGTGGCACATTGAAAACTCGACTCTCAGTCACATTTTCGAGTTTAATTGGGTCGTAGAACAGTCGTGCATGTCTGAGGCATAGATAGTCCTGACTATCTGCACCGTCCTCGTCGACTCCTTTCCAAGGCTGCCCCTCGAAGTCGTTCCATCCAACAACATTGACACTTCCGATAAGTACTCGCGTGGGCAGTTCATCGTCGGTGAGATAACCGAGAAGTTTTGCATTTTCGAGTTGCATACGCACGGGGGGTGGTAGCAGCTCGCCATCATTTTCAGCAAGCGGATCATTACCGCTTGCGTAAATGAGGACTCTTTCGGGTACATCAAAAGGCAGAATGCTCGTATGAATAATTCGCTTATAGCCGGAGGCTACCAGCTGTGCCNAAGGTTGCTGAATTGCTATTGCTTTCATAAATTAGTGTTATTGTGAGTCTTCATTCTCTAAGGATTCACGCATAATTCTCGAAAGAAATTTAT
This sequence comes from Bacteroides sp., assembly GCA_014801785.1. GTDB lineage: Bacteria > Bacteroidota > Bacteroidia > Bacteroidales > Muribaculaceae > Lepagella. Next base: position 77,286 of record JAAVDN010000011.1, on the reverse strand, counting down.
GACCCGTCCTGAAAAATGTGGTTCTTTCCTACTTTAGTTGAAAAACAGCCATGAAGTAGGTCAAGATTGAGATTTGTCAACTTAAATTACATATAGTTAACAGACAAAAGAATGGGATATTCTCCCATTGATATTATATTTGAGTTTTCCTAGGACTTAAATAATCATCAATGAAAGTATATCCCGTAAGTAAACGCGAAGATAATAAAAAAATTGATTTTCTCCAAGATTCAGATTCAAAATTAGACCTCAATCATTTTTTCAGGGACAGACACCTGCATGTGGATGGATATGAAGAGGATATGAATGGATGTCTGTTGTTATATACCCGTTCGTCAAAGCCTCATGGCGTATGCCCTTACTGTCAGGCCATATCCCGGAAGGTTCACAGCAGATATATGCGTAGGCTTCAGGATCTGCCGGCTTTCGGACAGAATGTCTTCCTATGTTTTCATGCACGTAAGTTCTTCTGCCATAACAGAGAGTGCAGATACAAGACATTTGCGGAACAACCTGGGAACGAGGTGTTCCGTTACCGGCGTAGGACTCGTAGATGTGAGGTCCTCGTATACAGGCAGGGGCTTCAACTCTCCTCCATAAACTCCTCCTGCATTCTGGGGAATATGGGTGTCCGGATATCCAAGTCGACGATACTGCGTGATCTTCACAGACTTAGCGTGCCCCAATGTGCCGATGTCCGTAAGATTGGGGTAGACGACTGGGCTTTCCGAAAGGGTATCGACTATGGAACGATAATTATAGATTTGTCGAGGGGGCTTCCTGTTGATCTACTGGGTACGCGCAGTGAGGAGGATTTTTCCAAATGGCTTTCGGATCACCGCGACGTATGGCTTGTAAGTCGTGACAGATCCACCGAATACTCCCATGCGATAGCTGCTTCCGGACTGGAGGTGACTGAGGTGGCAGACAGATTTCACCTTATAAAGAATATAGGTGAATGCATAACCGATACGGTGTCAGACAAATATTATGAGGTGGCAAGGGCTCTCAGGGGTTCGGGGAATAAGGAGGAGCGGGTGGCGGATAAATGCGGCAGGAGAAAGGAATCATATGTGAACGAGGTGAAGTTCAATGAAGTGAAAAGGCTCCAGAAGGAGGGCAAGGGAATAAGTGAGACAGCCTCGCTTCTTGGCATAGCACGGCAGACTGTAAGGAAGTACCGTGGTCTGGAGAGTTTTCCCGTCCCGAAAGGAAAGCCGAGACATGATTATCATCTCCACCGGAAGTATGTCGAGGAGCAGTATGCACGCGGAGTCAGCCTTGATAAGATACGTCTGGATCTTTGGTCCATGGGATTCAAGGTCAGCAAGACTCCTTTCCATGACCATTTCAGATATCTTGCTGACGGTCATCGTGGATATCGCTCGACAAAGGACAAGGCAGATATGGAGAGGGCTTTTGATGAATCCACGAAAGAAGAAAAAACGGTTGCCTTGCCTCCTGTAAATCAGCTTGCCGTCATGATCAACAAAAGTGCCCTCGGTAAGGAACTGACGGATTACGAGTGTGAGGTCACCAACGCACTTTTTGGTGTGGAATGGTTTGATCAGTTACTCGAGGCTGCCGGTTCATTTCTTAAATGTCTCCGCAGTAATAAGCCCGTAAGGCTGGAAAGATGGCTTGATAAGTATGAGAAATCCATTCTTCCCAGAATAAGCACTTTTGTAAGGGGTATCCGTATGGACATGAAGGCTGTAAAGAACGCCATGATTTACCATGTTTCCAACGGAATTACGGAAGGATTCGTCAATAAGCTTAAGACGATCAAAAGAGTTATGTACGGGAAAGCCAAATTGCCCCTGTTAAAGATAAAGATGGTAATGACAACATGGATTTTCAACTAAAGTAGGAAAGAACCAGATTTTTCAGGACTAGACACTTAGACCCTGTCCCACAATTTCTTTCAGGCTGCACGATAAGGACCGAATATGGGATTGGGGTGTTTTAACTGTAAAAATTCATTAAATCTTTTCCGAAGAAAGTTACCTGTGGTCTCGCAGAACCTTCGCGAGTTTGACCTTTTGTCTCAGTCGCTTAGTCCGCTAAGCTCCTTCGCCTGCAAGGCCAAACTCGCTCGTTTCTGCGACCCGGCTGTTAACATTTATTGTGGGACATGGACTTAGTCGTTTATTCTTTATTAAGATTCTAAAATATAGAGATTTATTAGGAAGTCTTAAATCTTTTCCATCATCTCCTTTTCTGAAACGTATGATTTCAAATTGCTCAGGATTATACTTATGCAGGAAAGTGATAGGCACTCCCATAAGACCAGCATAGTCTTTAGGTATATCCTGCGTGCGATCTATGTTGATACCATTGCAGTTTTCATATTGAGGATAGGAGCTTTCGTTCCCAAAATATTGCTTGGTAAGATTCAGATCGTTATGTCGATGTTGCAATTCTAAATTGGTCAGCCATAAGCATCCGTTCGTGGATACAATTCTCTGACCTTCTTCGTTGATTCTTACTTCAGTTCCGTATAAATCGTAATGATCGGGTACGATAAACCCGGAGATTCCGCGACCGAGATTCACTCCTAACCAAGCTTGATTATTCTGAATCAATGTAAAAATCTCTTTGTAGGTTATTGCGTTAACATTACCTATTACTAAAAACTGTTTATTATAATGTACTATTTGTGAAATGAACTCTCTAAATAGAGAGAACGGTGGATTTGTTACTATAATGTCCGATTGTTTTAACAATGCAATGCACTCGATACTTCTAAAATCGCCGGTCCCATTTAATTGAACAATATTTTCAGGTTGATCTTCTCCTTGATATTCAGCATAGAACGCTGGGGTCGCATTGTAGTATTCAAATAGATTTTCTATCTCCTTTTTATAACATGATGCGATCAGTTTTTTTAAACCTAATTTTTTGAAATTTTCTTTAAAGAAACGGTAAAAATTGCTATGATGAGCATCATCACAATTACAATATACTACTTTGTTACGAAAACAGCCAGTATAATATTGCAACTCGCGTTCAATATCACATAGTTGTGTATAGAACTCATCACTTTTAGAATTCTTCGCTTTTTGAAGAAGATTGTTACTGGATTGACGCGTCATTATTTCTTCTTGTTAATTTGAATCCATAGGTCTTTTGCCAAAACTTTTAACGAAGTTTCGGCAACTTGAATCATTATCTCAAGCATATCCTGTCCAGTCCAACTATTTCCATCTCCCTGTGTATAAATGGATGCAGCTTGAAGCATGATCACCTTATCTTGATGACGTACAAATCGGTTTTCACATAAATTTGTGTTGATGGGCATCCCGTAATTGGCTGCTGTCAGGCGATCTAACCTATTCAGCATACCTGAATTATACTCTAAGGTAACAACCCTTCCATCAGGTNTCTCCACACTAATGTTTTCTGTTAAAAAGTTAGATCCCTCCAAAAATAGAATATAAGGGAAATATGACTCACCAAGCATCATATTTGCTATTTCTGAGATATTCTTATAGGATCTCTCTATAGCGTTACCTGCGGCCATTAGGTCCTGGTCTTTACCTGTTCCAACTAAGATTCCCCGTCTAATATTTTCGATATCCTTTCCTTGGTGTTTAGCCTCCGATACCAAAACGACACGCCACGCTCCCTTATCATCCTTTACTTCAATAATACCACCATCAGGAATGATACTGGCATTTTCAACNAAAAGCGTTTGCCCGAGATAAGCATCTAAATTTTGGAGCTTTTCATTAATTTCTTTTTTGTCTACTGATTTTCGATAACGAAATGTGAGTTTTGGATAAAGTTCTTTTAAGGTTTCCATCGCAAGATGGGATATTTTACTTGTGTTACTGTCATGTTTCTTGGCTTCCAAACCAAAGATACCGTTGACACCTTGACTTTCTTTATGCTGGTATGTTAATCTTGCTGATTGACTTTTCTTAGCCATATAATACAATATTATTTAGTAGCAACTAAACATGAAACGATATATGTTGAATTTGAATCTTGAGAAATAAAACTTGCGCTCGCTTGTGCAATCGGACCTGTTGCTCAATCGCATAGCTCGCTAAACTCCCTTCTCTCCGCATCCGATTGGCCGGNGCGATAGCCGNATTTTANATACTCATTTANTTTTACCAACTACTTGAGTAAATAGTCTGCAAATTCATTCTTTACAAGCTAATAGCACCTCAACTACAAGATAGNAATCTAAGGTATGGCCTAACCAGTAACAACTATTTCGGAGTTGACTTTAGGGCATCGTTGCAATTTTAAAATAAATCTATGGCCATCATCCTGCAAAAATACAAAAATTAATTGAGGTTGGCAAGCTTAGATACTAAAGAGCATAATTGCATAGGNTCTAATGCAGACCTACTGTCAAACAGATGAATTTAACAGATATATTTATTAGATTTANATAAAGTAATATCCTACCGAGAGTATACCTCTCGATAAGGTGATATTTCTTTAAGAAAATAGTTAACTGGGGNAACTTCCTGAAATTTTCAGATTAAAAAGAGCGATATGCGTANNGTAGGGGCGCTATACANAGCGNCCCCGCAGNCNCCGNAGNCCCATNCGACGCGGGCGCAATTTATTGCNCCCCTACCGGACCATATCCAACCGGCCACGTATTCAACCGGNCATGTATTCGATCGGATAGGGGCGNNCCNCTATTGCTTGCGGAGNAGGGNGAGGAGGCGGATTCCGAGGCGGGGAAGCAGAAGAAGATANTAGGCGGCTAANAGTGCTGTCCAGACGGGAAGCTGTATGAGANTGGAGGAAACACAGTGGTTGATTGCTACCCCGGCGAGATAGAGGAGGGAGGGGATNAATAGATAGAAGAGGGTTTTCCCTAAGTAGGGNAGCAGGGGTAGGGAGGTGATGCGGACGTAGACGACAGCGTTGGCCAAGTAGCCTATGATGGAACCNCCAAGNAAAGCGTAGAGGAGCCAGTCCCGGTCGATCATGATAGCGACACCCATCAATAGCAATCCAAGCGCTCGTTTAATCAGTGTCACCCCCAGTAGCGCATGCACCCGGGCCAAAGACTTTATGAATGTCCTGTTGGCCGATTCAAGCACGAAAAAACATCCTACCCACATCAAAATCCGCAGGTAAGGTGCGCTCTCTCTCCACTGCTCGCCGAAGAGAAACACCATCAGAAATTCAGCAAAAAGAGCGATCGTCAGAAGCAACGGCAACACGGAGAGGGAAAGAGTCCTCAGCAGTTTGTCTGCCTCGCTGCGGAACGCCGCCGCATCGTCGCGCAATGGCGTCAGCAGCGGAAAGGCAACCGCATTGACTGTCCCCGTGAAGGAACTGACAGAAGCTGTCTGAATCCGCTGTGCCTGCGAGAGAAGACCTGCTTGGGAGATTCCGAGGTAGCGACCGAAGAAGATAGTTATGACATGTTCGTAGGCTGTCTCGACCACATTGGCTACCGTGGTGAAGAACCCGAACGAGAAAAGCTTGCGGAAAGAGGCGGCGCTGAACCGGAAACTGCATCGATAGCGGCATACAANCCAATTCCTCCCCACATAAACCAGATTCTGAGTCAGCTGATAAGCTACCAGACTATATACTCCCCATTCAAGCCATACGGCCGTAGCTATTCCTGTCGCCCCTCCGACAATGAAACTTATCAGAGAGGAATAGGTCAACGTCTTGAACTTCAGTTCGCGGTAAAGAACCGTGAAGGCCACCAGTCCCCAGCTGTTGATGACGAAGGCCAGGGAAAGCAACCGGCATATCGTAGCCAACCCCGGGAGCTGGAAATAATCCTCAATGAGCGGCGCGCAAAGAAAGATAACTATGTATAGGAACGCACTGACCGAGATATTGAAGACGAAAATCGTCGAGAAATCAATCGGCGTCGGATTCTTCTCCTTGACCAGACTCCCGCCCAGTCCCGCCTCGAACAGGGTCTGGGCGACTGCCGTGAATATTGTCAGNACGGCGATCTGTCCGAAATCGTCTGGAGATAAGAAACGTGCGAGTACGAACATNGTGGCCAGCGAGATAATCTGCGGGCCGAGCTTGCCGAGGAATCCCCAGAGGTATGCGAAAACAGAACGTGCCATTATTCAGAATAGGAAAGGGTCGGAGGAGTTNGGGTAAGATTTATTAATCTACGCAGGTGTTGAGCACCGTCGCTATCCGGCGGGCCTGNTCAGGCGTGACGTTGGCTATCGGNAGACTTACAATCTCGGTGGCCAGACGTTCCGNCGCCGGATAGCTTTTNCCCAAAGTCGGGAAATAGCATTCCTGCAGATGCGGAGGGATAGGGTAATGGATATCGGTCGGTATTCCCTTTTCCANGGCCCGATTGCGGAACTCATCACGTTTACCGTCAGGGATACGGACCACGAACTGATGCCATACCTGGCGCATNNCCGAAAANATTTTAGGTGNTATGATACGCTNAGAATCGAGCGTATCTGAGTAAGCGGCGGCAGNTTCGCGACGCCGGTCGTTGAGTTCATCGACATGACGCAGCTTGACACGCAGCATCGCCGCCTGGATCTCATCCATACGGTTATTGTATCCTGTCAGCCGATTGGCATATCGGGAAACTGTCCCGTAGTTGGCCAGGGAGCGCACGGTGTCGGCAAGNANNGGGTCGCTTGTCGTCACCGCNCCCGCATCCCCNAAAGCTCCGACATTCTTGGTCGGATAGAAACTTGTCGCGGCGATATGCCCCAATCCTCCGGTATGATCAGTGTCGTTAAAACCCGGCGCGGCGGCAAGAGCTCCGATGGCCTGCGCGTTATCCTCCACAATCCATATTCCCCTGTTTCGCAGCTCCTCCATCAGCGGAGCGTCCCAGCAGGGAGTGCCGTAGAGATGGACAGTCAACAAAGCACGCGTGCGTTCCGTCAGACGCCTCCTTATATCATCGGAATCCATATTGAAAGTCTCCGGAGAAGGTTCAATCATGACAGGNCGCAGNCCAAGTTCCGATACAGGTAGGACAGAGGCNATATANGTATTNGCCGGCACCATCACCTCGTCCCCTTTCTGCAGACGTCCCGTTTCCATCAGGGCCCGCAGGGAGAGACGGATGGCGTCCAAACCGTTGCTGACAGCGACACAATGTTTCGCGCCGCAGACCCGCGCCATTTCCTCTTCCAACCCCTCGGTCTCAGGACCGTGGAGGTATCGCCCCGAACGGATCACACGTTCAGCCGCCTCGACCAGCTCTTCTTCAAAAGGAGCATTAAGTTCTTTAAGACTCAGGAATTCCATTTTTTAGAGTGTGTTTGGTTGATTTCAGACTATAGCGCGGTTGCTCAGCGGGAAGACAGCGGCGTCGGATTGTTAAGCAATCCGCAGGCGCATTCCTGCTGGAAGGTCGCCAGGTCGCGAATATAATCCTTTTCGTCGTATGGAGTCGAACAGAGACATAGAACAACCGTTCCGGTAGTGAAATTATCCATCACCACCCAAAGACCCGGCGGCACAAGAAGACCGATATTGGATCGGTTAAGGGTGAAGGAGCGCGTCTCGCGGCCGTCGCTCAGATGGATGTCGAAGGAACCGGAGAGAGCAATCACCACTTCAGTATTGGCGCGGTTGGCATGTCCTCCGCGGGTTTCTCCCCCGGGTATATCATAGATATAAAATATACGCCGGATAGGGAAGGGGATATGCATACCCTCCTCCAGAAGGGAGAGATTGTGGCGCTCTTCGCGGAACTTGGAAAATTCTATGTATCTTACTCTTTGCATGACTTATCGAGAAGTTTGAACAACACCGCTACCAGTTTCTAATCGAAAACTCCCGGGACAGTCTCCTCCTCCGTCTCGTCGGTAGAGGGGGAGATATAAGCTTCTCCGCCGCAGGGGGAGAAATTAGCCGGGAACTCAAACTTCACCTCCTGAGTATACGGAAGCTTCCGGTCATTGTAAACCTTCTTCATATACTGTCCGTAAATCGGGAGGGCAGCCCGGGCGCCCTGTCCGAGCGCCATAGTGTTGAAATGGATATAACGTTCCTCACCGCCGACCCATACTCCGGTAACCAGTTGCGGAGTGAAGCCTATGAACCAGGTGTCGGCATTATAGTTGGTCGTTCCGGTCTTGCCTCCCATCTGGGCCGAGATTCCGTATCGTGAGCGAAGCGAGGAGCCGGTTCCGCTGTCGACGACATTGAGCAGGATGGATAGAATCTTATAATAGGCATCTTCGGAAGTCACCTCGGTGCGGTGCGGAGTCGCAGTGTAGAGAGTGTTTCCCTGGTTGTCGTCGATTCTGGTGACGAAGACCGGATTGACGCGGATACCCTTGTTGGAGAAAGCGGAAAAAGCTCCGACCATCTCGCGGACCGGCACATCGACCGTGCCCAGACAGAGCGGCAGGGTCGGCTCGATCCAGCCCGTGATTCCGAACATACGCATCTTGTTGGCAAGATTTATGGGTTTCAGATCATTGACCAGACGAGCGGAGATCCAGTTGTTGGAGTTGGTCAGTGCCCAGCGCAGGTCCACCATCTCGCCGACGCGGGCTGAGCCGGAGTTGCGGGGAGACCAGTTGCCGAACGTAGGCTGTGTGTTGAGGAAATGCGAACAGGGAGTGAAATCCTGCTCCATAGCCAGAGTATAGAGGAAAGGCTTGGCCGTAGATCCGATCTGGCGTTTGCCGCGCGAGACCATATCATATTGGAAATAGGTGAAGTCCGGGCCTCCGACGTATGCCTTGACATATCCGTTTTTAGGATCCATCGACATCATGCCGGTCCTCAGAATCGACTTCATATATAGCAGCGAGTCGAGCGGCGACATAGTGACGCTCTTGGTTCCGGGCACAACCCTCGAACCGCTTCCTGCCGGCGCCTTGACATAGGCGAAAAGCTCCATCGGATGAGGTTCATGGAATGATTTCTCAATCTCTTCCTCAGACAGTCCGGCCAGTTTCATCGTACGCCAGCGTTCCGTCTGCTTCATGGCGTTGCGGATCAGGCGGCGCACGGCGGTCGCGCTCAGCTCCGAGCTGTTGGTGGTATAAGGGCCGAGGCTCGAACCACGTTTTTCAGCGTCAAAAGCCGGTTGGAGAGTTCCACCCAGATAATCCCACACCGCTTCTTCGGCGTATTGCTGCATCTTGAGGTCGATGGTCGAATAAATCCGCAGTCCGTCGGTGTATAGATTATATTTCGAACCGTCAGGCTTAGGATTCTTCTCTATCCAGCCGTAAAGCGGATTCTCCTCCCATTGGACCGAATCCGTATTGTAGTTGCCCATAGCGATCTGGTAGGCGCCGAGCGAAGGATAGTCGGCTCTGTTCGGGCGCTTGGGCTGCTTGGCTGTCATCAGCTGGCGTATCTCCTCGCGCAGATAGGGAGCACCCCCTTCGCGGTGGTCAACCTTGTGATAGTCAAGTTCCATAGGAAGCTGCTTGAGCGAATCCGCCTCCTCCCATGAGATTTTTCCCGCCTTGGCCATCTGTTCGATGACCACATTGCGACGTTCACGCGTGCGTTCCGGATGACGCAACGGATTGTAATAGGAAGGATTCTTAAGCATTCCGATCAGCATGGCCGCCTCCTCGGCCTTCAGGTCTCCCGGCTCCTTGCCGAAATAGACATTGGCCGCCGTCTTGATTCCGACCGCGTTGTTGAGGAAGTCAAAACGGTTGAGATACATATTGATAATCTCATCCTTAGTATAGAACCGTTCGAGCTTGACGGCGATCATCCACTCTATCGGCTTCTGCATCGCACGCCGGAACATATTTGAGCTTGGCTGGGAATAAAGCTGTTTGGCAAGCTGCTGGGTTATTGTCGAGGCACCTCCTGACGACTTGTCGCCCAGCAGCAGAGTCTTGACAGCAGTTCGTCCCAGAGCCATGAAGTCTATACCGGAGTGGGCGTTATAGCGCACATCTTCCGTCGCTATCAGAGCGTCTATGACATAAGGGGAAACTTTGTCGTAATCCGTATAGACGCGGTTTCCCGCTCCCCAGAAGTAGCGCCCCAACTCGGTGGTGCCGTCGGAGGCATAGACGACCGAGGCCAATTTGTCGTGAGGGTCTTCCAGCTCCTCGATAGGGGGCATATATCCGATGACTCCGTTGTATATCAGCAACAGAAAAAGCGCGATACATCCTCCCAAGGAGAGAAATATAGTCCAGAGCCATTTGACGCGGATACGGTTCTTCCGATCGCGACGCTCGGCGTCGCTCAGCAGCTCCTCACCGGGAATAGATGCGGAATGGTTCTTGCTGTTTATGAGATTTTTGAGTTTCATTCTTCGGTAGTGTAAAGATTATGGGAGACGATCAGTTCCTCGACCCTCGGATCGACCAGGAACGTCACATCCTTCCCCTCTCTCCTGAGACGCCGTATCTCGGACGACGACAGGAAGCATTGCGGAATATCGTTCAGGATGCGGACCCGCTCCTCCAATCGCTTGACGCCGGAGGGCCAGAACCCCTTTTCGAGCGGGTCGCCCGGACGGGGAAAGACAATGACTCCAAACTCCGTCAGAATCTCTTCCGGCCCGCGCCATTCTCCGAAGAGACGCCAGTTGTCGGCTCCGATGAGGAGAGTAAAGTCTCTGTCGGGATACGCGTCGCGCAGGGCGCGGAGGGTTGCGAGCGTGTAGGAGGGGCGGGGGAGAGAGAACTCGAAGTCAGAGGCGATGAGTCCCTCGCAGCGCTCGGCTACGCAACGCGCCATCTCAAGACGCAACCTCTCCGGCGTCATACGTCGCCCCTGCTTGAGAGGATTGCATGGAGAAACCATGAACCAGACTTCATCGGCCGCCCCGGCTCTTAAAACCGACGAGGCGACCATAGAATGTCCGACATGAATAGGATCAAACGACCCTCCGTAGACCGCTGTCTTCATCCCTTGATTATATTCTCGACTTCCTCAACGGCGCGGGACAGCTCATCGTTGACGACACTAAAGTCAAATTGCGGAGCGAACCCAAGTTCGAAGTCGGCCTTCGCCAGACGTCTTTCAATCTGTTCGTCGCTGTCTGTCGCCCTGGAGCGCAGACGGCGTTCCAGCTCCTCTTTGGAGGGAGGGAGGATGAAAATGGAGACCGCGCGCTCGCCGAAATGGCGCTTGATGTTGAGTCCTCCCTTGACATCGACATCCATTATCAGATTGCGCCCATCCTTTGTCACCCGCTCTACCTCCGAGAGCAACGTCCCGTAGCAGGTGCCGGGATAGACCTCCTCCCATTCCACAAATTCTCCCGCCTCTGCACGCCGTTTAAATTCGGCAGGGGAGAGGAAATAATATTCAACCCCGTCTTTCTCCTCGCCGCGCGGGGCGCGGCTGGTCGCGGAGATGGAGAATCCCAGGTGTAGTTCCGGATGCGTGAGCAACCGGCGGATTATTGTTGATTTTCCGCATCCCGACGGAGCGGAAAGGATGATTATCTTGCCGTTCATTTTTCAGAGGACATTAAGTACCTGTTCCTTGATCTGTTCGAGGGCATCTTTCATGCGGACCACTACTTTCTGCATCCCGGCATGGTTCGACTTCGATCCGAGCGTATTGATCTCACGCCCCATCTCCTGAGCGATGAAGCCGAGTTTCTTTCCCTGTCCTCCCTCCTGCGGAAGAGCATCGGATCCTCCGAGGGTCTCCATAAAATAGGAGAGATGAGAGCGCAGACGCGTCTTCTCTTCGGTGACGTCAAGTTTTTCCAGATAGAAAATCATCTCCTGTTCGAGGCGTCCTCGGTCATACTCGATGCTTTCGAGTCGTCCGAGCTGCTCTTCGAGACGTTGGCGTATATGGGGGACTCTTTCAGCCTCCATCGGATCTATCTCTTCGAGCAGGGCCGAGATTTCCTTGATTTTATCAACGAAGAAAAGATAAAGTTTCTCTCCTTCCGCGCGACGGAAGCTCTGCAACGCCTCTATAGCCAGGTCAGCTGCTTCGGTGACAGTCGCGAGTTCTTTCTCTCCGAACTCCTCGGTTCTGTTCTGTAAAACGTCTGGCAGACGCAACAGGAGCCTCCACCAATCTTGCGGCTCGTCAATGCCGAGCGAGTTCGAACTCTGGCGCAGCTCATCGATATATCGGGCCGCGACCTCATTATTTATGCGTGCCGATGCCGGCGCAGCGAGCGATTCGATACATACCGAAAGCTCGATTTTGCCGCGCTCAAGGGCTTTGGCCACCTTGTTTCTCAATGAGACCTCCAGCTCGCGCATAGAGGAGGGAACGCGCATTGTCAGGTCTATCTGTTTTGAATTGACCGATTTGATATCGACCGTGGCTTTGAGATTGTCGGATTGGGCTATACCGCGCCCGAATCCGGTCATTGACATTATCATGGATTCGACTTAGACTTCTTCTTTTAAAAAGAAAATTATTTTCTCTTTATCTGAATTTAAACGGCAAATTTAATGAAAAAATCCGGATGCCCCTCTATTATATGGACTCTATCTTTATCTTAGACTCTATNTTANANCATCTCTATCTTACTCTATCATAGATGCAGGTATGGATTTTACAGCTGGATTGAAAAATAAATCGGGTGAGTCAGTAGCTTTTTCCTCTTTAAATTTGTTTANACGATAGGGGAGTTTCACCGCTCCCTGCGATACAGGTTATTGAAACAAAAAACAAACCGCATAAAAAGACAAAGATGGCAAACNATCAATTACTCAATGAAGTCAAGGCTAAGGCCGAAGTATGGCTCGGACCCTCTTATGACGAAGAGACCCGCAAGGCAGTTCAGGCTCTTTTGGACGCAGAAGACAAAACCCCTCTTATCGAGGCTTTCTACAAGGATCTCGAATTCGGAACGGGAGGTCTGCGCGGAATAATGGGAGTCGGAACCAACCGCATGAATGACTANACCGTCGGCATGGCGACCCAGGGANTGGCCAACTATCTGAAGGATGTCTTCAAGGATGAGCCNCAGATTAGTGTTGTCGTCGGACATGATGTCCGCAATAACTCGCGCCGTTTCGCCGAGCTGACCGCCGATATCTTCTCAGCCAACGGAATAAAGGTCTATCTTTTCGATGCCTGCTGCCCGACTCCGGANGTCAGTTACGCTATCCGNCGNNTGGGATGCCAGAGCGGCGTNATGGTGACCGCCAGCCATAACCCGAAAGAATATAACGGNTATAAGGCATACTGGAGCGACGGCGCCCAGATGATCGCCCCCCATGATGTTCAGACAATCGCATACGTCAANGCAATNACGAGCGTNGANCAGATCAAACGTCAGGCAGACAAGAGCCTCATCCAGATTGTCGGCAAGGATATCGACGAACCGTATCTGGAACAGATTCACGGTCTCTCTCTTTCTCCCGAAGCTGACAAGCGCCATAAGGATATGAAGATTGTCTATACCCCGATCCACGGAACAGGATCGCGCCTCATCTTCGACTCCCTTAAGAAATGGGGCTTCGAGAATGTCGTCCATGTTCCTGAGCAGGATATNCAGTCCGGAGAGTTCCCGACGGTCGTCTCTCCGAATCCGGAAAATTCCGAGGCTATGTCGATGGGTATAGCAAAGGCTAAGGAGGTTGGCGCAGACCTGGTCCTGGCCTCTGACCCCGATGCCGANCGCATCGGTCTGGTCGTCCGCGACAAAGAGGGNAACTATCAGCTGGTCAACGGTAANCAGATCTGCATGATCTTCCTNTATTACCTGATNACGCGTAACGTCGAGCTNGGCCGCATGACCGGCAAGGAATATTGCGTCAAGACCATCGTCACTACCGAAAGCATCAANCGTATCGCCGACAAGAACAACGTGACCTGCTTCGACTGCTACACCGGCTTCAAATGGATTGCCGATGTCATGCGCAACGAGGAGGGACGCTCCCGTTATCTTGGAGGCGGCGAGGAAAGCTATGGATTCCTGGCCGAGGATTTCGTCCGCGATAAAGACTCTGTCTCTGCGATCTCTCTGATGTGTGAGATTGCCGCCTGGGCCGCAGACAAGGGTATGAACCTCTACGAACTCCTCCTTGAAATCTATGCCGAATATGGNTTCTCCCGCGAGCGTGGTGTCAGCGTTGTCCGTCCGGGCAAGTCCGGCGCCGAGGAGATTGTNGCCCTGATGAAGAATTTCCGCGAGAATCCGCCGAAGAGCCTCGGAGGTAGCGAGGTAGTGATGATCAAGGATTACGCCGACCTTAACTGCCGTGACCTCCGCAACGGAGAGCTGACGAAGCTCAACTTCCCCGTGACCAGCAACGTCCTGCAGTTCTTNACCGCCGGCGGCGACAAGGTCTCCATCCGTCCTTCCGGAACCGAACCGAAAATCAAATTCTATGTAGAGGTCCGCGAGGAAATGGCCGATAAGAAAGACTATGAGGCCACTGTCGCCAAGGCCGAAGCCCGCATAGACCAGATAATGAAGGATCTCGGAGTCTGATTCAATCCCTGCGGACTGGAGCAGTCCGGAAAATTTTTANAATACGCAGACCCTGTCCCGCAAGGGACGGGGTCTGATATTTTAAATACTGATATTTTAAAGACAGAGCTATCGGGAATGGCGGATAACATTTCTTGCGGGAGATGGGCTAAGTGTTGTCTTATTCAGAAAAAATCATTAAATTTGCATTGTCAAGCGCGCCGAAGGGTCATCTATCCTGCGGAAGGGGAGCGGAAGTGGCGCGGATTGACCGGAAGAACACCAATTTTACCCTATTTTTTATAATTTGATATTCGTTCATCGGCGCGGGCCGTGGCGTATGCCGGTTTCCCGAGAACGACTCCGGATTCCCTATATATTATATATTTCTTTAGGAATCTGAATAATCCTTTTTCCAGGTCCGGCGACCGGGGAGGGAGCTTGAAATGCCAAAAGCAACTCGTATGTATAGCCTCGACGAACTTAATTCCATGGACCCCGCTCAGGTAAAGAGCATAGCTGAGGGGATGGGAATGAAAAAAGCAGAATCGGCCACCCTTGAGGAGGCCATCTATCATATTCTTGACAATTCGGCCATCGATGTGGCCAAAGCGAGCGTCAGTCGTATGCAGGGCGCCAAGAACCGCCAGAACAATCCCGACGGANCCNCTCCCAAAAANCGCGGACGTAAAGCGGCCGCTCCCGTAGCTGAGAAGCCGGAGGANAACAGGCCTTCAGATGAATCCGACTCCGAAAATACCCCGGAACCCCCGGTCCTTACAGAAAAACGTCGGCGCGGCCGCCCNTCGAAAGCTGANGTCGCTGCCCGCGAAGCCGCCAAAATAGCTCAGGAACAACCGCAGGATGCCGANATCTCTTCCTCTTCCGATCGTTCCCCTGAAACGCCGGAGAGTGAAGCCGGAAAATCACGGAACGAGCCTGAGACTCCCAAAAAACGCGGACGTAAACCTAAGAATCAATCTGAGGANANCATCGTGCCTGACCTCTTTGCGGAANCGGCGCCTGCGATTNCTCCNGAAACCGTTCCCTCTCTTCCCGCCGCAGAGCCTTCCTTGATTNCNNCTCCGGTAGTTGCGGAAACNGCGCAACCGGATTCCCGCAACTACACTCAGCCTGCCCCCGAACAGCGTCAGACNCGTTTCGTAAAGAAAGAGAAGGCCGGACTTGATTCCTTCTTCGGAGGCTCCAAGGGACGNACCTTCACTCCCCGCTCCCAAAAGGAGAAGGAGGAAGCAGCCGCCGGACAGGCTGCAAAGGAAGCCGCCAAGAGCGCCCAGCAATCAAGCGTCGCCTCAGCAGTGGCGAACGCAGTGGCCGCCGCGCCGCTCGTAATAGCAGAACCGACCGCTAACTCACAGATTCCAAAGAAAGTCAAGCAGCAACAGCAACAGGCTCTCCTTTTCCCCGACATACCTAATCAGAAACTGACGCGCCGCCAGCGTATGCAACAACGTCAGTTCGCCCAGCAACAGCAGCAGGAGCGTCAGCAGACGGTCTATAACCTCGACGCCATTCTGACCATCAGCGGCGTCCTGGAGGTGATGCCGGAAGGATTCGGATACCTCCGTTCATCAGACTACAACTATCTCGCCTCTCCCGACGACGTCTATGTTGCCATGAACCAGATAAAGGAATATGGCCTCAAGACGGGAGATGTTGTGGAAGGGGATATCCGTCCTCCATACGAAGGCGAGAAATATTATCCGCTCCTTAAGGTCAATTCCATAAACGGTCAGACGCCTGAGGTTGTCCGCGACCGCGTTCCCTTCGAGCATCTGACTCCCCTCTTCCCGGATGAAAAATTCAACCTCACCTCCGGACGAAGCTGCAATATATCGACACGGGTAGTCGATATGTTCGCCCCCATAGGAAAAGGACAGCGCGCCCTCATTGTCGCTCCCCCGAAGACAGGTAAGACCATATTGCTGAAGGATATTGCCAACGCCATCTCTGAAAATCATCCCGACACTTATATAATAATGCTCCTCATCGACGAACGTCCNGAGGAAGTCACCGACATGGCGCGCAGCGTCAACGCCGANGTCATAGCCTCGACATTCGACGAACCTGCCGAGCGTCATGTCAAGATTGCCGGAATTGTCCTGGAGAAAGCCAANCGTCTGGTCGAATGCGGCCATGATGTCGTTATCATGCTCGACTCCATAACCCNACTGGCCCGCGCCTACAACACCGTCTCGCCGGCTTCCGGAAAGGTTCTTTCCGGAGGTGTCGATGCCAACGCTCTGCAGCGTCCGAAACGTTTCTTCGGCGCCGCCCGTAATATTGAGAACGGTGGCTCACTGACCATCATTGCGACAGCCCTGACCGAAACCTCATCCAAGATGGACGAGGTCATTTTCGAAGAGTTCAAGGGAACAGGCAACATGGAGCTCCAGCTCGACCGCAAGCTCAGCAACAAGCGTATCTTCCCGGCCGTCGATATCATTTCCTCCTCAACACGCCGCGACGACCTGCTCCTCTCGGGCGAGACGCTCAACAGAATGTGGATTCTCCGCAACTATCTGGCGGACATGAATTCGCTGGAAGCTATGGAATTTATGCGCAAGCGTATGGAGATGACGCGTTCCAACGAGGAGCTGCTCGTCACCATGGACAGATAAATGATTCCGCAAAACAGATGATATGAAGGGTCCTGCCAAGACAAATGCCGCCCGTATTCTCGACCGGCTCAAAATTCCCTACGAACTTATCCCGTATGAGGTAGACGAATCCAATCTGGCCGCCGACCATGTTGCCGCCCAGCTTGGAGAACCTATCGAGCGCGTCTATAAGACGCTGACTTTGCGCGGCGACCGGACCGGAGTCCTGGTCTGTGTGGTGGCCGGCAACAGGGAAGTGGACCTCAAGAAGGCGGCCGTAGTGTCGGGTAACAAGAAAGTGGAGATGGTCCACCAGAAGGAGCTCCTCCCCCTGACCGGCTATATCCGGGGAGGATGCACCTCCATCGGAATGAAAAAACAATACCCGACCTTCATCAGCGATGAGGCGGCGCGGTTCGACTATATATATGTGAGTGCGGGCCAACGCGGCCTCCAGTTGCGTCTCTCCCCTGATGATCTTCTGCGGGCTGCCTCGGCGCAGTATGCCGATGTCAGTACGACTCTTCCTGTAGACTGATGAATAGTTTCGGACACTATCTGCGCCTGACAACGTTCGGAGAGAGCCACGGGGCGGCAATGGGGGGAGTGCTCGACGGTTTCCCGTCCGGGGAACGCCCCGATTTCGCTCTGATGAAAGAGATGCTCGCCCGACGTCGCCCTGGACGCTCCCCTTTAGTGACATCCCGCCGCGAGAGCGACGAACCCGAATTTCTTTCCGGTATCTCCCCGGAAGGTCTGACCCTCGGCACCCCGATCGCTTTCATAGTCCGCAACCGCGATCATCGTAGCGCGGACTATGACGCGATGCGCGACCTATACCGACCTAATCATGCTGACTTGACGACAGAGGCCCGTTACGGCCTGCGCGACCATAGGGGAGGAGGGCGCGCGTCTGCCCGCGAGACGGTGAGCTGGGTCATAGGAGGAGCCCTGGCGGCCGGATGGCTGAGGACGCGTGGGATAACTGCCGAAGCGCGATTGACGCGTATCGGAGGTGTGGAAATCCTGGAGGATTCTATAATTGACTCAATCATAGCTGAGGCGCGGAGAAACTGCGACTCGGTGGGAGGTGTAGTCAGTTGCGTGATAAAAGGGGTAAGACTCGGAGAAGCGGGAAGTCCTGTCTTCGATAAGCTTCACGCCTCTTTGGGACGCGCTATGCTGAGCATAAACGGTGTCCACGGGTTTGAATATGGCGCCGGTTTCGCAATGGCTGATGCCCGCGGTTCCCAAGTAGCAGATACCTATCGCTCTCTATCGTCTGATGAAACACGGGATGCGCGAATACCCGTGACGAACTTCAGCGGAGGAATCCAGGGAGGGATCTCGAACGGAAACGATATTTGTTTCCGCGTCGCTTTCAAGCCGACCCCAACCATAGGACTACCGCTTGACTGTCTCGGACGGGATGGGGAGGCGCACCGCGTGGAATTGCGCGGACGCCATGATCCCTGTATCGCTATTCGCGGGGCCGTCGTGGTCGAGGCTATGGCGGCGCTGGCAATCGCTGACGCTATTCTTGAAAGTGGCATTCACAGCAGGGAAGTTTAGAGGCGATTTAACTGTAGGGGGGGACGCCCGAGGGCTAATGACAATATATAGAGATTTTGAATCCTTTTTATACTGACTATTCGGAATATCTCGCCTCGATTTTTCCGGGGCGCAAGATGCAGAAAATATCGGTCAACGCCGGTTTCAGTTGTCCGAACCGTGACGGCACTATCGGTCGTGGGGGATGTATCTACTGTGTCAACACCAGTTTCACCCCTGCTTATTGTTTCCGGGATTCCGAAGGCCGGGATGCGGCCGTCACACCTGAACTCCTCGTCAGTTCCCAGCTGGAGGCCGGGAAACAGTTCTTCGCGCGGAAATATCCGGCGATGGAATATCTCGCATACTTTCAGTCATATACAAATACCTTCGGCGATCCCCGCCTTCTGGAGCGGCTTTATCGGACGGCTTTGGAGACGGAGCGGGTCGCCGGTCTTATTGTAGGGACGCGACCCGACACTGTCAGCGAGGCGACTCTGCGTCTGCTGGGGGAGCTGAACAGGAGTTATCCTGTCTTTGTCGAACTCGGAGCTGAGAGCAGTTTTGACGAGACGTTGCGTCTCGTCAACCGAGGACATACCTGGGAGACCCTCTGTCTGACGGCCCGACGCCTGGCCGATGCCGGAATACGCGTAGGATTACATTTTATCGCCGGATTACCAGGAGAAGGAGCCGAGGAGGTGTTGACCACTGTCAGCCGGGGCATATCGCTACCCGTTGATTCCTTCAAGTTTCATCAGCTCCAGGTTCTGGAGGGTTCTGAGCTTGCGCGGCGCGTGGCGCGGAAAGAATTGGAGGTCTGCGCGTTTGAGCTCGATCAATATCTCGATCTTTGCGAGAGGATAGTGGAGATTGTCCCCAAAAGGATATGTATAGAACGCTTCCTCGCCTCCGCACCTCCGAATACGGTCATAATGCCGAAATGGGGAATAAAGAACCATGAATTCGTCAATATGCTTCTGAATCGTCTGAAGGCGAAAACCGGAATTATAAAGTAAGTGTTCAAAAGAGCAGGGGATAGGAAGTGTGTTATTTAAGAAAAAAATATATATGAAAAATTTAAAGACATTTTTTGTCGGTGCTTCACTACTGACTGCTTTCGGAGTTTATGCCGATGGGTCGGTGAAGGTCGAGCTTCCGGCCGGCAACCTACCGTCGGAGGCAATCGTAACCTATTCTAAAATCAGCGATGTTCTGAATGCCCGCCGCGGTCAGGAGGTTGAGAGCTGGAGCGACACAATCGCTATTGCCGGACCCTCTTTCAGTTTCGCCATCGAAGCTCCGGAATGGGCCGGCTATGAGGTTGATTTCGGAGAGGGTCGCAAGGCTGAGTTTTTCGCCCGTCCCGGCGACATGCTGACAATGAGCGTGACCGAGGTCGCTCCTCAGGGATTTACCTACCGCATGACAGGTTCCGAGATGGTGGAGCAGGCGGCCGCCCTCGACGAGTTGCTGAACCCGATTTTGACAGAGTATATGGTGCTTCGCAACACTCCCGGCGCTGATCCCGCGCAGGGAGAAGTCATAATCGACCGCTATAACGCCGCCGCCGAAGGATATATGCGCTCCAACCCCGGTTCCATCGCAGCTCCGTACGCGCTTGTCAATTATGATGGCGACAACTATCCGGAGCTGTTCGCCATGTTGACAGGAAACGCACTCCAGTCTCCTTTCTATGGCGCGGCCGAGAAGAAGAATGAGCGGGTGAAAGTCGCTATGGAGAAGGAGAAATTACAGAAGGAGCTGCAGAGCGGTAGTGTCGATGCCCCTGACTTCACGTTGAAGAATCTTAACGGTGAACCGGTCTCGTTGTCAAGTTTGCGTGGCAAGTTTGTGGTCATCGACTTCTGGGGCAGCTGGTGCATCTGGTGCATCAAGGGATTCCCGGCGCTGAAAGAGGCTTATGCCGATGGCAAGGGAGGTTTCGAGGTCTTAGGTGTTGACTGTCAGGACACGGAAGAGAAATGGCGCGCCGCAGTTGCTAAATACGAACTTCCCTGGCTCAACGTCTATAACCCGCAGGACTCGGGCATCCTTGACAAATATGGCGTCAGCGGATTCCCGACAAAAGTTATCGTCAACCCTGAAGGGAAGATTGTCAACATCACCGTCGGCGAAGACCCCGCCTTCTTCGACACCCTCAACCGTCTCATGGGCAAATAACCCCACCGTCCCGTGCGCCCCCATTGGCGTTAATGTATTGGGGGCGCTGGGCGGGTCAGAAGGAGAAGGCGCACATGACGTTGGCGCGCCAGGCGTTTCTGGCGGCTCCGGAGACGTTGGCGCGTCTGCCGTAGTCGAGTTCCGCCGCTACGCTGAGACGTGGCTCTATATTCCAGTAGGCGGTCGCGCACGCGAAGGTGCCGTTCTTGTATTCGTCGCCGAAAGTGCCGCGACGGGTATAAAGATGAGTCTGACTCGCCGCTAAGGAGACGAAAAATTCAGGCCGGAAATTATACTGCAGGCCGAGCGACCAGCCGAACAACTGCGGAGAATAGAGCTTGGAAGGATTCGACGGGTCAGGAATAAGGTCGTGGTTTCCGTATTGCATATCCCCTCCGAGACCCGCGATTCCCTGACCGGTGGTGAGGTTGACGTATGTTGTCAGCTGGCGCGTCGGATGCGCGACAGAACTGAGGTGTACACCCCAGCCGGCCGGATTATGATCCTTTCCGTTCTCAAGGTCGCGATATGGGAGCGAGCGCACGATACCGCTTAGGCGCACATGTTGTCCACGCGCCCATTCATACTGGATAAGGGCCGCAGCGTCTGGAAGCCATTCCGAGCGCGGCTGCAAGGTAGAGGATGTTCGGTCAACGGCTGTTGTCGGTGTCTCGACCGAGACGCCGAGATACCATTTATTGCGGACGCAAGGCATATATCGCACAAGCACGGAGGTCTGTGAAAACTTATTATTGTTCCCCGCCGCATCAATGACTACAGGCTGGGCAGCCGGATCAGAGAAGGTGGATGTTGCGTAACCGACCGTGAAATCGCGGACCATAGCGTAAGCTTTCTTCAGTTTCAAGCCACGGCTCTGATAACCCGTAAAATCGGTCTCGATATATAGCTGATAGTTGCCAATACGGGGATTGGAACCAATGACGCGGAAGAACAAACCGGTTCCGGCAGGGGTAGTGGCGAAATGGCGGCGCGAGAGTGGATTTTCCGGAATCGGGATGGTATATGGCGCGAAAGAGGGTGTCGGGACAGCGCCGTTCCAGTCATAATAGGCGCGCATCCTGACACTTCCGCCGATACCCATCGAGAGTCCCGCTTCCTTGCTCATGAACAGGAAGTATGGGGCATCGGGATCCTGGAAATGACGGAACTGATCGTAATAGAACATTGTGACTACGCTTCGTATCGAATCGATATATGCCTGGCGCGTTCCTTCATCGGAGGGTTTACCGTCGAGGAAGACTACTTTGGTTGAGGCGCTCTTACGACTGATGAGCGAGTCGGGATGAGATAGATTAGTGCCGTATGATGAGACTGACCCTGCGGTCAAAGCCAAAAGTGGAAGTAACTTATGCAGTTTCATGGGAATCTGGGATTATGGCAAACTTAGCTAAAAAAAGTCAGATATACAAGAAAAAACGGCGGAGTCTGATCTCAGACTCCGCCGTTGTCATATTCAGTCGGGAAATAAGCGTAAGTGGGCCAATCAGCGGACCTTATTGAGGCGCAGGCGAGGAGCCTTGTTGCGCGCGCCGCGGACACGGGCAGCCGGAGAATCGGGGGAAATCTGATTCAGGTCGATGAACGGACCGGTGTACTGTCCGGTCAGAGTGTTTCCGGCGTCGTCAACGAGGTTGAAGACAACAGTGCGGGTATTGTCATCGTTGGTCGAGAGGGTGATGGTGCCCGATGCGAGACAAGCCAGGACAGTGTGATATCCCTCTATGGGGTCTTCGCTGTCAAGGTCTCCATACCAGGAGAAGAGCATGCCTCCGGCGTAGTCGATGGTTCCGGGAATCATGTGATCCTCACCCAGATCCCAGGTCATGGTGTAGGTTCCGTCGGCGACAAAGGTGTCGTCTGAAAGGAGATCTATCATCACATAGTCTCCATGAGTCATGGCCGGTTCTGCAACGATCAGCGTCAGAGTGTTGAGACCTTCGAGAATCGTTTCGCCATCATTGTAGCTCAGGATGGCGGCATCCGCCGGGAAGTTGAGCACCTTGTCGCCCTGCATGGATGAATAAGGACGTTGGGGCTCCTTCTCGTCATTATCGCAGTAGTTACCGATATTGGGAACGCCGTTGTAGGTTCCGCGGACATGGATTCCATCTTCAGTGATGAGATCGAAGAGGAAGGAGGATCCGTTGTTGCTGACAGTGAAGGATCCGTCGGTGATGAGGCCGAGCTTGCGGGAACCATCGGCACCCTGATATTCGAGGCGCGTCTTGGAGACGTAGGTCATACCCATGAAATCAACAACCTCTCCCTTATTGAAGGTGAAAGGCAGATAGGTATATGCGAAGCCTTCGCGGTTCTCCGGCTTATAGACACCGTCGGCGACACGCTGATTGGGATGCATCGGATTCTCCGGTTTGGTTTCCGAGAAGTCGAGATTGAGGATATAACCCTCCTTGAGGGAACCGCTCGGATTCATCTCTCCGCTCCAGAGCTGCATCGTCATGTCAGCGGCGAAAGGATAATACCAGTTTCCATAGAAACGGCCCGAAGCGCCCTGGAAAGTGATGTCAAGGTCTTCGGTGAACTTCTCCTGATCGCCGACGCCTGCAGGAAGTTCAACGTCGCCCAGGAAGTTGTAATAGAGGGGATAACCTTCGAGAGTTACCATCTCGAAACGGATATCGTATTGACCCGACTCTTCCTTGCGGATATCGATTGTTCCATCGATTATCATCATGGGAGTGACGGAGGTCGCTTCCTCACCTGTGCGGATATAGACGACCGAGCGGGGAGCGTCGAAAGTGAAGTTCTTGGTGCCGTTGCCGATACGGTAATAACCGGGCACGAGTTCGGGATTCTGTACATCATCCGTCCAGGGAGCGTTGAGGACGAGCGACATAGTGACGTCGCCGGGAAGGGGAGGAAGACCGTCGGAATCCGGACGCGCGGTAGCGAACTCGACGCGGTAGACGCCTAATTCACTCTTCTCCTCGTAAGAACCACCCATGAAGTAGGGGAGATCCTCATATTCGGGCACGGGTTGGAAGTAGACCATCGAAACCTCGGAGGCATCGAAGGTTGTCGTCTGATCCTCGATATCGGTTATGACAAGATTCTTGGGATTCTCGCCCCATGCGAGCATGGAGGCTGCGGCCAGGGCTACGCTGGAAAATATATATCTTTTCATTGATTGGCGGGAGCTTAGCGTGTGAACTTGAATGAGTGGCGTCCTGCGCTGACGGCATAGACACCTTTTTCCAAATCTCCGACGGGGATGGCGACATATCCATCGGCGTCAGCTTCGGCGGAGACGATAAGAGTTCCGGTGAGCTCATAGATCGCAACCTTCGAGCCTGCGCCGAGGTTTCCGGCCTCGAATGTCTCCTTGCCGATCTTGAACCACGGCGAGCCGAGAGCTGAGAGCTCGTTGACGGCGACATCCTGGGAACTGAAAGTGAAATTGACGATCTGGTCGATCGGATAGGTGACGGAGGCGCCTGTTACATTGAGGGTCAGTTTGACGTCGGAACCTTCGATGGCTGCTACGGGTTCGTCGTCAAAGCGGTATTCCACCTTCGAACCGTCAGTCAGGTTGACCCAGACGGAATAGGCGTTCTCGGCAGCGGCGCCAAAGGCGGTGGCCGTCAGAGCGAGGAGAGCTATTATGGTTTTTTTCATTTTGTTTGATTGGTCTTGGACTCCGTTATTTGGATGGAGTGTTGGTTGAATGAATGTTCAGCGGTCCGGAGAGGGAAAGAGTGTTCATCGCTCCGGAGTCTGAATGATTATTCGAAAGAAGGAGTTCCTGAGATTTCGCCGTTATAGTTGAAATCGGCGATGCGTCCGTCGGTGAAGAGAAGATGCATCGTGATGGTATAGATGCCGTTTATCTCCTCGACATTGACGACGCTTCCCTCGGTCATACGGTTGGATGTCGAAGGATTGTAGAGGTCAACGACGCTGAGCGGACCGAAGGTGCCGGGTGTCTTGGCGTCGGAATAAGTGTATGTTCCGGCGGGGAGCAGAGTGGCGTCCTTGTCGGCGAAGAAATCGATAACCATCTCGCAGTTCCAGTCGGCATCGTTCATCTTGACGTAGAACTCTCCCTGCGACATCGGATTCTCGTTATACTTGGCGGCCGACATGGTCAGGTCGATCTGCTCGGCGAACTTGTTGAGCTTTCCGACATATTCCCCCTTGAACTGGGAGCCGTCGGCGAGGGTGAAGTCGCAGAGAAGGGTGTAGATGGTTCCCTCGCGGGAGACGGTCATCGTTCCGCCGGTCAGCGCGATTGTCTCCTCACCCTTCTTGACGTAGGTGTATGCGATCGAGGTGTCGATGAAGAGGCCGTCGGCTCCTCCGACGATATATTCTCCGGTCTCGAAGAAGGTAGTCGAAGCGGAGCCGTAGCAGTCGAGGGCGACCGTCAGGTCTTCGGCGGGATTGGTCAGAGTGATTCCGGTGTTTCCTCCGGAGTATGGATTGACGTCGATAGATTCGAAAGTGACAGTCTCCGCAACGGGCGTAGAGAAGAGGGGAGTGCCGGAGATTGCGCCTTCGTAGGTAAATTCACCGATGCGTCCGTCGGAGAGATTGAGATTCATCGTCAGCTTATATTTGTCGCCGTCGCGCTCGACTACCACGAAACTTCCTTGCTCAAGGCGCAGGTTGGCGTTCGGGTTGAAAGTATCGACATAGCTCTTCGGTGTGAGTGCCCCCTGTTTGACTGTCTCGTCAAAGGTGTAGGTTCCGGCCGGGAGTTCCTTTGCGTCAGCGTCAGCGACNAAGGCGAGCGCCATCTCATATTTCCAGTCAGGNTCATTTAACTTGACGAAGAAATTGCCGGGNGCCTGTTCAAGCGGTGANTAGGAAGCGGCGCTCATAGCTACNTTGAGCCATTGCGTGTATGTCGGAATCTCGCCGACATATTTTCCCTTGAACTCTTCTCCGGATTCGAGCAGCAGGGTAGCCTCAATGGTGTATTGATGTCCNTCGAGGGTTATNTCCACAGTTCCGCCGACAGGTTTGCCGGTAGTTTCTCCTACTTTGAGGGAGGTGTAGGAGGGGTCGAAGGTGTAGGGTTGGTTAGTGCCGTCGATGGAGTATATGCCGGTGTGAAGCCAGGGTGCATCCATNGGTCCGTAGAGGTCGAGTTCAAAAGTNTCGCCNGCTTCATTTGAGAGCTTGACAGTTACGTTGCCGCCGCTGTAGACGGAGAGGTCCACGTTGGTGAACTCGATGACGGGCAGNGTCGCCGGTGCTTCCTGGAATTTGATTTCCTTCAGATAGTCGGCATTGAACTTATGGGTAGAACCATCGTTCATGATAACTATCACGTTCTGGGCCGAAGCCAGACCGGCGGAGGCGCCGAGCAGAAGCATTAAGGTAGTTTTCAGTTTCATAGATGCTTGATTAAAAGTTATCGACCTTTCTTGTGGTGAGAAGCAAGGTCGTGAATAAGCGTGATGATTTTCAAAGTTAATAAAAAANTTATAAAAAACAATGAAAAANGACCGGTTTAAACCGGTCCTTGATTTAAGATAGTTGAAAATTACGTGCGNTCAGAGACGACCCAGGGCTTTGGCNAGNTCTTCNCCNAGATGGATGGAATATCCTTTTTTTGCGAATACAACGCGGTTGAATGTATCGGCGATGACAAAGAGCGGCAGTTCTGTCGTCGGCAGTTCCAGTCCTTCTGCGAGTCCTGAAGCTATGCTTCCGTCATCGATTCCTAAGATNACGTTCGATGGNAATGAACCGTAGTCTGCGGCGCGGAANCGTGAGGCGGAGTCGGCATTGGGAAAGAGAATGAGGATAGGACGTCCGGAAGCCTCAAGCTCTGCGGCGNCCGCAGAGATGTCATTGAGTGCGTGNGCGCTCGGCTCATGCCCNGGGGCGACAAGACCCACTATATAGTAGCCGCGTCCGGTCGCTGACAGAATAGACTGTTTCNCTCCTGCCGACGGCGTCATGTCTGCCTCCAGGGGCAGGAAGGNCAATTCNGCGTCGAGATTTCCGATGACCTGAAGCGCTGTGGAATCTTGACGCACNACCACATCGGCTTCGGCAACATTTCCCGGATCNGCACGGAATATCTCTGTGCGACACAATACCGTTCCATCGGCNAGACGCTGTCCTGTCACGAGCATATATTGTNCGGCCTCCAGCTGTTGCTGACGCGAATTGATTGAGGAGACGGTCTCGAAATCATCAAACTCCATAAGCTCCGGTATCCCNTCCCGAANNCGTGAGAGGGTATATTGCGCGTAATATTTCGGTTCNCGCCCGTCACTGGATGGAGTGTGTCGCAGACGNAGAGTCGATTTCGNTGTCGCGCTTTCATCAGCANCGCNGTGGTTGCTCTTGTCCCGTAGCGGGGAGAAGCTCACATCAGACCATTCCCCTTTTGAATCGGCGAACTGGGTGGCGCGGCTGAC
The DNA here is from genome assembly GCA_014801785.1 of Bacteroides sp. Lineage (GTDB taxonomy): Bacteria > Bacteroidota > Bacteroidia > Bacteroidales > Muribaculaceae > Lepagella. The sequence continues at coordinate 50,188 of JAAVDN010000011.1, read as the reverse complement.
AGGATCGATTCTCGCAGGTATCCCCAGGGCGCGGCAGANGGCNACGAANGTGATGGAGCGGTTGAGATCATCGGCNGTTCCGTTCTCAAGGGTCGCCATNNCCGACTGGCGGTAGCTTCCCGGATTGAATATGGTGTCGGTAAGGATTCCGGCGGTGAGATCAATCGCTATATTACGGGGATCGGCAAGATANCGTTTCCGGATCGGGTCNGGNAGGGAGGCCAGAACAGGACCCTTGAAAGGNCGCAGCATCTCATTCTCGATACGCGGGTTGAGGACATAGCGTGAATAGAGAGNNGACGANGAATCGCCCTGAAGGTTATCCATATTGTCGGCGAGCACATCCTCTGTGATGTCATGCAGGTCTTTNTCGGCTATNACCGACAGAAGCTCCACGCCCAGCCCACGGTTTTGCGGACTCAGGGAACGAAGGAAATCTTCAATCACGCGATGGTTGCCGCGAGACTTGACAAGCAGTTGCGCCGCGTTCTCNCCNAGTCCGATNTCGGAGCATANACGGNCTGCCTCCGNTTCCGATAGGAAGGTTGCGGTGTAGGCCAGACGCAANGAATCCTCATATTCTTTCCGTCGCTCGTTGAGATGTCNGGCTTCGTCGGTGACTTCGGGCAACGACACCCCTTCCGATGGAGGAGTGAGGTCGAACTCCANGACTCCCGTGTAGTCTTTNCCTTTGTCGAGGTAGAGGCGCAGCGTATCACCGGCATGAATGGGAGCGAACCCGAAATTTTTTCCGTCAGAGCCCCAGACGACCATGTCGCCGNGTCCTGAGGTGAAATCGGCGCGGCCGTCAGCGTCACTTTTTTTAACGGCGAGNGGAAAGAGCTCAGCGTAGTTGTAGAGACTGAAACGCACCTCCGCGCCTTCGAGCGGCTTTCCGNCGCGNTCATAGACATANANGGTCGATTTGCTTACCGGGGCATATTTGTCGGTAACGTTTATGACTGTCGAGACAGCATCCGATTCGAGTAATTCCTCCGGCCCGTCGTAGGCTCCGACAACCCGCGTGTCCATAAGCATCCCGCGCNCCGCCGGNGCATTGAACCAGGCCAGGTCGAGAACCGGTTCCGGTTCGCAGGCTCCGAGAAAATACCATTCNCCGTCGGCCCAGGCTTCGACCCAGGCATGGTTGTCNTCGGTGTGGGCCCAGCGCGGGGTGTAGACNTGTCGCGCCGGAATCCCGATGCTCCGCAGNGCGGCGACCGTGAAGGTCGATTCCTCGCCGCAGCGGCCGAGGGCGTTGGCGACNGTCGCCAACGGGGAGGAGGTGCGCGCATCGGAGGGCTGATAGCTGACCTTTTCGTGACACCAGTGGTTGACCTCCAGAATAGCTTCCTTCATTGAAAGATTCTTTACCCGCTCCTTGAGTTCTTTGAAGAATACTTCCCGCGAGTTGTCAAGATTCTCGTTGTTTACCCTCACCGGCAAGACNAAATGNCGCCATTCACGGTCCGGCACCGTTGTTCNCCANGGCATCTCGCGCCTTGCCTGAAGGGCGAGGCGGATATTGCGCAGGAAAAAGTCGTTGTCGTAATCGAGCGCGTCNGGNGTCTGGATATAAGCGTATAGGAACTTCANCGCCTCCTCCTCATCCTGANTCAGATTTTCGGGAACAGCGAGGCGNTCGGCAAGCAGAGGTTGCGCTTTGATGCGAGCCTCATAGTCGGCCTCTCCTCGTTTTGTCAGAATCCCGCCGGAGTGCGCTCCNGAGGCTGAAACGGCGATAATGGTTGTCGCGANAATGGAAAGATATTGTGGTTTCATAGACTCGTCAGATTCCTTTATGATGGTTAATCGAGTCGAGGGCCTGTCGTATTNCCGCGACNTTCTCTTGGTCTGTCTCGACGTAACTTCCGTCTGAAGCGTCGGCACTCCCCATAGTGGCATTCCCGACTCTCTTCATTGAGGAGAAGCGNGGTGAACTTGCGGAAGCGTGTATTTCACTTACTCCTGTCCGTTCAGCTACAGCGGCAGCATTCCGGGGGTTGATTCCCGCTCCGGCCATGATTATGATGCGTCCTGCCGCCTGNCGCTGCAGTCNGGAGATAAGTTCGGCTCCCTCTTCGGCTGTCGANCCCTGTCCGGAAGTCAGCAGGCGANGGAAACCGAGCCGGATGATATCCTCCAGNGCTTCTTCCGGATCCGGCGTCAGNTCGAAAGCGCGATGGAATGTCGTGTCCAGTCCTTCNGNTTCCTCCATCAAGCGCCGGCATCCTTCGATATCTATTCTCCCATCNTTNGTCAGAAGTCCTATGACAACGCCATCGGCGCCTGANTCACGGCACTCNCTGATATCATCCGCCATCAGCTCTATCTCCCCGGGTGAATAAACGAAATCNCCGGGACGGGGGCGTATAAGGACATTGACCGGCAATTTTGNTCCGGCCGCATATCTGACAAGGGCAGCCGAAGGAGTGAGTCCCCCGAGTTCNAGGGCGGAGCAAAGCTCTATGCGGTCTGCTTTCCCTTTCTCGGCTGCCAGAATCCCTTCGCGGGTTGTTGTGCAGATTTCAAGTATCATTATTTATATTTGATTTCAATTATATAGTCAGGAGTGTCCGATGGGTAGTCGTCGAGATGAAGTGTCAGTTGATTCTTGGAACGGGTNTGTCTTATCTTTCGGGATGAATCCGCATATTCGGCAATACTGCTGACCTTCCCTTCGGCCGGAACTGTTATCTTTCTCACCGTCGGATCGAGAACGTGGATAAAGGTCCGGCCGGGCAGCCGTGTAGAGGTACCCCAGTCGGCTTTGAAAAGACTCCCCTCGGTTGAATATATAGTCTCGCCGTTGGCGCGCATCCATTCCCCTATGTCGCGCAATCGGTCCAAGGCTGTAGCCGGAAGCTCTCCGTTAGGCTGCGGACCGATATTGAGCAGGAGGTTGGCTCCCTGGCCTGCGGTGCGGACAAGATATTGAATCAGGGTGCGGGAATCCTTATAGTTCGGATCCTCTACCTGATAACCCCACATTCCGTTCATCGTGTTGCAGGTTTCAAGAGGCAAACGGCTTATCTGCTGTTCGGAATATCCGGCAGTATTCTCTCCTGGACGGTCACGTTCGAAAATCTGTATATCCTCGCCGGGAAATACATCCTGATGATGATTGTTGCCGACAAGACATCCGGGCTGGAGACTGTGGACGAGTGCATACTGCGACTCAAGCTCCCAGTCGAAGGGAGTCTCATCCTCATCGTGATCCCACCATCCGTCAAACCAGATAGCGCGTATCGGACCATAGTCCGTAAGTAGTTCGGTCAGCTGTCGGTCCATGAAGGCGCGATACCCTTTCCAGTCGTAGTGGAGCGAATCGAGATCGGGGGTGTGGCCGGTGCGACCTCTGGGATAGTCGGGACGCGTCCAGTCTATATGGGAGTAATAGAGATGGAGCTTGAGATCATTGTCGCGACACGCCTCGGACAGCTCCTTTATGACATCCCGTTTGAAGGGGGTGGCGTCTACTATATTGTAGTCGCTCTGGGCAGTGTCCCACATCGAGAATCCGTCATGGTGTCGGGAGGTGAAGCATATATATTTCGCGCCGGAGTCGCGTATCGCTTTCGCCCATTGGTCGGCGTTGAAGTCGGCGGGATAGAAGCCTCTTGCCGCTTTTGCATATTCATCGGCACGGGGACCGTAGTTGAGATACCATTCTCCTTGGGCGAACATTGAATATATCCCCCAGTGGATGAAGATTCCGAAGCGGTCTTCTGCGAACTCTTTCTGAGATTTCCTGACTGCTTCCGAAGGGACGTATGTTGCGGACGTGGTTCCGGACGAGCTCTCGGCGTATGTCCCGGCGGAGGTTGCTATTGCGGTTGCGAGAAGTATTATGGCTGTTGTTTTCATTTCTTTATTTTTCAGGCTGAAGGCTCATTCGGGCTACCGCGGCTATTCCGAGCAGGGCCGCGTCGCCGGAGGGTAGGGAGGAGAGCAGGAAACGTGTCTGTCCTTTGTATACCCAGAGCAGGTTCCTCTCATATTCCTCTTTCATGGTTGCTTCCATAAGGGGATAGGAGTTGGCGACTCCTCCGAAANAGATGAATGCGGAGGGAGAGGAGAAAGTTGTGAAAGCGGCGCAGACTTCACCCAATATCCTTCCGGTCTGTCTCAGAGTCTCCAGAGCTATTTCGTCTCCGGCGGATGCGGCTTCNCCTATATCGCGGGCATGAAGAGGTTCTTTGNCGCGCAGGATGGAGGGGCGGGTATCTGAGGCGAGAATTTGACGTGCGCTTTCNANAACTCCACGCGCCGAGAGATATGTCTCAAGACATCCGTTTCTTCCGCAGGTGCATGGGCGTGCGTCTTCTCCGCGCCGGATTGTCAGATGACCCAGTTCGCCGGCCATACCGCGTNTTCCGTGAAGTANGTGNCCGTCGCATACAATGGCGGAGCCAACGCCTGTTCCGAGGGTTAACATGATGAAATTGTCAAGTCCGCGTGCGGCTCCATAGCATAATTCGCCGAGGGCCGCTGCATTTGCATCGTTTTCCGAGGCGACGGGGAGCTTGAAAGCCTCTTCGAGAGCGGCGCGCAAAGGGAGGGGAGAGGGCCACGGAAGATCGACCGCGCCTTCAACAACACCTGTTGAAGGGTTGAGACATGGTGCACCGACGCCGATGGCTGCAATGTCGNTCAGGTTTAATCCGGCTTNGCGNATAATATCGCTNACAGCTTNGTGNANTCTGATGATAAAGAGAGAGAAGGTAGCGTCTCCCGGTGTGGGAATTGATCCGCGGGCTATGATTCCTCCCTCCGCATCAACAGCGGCGAAAGCGGTGTTTGTTCCGCCGATATCTATTCCGAGGGTCAGTAGCCTTTTATTGTCGTCGTTTTTCATGATGAGGTGAAGGAGAGTATATTGTTTGTTANCGACTTCTAAGTTACGGATTAAAATTGGGTTGTGCAAACCTTTTTGTCGCAGGTATGGAGTCTCAAAAATGGTATATGAATGAGGACAGGAGTAGGCCAGGAGGATAAAACATATAAAAAGTGAGAGTCCGACAACGTCGAAACGCTATCGGACTCTCGGGGGGGAAGGGGGAGGGTGGAAGATGGGGCTCGAACCCACGACCTACGGAACCACAATCCGTCGCTCTAACCAACTGAGCTACATCCACCATGTTGCTTTTCAAACAGAGCCTTCATTAAAGGCTTCGCACAAGGCTCTCCCGAAAAGCGATGCAAAGTTACGCATTCTTTCGCAATCTTCCAAATTTTNAAGCGATTTTTTTTGANTTTTTTTATTCTTTTTTTCTGAGTCNATGGCTGATTGCGCGCGTATATCGTTGAATTGAAGAGTGTTACTGTATANAGCGAAAAGCGATGGCTTCCGGACTTATCAGCCGATTTTGATACCGCTGAAGCCCATGAANGCCATTGCCAGGATGCCGGCGCTTATGAGCGCCAAAGGCACTCCACGCAGTCCTTTAGGGGTTTCAGTCAACTCCAGTTGCTCGCGGATTCCGGCGAAAANCCATAGGGCGAGCGTGAAGCCTAACGCTGTCGAGAAGCCGTAGACTACTCCTTCCATCAGGTTATACCCTTTCTGGACCACAAGAATCGCGACTCCAAGCACAGCGCAGTTGGTAGTGATCAGNGGGAGAAAGACGCCGAGCGCCTCGTATAGNGGGGGAGCGATTTTCTTGATGACAATCTCNAGNAACTGNACCAGAAAGGCGATGACAAGGATAAAGACGATGGTCTGCAGAAATTCAAGGCCCAAGGGATTGAGCACATAGTTCTGAAGCAACCATGCGACGGCGGTAGCCAGTGTGATGACAAAGGTGACCGCCGCTCCCATGCCGAGCGCGGAACTGGTTTTTTTAGATACTCCTAAGAACGGGCATATTCCCAGGAACTGCGACAGGACGATATTGTTGATGAATATCGCTGTTATTATGATCGAAAGATAAGTTATCATGTTTAGATCTTGTTGCGGATTGTCATATCTTCTTGACGGCGGCTATCAGGTATCCGAGAGCTATGAAGGCGCCGGGGGCGAGGACGAAGAGAAGCATACCGTAGTCTTCGGGATAAATCTGCCATCCGAAAAGGGCGCCCGTGCCCAGAAATTCGCGTATTCCTCCCAGAGCGGTCAGCGCCAGGGTGAAGCCCAGCCCGCATCCGAGACCATCGAAAAAGGAGGCGATAACTCCATTCTTGCCAGCGAATCCTTCGGCGCGCCCCAAAAGTATGCAGTTGACGACAATCAGGGGGATAAAGATTCCCAGTGCAGCGTTGAGGGCCGGCATCCAGGCTGAAATCGCAAGCTGAAGAACCGTCACGAAGGTAGCGATGATGACAATATAGGCAGGGATACGTACTTTGTCGGGGACAAACCATTTGAGAGCCGAGATAGCCGTATTGGAGCAGACCAGAACAGCGCCTGTGGCTATCCCCATCATAAGTCCGTTCATGGCTGTGGAGGTGGTGCCAAGCGTGGCACACATTCCCAACAGCAAAACCAACACGGGATTGGAGGGCAGAATTCCGTTATATAGGATTTTCCAATAATTCTTCATGTTTTTTCTTCTTGTGGGGACTTATTGAGGTCTCTTATCATCATATCTATGTCGCTCTCTCCGGGTAGGGGTCGTATAGGTATCCGGTTCCTCTGCGGGGTTCTCGTCCGATTGCGCGACGGCGCTACCGATAGATCCTTTCCCCAACTCTTTCTCCATCATCTGGCGGTAAGCATCGAAGGCTCCGCGCAGAGCGCCTAAGAAAGCGCGCGAGGAGATTGTCGCGGCCGTTATGCCGTCGATTTCACCTCCGGCATCTTTAGTCACTCTGAACTTGGTCAGGGCAGGAGATTTGCCGATGACGTTTCTGGCTCCGGCCGGATCGCGGAACCAGGTCTCCATCTTGGAGCCCAGACCGGGGGTCTCGGCGTGTTTGAGAACAGTGTATCCGGTCAGTTTTCCCTCAAGATCAAAACCGGTCATTACGGTTATTTCGCCGTTGAAGCCTTCCATCGTTGTCGCTTCTACGGCGGCTCCGACGAGTTTGTTTCCTTCGCGGGCCGGGAAGAGAATACAGTGGATGCCGGAGGGAGTAGCGATGGTGCAGGCCTCGGCCTTCGGATTGTTGTCGAAATGGGGAGCGACTTCGGAAATCGCCTTAAGTTGCTGTTCGAGCGCCTGGCGGGCGATTGGTTTCTCGGTGGCGACATACATCGCTCCGAGCGCAGCCCCGGAGAGAATGCTGATTAACCCGAGGGAGGCTATCATGTTGGGGAGGGTGCTTGCAAGCTTTTTCATTTACGGCCCCTCCTTTCTCCGAACACTCTCGGACGCATATAACGGTTAATCAGGGGAACGAAACTATTCATCAGCAGTATAGCGAAGGAGACACCTTCGGGATAGGATCCGAAGCGGCGTATAATGATGGTTATAATTCCGATAAGGAATCCGAAAAGGAGCTGTCCGGGACGAGTCATGGGGGAGGTGACGAAGTCTGTGGCCATAAATAGGGCGCCGAGCATCAGACCCCCACTGAGCAGGTCGAGGAGCGGATTCCCTCCGAGGAGCCAGGAGAGGAGCGCAGCGCCGCCGAGGGTGGCGACAGGGATATGCCAGCTGACGATACCTTTGAGCCATATCCAGCCAAACCCTATAAGCAATGCTATGGAACCGACTTCTCCCAAAGAGCCGTTCATGTGGCCGACGGCCATATCCATCAGGTTGGCCTCGCGTAATGCTTCGGCTCCCCCCTCGTTGAGAGTGGTCAGGAAGGTCGCGCCCGTCACTCCGTCAATGCCGCTGCCGACACCGGTAGGCCAGGTAGTCATCGCTGCCGGGAATGAGAGCAGCAGGAAGACTCGTCCGACAAGAGCCGGGTTCCAGATATTGCATCCGAGACCACCGAAAGACATCTTGCCGATTCCGATAGCTACAATACCTCCGATTATGACCATCCACCAGGGGAGAATCGAAGGGAGGTTGAATCCCAGGAGGAGTCCGGTTATTACGGCCGATCCGTTAGTCAGCGTCTGAGGGACGCGGAAGACCCATCGGTCGATAATCCATTCTGTCGCCAGACAGCTGCCGACGGCGAGCAGGACGACCCAGAGGGCGGGGAGCCCGAAAGTCCACACCGCGACCGCGAGCGCCGGCATCAGAGCCAGCACCACGTTCCACATTATGCGGTCTACATCCATTCCGCTGTGGATATGGGGAGAGAGCGATACGGTCAGTTTGTTTTCCACTGTTCTGTTTATCTCTTTTGTCTTTTTCTTATTTTCTATTCTGCCGATATATCGGCGCCCTATTCTGATACTCTCCCTTCGCTCAGCGCTTTGGAGCCGCGAGACTTTTTCCGAGTTTAAGGAAGTCTACGAGCGGGCGCGCTGAGGGACAAATATAGGAGCAGCAACCGCATTCGAGACAGTTGCGGATTCCATGGGCCATCAGCTCCTCATCCTTCCCGAGCTTCGAGAGGGTAGCCAGCAGATAGGGCTCAAGCCCCATAGGGCAGGCTTCGACGCAACGACCGCAACGGATGCAGTTGACTTCCTTTGGACGTTGACTCATCCGTTCGGGCAGAATCAGTATTCCGCCCAATCCTTTTTCCGAAGGGGCATCGAGATTGCTGACGGCGCGTCCCATCATGGGGCCTCCGGCGATGACCTTTCCCGTTCCGGCGGGGAGACCTCCGGCGAAGTCTATTATCTCGCGGAGGGGAGTGCCGAGGGGCACGAGGAAGTTTCCGCCCGAGATGACCTCAGGTCCGGTGACGGTCACTATGCGGGAGGTCAGAGGTTTGCCGGAGACTACGGCCTCATATACGGCGAATGCTGTCGCGACATTCTGGACAACAACCCGCGCGTCAATCGGAAGACCTCCGGCGGGCACCTTGCGTCCTGTCAGAGCCTGTATAAGCTGTTTTTCGCTTCCTTGCGGGTAGCGGGTACGCATCGGTTCGATGTCGATATTGGCTCTTGATTTTTTTGCGGCTTCCTTCATAGCCTCGATAGCCTCCGGTTTGTTGGCTTCGATGCCTACAATTCCTTTGGAAGCGCCGCAAGCACGCATAATCAGACGCACGCCGGCGATTATCTTGCCGGCTTCGGCACGCATCAGCGCGTCGTCGCAGGTCAGGAAGGGCTCGCATTCGGCGCCATTGATGACAACCGTGTCTGCCTCGCGTCCTTCGGGCACAGTCAGCTTGACGCGACTCGGGAAGGTCGCTCCTCCGAGGCCGACAATTCCGGCGTCGGCGATGGCGCGTATGATTTTCTCAGGTGCTTCCTGGAGATAAGGCTCGAAGTCAAGTCCCGACGGATTTTCCGGATCTTTTCCCCAATGTGTCTGCGGGTCACGGCCGCGGTGGGCGAGTTGTTCGTCGTTTGCAGGGTCTGGGATGATGACTATGCAGTCGCGCCATAGACCTTGGGGATTGCGGGTTTTCTCAATGCCCTTCACCTTACCCGAGACAGGGCTATGGACAGGGGCGCTTACGAAGCCGTCGGCTTCGGCTATCATCTGGCCGGCCTCGACATGCTCGCCAGGTTTGACGAGCGGACGGGCCGGTTTCCCTATATGCTGGGAGAGCATGATACGGCAGGGACTATCGCTGACAGGCAGGTCGAGGATCGGCACTCCGGCGGTCAGTTTCGATGGGGAGGGATGGATCCCTCCGCGGCGGAATCTCTTCATTGCGTTCAGTTATGAGCTGTCAGGGAAATGGGTTTGACGGGCTTTCCGGCGGCGTCAAGCTCGATTATTGAATGGCGCGGGCAGGCCTTGAGGCAGTCTCCGCAACCGATGCAGGTNTCGGTATCGATGGATGCCAGGAAATCGGCGACCTTGACGGCGCCATGCTCGCAGACGCGCTGGCATTTCATACATCCGATGCAACTGACNTCGCAGTCCTTCATTGCGAGGGCTCCCTTGTTGCGGTTGTTGCAGGCCACCCGTATATTGGGATGCTCCTCGCTCCANACTGTAAGTTCTATCAGGGAGCGGGGGCAGGTNCGTACGCAGATGCCGCAGGCGGTGCATTTATCCGGATCGACCTGAGGAAGAGTTTCCCCTTCAGGAATGGTTATAGCTCCGAAAGGACAGNCCTCGACGCAGTCGCCTCCTCCGAGACAACCGTAGACGCAGTCTGTCTCCCCCTGGTAGAGGGCATTTTCGATGCGGCAGTTGGCGACGCCGTCATANCGGTTGGTCGTCTTGCGGGTGTCGCAGTCGGAGGAACATTTGACATAGGCTATCTTCTTGAGNCCACGTTGCGGGTCGAGACCGACGGCTTTGGCTATGAGNTCCATCCCTTCCGGGCCGGCGACNACACANTTGAAGTTCTCAAGAGAGGTCGCGTCCTTGACGGCGACTGCGAAGGCGTGGCAGCCTGTCAGACCGCAACCGCCGCAGTTGGCGCCTGGGAGGAGGGATTCGATTTCGGCGATGCGAGGATCTTCATCGACCTTGAAGCGGGTNGCGGCGACATAGAGAATGACAGCGGCCAGCAGACCGATGATGCCGAGAACTACTATGGCGTTGAGTATCATTTCTTTGAGTTTTGATGCTTGGTGATTGTAAAGGTGAATTCATGCGCGATGCGGTTTCGCATCAGGTATAGGATGATGTAAAAGAGGACGGTCAGCGATAGGCCGACGACAACGCTTAGCGTCTGGTCNGCTGTCAGGATGAAGATGACGACCATCGAGAGAATGAGGATGAGACATGGAAAGACGGTCGCGAGCATTATTGCCTTGCGGTGGAGCGCTTCGCGTCCGGTGAGGATGACNTTTTCTCCGATACTGAAGCGGTCGGGGCGCGGGTCGCGGATGGTCATGGTGTCTCCTTTCGGATCCGAGGCTCCGCATAGGCGCGCGGCGGGGCAACTGCCGCATTCTCCCTGACGGAGAACGCGAACCTGCACGNTGCCTGTCCCTGGATCGATGCCGGTGACTACGGCCTCATGTTCTATGCTGTCGATTTTTTCAGTTTCCATGATATCAGGCGCCTGTTGTCCCTTCTTCAGACGTTAAGTTCGACGTAGAGACGGAGTTGTAAGACGCTGTTCGTTTCAAAATGCAAAGATAACTAATTTAGGCGAATAAAAATCGGGAGGTTGAAAAAATATTTTGCTTCTTTATTCGGGTAGTTATACGTAAAATCGGTGAGGTCGTGAGCGGATAGGTGAAGAGTGGTGTTATATAAGTGGCAAATAAGTTAATGATTAGGATCAAATAAGTTAATGATTAGGATATGAGAAAAATTTTTTCGCGCCCTCGGACTTGGGGGAAACTCGGACGATTCCCCTTTATAATGGGTATGGCGATTCTTTTGACCGGTGCTTTCTCNGCCGATGCGTGGGATGTCAGCAAGAAATATACTGGNCCTAAATATTTCACGACCGATACCACCTGGCACGCCGATATTCTACCGGGCTATGAGGCGCGTTATGTCAATCAAGGTGAGGCNTTCGACGGCCCNTGCCGCTCGACTATAGTACGTCGTCGCGCCGCTCCGGGAGTGCGACGCGCCTTTCTCTACATTCATGGGTTCAATGATTATTTCTTTCAGGCGGAAATGGGGGAGCGGTTCGTAGACTCGGCTTTCAACTTTTATGCCGTTGATTTGCGGCGCTATGGGCGTTCGCGTGAGCCNTGGCAATATCCGTTCAATATCCGCGATCAAAAGGANTATTTCGCAGACATAGATTCGGCGATAGCCCAGATACGGCGTGACGGCAATGTNGATATCACTCTCGGCGGTCATTCCACCGGAGGATTGACTGTCGCTTTTATGGCTGCTNTCAGGGGTNCTGATATTGGTGTGGAACGCGTAGTGACCGATTCTCCGTTCCTTGCCTGGAATTTCAATTCATTCTATCGGCATTTCCTCATACCCGGCGTCTCGAATTTAGGAGGTATCTTTAAAAATTCCAAAATCAAGCAAAGCCGTTGCGATGGCTACGCCTATTCATTACTTAAGGANTATGACGGGGAATGGACCTATNACACNGANTGGAAGATGATTTATTCTCCACCTGTCACCTTCTCGTGGGTCCGCGCTATCAGCAAGGCTCAGAAGGAGACAGTCTCGAAGGCCGGAAGGATAGCTGTCCCGTTGCTTGTCATGCATTCNTCGCGGAAGGTAGACGGGTGTAATTACGAGCCTGATTTCCGTTATGGCGATGCGGTCCTGGATCCGGCGATGATACAGGCTCAGGGAGAGAAAATNGCCGCNCGCAGTNCGCGTCCTGTGGAGGTNTGCCGTATAGACTCCGGTCTNCACGACCTTATCCTCAGTCTCCGTCCACACCGNGANGCNGCCTACGACACCATNTTCTCCTTTATCCGCCGCCACTGAAAANGAAAAAGNAAGTTTCTTGTGGAACAGGGTCTTAGTGATGGAATTTTGAAATTTATTGGANGNATTGGNNTGTAAATGGCGAAAAAATTGCTATATTAGCAGACGCAATTGAAAAAGAAACGAGCTACTTNCTTAAGTGCAACTATTTAGACCTTGTCCCATAAGAANTGTTAACNACTGGNTCTTAGATAATGGTATNGGAACGGGGACTAAAAAGCATGAATATAGAAAACAATATAAATATGGAAGAAAAGGGNGCGGAAATGCCCGGTCGGCTCAGATTTGCCGANCGCCGCGAATTTCTGAGCTTATATGGAGAACTGACCTCCCGTCTCGATGGAATNTTTACCGACGNNGAACTCAAACGGCTTCGCTCCCTNCTGAGCCGATATATGCACGCCAGCGACTCTCCGTATGACGATAAAGGNTTGCCNAAGACGNTGCTCGCAATAAAAAGCGCCATTCTCTTCGCCGACTCNATCGACAGGGACCATAATATATTGCTTGCNATAGCCTTCTATCCTTTCTATATAGATGGTGTCGTCTCTATTCAGGAACTTCGCGANGAATGGGGAGAGGACGTTGCCTCCCTCCTTGTCGGTCTGGAGGCGGTCAGCCGCTTCAGCTCGCGCAATGCAGCCGTAGACCAGGATAACTTCCGCGGTCTNATGCTCTCTTTGGCCGANGACATACGGGTCATAATTATAATGATAGTCATGAACCTCGTGCTCATGCGCTCGATCAACCTCCATCCGGATCAGGAATGGGTNCGCAACGTNGCTTTCGAGGCCAACTGTCTGTANGCCCAGCTTGCTCATCGTCTTGGTTTNTACAAAATCAAGGGGGAACTTGAGGATCTATCCCTGAAATATACCAACCGCGAGATATACACTCAGATAGCCCACAANCTNAATGAGACCAAACGCGACCGTGACGCCTACATACAGGCNTTCATNACNCCCGTGAAGGAAAAACTCGAAAGNGCCGGACTGCGCTTCGATATCAAGGGGCGCACCAAAAGTATCTCCTCCATCTGGGCCAAGATGCGCAAGCAGAAAGTGGATCTNGACCGAATATACGATCTGTTCGCCATCCGCGTAATCCTCGACTCCGCTCCCGAAAGAGAAAAAAGNGACTGNTGGCTTGCATATTCGATTCTCGCCGATATGTACACCCCCAATCCGGCCCGTATGCGCGACTGGATATCGATACCTAAGAGTAACGGTTACGAATCGCTTCACGCTACTGTCATGGGACCCGGNTCCCGCTGGGTNGAGGTCCAGTTCCGGACCCGTCGAATGGATCTCGTCGCCGAGAAGGGACTCGCGGCCCATTGGAGGTATAAGGGTGGAAAAGGGGATTCGACAGACCAGTGGATGAACAATATCCGCGATATCCTCGAAACTGCCGATTCCGGTCCGATGCAGCTCATGAAAGACCTTCGGATGGATATATACACCCGCGAAGTATTCGCCTTCACGCCGAAAGGAGACCTCTTCCGCCTTCCTGCCGGCGCGACGGTTCTCGACTTCGCATTCCATATCCACAGNAATGTCGGCGCCCNCTGTTCGGGCGCTATCGTCAACGGNGCCCACAGAAAAATAAATTATCGGATNCANTCAGGCGANACNGTCGAAATNGTNACCTCTCCATCACAGTCTCCGAAACAGGANTGGCTGAATATCGTCGTCTCCACAAAATCGCGTAATAAAATCAAGCAGAAACTAAACGAAGTCAAGCTTCAGAAGGCTGAACTCGGAAAGGAGATGCTGACGCGGCGCGCCAANAACCGCAAGATGGAGATAGATGATGTCCTGATGATGAAATTCATCAAGAAACGCGGTTATAAATATGTCAACGATTTCTATGCCGAATTAGGGGAGGACCGTCTTGACGCCGGNCGCGTANTCTCGCAATATGCGGATTTCATCGCGCCGGAGAAAGAGACGGANCGCGTATCGGCCGAGGAATTCGTTGTCCATGAGGATCCNGAACTCAATTCNTCCGAAGTTCTTGTCATCGGNGAGAAAGCTATCAATGGGNTGAGTTATCGGTTCGCCAAATGTTGTAATCCCGTCTATGGTGATGACGTTTTCGGTTTTATCTCAGCCGACGGAATGGTCAAAATCCACAAATCGACCTGCCCCAACGCACCCAATATCCGCGAACGCTATCCCTACCGTCTCATTCGCGTCAACTGGAGCGGAAAGGGGGGCACGATGCTTCCCGCCACATTGCGAATCCTNGGCACGGACGACATNGGAATCGTCGCCACAATCACTTCCATNATATCTAAGGAGAGCGGAATCCAGCTCCGCAATATATCGGTCAATTCCAACGACGGACTCTTCCACGGCTTTCTGACTCTCGGAGTCTCGGATCAGAGCAGCCTGGCNGGAGTCATCCGCAAAATAAAGACGGTCAAAGGTGTCAGGGAAGTGACAAGAAACTGATNAGCAAATCGAAAATTATGAGAAAACACTCATTCGTCATCTTCCCTTTGCTTATGCTTCTGATAGCCGGATGCGGTGCTGGGAAAGAGAAGCGCGAGCGGATAGCTCGCGAGCGCGAAAGTTGGGAATCCTCCCTTTCCGACTCTATCACCGCANCCCGCGCCATGCAGGATTCGGTAAAGGNCNGGCTTGATGAACTCCAGACTTCAACCAATGAACTTCTGAGCCGATTCCGGTGTGTCGATAATCCTCGGGAAGTAGAGAAATATTACCTTCCGGATGTCAAGGGGGCGACTTATCCGCTGACCCGCACCGGTCTGACGGCCCGTCTGACCGCTTCCGAAACACTGGAACTGATAGCGGTCAATACCTCCCGACCTTTCGATCAGATAGAGGTCCGGAGGGGAGGGGAGAGCGCCGCCAGCGCTGTGGTTCCCCATGACCAGGCCCTGAATTACCGTAACGGCACTATGACGACNGTAGCGTTCAGCGGAACGGCCGCCGACTCTGTNGCCGCCCTCGTCGCTTCGATGCCGGAGAGAGANGTGACCCTNCTTTTTATNCAGGGATTTATCCAGGGAGGAGCNACAGTCGCTACTGTTCCNCTCTCTGCCATTGATCGAGAATGCGTNTCGCTCGCGTGGCGCCTTGCNGATGCCAGAAGAGAGGTCCNCCTTTCCGAGAAGCGCCTGACCCAGCTGGCGCGTCGCATCGCAATCATTGAATCGAAGAGGGCCGAACTCAATGCTGANTGAGGTGTTAAAATATTAAGATGATTCCGCTATCTTTGGTGAGGACCANTATCGAAGCGGAACAGACACGAACACATAAACGATAAATAACGCGAATCTATGGAACTTACAGACAAAGACAANGCCCTCCTCGCNGAGAAGGGAATCAGNATGGANAAACTCGCCGAACAACTCGAAATGCTCGCTAAAGGNTTCCCCTATCTGCGCATNGAGGCACCNGCTACGCCGGGGCACGGCATTTCGGTCGTCACTCCCGAACTCGAAAAGAGTAGTGTNGAGATGTGGGACAAATATCTNGCNNCCGGCGCGAAGGTNATCAAGATGGTACCCGCTTCCGGAGCCGCCTCAAGAATGTTCAAGAATCTCTTCGAGTTCCTTAACTCCAAGAGTTCAAAGCCGGATACCGATTTTATGAAGGATTTCTTTGCAGGTATAGAGAAATTCGCCTTTTTCCCCCGNCTGAANCTTGTCTGTCTGTCGCAGCTCGACAAGAGCGTTGNCACTTTGATAAAGGAAGGACGCTTCAAGGAGATCGTCGAGGTTCTGCTCAACAGTAACGGTATGAACTATGGNAAACTCCCCAAGGCTCTCTTGCAGTTCCATAAGGTTCCCGGCACATCCCGCACCTCACTTGAGGAGCATCTCGCCGANGGGGCCCAGTATGCCAAAGGTAAAGATGGAAAGGTTCATCTCCATTTCACCGTCTCGGAGGAACATGTTCCACTTGTGCTCGCCAAGATAGAGGAGAAACGGGGAATCCTGGAACATGCTTACGACGCTGAGTTCGATATCACCCTTTCNGTCCAGAAACCTTCCACCGACACTGTTGCTGCCAATATGGACGGCACGCCGTATCGAGAGAAAGGGGAGCTTTTCTTCCGTCCCGGAGGTCACGGCGCACTGATAGAGAATCTCAACGACCTGGACGCCGACGTTATCTTCATCAAGAATATTGACAATGTCGTGCCTGACGCTCACCGCGGACCGACGCTTCGTTTCAAGAAAGTCATCGGAGGCGTCCTTGTCGGCGTCAAGAAGATGGCCGACCGTTACTGCCGTCTATTGTCCGAAGGGAAGCCGACCGACGAGGAACTCGCTGAGATGATAGCTTTCCTGCGTAATACCCTCTGCGTCACCAANGACAATTTCGATAACCTTGACCGCGAAGGAAAGATTGATTATCTCTACCGTAAACTCAACCGCCCGATGCGAGTATGCGGAATGGTGAAGAATGAAGGAGAACCCGGAGGCGGTCCTTTCCTTGTTGAGAATCCTGACGGGACTGTCTCTCCCCAGATACTGGAGTCATCCCAGATAAATCCGAAAGATAAAGAGGCTATGCGAATGCTGAAAGAATCGACACATTTCAACCCAGTCGATCTCGTAGTCTCGACAAAGGACTGGCGCGGGAATAAATTTCACCTCCCCGAATATGTCGATAAAGCAACCGGATTCATCTCCGAGAAGAGCCGCGAGGGAGTGGAGATAAAGGCTTTGGAGCTTCCGGGTCTATGGAACGGCGCCATGAGCGACTGGAACACGGTCCTTGTAGAAGTGCCTGTCGAAACCTTCAATCCGGTCAAGACGGTCGTTGACCTGCTCCGACCCTCCCATCAGTGATTTTCGCGCCATGCAGACGTATCACCTACAGAGACAAGGAAATCATAAAATTGACCTGCGCTTTCTCTGAAAAGGGAAATACATAGATAACTTGCTTAGAATCAAACGTATGAATAGGGTCAGCTTCATGAAAAGCTGACCCTATCTGCGTTTTAATTAGTTGAAATTATTTAAAATATTTTTGCATTTAGATATAAATTGCTAACTTTGCGATGAAAATGAGGCCGGAGAAGTGTTGTCAAAAACACTCATCCGTGCTTTCCGTAATCTTTAAAACCACTCATAATGAAGAAAATTTCTGCACTCGCTGTTATTGCGCTCGGAGCAGCTTTCGGCGCCAACGCGCAGGAAAGTGTTGCCCCCAAGGCCGGCGACTTCTCCGTTGAAATTCAGGTTAATCCCTTCTCCGACAATTTCGAGACCTTCCGTATGCCCAGCCTCCAGGGCCGCTATTTCATCGGCGACAAGGATGCTATCCGTTTCGGTATCGGATTCGGTGTAGAATCTCACAAGGACAACGGCTCTGTCGATAACAGCAATGTATGGTCAAAGTACCGTCAGGGAAACTTCTCCATCAACCTCGGTTACGAGCGCCACTTCTTCAACTACAAGCGTGTTGACCTTTTCGCAGGTGTCGGTCTCGCTTACGAGCTCTGGAACGCTAAGATGACTACTTCCGAGTCTATCAACGATGCCATTGTGGAGACTGTCTATTCCAACTACAATGACAGAGACTACAAGTCTTCCAACGAATTTGCTGCCAAAGTTTACAGCGGTATCGACTTCTATGTCTACAAGGGTCTCTACCTCGGCGCTGAACTCGGCATCAAGGTCGGCTTCCAGAACTTCCCCGAGGCTTCCATGAAGGTGAATGACGGCGAGAAGGTCAAGACTTCTCCGAGCAGCACCGGCTTCCTTCTGAAGACATACGCTGAGCCCGCTCTGCGCCTCGGATGGCTTTTCTAATAAAGAACGAAAAACTTTAGTTTATAAGGAAAGGAGCGTCATCGACGGTCCTTTCTTTTTATATTATGTCGGATCAATGGCAAAAGTTTCTGTGATTATTCCCGCCTATGCTTGCGCTCCATATATTGCCCGTACTCTCGAATCCCTTCAGAAACAGAGTTTCAGTGATTGGGAGGCGATAGTGGTGGATGATGGCAGTCCTGACAATGTCGCTGACGTAGTGGCTCCATACGTTGAGAGGGATTCCCGAATCCGCTTCATTCATAGCAGTAACCACGGAGTGTCGGCGGCACGCAATATCGGAGTCCGAGAAAGTTCAGGTGAATTTATTCTCCCTCTCGATGGCGATGATATAATTGCACCGAAATACATCGAGGAGTGTCTGAAAGGTTTCGAGCGCTTCGAGGATGCCGCTGTAGTATATTCGCGCTGGGCTTTTTTCGGCGCTTCCAATGATGCTGTCGACTTGCGCTATTTCAGTTATGACCATGAACTGGTCAGAAACGCGATTTTTAATTGCGCGATGTTCCGCAGAAAAGACTTCGATTTTATCGGGGGCTATGATGAGAATATGCGGGATGGACTTGAAGATTGGGAGTTCTGGATAAGGATGCTTAATCCTGAGAAATTCGGAAGCAAAGGGGAAAGGAGAGTGGTTCAACTACGGGATGTTCTGTTCTTTTACAGACAAAAAGGGGTAGGGCATAACCCTCGCGCCGGGGAGACGAGACTGATGAAAGCGCTTGATTATATATATACCAAGCATTCGGATATTTATCGGTCCCGGTTCGGACATCCGATTCTTATGGCTCAACGGTTCGCAACTGAATATCAGGTCTTGCGTAATGAAGTTCGTGACAGTCGGTTGAAAGAGCGGTGGAGGATTGCCGTATCAAAGCGCGCTTTGCGCGACAGATTAGAGAGGCTCGGCTCCGAGGAGGGGGAGTGATAGCAGACGGCGCAATAGCGGATAGTGCTGAAGTTTGAGATATTTACGATAGGAAGCCAGCGCTTGCTCTGGCGACGTGCCGAATATCACTGCCGCCTGGTTCACGATTTCTCGCCGCTTATCATCCGCTATCTCGGGAGAAAAGGCCAGGTGATGGATGAAAGCACCTTTTCTGGCTTTCTGCCATAAAGATGAATATCCTGTTGCCGAGGACGCGTAGTTGATGACTTTTGCGTCTTCAATCCATCGGCGCCCGCTGTCGTTCCCTTGTGCCGTAGTATTGATGCCGTGAAGACGCATCTTGTTGAGACGTGAGTATATGCGTCCGACTTTCCCTTTCATCGCCATTTTAATCCAAAAAAGCCAGTCTCCGGAATTTCTCATAGCTATACTATCGTCAAGCATTTCCAACGATATGGCGTCGCGTCTCATCAGGACTCCGCTTGCGTTGTAGATAGTGCAATCCCAACATAGTAGTTTCCTCATGTATTCCATCCCATCGAAAATAGCCTTTCCTTCCGGCCTGTAGGATAGTGAATTGTGCCATCGGTCATAATCGTAGGGAGGATTGGCGATTATATCCGAATTGGAGTTTATGAGGTGGGAACCAGTGAATACAAGGACTGCATCAGTGTGTGTTTCCATAAACTCGACTGTCCTGCTCAGAAAATTATTTTCAGAGGAATCGTCACTTTCCGCAATCCATACATATTTTCCCTTGGCCAGCGCGAGCCCCTTCTTCCATTGCCTGAAAGGACTTCCGGAATTGGTCTTGTTGATCTCAACGGCAATGACGCGATTCTCCGATGCATATTCTCGAAGAATCTCAGCGCTGTTATCTGAAGAGGAATCGTCAAGCAGAATCAGTTCCAGATTATAATAAGACTGATTTAGAATAGAATGGATCCGCTCATGTAGAAATCGCGCATGGTTATAGCATGGCACTATAACGCTGACCAACGGTGTGTGAGTAAAGTTCATGATAGATTCGGTTTCATGAGAGTTCCTTAAGTCTCTCTACTGACAATCCGGTCAGGGCGGAAATGACCGACAGGTCATAGTGATTCTCCAACATCTTCCTTGCGATGTGCTCGGACGTATCAATACTTCCTTTGACCATTCCTTCTGCCATTCCTTCTGCCATTCCTTCTGCTCTACCTTCCGCTCGACCTTCTGCTCGACCTTCCGCTCTGCCTTCCGCTCGACCTTCCGCTCTGCCGCGTTTCACTCCTTCATCATATCGGTAGTCAAGTCCTGCCTGCACCTCTCTGAGATGAGCGAGCGAATTACTGTAAAGGACAGCATCCTCACCCACTATCGATGCACTCTCAGCGGCCTCGAAGAGCTCCTCTAAAGGAGCGGTAGATAGATTCTCAGTGAGCATACGCAAATATACCGGTTTAAATTTGATTTCCAAAATAAAACGCACCCATTTGTAAAAACGGGTGCGTTATATTCTTTAGACCCCGGCCTGAAGTAAATGTTAAGGTAGGGGACTGGGATGGTAGGAATCAGTCAAGCTTGTGGATAACGAGTCCGGAGCGGAGTTTAGGCTCGAACCAAGTTGTCTTCGGGGGCATGATGTTGCCGGTGTCAGCGATGTTGATGAGTTGGTCCATTGTTACGGGATAGAGAGCCAGAGCCATCTTCATCTCACCGCTGTCTACACGACGTTTCAGCTCTTCCAGACCGCGGATACCTCCGACGAAGTCGATGCGCTTGTCGGAACGCAGGTCATGGATTCCGAGGATGTCACGCAGGATAAGGTCAGAGGAGACGGTGACGTCAAGGACACCGATCGGATCCTGGTCGTTATATGTTCCGGGTTTCGCTGTCAGCGAATACCAGCGGCCTCCCATATAGAGGGAGAAATTGTGGAGCGAAGCAGGATGATAGATTTCCTCACCCATATCCTTGACCTCGAAGTTCTCGCGCAGACGGTTGAGGAACTCCTCCTCAGTCAGACCGTTCAGGTCGCGAACGACGCGGTTGTAGTCAATAATCTTGAGGTGTGAGGCAGGGAAAGCGACAGCGAGGAAATAGTTATATTCCTCATCTCCCTTGTGGTTAGGATTGTTCTTGGCCTTCTCAGCTCCGACAAGAGCGGCTGCGGCGCTGCGGTGGTGGCCGTCAGCAATATAGAGATTGGGGATTTTCTCAAACTCGGAGGTAATCTTGGCAATCATCTCCGGATCTTCGATCAGCCAGAGGGTATGACCGAAACCATCGGGAGCGACAAAGTCGTATTCCGGATCATCGGCAGTCACTTCGCGGATGATTTTCTCAAGTTCCTCGTTGTCAGGGAAAGCGAAGAACACAGGCTCGACGTTGGCGTTGTTGACGCGGACATGCTTCATGCGGTCCTCCTCCTTGTCGCGGCGGGTGAGCTCATGTTTCTTGATGCGTCCCTCCATATAGTCGTCAACCCAAGCAGCGACGACGAAACCATACTGCGTGCGGCCGTCCATCGTCTGGGCATAGATATAATACTTTTCCTGGTCGTCCTGAACGAGCCATCCTTTCTCCTGGAACATCTTGAAGTTTTCGACGGCCTTTTCATAGACCTTCGGATCATGTTCGTCCGTTCCCGGCTCGAAATCGATTTCGGGCTTGATGATACGGTAGAGGGACTTTTCGTTACCGGCGGCCTCGGCGCGGGCCTCTTCAGAGTTCAGGACGTCATAAGGACGGGAGACGACCTCCTCGACCATCTGCTTCGGCGGACGTACACCGCGGAAGGGTTTTACTTTTGCCATGAGTAGCTTTTAATGGTATTAGAATGGTTAGTTTATTCTGGGTTTATTCTCCGTAGTGTCAGCTCTTTTCCCCTTTATTACGGGCTTTCTCCTTGCGGAGACAGGCGTTGCAGTAGCCGAAGAGAGTAGCGGAGAAATAATTGGCCTTGAAGGCCGGATATTTCATTGTTATGAGGAGACGGGAGAGTTCAGGATGAGTGGCCTCCTTGATCTTGCCACAACCGGCACACACCAGGTGGAGATGATTTGCGGTTTGACATTCATAGAGCGCCTGGTCTGTGTCAAGCAGATGGCGACGCAACACGCCGCAGTCACACAGCAGTTGCACCGTATTGTAGACCGTGCCCCGCGAGACATGATAATGAGTCCGTTCCATAGCCTCCAGAAGGTCATGGATAGCGAAATGCCCCTTCATAGCCAGGGCCTCGCGCAATATGGCGAACCGTTCCGGCGTCTTACGGCGGGCATGGGTCCGCAGATATGACGTCAGACGGGCCTCAGCCTCGGCATATCTTGCCTCGGCGCTTTGTGGGGAGACGTTTTCGCTCATAAGACAAAATTAATCATTCCGCCCGGCAGAGCCAAATATTTAATAGAAAAAATCAGCTCCCGGAAGCGGCCCGGGTAAGGAGTAAGGTCTGAATGACCCTCATCACCCGATAAAGCCGGCTTTCTTCAGTTCTTCAAGAAGCGCTACCGACACCGGTTCGTTGACACTTCTCGGATAGCGAACCTCGGCGAAGACTTGAGCCAGATTCTCCTTGCCGTTTTCGGCGGCGAACCCGGCGTTGGCAGGAAATTCATCTTTGATTCGGAAATAATCAGCGACCTCCTTATCAGATGGTTCCTTATATGTGTCGAAATGCAGGAAGGAGTCTACCTCCATACGCTCGCATAGTTCGGGTTTCTCGGCAGGCCATCCAAGAGCCAGCGCAGCGACGGGGAAGACCATCTCCGGCAAGCGCAGCAGTTCGCGGATGCGGGGGGTATTGTAGCTGACTGTTCCGAGCCAGCAGCAACCCATTCCCTCCATTTCAGCGATTGTCGTTATCTGCTGTGCCAGTATAAGGGCATCGGTCATGGCTGAAGTGAAGGATAGGAAATTGCCGTAGGCCGCATCGGCGTTATTGAGGCGACACCAGCGTGTGAACCGATTGAAATCAGCGCATACGGTCAGAATGACGGATGCGCCTGTGGCGGCTGGCTGATTGAAATGAGTTTCGTTTATAGAGGCGCGCAACTCTCCCTCGCGCGATACGATGACGGAATAGAGCTGCATATTGCCGCAGGTCGGGGCGCGCATTGCCCCTTCGAGAATCGAACGTATCTCGGCGTCAGTCACCGGACGGTCGCTGAAACGCCTTACTGTCCGGCGTGTCTTGAAATAATTGTCCATACAGGAAAATAAAAACCCCGGTCCATACCTACGTCGTGAAGTCTCAAAGACCCCATCCCGCATAAGGACCGGGGAAATAAAAATGTTTATGCGTCACGCCGCATCAACGCCCCGACCAGGAGATCAGGTCGCGGATAGAGGCGTTGAACTCTTTCTGGGCAAGTAGCTTCTCGACCGTCATGTGCATGCGGTAGCGCCAGTAGTGGGTCGGGTTGGCCGGCTCGTTGATCTGTTCATCCTGCGGATTCTCGCGGCGCAACTTCCCGTCGGTCGACAGCCAGTCCTGGAGAGGCAGGATACAGAGCATGGAAGGAGACTTGAGTTGCAGATCGACGATTTTTGTGCATATCCAAGGCTCCGCGAAATAGGGGGCAGCTCCTCCTTCGTGGAGAACATGGTTGAAATAGCGCTGGCTGACAGCCGGATCGCTTTCCCACCATCCGCGGATTCCCGACATATCATGCGTCGAGGTCGTGCAGACACTCTGATAAGGATAATGCCAGGTGTCGCCGAACTCTGTCTTGGGATCCTTCGGCATACGCTGGATTTCGAGAGATAGAATCTGCAGACGGTGCATTACCTCAGGCACACAGTCCGGAATCATTCCCAGATCCTCGCCGCAGGTCAGCATTCCGTTTGAATCGAGAAGGGGTGGCAGTTTCCACATCGCCTTTCCATACCAGAAGTCATTGTTGCGGTGGTAGAAGAAGTCGTTGTAGAGTCGGTTGAAACACCATTTCTCATAGTCCGTCAGATTGCGGAACTGATAGGTGTACTGCGCCGAGATTCTCGGATGGTAGTGTCCCTTGCGGTAAGGGTCTTCGATAAAGAGGACATCATCGATCAGACCCATGAGGGCGTTTTCGATGCGGGTGTTCTTTTCAGAGGACTCAAGGGACGCGAAATGGTTGCGGACCTTCAGCTGGGTATTGACAAATTCCTTGAGTCGGTAGCGCCCGTTGGCTATCAAGTCGAGATAATCGCGCTTTACCTCCTCGACATACTCTCCGAAGAAATCAGTAAGCATCCATTCGAGAATCAGCGGATTGGTCTGCAGATCGACGTCAATCCAGAAATCGTAGCTGTTACGCAATTCCTCGGCCGAGAAGGGGAGGGCCGGGTTGAAATAACCGAGCAATCCGTGAAGCGCGTCGAGAGGAATCTGCCATATACGGAAGAAGCCGAGTATATGGTCGATGCGATAGGCGTCGAAATATTCAGCCATCTTGCGGAAACGTGCTTTCCACCATGCGAAACCGTCGCTTGCCATCTCGTCCCAGTTGTAGGTCGGGAAGCCCCAGTTCTGTCCGAGAACGGAGAAATCATCCGGCGGGGCTCCGGCCTGGCAATCCATATTGAAGAGGCGGGTGTGTTGCCAGGCATCGACGCTGAAACGTCCGATACCGATAGGTATATCACCCTTAAGGACAACTCCGTTGCGGTGAGCGTAATCGATAGAGTCGCGGAGCTGGCGGTCGAGATGATACTGCAGGAAATAATGATATTCGATCTCTTCGCGGTGGGCGGCGATATATTTTTCAACCTTGTCGGCGTCATAGCTGGCCATATCCCCCCAGCGGTTGTTGTCCGGAGTTGAATATTCATCGCGCAGACAACACCAGGCGGCGTATGATTCGAGCCATTCGCGGTTACGCTCGACGAAAGCGCGATAGTCTTCGCGCTTCTTGGTCTCGTCGCCATCCTGAGCGTAAATCTCGCGCAGATATTCCTGCTTGAGATTGTTGACCGCCTCATAGTCTATTTGTTCGAGCTGGTTCAGCTCGCGGCGCTTCCGCTCGAAAAATTCGCGGCGTTCTTCAGAAGCGGGACGTCCGACCTCCTCCAGACGAAGATACATCGGATGGAGAGCGAATGTCGAATTGGCGCTGTAAGGATAGGAGTCTACCCAAGTTCCGGTCTTTGTCGTGTCGTTGATGGGCAGAACCTGGAGTATGTTCTGCTTTGTCAGCTTACACCAGTCTACCATCTTCTTGAGGTCGATGAAGTCTCCGACTCCGAAATCCTCCTCGGTGCGGATAGAGAAGACCGGAATCGCTGTTCCGGCCCCACGCCAGTCGTGGCGCGGATTGGCGAAGGTGAGACCTTCGACGACGATGACTTCCGCCGGTGACTGCGGCTTGATGTTGAAGATACGGTTATTGGTCTCTTCCCATCCGCGCACCTCCTTGCCATCCTTGGAGAGAATGAGGAATTTGTATTCGAAGGGGAGCTGGAGACCGGCGTAGGGAATATTGCATTCCCAAAGAGGGTAGTTGGCATCGTTGAGAACGACAGCTTTCTTCGGATCCCAGTTGCCCAGCGCTTCCCCTTCGCCGCATACGGCGAGAACCTCATCGGGCGCTATCATCGGAGCGGCGATGCGCAGGTTGATTGTGCCGGGTTGGGTGTAGAGCGGCATGTCGCGATGTTTGCGGCTGAAGATGCCGTCGACAATGGCGGTGCTGAAATAGGGTTTTTCTGAAGGCTCGCCGAGCCAGGAGTCGAAGATATTGTAAAGACTGACCCCCTGTCCTTTACGGAAAAGATGTGATTTTCCCCATTCGAAGCGCCAGGCCTGTTCCGGAGCCTTGACAACGAAATGGTATTCAAAATCAGGAGTGTCGTCAGGAAGCTCTATGTCGAGACCCCATAGATCGGGACCCGCCATCTCCATTTCCAGAGCTTTGTGGGAATCATTGTCACCGAGCTGAGGGATGGAGCCGTAGATATAGAGGGCCTGTCCCCACTCGGTATGGTAATTTATATGAAATCTTAATTTCATCTTATATTATATGGTATATTAGATTCTATCAGTCAAGCCTTCCCTCTCTGTCCCCCGCGGAGCCTCCTGCTCCTGCTTTGCGAAAGAAGGGTCTCGGACGTACTCTATGGCAAAT
This sequence comes from Bacteroides sp., assembly GCA_014801785.1. Lineage (GTDB taxonomy): Bacteria > Bacteroidota > Bacteroidia > Bacteroidales > Muribaculaceae > Lepagella. Next base: position 24,055 of record JAAVDN010000011.1, on the reverse strand, counting down.
ATATAAATAAAAATCCTTTCCCGCAAACGAATATGTCGCAGAAAAGGATTTTTGATGTTTGTTGAATCCTGTTCAGAGTTCGGCCCGCAAGAAATGTTAGCCGCAGCGCGAACTGCCGCAGTTTTTGCAGATAAGACATCCCTCCTGATAGATAAGGGATTCGGAACCGCAATTGGGACATTTCTCTCCGGTCGCCTTAGCGCCGTTGGGCATATATTTCTTCAGGGCGCGTTCGACGCCGTTCTTCCAGGTGTTGATGTTTGTCGAGTCCAGCTCCAGCCCTCCGACCAGTTTGAGCACCTGGTCAATCGGCATTCCGTAACGAAGGACCCCTGAAATCAACTTCGCGTAGTTCCAGAACTCGGGATTGAACTTCTCGCTCAATCCCTCGATCGTTGTCTTGAAACCGCGTTTGTTGATGAACTGGAAGTCGTAGCGCTTGCGGCCGTCGGCATCCATCGCCTTGATGAGTTTGCCGTGTTCTACGGACTTGGGAATGAAAATACCATCATCGTCATCGGCCAGACCTGTGAAGATTTCGTAGGGGCGTCCGTTGGCGAGTCCGACGAAGGCGATCCATTTCTCCTTGTTATTCTGGAAGCGGACTACATCGGCCTCCAGTTCGATGGGGCGTTTTATGACGTGGTCCGGAGTGCGGATAAGTTCAGTAGCCGGAGTGCTCTCCTTCTTTTCCTTAACCGATTCGAGCACATTGCTGCGGGATCCGTCGCGGTAGACCGTACAACCCTTGCAACCTGCTTTCCATGCCTCCATATACAGGCGTCCGACAAGCTCTTCGCTGACATCGGAGGGAAGATTGATAGTTACCGAAATCGAATGGTCAACCCATTTCTGGACCGCACCCTGCATCCTGACCTTCTCCATCCAGTCAACATCGTTGGAGGTAGCCTTATGATAAGGAGAGCGTTCCACGAGGCGTTCCATCTCCAGCGAACTCATGTTCTGTTTCGGTTCGATACCCTGTGACTTCATCCAGTCGAGGAATTTATGATGATAGACGATATATTCCTCGAAGGCGTCTCCTACCTCATCGATGAAGTCAACGTGTACATTCTCGTCAGTGGGGTTGACCTTGCGTCGTCTTTTGTAGACAGGGCTGAAGACGGGCTCGATACCGCTTGTCGTCTGGGTCATGAGCGATGTTGTTCCTGTCGGAGCGATTGTCAGACACGCGATATTGCGGCGTCCCTGCCGGACCATCTTTTCGTAAAGCGCCGGGTCTGCCTCTTTCAGGCGCAGGATGAAGGGATTATTCTTTTCGCGCTCAGGATCGTAGACCTCGAAGGGACCGCGTTCAGCCGCCATGTCGGAAGATGCGTCGTAATAGGCCAGAGCCAGTTGCTTGTGGACCTCTGTAGAGAAGGCCGTGGCCTCGGGGGTTCCGTAACGCAGTCCGAGAGCCGCCAGCATATCACCCTCTCCCGTGGTGCCGCATCCTGTCCGCCGTCCTTTCAGGGTCTTGTCGCGAATCTTCTCCCAAAGATGGCGTTCCGTCGTCTTCACTTCGTCAGTCTCCGGATCGGAGTCTATCTTTTTCAAGATAGTATCTATCTTTTCCATCTCCAGGTCGATTATGTCGTCCATAATCCGTTGCGCCTTGCGGACATGAGTGCGGAAAAGGTCGAAGTCAAACGACGCCTGCGGAGTGAACGGATTGCGGACGTAGCTGTAAAGGTTTATGGCGACGAGACGGCAACTGTCGTAGGGACAGAGCGGAATCTCTCCGCAGGGATTGGTGGATATAGTCTCGAAACCGAGGTCGGCATAGCAGTCGGGGACGCTCTCGCGTCGGATAGTGTCCCAGAAAAGGACTCCCGGTTCAGCGCTCTTCCATGCGTTATGGACTATCTTTCGCCATAGGGCCGCAGCGTCTATCTCCTTGCTGAAAAGGGGAGTGGCATCTTCGGGCGTACCGATTGGATATTGCTGGCGGTAAGGAGTTCCGGCCGAAGCCGCCTGCATGAATCCGTCGTCGATGCGGACCGAGACGTTGGCGCCTGTGACCTTCCCTTCCTCAAGCTTGGCGTCGATAAATTTCTCTGAATCCGGATGCTTGATGCTGACCGTCAGCATCAGCGCTCCGCGGCGTCCGTCCTGCGCGACCTCGCGTGTCGAGTTGCTGTATCGCTCCATGAAAGGGACCAGACCGGTCGAGGTGAGGGCCGAGTTCTTCACAGGACTCCCCTTCGGACGAATATGTGAGAGGTCGTGGCCGACACCTCCGCGACGTTTCATGAGCTGAACCTGCTCTTCGTCAATCTTGATGATTCCCCCGTAGGAATCGGGGTGGCCGTCGAGACCGATGACAAAGCAATTGCTCAGGGAGCCGACCTGAAAATTATTTCCTATTCCCGCCATCGGGCTTCCTTGCGGAACGATATAGCGGAAGTCCTTCAGAACTTCGTAGACTTCATCATGAGACATCGGGTTGGGATACTTCGCCTCGATGCGTGCGATCTCATGTGCGATGCGGTGGTGCATATCGTCAGGAGATTTCTCGTAGAGATGGCCGAAAGAGTCCTTAAGGGCGTATTTGGTAGCCCATACGCGTGCGGCCAGTTCATCTCCCTTGAAATAGTCGAGCGAGGCGCTGTAGGCCTCATCGTAGCTGTAGGTGGGAGACCCTGCTGAGGGTAAGCTGTAAGAATGTTCCATCGGTATCGGAAGAATCTGGATTACGGAGGATTACGCCTGACTGAGAGCGCAAGCCCCTTTTTGGTTGGATCGTGAAAGCTCTTGAAAAGCGGTGCAAAGGTAGCGAAATTTTCTTAATCGCAAATTGAGAGGGCCTTGAATTTTTAAAAGTTTTCCGAAAATAATTGTTAAGTAATTGATTTATAGTTAATTAGTAAAAATAAAAACTCTGAAAAATTTTCAAAATGGAAATTTGGAAATGTCTGAAAGAATTTGTAATATCTAAAAGAAAGGGATATCGAGGAAGAGATTGCAAAAGGTTTTTTCGTCCTCGGTGGGTGAAGGAACAGGGGTCAGGCGCAATTTTTATAAATGGGGTTCGTTATACTATTTGACAACGAATTGTAAAGCATAACAATGAAGAACAAACTGATGACCGCCGTCGGCCTTTTCGGGGCCGCAGCCTTGGCCTGGGCTGCCAAGGATCCGGTACTGATGACCGTCAATGGCATCGACGTTCCGAAATCGGAATTCGAGTATCTCTATCATAAAAACTCCCAGCAGCAGGTCGAGAGCCAGCCTTTGGAGGATTATGTCGAGATGTTCAAGATATATAAACTCAAAGTTGCCGACGCGCTGAGCGAAGGGGTTGACACGACCGCCGAGTTCCGCAAGGAGATGGCTCAGTATCGTCGTGAGCTGGCCGCCCCATATCTTGCTGACTCGGTTTTCTTGAACAATCTGGTCAAGGAGGCTTACGACCTTTCGCGTAACGAGGCAGAGGCAATCCATATAATGTTGCGCAAGCCCCAGGGGCAACCCTCGCAGGTTGTCTGGAACCGCGCCGACTCGCTGCGCCGGGCAATACTTGCCGGACAGGACTTCACGACCGTCGCCGCCGAATGGTCGCAGGATGGCGCATCAAAAGACAAGGGGGGCAACATGGGATTCATGTCGGCCGGAAACCTTCCCTACAATTTTGAGAAAACGGCCTTCACCCTTCCCGAAGGAGAGATCTCGGAAGTTGTCGAGACTCCGGTCGGCTATCATATACTGAAAGGAGGACGCAAACGTCCGGCCCGCGGAACCGTCACCGTCACACATATCCTCAAGATGGTTCCCCCGACAGCCTCTGAAGCTGAACAGACGGCCGCCCGCGCGTGGATCGACTCGGTGGCCAATGTTGTCGCCAACAACCCGATGGAGTTCGAGCGCATAGCTATGTTCCAGTCTGACGACAAGGGGTCGGCCCGCAACGGCGGACAGCTTCCCCCCTTCGGAGCCGGAATGATGGTTGCTCCCTTCGACTCCGCATCTTTCGCCCTCAAGGATGGAGAAGTCTCCGCCCCGGTCCGCACTCAGTTCGGATGGCATCTGATCAAACGTCTCAAATGGTCCGCTCCTGCTACTCTCGAAAAGATGAAACCGGAGCTCCTCGCCCGCTTCAATAATCCCCAGGATGAGCGTTACTCCCTCATACGCTACAACACCATCGACCGTCTGAGCGCCAAACACAAGGCGCGTGTCAACGATGCCCTCTACAACGAGATGCTCGCCGCAGCACAGGTCAACGGTCTTGATTCCGCGTTCTACGCCTCCTTCGAAACTCCCGCCTATACCTCTCAGGCGCTCATGACCATTGATAAGAAACCTGTCGGAAACACAACCGAATTTTTCGAGTCAGTCCGTCGCACCAATGTTCCTGCCGATCGCGCCGCCAAAATGCTGGGCGAGTATATGAATTATTTCAAATACCGCAAACTGACCGAGGCCGAACAGGACTGGCTGATGGCTAATGAGGCGGATTATCGCAATCTGGTCAATGAATACCACGATGGAAGCCTTCTCTATGAGGTCAGCGTCCGCAAGGTCTGGGATCGCGCGTCCAAAGACACCGAGGGTCTGAACAACTATTTCGAGGCCAATCGCTCCAACTATAAATGGACCGCTCCCCATGTCAAGGGTATCCTTGTCCAGGCGCCCAATGACTCTGTCGCCGCCGAAATCCGTGCGCGTCTCTCCCAGTTGGGTTCCGACACCATAGTGACCGCCGCCCGTAAGGAATTTGGCCGTCAGGCTTCAATCGAGCGTGTACTTGTCGAACAGGGTGCCAACCCGATGGTAGACAATCTGATGTTCGGCGCTCCCGCTGTCACCCCCTCCAACTCCAAATACAGCGTCTATTTCCTTTTCGACCCTGTTGTCCTCAATGAGCCGGAGGAAGTGTCGGATGTACGCGGAATGGTGACCAGCGACTATCAGAACCAGCTGGAGAGCGATTGGGTAGAGGAACTCAAGGCCCGTTATCCGGTTAAGGTCAACGAGAAAGTGCTGAAAAAGGTAAAGTGAATTTAAAAAAGAACTTTAGACCCTTCGCCTTAGCGGGGGTAATGATACTGACGGGTGTCTCCGCGTGCCGGAGACACCCGCAACAGTCTATGGAGGAACCTATCGTCGTCCGTATGGATGATTCGGTGCTGACATTGCGCGAAGTTGAGGAGCGTATTCCTGCCGGACTCTCCGAGGAAGACAGTGTTGCGCTTGCACAGGCTCTTATCGATGGCTGGCTCGAAGACCGTCTCTGCGCCGCCTATCTCTCTTCCGACCCGGCTGACGAGGCGCGCATCAGGCGCATGACCGACGATTACCGGCGTAAGCTGCGTCTTGAAGCTTATCGCGCCCGTATCCGTCGCGAACGTCAGATACCGGTCAGCGAGGATAGCGTCAAAGCCTATTATGCCCTTCATAAACAGGAGATGATACTCGAACGCCCCCTTGTCAAGGGTGTCCTGGTCCGTTATGAAGAAGATTCGCCCCTTCTTGACGAAGGGCGCAGGCTGGTTGTCCGCGCAACGGCCGAAGACCTCGAACGCCTTGAAGCTGAAAGCGGACCGACTCTGATAGGTGTTGACTATTTCGGAGAACGATGGGTGGATTTCGACGCATTGGAAGCTGAGATTCCCTATCCGTTCGGTGACCCGGACCGCTTTCTCGAAACGAACCGCGACCTGGAGACAACACGAGGCGGTATAACCTACCTCCTTCATCTTTATGACCACATACCCTCCGGGGAAGTAATTCCTTACGACTTCGCAGTCCCCCAGATCCGCGACCTTCTGCAGGAATCCCGTCTCGAAGCTTACCGTCGAGCCCTTCTTCGCGCCCTCAAGGAGAAAGCGCGTCGCGACGGACGCCTGACGGAGGAATGAGGCAGAGAGCGCAACTATTCGAAAAATTCGAACAGTTCAACCCGAAGGCAATCGTCAAGTCGAACGTGAAAGAGCTTTTTATAATCTGGATGCGATTATCAGTGTTGGGTATCGAGTTAATAGTCAAAGAGCTACCCGAGTCCGTCAGTGGGCAACCCGCGTGCTGAATGAATTTATCTGCAAGGGGTATGCCATAACCGGACATACCGCTGCTGAAATCATACATGCCGGAGCAGATCATACTAAACCGCACATGGGTCTGGCTACATGGAAATATGCACCCGAAGGTCGGATACTGAACTATTACTGTCGTACATTTGTACGACAGTAATAGTTTTAATTGATTAATTTTGCTCCACATGAGATACTTCTTTATCTCAGAAGCCATAGGGCGGCCATCCATGTTTTTGTGTTTTTTTGTTCAACTCACAAGATTAAAGGATGCCTTTTATTTTACCCTTAAACTGGGGATTTTACTATGCCGATTTCTGCGGATACAAAATTACCGATTACAGGCGGAAAGCAATGCGGCACTTGGCGTTATTCCCGGGCGCAGTAACTTTGCACGGAAAAACGCACCCTACTAAGACTCAATCTACACAATATAGAAGTAAATTTACTAGTGATTTTATTTTCTCTGATGTTCAGATATTTGCAAGAATTAGGGATTTTTATTAAATTTGCATCAAATACCAATTCAAGTAGCTGTTCAAAATAAAACGATATATGTTTTTTTGAATCTTGAGTTATAAAACTTGCTCTCGCTTGTCATTTAACCTTGTCGTTCAGTCGCTTAGCCCGCTAAGCTCCTTCTCTCCGCGGCCAAATGGCCGGCGCGATAGCCGCGTTTTATACACTCATTTATTTTGAACAGCTACTTATTGAAAATAAAAGTCGTTAAACTCAATAGAATCAAGGCTGTGCTTGCCGAGACAGACAAGCAGGGAAAATGGTTGGCAAAACAACTTGGCAAAGACCATACAACGGTCTCAAAATGGTGTACCAATACTATTCAGCCTGATTTGAAAACGCTTGCTGAAATTGCCGAATTACTTAATGTTAACATCCGAGAATTGCTCGTTAATACCAAATAATACCATGACCAGTCAATCAGCCGAAAGGCTCACCACCATAAATCGTCAGGAAAAGGCGGCTCTTATATGGGCTATTGCCGATAAACTTGTTGGCATTTATAAACCTCATGAATACGGCAATGTTATTTTGCCGATGTGCGTTATCAAACGTTTTGAGGACACTCTTGCTCCTACACGTGAAGCTGTATGGAAACGCAATGATGAATTATGTGCTATGGATGCGGTGTTGAAAGCACCCTTTCTCCAGCGTGCCGCCGGTCAGCAGTTCTTTAACACGAGTAAGTTTACATTCCAGAATCTTCTCGCTGATCCGGACAATATCGCTGACAATTTTGATGATTATCTTCAGCACTTTTCAGATAACGTCATAGATATAATTCGCCGCTTTGAGTTTGACAAGGAAATCAGCAAACTTGAAGACAACGGACTATTATATCTTATTATAAAGGAATTTAACAGCGATAAGGCTTATCTCGGTGGCGACAGGATATCGTCGGTCGATATGGGTTATATTTTCGAGGAATTGGTGCGCAAATTCTCTGAAAGTTATGACGAGCAGGCAGGAGCGCACTTCACGGCCCGCGACATCATATATGTGATGGCAGACATTCTGGTTGCAGGCGATGAGGAGAAACTTAGGGATGAAGGCGTGAGCGTTGACATATACGATATGGCAATGGGTACGTCGCAGATGCTCGGTTGCCTCACTGAACGACTCACTGAACTTGATCCGGACGCTGATGTCACCTCTCACGGTCAGGAACTCAACAACCAGACCTTTGCCATTGCAAAAGCCGACACACTAATCAAAGGTGGTAACGCCGACAATATGCGTCAAGGCGACACTCTCGGCAATGACCAGTTCCGGGGCTATGAATTTGACTACATAATCTCCAATCCTCCGTTTGGCATCGAGTGGAAAACCTCAAAGACTCAGGTAGAGAAAGAGACCGGCGAGGGCGAGCGTTTTGCCGCTGGTCTCCCTGCTATTGGCGACGGACAGATGCTTTTCACTCTCAACGGTATATCGAAACTGAAAGAGAATGGTCGAATGGCAATTATCCAGAACGGCTCGCCACTCTTTAAGGGTGATGCCGGAGGTGGCGAGAGCAATATACGTGGCTTCCTGCTGGAACAAGACTGGCTCGACGCAATCATTCAGTTGCCCAACGATCTTTTCTACAACACCGGCATCGCCACATATATTTGGATAGTATCAAAAGATAAAGCGCCTGAGCGCATAGGTAAGGTTCAACTCATCGATGCAAGCCAATGTTATGAGAAAAGACGTAAAAGCTTAGGAAATAAGCGAGTTGAAATTACCGACCTTTGCCGTGAACTTATAGTAAAGGCCTACAAAGGTTTTGCAAATCAGGAATATGAGGATGGAGAAATCCGTGTGGAAAGTCGTGTTAAAGATGTGGAAGACTTCAAGTATCGCAAGGTATTCACTTATCGTCCGCTTCGCCTTGAATTTGTCGACATAGAGTTTGATGAAGAGCGTGCCACCGGGATGAAAGCGCCCGATATTGCGCTCCTCAAAGAGATTGCCACCACTTGCAATGACTGCAAAGAACCGATGAGCGATTATGAGTTCTTTTCTCACTTGAAAAAAGAGAAAGTGAAGATAGCTCAAGGGAAAGTTGCCATGATTCGCAACTTCTACGGAAAGCGTAATCCTACGATGCCCGAGGCTTATGTCAAGCCAACAGATACGTCGAGTGGTTTCGCACCCGACCCGGAGCTGAAGGACAGCGAGATAATTCCGTGGAAAACCGACACCGATGAGTTCCTTGAAGCCAACGTGCGCCCCTACGCATCAGATTTCTGGTATGTAGACGCTGAAACTAAAATCGGTTATGAGATACCGTTTACCCGCGAGTTCTACCGTTACAATGCCCCGCGTCCTGCAGCAGAAATCTTCGAGCATTTTCGCCATCTTGGAGAACGAGAACAGGAATTGATGAGCAAAATATTAGGTAAATAGATGGCATTATGAAGAAACATAGTATTCAGATATTTAATGACCGGAAGGTTCGTGCGGTATGGGATGAAGCCAGAGAAGAATGGTACTTCTCAGTAGTGGATGTTGTTGCTGTGCTGACAGATAGTGTAGATCCCACGTCATACTGGCGAAAATTAAAACAACGTTTGAAAAAGGAGGGTAATGAAACCGTGACAAATTGTCACGGTTTGAAATTGAAGGCAGCAGATGGAAAATATCGAATGACAGATGTAGTGGATTATAAACAGCTATTCCGTCTCATTCAATCGATACCTTCCCCAAAAGCTGAACCATTCAAACTTTGGATAGCCAGTGTCGCCAAGCAGCGTCTTGATCAAATGCAAGATCCTGAATTATCAATTGAACAAGCAATTCTTGATTATAGAAATTTGGGATATTCTGAGAACTGGATTAATCAGCGAATACGTTCAATCGAGGTGCGTAAAGCCCTTACTGATGAATGGAGGAAAGGCGGAATAAAAGAAGGTGTTCAGTTTGCAAGTCTTACAGATATTATAACTTCCCAATGGAGCGGAAAGAGTACAAAAGAGTATAAACGTCATAAAGGGCTTAAGAAAGAAAACCTAAGGGATAATATGACGAATATAGAATTGGCACTCAATACGCTTGCAGAAGCCTCTGCTACAGAATTATCAAAACAAAAGACACCCAAAGGGTACGAAGCCAATGCTGAAATTGCTAAGCAAGGAGGAGATGTTGCGAAGGCGGCACGAATCAAATTGGAGTCGCAGTTGGGCAAAACTGTTATTTCATCGGCAAAGGCATCGGATTACCTTCTTCCTCCAAATAGTGTGGAAGACATTAAGCACATAGATATTTACGATAAAGGTGAGCCGGGTAACTAAGATGAAAGACAGCGGCATCTCTTGGATTGGGGCTATACCCGAACACTGGGAGGCGTCCAAAATAGGTCAGTTATATGACAACCGCTACGTTAGGGTAAGCGACAAGGATTTTGAGCCATTATCTGTGACAATGCAGGGCATTCTACCTCAGTTAGAAACTGCGGCTAAAACAGATGATGGCGATAATCGAAAACTAGTCAGAAAAGGCGATTTTGCAATTAACAGCCGATCTGATCGTCGTGGCTCTTGTGGAATTTCACCACAAGATGGTTCTGTGTCACTTATCAATTTGATTTTGGCACCGCGTACTTCCATGAACGCCGATTATTATAATTGGCTTTTTCATACAACGCTTTTTGCTGATGAATTCTATAGCTGGGGACATGGGATTGTCGCCGACTTATGGACAACTCGATGGCAAGAAATGAAAAATATAGCAATCCCTGTTCCTCCACTCGCGGAACAGGAGGCAATAGCCGCATATTTGAATGAGAAGTGTGGCGAGATTGATGAGTTGATTGATGTCGAGCAACAAATGATTTCCGACCTTGAGTCGTATCGCCAAGCTATCATTACCGAAGCCGTCACCCATGGCCTAAACCCCAATGTACCCACAAAGGACAGTAACATTCCCCAAATACCTCAAATTCCTAAAAACTGGGTAACGACTAAAATAAAGTTTTTATCAAACTTATACAGTGGTTCCAATATAACAACAGAAGAAATTACAGATTCCGGATACCCTGTTTATGGAGGAAATGGCTTAAGAGGGTTTTATGATAGATATAATAAAGATGGAGAATATGTCCTTATTGGCAGACAAGGAGCACTCTGTGGTAATATTAATTATGCATACGGTAAATTTTGGGCTTCAGAGCATGCGATTGTTTGCCATCCACTTGTAGAATATCATTTGATTTGGTTTGGAGAATTATTAAGGAGTATGAATCTTAACCAATATTCAGTGGCAGCAGCCCAGCCCGGCCTTTCGGTAGATAAGATTAGGAATCTGTATATTCCAGTTCCTCCTCTTGTTGAACAAGTCGAGATTGGAGAATATATTGCAGGTAAATGCACCGAGATTGATGGGCTTATCAAGGTTAAGCAAGAGAAAATAGAAACTCTTAAACAATACCGCCAGAGCCTCATTTTTGAAGCCGTCACCGGTAAAATCACAATAGCCTAAGTAATGAATTCTTATGGACAACAATAATCTTAAAGAGAGGAATTTTGAGGAAGACATTGAGCAATGGATGCTTGATAAAGGCGGCTATGAGCGTGGCTTCCAAATGACATACAATAAAGACGCAGCCATCGATATAACTGTGCTTCGAGATTTTATCACTGAGACACAGCCAAAGGAATGGGCACGTTATCAGAAAATCTATGGTGCCGATAACGCAACAGACCAGTTCTATAAGGTATTGCAAGACGATATATCACGTTACGGTCTGATATATGTTCTCCGTAACGGTATTGACGACCACGGCGTTAAAATCCGTATCGCCTACTTCGCTCCAGCCTCAGAGCTGAATGAGGAACTGATGCGTAAGTATCGTGCCAACCGTCTCAATGTAATACGCCAGTTCGCTTACACATCCAAAAACCGCAACACCATTGACATGGTGCTGATGCTTAACGGTATTCCGGTTGTCGCGCTGGAATTGAAGAACCAGTTGACAGGGCAAAGCGTAGAAGACAGTAAGCGGCAATGGATGGAAGACCGCGACCCCAATGAGTTCATCTTCCACTTCAACAATCGAATACTCGCTTATTTCGGTGTAGATCTCTATGAGGTTGCGATGACTACTCAGATACAGAAGGAGAAGACATTTTTCATACCCTTCAATCAAGGTAGCAACGGTGCCGGAAATGTGGGAGGAGCAGGTAACCCTGCGGTACCCGAAGGTGAGTATGTCACCGGATATTTCTGGGAACGAGTGCTTCAACGTGATGCGTTGCTTTCAATTCTCCAACGTTATATATCCGTTCAGAAAGAGGAAAAGATAAAGATTGTTGTCAATAAATCAGGCAAGGAGAAAGAGGTAAAAGAGGAATCGACAAAGATAATCTTCCCCCGTTTCCATCAGCTTGATGTGGTTGAACGACTTACAGCTGATACCGCAGCCAACGGTGCCGGCAAGAACTATCTTATCCAACATTCGGCAGGTTCAGGCAAAAGTAATTCTATTGCTTGGCTGACATACAGACTTGCCTCGCTGCACGATGCAAATCAGAAAGACATCTTCGATACAGTGTTTGTGATAACCGACCGTCGTGTGCTCAATCAGCAGTTACAGAACACCGTNCTCGGATTCGACCACAAACTCGGTCAAGTTGAGATAATCCGCGATGGCGATCCTTCATCGAAACTCGGTGACATAATCCGTGATGGTAATGCCCGAATCGTGATATGTACACTCCATCGTTTCCCATACATATATGACAAAGTGGGCAGTCAGAGCGGCAAACGTTATGCAATAGTTGTTGATGAAGCCCACAGTAGTCAAAGCGGGAAGAACGCGGAAAAGACTAAAGCCGCACTCGCCGATACCGATGAAGCCCTCCGAGAACTTGCAGAAATCGAGGAAAAAGAGGTTGAGCAGCTTGAAAAGGAGAAAGATGCCCTAATGGAAGATCTGTTGACACAAGGTCAGCACGGCAATCTCTCGTTCTACGCTTTTACCGCCACCCCTAAGCCCAAGACATTGCAGACATTCGGCATAGCCTATCCTGACTCGGAAAAGCCCGGGCAGATGAAGCACAAGCCGTATCATATCTATTCGATGCAACAGGCAATCGAAGAAGGATTCATCAAAGACGTATTATTGAACTTCACTCCGATAGCCACCGCCTACGAGATTGCAAAGAATGTGGCGGAAAATCCCGATTATGAAGAGACTCCTGCAACAAGGGCGATAAAAGCTTTCCATGACAATCATCAGCACGTTATCGATCAGAAAATTGAGATAATGGTCGAGAAAATACGCGAAGTGACACTCCAGCGCATGGAAGGTCAGGCAAAAACCATGATTGTATGTGCCAGCCGTGCCCATGCACTGCGCTATTTTATGGCCATGAAGGATTATTGCAAGCGTAAAGGATATACAGATGTCAACCCNCTTGTAGCATTTTCAGGCAAACTTGAATTTGGTGGCGAGACTTACACAGAGTCGCAGCTTAATTCTACTCCTGAGCGAAGAATCAGTGAGGAAAGATTGCCACTCTATTTCGCAAGCGACCTCTACAATGTCCTTATCGTAGCCGATAAATACCAGACCGGGTTCGACGAACCGAAACTCCACACAATGTTTGTGGATAAGCGGTTGAAGAATGTAAAAGCCGTTCAGACCCTTTCAAGACTCAACCGATGGCAGAAGTTGAAGAAGGACACGTTTGTATTTGATTTTTCAAATACTGCCGATGAAATCAAAAAGGCTTTTGAACCGTTCTATACAGCCACAGATCTGGTACAACCGGTTGATGTCAACTATGTCTACCGTTTCCGCAAGGATATAGCGCAGTATCACATCTGGAGTGAGAATGAGGAGGAAGCCTTCTATGAGATTTACAAAAAATATAGAGGTAAGAAAAATGCTTTGGCAGCTCTTTCGGGTTTCTTCAAGCCGATAATGAACCGGTTTGAAGCGATGGATGAGGAAAAGAGATTTGAACTCAGGGCTAAAGTAAAGAACTTTGTTCGCTTCTATTCATATATGGCTCAGATTGCCCGCACTTTCGACAAGTCTCTCTACAAAGCCTATATCTTCGCTGATACACTTTATAAACTTCTGCCGAAGACTCCGCATGAAAGACCTGATTTGTCTAAGAAAATAATGCTGGTCAACTCTCAGTTCAAACAGGGGGACACCGTAGCAATCACTCTTGAAGGGAATCAGTCCGTTAAGGGTGAATCCGGCAATGGAGGAGGCAAACCGGAAACGAAACGCGATCTGCTCGGTAATATAATAGACAAGATAAACATTCTGTATAAAGGAGATTTCTCCGAAGCTGACAGGGTTATTGTCGAAGCTATCGTCAACAGGCTTACCACAACCAAGGAGGCAAAGAAACTGTCAAAGAAAGCCAACAACAACGGCAAGCAGCAGTTTATGGAGGCGGTATTTCCCAATGTGTTCGATGATATTGCGACAACGCTTTATGAGGAACAGACCGAGGCATTCAAGTCACTCTTTGACAACGGCGANAAGTATCGTCAGATAATGTCGCAAATGGCAGCCGCCCTTTACGACCATTTCCGCGATGCCCCATTGGTATTTGACCCCGAGGCATTCCGCAAATCGCTCTATATGGCATTTAGCGATGAGTTCGCCGACTTCCCCGGACTTCGTCCGCTCAATGAAGTCATAGATGTCTTTGTAAAAGTTCTTCAGGCATCTTCACTCCCCAGTCTTGACGGAGCAAATGACTTGCTGATAGACTCGTTCAACCGCTTGTTTGGCGACAAGAAACTGACACTCGTTGACCGTCGCAGGCATTTCAACACCATACTCACCAAATTTGAGACTTATCTAAAGAAACTCTATTGGTTGATTCATGGCGAAGAACTACGCAATACGCGCGACCCACAGAAAACACCTGCATTGGCAGATTGTATCTTTGCATTTGAGGAACTTAAAACCCTCAAGTTCAAGCAGCGAGAGAAATACAAGCGAATGTATGGTTACCTTGATACCATGCGCAATATGCGTAATGATGAGAGCCATGTAACCCCGGATGCGTCCGAAGAAGAGATTCTGGAATCTTCGCGTATTGTCACAACTCTCTATCTCTATATCACAGCCCATTCCATCACTGAACTTGAAATGGCCGGGAACATTATATAATGTCGAACACCTCACACATCTATCTTTCCGGAAGAAACGAATACGTCGCAATGGAAATTAGTTTTGTGGTAAAGAGAAAATGAAACTTGATAAATTGATTCAGATAACAGATCTCAGACAGGTCTGGAAGAATGAAAGCACTGATTTTACGCCTTGACTTGCTAAGGAGGAAAATCTTGCTCTTCTTGGTGAAGCTATCGGCATCGATATATCTCTTGAAGAGAAAGAATCTAATGTCGGCGACTTCAGCGTGGATATTTTTGCAAAGGAAGAAGGAACGGGGCGAAATATCATAATTGAAAATCAATTGGAAGATACCAACCACGATCATCGAATTTAAGAAGCTCGTTCAANGACAACCCGTGACTTGCTATAAAGGAGAACTTATTGTTTTGCAACTTAAAAATGAACGGATATCCTCCGGAACCCTACCTACTTCCGNATCAGGGCAGCAGGGATTCGAGGCGGGGGAAATCGAGNAGGGTGTAGATACGGTGGCCGTCAGGCGTCAGTGCCGGATCGGGAAGCCGGAACAGTTCNGCCACAAGATGCTCCATCTCCTCNTCGGACAAACGTCTTCCTCCAGCGACAGCAGAGGAACGAGCGAGCATCAGCGCCTTGCGCTCCTTCATCGCCTTTGCCGGAAGCGCGTCCGAACCGTAATTAGGNCCTTCCTCCGTCAACGAGTCGAGAATACGCATTATGACATCCTTCGAATCCTCATTGCGCCCCGAGAGCGGAATACCGGTGATTTCCCATTCACCCGCCGACCCGTCGGACTGATTCAGACGGTAACCCATCGCCTCCAGATCCGGAAGCACACCACTCAGAATCGCCTGTTG
Organism: Bacteroides sp.; assembly: GCA_014801785.1. Taxonomy (GTDB): domain Bacteria; phylum Bacteroidota; class Bacteroidia; order Bacteroidales; family Muribaculaceae; genus Lepagella. Next base: position 8,537 of record JAAVDN010000011.1, on the reverse strand, counting down.
NTGAGGATCCAGAATAATGACTTCGGGGAAAAGCACACTCTGGCTNCCCTCAGCCTCCAGATTCCTCTCGCGCAGAATACGCTCGTAGAGAATACGAAGATGCGCCCGATATTGGTCTATCAGAATCAGACCCTCCCTCGAAGAGACAGCAATATACTTNAGNCCGATCTGCATACATATACGCGACGAACCGATCTGCAACTCCTCCTCCTCGATGAGCGAAGAATGACCCAANGCCTCATTACCCTTGCGCTCACCTAAAGAGGAGGCGACCGTTCCGGCNAAAAGCTTGGCCAGCGACTCCTCCTCCGCATCTTCCTCAAGAGCAGGGGAGGAGGGGTAGGAATCCTTCATGAAACCGTCATAAAGCTTCTGCCAGTCAGAGGGCACTCTCGAACGCTGCGACGCCGCAGCGCGGAACGGATTGTAATCGCTCTGGAAAGAGCTGTCCGGAGCGACCGGATGCTCCCCCGGAGCCAAAGTCTCGACAGGGAGAATATCATTATCGAAATCAATCGACGGCACACCCGAATTCATTCCCAAAGCCGACTTCACAGCCGTCGTCAGCAATTTCCATATTTCGGACTCATATTCGAACTTGATTTCGTTTTTGGTCGGATGGATATTGACNTCGATCGAAGCCGGGTCTACCTCGAACTTAAGAAAATAACATGGCTGAGTGTCAGCGGCGATAAGAGACTCGTAACAGGAAAGGATAGCCTTATGGAAATAGGGGTGACGCATATTGCGCCCGTTGGCTATAAGGAACTGCAGAGGATTCCGCCGCCGCGCGTATTCAGGTCTCGAAAGGAAACCCGAAATCTTGACCAGAGTGGTGTCGATCTCGACCGGCACCAGTTCCGCTTTCAGACTGTTTTTCCAAATACCCTCGATACGTTGCCGGAAAGTCCCGCCCATCAGGTCGATGGTCTTCGCTCCCGTGTCGATACGCATCCTTATACGATTGTTGACGAGCGCCAGACGCTCGAACTCACGCATGATGTTGGAGAGNTCGACCGTGTCGCTCTTGAGAAACTTCCGTCTTGCCGGAACATTGAAGAAGAGATTGCGGACCGAAATATTAGTCCCCGCCTCGCATAGATCCGGNTCCTGACTTTCGACACGCGAGCCATTGATGAGGATGCGGGTCCCCATCTCGGCCTCCTTCGGGCGCGTCCTCATCTCGACCTGCGAGATAGCGCATATCGAGGGAAGCGCCTCGCCGCGGAATCCCATCGAGCGGAGAGTGAAGAGATCGTCGGCCTGCCGTATCTTTGATGTCGCGTGGCGCTCGAAAGCCATACGCGCGTCGGTCTCCGACATCCCCCGCCCATTGTCAATAACCTGAATCAGAGTCCGCCCCGCGTCCTTGATATAGATGGAGATCTCNGTNGCTCCCGCGTCTACGGCATTCTCGACCAGTTCCTTGATGACGGAGGCCGGNCGTTGGATAACCTCTCCGGCCGCNATCTGATTGGCGACCGAGTCGGGAAGAAGATGAATGATATCGCTCATGACAGGATTCAGAAAGAGGTTTCGAAATATGTCTCAAGTTCGGGACTGACCTCCCCCAAGTCATCGTCCCACACCATACGGTCNCCGATAAGGATTCCCCGCGGACGTATNGCCGGAAGCCATATACGCCCTTCATANCCTTCGAGAACCTTCTGCCGGGGAGTNACCAGGAAGATAGGNGTCACATTCCCCTTCACCTCNGGCCACATCTTGACCCGGTCCAGCTCCCCATCCGTCATATCGACAGTCAGATAGGAAGCTTCGGCAAGAACCAGACGGTTGTAGGTCGAATCCTCCTCCATCGGAAGGAAGAGGGTCTGGGTGTTTCCGGAGACATCGAGATGACGCAGGGTCCGGTTTTCAAACCAGGCCTTCATCTTCTTTCCGGCGAGCTGGTTATAGAAGAAATCCGCCGAATCGACCTGTTCNGTCATCAGTCCGCTCGACGGCAGCAGNGCCCAGTCGGCTGTCGAGTCGTTGAAATGNATGAACAGCTCTCCCGGATTGCGTCGCGAACCACCGCTGATCTGACGTTCGCCGCTCCATATTATNGGTTTATGGAACATCCTGACCATCGAATCCTGCTCCATGAAGACCATCGAGTCGGCCACNCCCTGAATATCGCGGTTGAAAAAGCGGGCGCGATGATATGCGCGCGCTATATGGACCTCACGATCTGTCATCAGGGAAGAATCGAGCGCCAGGGAATCNTCNGCAGTCATCGGAGGAAGAACCCGCGCCTCATCCTCGAAGACCTCCAGCTCCGTGTCGGCGGGTCGGAACTTCCAGGCCAGGGCCTTCAGCGAGTCNGGCCATACACGGATAGTCNCGATGGCAGTCCGGATAGTATCGGCGCGAAGATAGATAGTATCCGGCCGNGAATACTCCTTGAGGAGCGGATACCCNGTCGAGAGAGCNTCGCGTGTAGAGTCGTTGTATAGACCGAAGAGNCCNGTCAGAATCATCTTGTGNGCCGTATCGGTCAGGACCATCTGCCGTCCCCCCGGACGATTGAAGGCGAAAGCGCGTGATATGCGTGTCCGTTTGTCGTAGACTATCGAATCCCCCTCGATGGTAGTGACGTTNCCGGCCGAATCGGTATGNGCTATCGTGGAGCGCGAGGTCAGCTGCAGATTATCCGTGCGTGTGTCATACCATCCGAAACTCGTCAGGATNGTATCCGTCTGTCCGTAGATACGGGTAGGGGAGCAGATACGCGCTATNCCGGTCCGCGTATTGTAGAGAAGGGTATCGGAAAGGAGGCGGTATCCGTCGCGTCGGTTGACTAACTCCACGTCCCGATAGAACTCGGCATCGTGGGTCGAGGTGTTGTATTGTCCTAACAGNGAGGTCAGTACGTTCTGATTGTCGGTCAACTCACCGCCGCAGTCATAGCTTCCCGTCTCCAGACCGAGGTCATAGTAGAGGGTATCGGTGAGCAGGGTTCCCTGGGGATCTTTCAGTTTCACCTTCGATTCCGTAGGACCGCGGAAAAGGCGNGCAAGACGAATATCTCCGTCATAGAAGAGCTTGTCGGCATAGACGAAGAGAGTGTCTCCCTGAACCATACGGACATGTCCGAAAGCATCCATCGAATTGCGGTCGGCGTANTAATAGGCCGAATCGCAATACATCCACATTCCCCCCTGNCGGAAGACCACATCCCCCTTGACAATCTGGCGGATAAGGGAGTCCGCATCATTACGGCGCACCAGCGAATCGGCCTTTTCGAGAAAGACCTTGTCAGACTGATAACGGTTCTGCGAGGGTATGGCAGGCTTGAGCGGCTTCGTCGGTTTGGGGCGGTTGTAATCGGTCGTTTTCTCTGTCGCTTTCTGCGGACGCGTGTTCTGNGCCCAGGCTTGACGGCAGAGNGANCCGCAGGCAAGCAGAATGATAAGGGCGAGCATAAAGAGGACACGACGCGGATCATGCGCCATGTCNCGGTAGGGGGGAACTGATGACGAATCAGAATTAATTCGGTTCATTTTGCAAAAATAACAGAAAAAACGCAAATGGGCAATTTTCAATCCCCGCCTCCATATTTTCAGTCAGGGAATTTGCGGGCCATAAANCTCAGCAACGGAATCCCTCCGAAACTGAGCAACGCTCCCAGGCGGTTCTTGAGNCGNACCCCCGGATCGGTCAGCGAGCGCAGGCGCTGANGCCGGATTATTCTCAGGCAATACTCCCTTACCTCTTCGTAGCTCTTTCCGAAACGATGGTATCTTTGCGGCAGNGTTCCGCNCGGATTGTTGCGCCATAGAAGCATCAGGACATTGAAGGCCGCACTCATCTGACGGTCGCGGGCCNCCCCTNTCAGCTCCGGCATCTCACGCTCGACGAGGGAAAGAATCTCTTCAGTGACCCTCAGCGAATCCAGACGGCGCGGAGAGAAAGTATGGATAAAACTTCCNGGATGCTGACGGTAGAAATATAGTTTTGAAGGAAGATATGCGATGCGCTCCGCTCTCAGACATAGCTGAGGAAAGAGAAGAAGATCTTCGTAATATAGCCCTTCGGCGAAACGNAGCGGTTTTCCATCNTTNCCGGGGCTGAAGATAGAGGAATGAATCAGGGCNCCCCAGATATTGTTCAGACGCTGATGCTGATAGAGAGTTGTCCGCAGGAGTCCGCGGGCGTCCAGGAGTTTCANATCCCCNCTCCGCGGAANNTCGTCGGGCCATNNCTCCCGTTCACCCTCGAAATATCCNCCGATGACAAACTTCACCCCGACAGACCGCGCGCTCTCCAGCAGAAGGGAGAGCGCGTCGGGATGCATCGTGTCGTCGGCATCAATGAAATAGATCCATTCTCCCCGGGCCGCTTCGAGACCGGTGTTCCGNGCCGCCGACTGNCCNCCGTTGGGACGCGACAGCAACTTGAAACGCGGGTCGGCATCACGNAAACGCTCCATGATGGCCACAGAAGAATCCGTCGAGCCATCGTCAACCATCAGCACCTCGAAATCCTCCATAGTCTGACGCCGGACCGATTCGAGNGTGGGTTCGAGATATTTCTCGGCGTTGAATACCGGTATGATAACAGATATTGCGGGCATGAAAGGGAGAAATGNAAGGNAGGATNAGGAGCGTTATCTGGTTATTTTGACAGTGTCGTCACCNTGTCGGAGAATATAGACTCCCGAGGGAACCTGCGNGTTCATGAAATCTGCGCGAGAAGCGAAGATTCCGGCGAGACNNCCCGATATATCATAGACAGAGACCGAACCCTTTCCGGATTCCTCCATGTCGNCGACTCCCAGATACTCCGGATCGAGGANATTGTCGAGATGCGTCAGGAAGAAGGGTACGCGTTCCCTGACCCAGCGGATAGTGTTCTCCTGCTCCTCCTCATAGTCCATCCACCATTGGTCAACCGTCGAACGGTAATGAAGAAGCTCAGGTTTCAACCTTTCCGTCACCTCCATGATGCGGGCGATAATCGATTCCGAGGCNAGGAAACCTTCGAGATAGTTCTTGGCGCGGGTTATGAACAGCTCCTTAAACTCCGGAGTCTCAAGCAGATGGCGGAAAAGGAGGGTATAGGGCGCATGTTTCTCGGAGTCGTCGCCGAACTCGGGATTGACAAGCCAGGAGAGAGTCGGATAATCGGAGACATATTTTTTCAGTCCCAGACCGTAGTCAGTATCCTTGGCTATGATTCTCCAGCGACCATCCTCGCTCTGCGGGCGCCACCAGACGATATTGTTGCCCGGGAAGTCGCGGTTGTCGAAGAAGGAGTTCATAATCATGATGTCGGCGAACTCCTCGACATCCATCCATTGNGAATATTCCTCGAAANTNTGTCCCTCCTCAGCGAAGAACTCCATGAAGGCGTTGAAGTTATCCCAGTCTCCGGCTTTCAGTTCCACCCAGTTCTCGATCATGTCGATATCCTCCAGACCGTCATAGAANGTATATATATGATCTTCGTTGGAACGGCTGCGAAGATTGAGCGGACCGGCATAACGTCCGTTGATCATCAGGATAGCAGGCTGGAATGGTTGGAAGTCGATNGATGTGTTTCGTCCGAAGATGGTCTGTATGATACCGTCGCGGCAATACAGATACCCATGGTCGTTCCCCGCGTTACGCATCTCTATCGACTTCCAGTCCGTCAGNCCCGGAGCGTCTTCGGGGAAGAACTCATATTCGAGACGTTTGGTGCCGAACCTCTTGTTGGCGTAGATGACCATGCTCTTGAGGTCGTAGATACGGGAAGCGCCCCCCTTGACGCGGGTCTCCGCAAGCTGGTTGAGGACNCTTGTCGAGCCGGGNGTCGGGAAATATTCGACATTCACCGGACGGCGCCAGTCATAATAGGAGTTCGGACGCGTCGGGTGGTAAGTGCCGTCGACAAGGATTCCGATACCGTCGTCATAGAAATATTCATCGGGCGCGACGATAGAGANGACAGGGAGCGAGAGCTCATGGTCTGTCAGTATATAACTTCTTGCCGAGGAGCGGGGAGAGAGGTAATCTTGGTGGAAGAGGCGTGCGCGGACCACATTCCCCGTAATGCTCAGCGGCGCGGTATAGAGCGGGCTCTCGGCGGTCGGTTCCGATCCGTCGAGGGTATATCTGATTTCNGTCCCTTCGGGAGAGTCTTCGGGAACTGTCAGTGTGAGGTTTATCTGGAAAGGGATATGGGAGANGCGCGATTCCTCGCTGAAGATAGGCTCGCCGAGGATATCCTTCAGAATACGGCGGCAGTTCGGGGCGCCGGGAGTCGGAATCGCCTGGTAGCCGGACTCATCCTCATCTTCAGAGAAACGTCCGAAAGATATTCCGGGGGCCGGCATCTTCTTTATNTCGGTCAGATGCTCTACAATNTCCCCGTTGCGGAAAAGATAGATCTCACCCCCCTTGCCGGATTCGAGACGGAAGGAGGTATGTAGGCCNGACTCNGCCTTGTCGCAGTAAACGACCACGAATCCGTAAGGCTCGACAGTCATTTCGGGGAGTTGCCAGATTTTGGANGGNTTGTTGCTGATTCCTAAGGAATATTCCGCCAACTGCGCGGGTTCGGAGGAGGNATTGTAGAGTTCGACCCAGGAATCNGGGAAATCGTTGAGATCATCGAGGAGCAGGTCAATATTAGACTGCATGAACTCGTTGATTCTTAACTCTCCCCAAGCCGGAGTCGAGAACAGAACGGAAGCTGTCAGGGCTGGTAAAAGATATCTCATAGAAATATANATATTATGANCNCGGTNNTCATTAATTATGACGCGTTAATTATGNCGCGGTCTNATATAACGTATGGANGNGTGNGAAAATTGCCTGTCGGAACAAAACTTGCGCTGAGCGCGTTATGCAGGAAGAACACCCCGACTCCGGCTGTTAATATTTCTTGAGGGCTGGATCTAATATTATTGAAAAATGCTGAGACTAAATTGTTTTATCCGCGTCAGCGCGGAGAAGAAAGAGACTGTGCTTGAGGCAGCCAAAAGATTGACGGCAGCCTCTTTGGAGCAGGATGGCTGNGTGGCCTACGATATATTTGAGTCCGCCACCCGCCCNGATGTCATGATGATTTGCGAGACCTGGCGCGACCAGGCCGCTCTTGACGCCCACAGCGCTTCGGANGTATTCGTGCGTGAGGTTGGCATNATGCGCGNATCGGCCGANATGAAACTCGAAGTATTCGAGTTCTGANCCGGGTGCGATAAAGCGAGATAACTCATTGAAAATTCAATAGTTATCTCGCTAATCTTTTATTCAACTGGCAAATTACNGGCAACTGCTCGATTTTGGGCTTATCACTTCTGCCAGTAATGCACATAGATGTCATTGCGTCTCACTCAGTTTCATAAATGAACCGTGATAAAGTGTTATCATAATCCAGCCTCCCAGTTTAGAAGTGTCTCGCTAATGTCATTGGCAACCCAATCAAGGCTTTGCGTATGAAGTTCCTCATATCTTTTTATAAGCCTGTTTTGGATTAAGCCTTGTTTACTCAATCGGTCGTGCATCTCCTTGCCGGATATACCCAGTTTACGTGCTCCGCTCTCAATCGCCATTACAGCGAAATNAATCCGGCGGTATATGTCGTTGTTTGTATCCATATTGTATATTATATTATTTGATTATTGAATTTGAACCCGTNAGTGACACTCACGAGTTGAATGCCGTCTTGTCCAGCTTGCGTTTGAGCCAACGCCAATAGTTACCGCTTTCGTATTAGCAGTCTCATCGTTGATCGCTCGCATAAGTCAGTAGCCGAGAACCACCAGCAGTTGTTCTCGTCATCCCAGCCCGTTCTCACCTCNNNA
>JAAVDN010000011.1:0-739 GCA_014801785.1 Bacteroides sp. | reverse complement strand
AAAAACCGTATCGACTTCTTGCTCATCTTATATNGGGACTATGGNTTAATTATCTTTTGAGTTTCTTTTGNTCNGCTTCNAAGGCTTCAATGAAGTGGATTTCGACCTGTGAGAGTTGATACTGGGTGCGCTCGCGGAATTTCTCATACTCAGTGTCGGCTTTCAGCTTTGCTACTTCTGCCGAAATGCTNCCGGCATGTGTAAGCAACTCTTTCCCGGACANNGTAAGGAANTCATCNAGTTTCTTAATCCAGTCTTTCATATACATCGGCACATGGCTCTTNGCCTGAAGTTCGGCAAAGTCNAGNTANAGGTTGACAATNCNGTTGAGCATATCAACTTCCTCCTCCGAAAGATANTTCTTNGCAATCTCAGCCTCTTGTTTGGTAGGNANTGCACCACGCCATGTAGTCAGCCCCATAAAGTCGTTTTCAGCATTCGCTCGGTCGTAAATCACTTCGGCGGCAGTGTGTCCATGAGCTGCAAAGTGCATCTTGTTCTGTACCGTCTTGAAGAACTGCTGGGTAGTTTCAGTGCGAGGGTCGTAGTCAATACTTAGGGCATATATTTCAAGAACCTTGCGGTAGAACACCTTTTCCGAACTGCGAATGTCCCGGATTCTCGCAAGCAGCTCATCAAAGTAATTTCCTTGTCCCGCATTTTTAAGCAGGTCATCATTCAGAGCAAATCCCTTAATCATGTATTCTTTCAGTACCTGAGTAGCCCACTGACGGAATTG